>NZ_BCBX01000038.1:198510-308256 GCF_001417795.1 Sphaerimonospora mesophila | reverse complement strand
ACGGGAATGCGCGCCGGAGCCGCTAGGGTTGTGCGTACGGCAGACGAGTCGGCCGGGCGGCCGCGTCAGGATCTTCGGATCCTGCCGAGGAAGGTCCGGGCTCCACAGGGCAGGGTGGTCGGTAACGCCGACCCGGGGCGACCCGCGGGAAAGTGCCACAGAAAGCAGACCGCCCCCTGTTCGCAGGGGGTAAGGGTGAAAGGGTGGTGTAAGAGACCACCAGCGCCCACGGTGACGTGGGCGGCTCGGTAAACCCCACCCGGAGCAAGGTCAAGAAGGGGTGTTCTCCGGAACACCCCGCGCGCGACGTTCGAGGGCGGCCCGCCCGAGCCGCGCGGGTAGACCGCTTGAGGCCGTCGGCAACGACGGTCCTAGATGGATGGCCGCCGGTCAGCGACAGCTGATCACAGAACCCGGCCTACAGGCCGACTCGTCCGCCCTCACCCCGGCTGAGCCGGGCCGACTTCCGGATCACTCCTGATCGGGGCACATTGGGGGCACATCGAGCGCGGAACAGAACGCGGCATCCAGCGCCGTACGAGCCCGCTCGGAAGCCTCCGGCACGAGATGTCCATAGAGATCGACGGTCGTCGTGATCGACTCATGACCGAGCCACCGCGACACCTCCGAGATCGGAACGCCCTCAGCAAGTGCCGTGCTCGCGAACGTGTGCCTCAAGTCGTGAAACGTCGTGTCAGGAAGCAGCCCGGCCGCCTTTATCGCAGGCTTCCAGATACGGGCGTTGAAGTAGTCGCGCCGCATGAGGTTTCCCCGAGCAGTGCGAAAGAGGACATCGGCGGGAGCGTGCTCCGCGATGTGCTTCTCCAACGCTTCGCCAAGGAAGACCGGCATGGGAACCTCGCGGACCGACGCCGGACTCTTCGGAGTCGCCAGAATTGGCCGACGATCGACGATGACCACTTGCCGATCAATGGTGATCATCTGTTCGGGGAACTTGAGCCGATCGACCGACAGCCCGAGCGCTTCACCCTGCCGTAGCCCGGCAGCCGCGCCGAGAAGGACCAACGCGCCGTACTCAGCCGGCATCGCGCGACTGAGCGTCACGACCTGGACGGGGGTCAGGAGCCGGATCACAGTCTTCGCAGCATGCGGCAAGCGGATGTCCCGACACGGCGTCTTACTGATCAGCCCGTCACGAACGGCACCGCGCATGATGCTCGCGAAGATCGTGTAAACGGTCTCGATCGTTCGGGGAGCCAAGCCCTTGGAGCGGAGGCCCTTGACCCACTGCTGTACGGCGGTCGGCCGGATCGACGCCAGCGGCACCGTACCGAAGGTCGGATAGACGTGCTTACGCAGGTGGTTGCTGTAGGTCTCGGCGGTGGTCGGCTTATGCAGCCGCGCGGCCAGCCATTCCGGCGCGTAGTCGCCGAACTTCGTCTGACCGAGCTTGGGATCAATCCAATCTCCTCGGGAGGTGTCCGCCCTCCGTGCAGCATCGAAGTGTTCAGCGTCCGCCTTGCGATCGAAGCTACGTTTGAGCTGGAGGCCCTTCTCGTCGCGGTAGCGGACAAGCCACCGCTCACCCCGACCATGCTCGCGCGTAGGAACCCGCTTATGCTCCGAGCAGACAGGCTCGCCCTTCTTTGGGTGGGACTTATGCCACCGATCGGTAACTGTCATGCCTGCTCCCGGACCCAGGCGTAGACATCCTCGGGCAGATAGCGCAGATGCTTACCGATCCGTCTGCCGCGCGGCCCGATGCGACGATGCCGCCACTGGTAGAGCGTGCCGACCGGGACACCGAGGAATCTCGCAACCTCCTCCACGCTCCAAAGCCGGTCATTCATGGTCGTGGTCACTGGGGAGCCTCCTTCGACGGTTGGTCGGCAAGCTGACGTGCAAGCAGCGATTCGCCGGGGGTGTAGCCCTGGCCTGCGAAGCGCCAGTGAGCGACGACGAGCGTGGTGTCGGGGTCGAAGGCCCAGCCGGTTTCGTGGAGTTGGGCGTGGCGGTAGTCGGCCCGTGCCTGCCGGAGCGCGGTCATGGTGGTCGAGTAGGCGCGCGAGCGGGTGGAGAAGTGGCCACGGAAGCCGAGCATGTGCGCCCAGTTGCGTAGCCGCAGGTCCAGCAGTTCGGGATGCGTGACGGGGTCGCCGAGGTCCCAGCAAGTTCGGATCAGCCGGGCGGCATGCTCGGTCACGCCATGGTCGGCCAGGCGGACGAGGTCATAGGAGCGGACGCGCCGGTCCAGGGTGCCCGCAGTTTCGGCGGCTTTGGTGGCGTACTTGGCGACGTAGCTGGCGACTTTCTGTTCGGTCAACTGGCCGTCGTCGCCGTGGTCGAGGTCGCCCGGTTCGATCAGCCGTACGTCCACCTGCTCACCCCAGACGAGGAGGCGGGAGGGTTGGCCGAGGTCGGGTCCCTTGACGCGGACGGCGGCGGCAGCCGAGCGGATCGCGCCGTCGAGGAGCTGCACGGTTGCCCAGCCCGGGGGTGGGATCGGCGGGTCGTCGGGGTCGTCGGTGCGGCCGTCGAGGCGTATCACGGCGTGAAAGTGGACGACGCCACGGGCTTGGTATTCGGCGACCTTGGCGAAGGACACCTTGACGTGCCGGTTGAACGCGGCCTGGCTGAGTCCGGCAGCGCCGGCAAGATGACGACGCAGGTAGATGGTGAAGCGCCGCCACAGGTCCCCGGCGTGGGCGTTCCACAGCACGTGACCGACGTAGTCATACGAATCGGGATCAAGGGGTTGACCGATGAGGGGATCATCGGCGGTGTGCCGCTCGAAGCATGACGGGCCACTTCGGCGCGGGTGGCAGACCTGAGGGTTGCCGTTCTTGCCTGGCCCGCGATGGACCGGGCCGAAGCTGGGGGCGGTCAGGGTGGCGAAGACGCGCGGATGAGTGCGCACCGTTTCCGGGACGCCTTTGGACCCGCCGAGGAGTCCGGCGCGGATCAGCTGGAAGGTGTCGCGCCGGTACAGCTCCGCGCAGGAGGGGCAGCGCGAGGCCCGCCGGTTGCCGCAGCGCACCATCAGTTGGCCGTGAGGTTCGGCCGCCGTCGAGTAGGAGGCGAGGACTTCCCCGGAGGCCGCATCGAGGGTGAGACTTTCGCCCGTGAGACGGATGGGTTCGGCGCAGCCGCCAAGGCGGGTAACTTGCTCGAACCAGCGGGTGAGGTCTTTGCCGGAGCGGCGGGCCAGATCAGCGATGACCGGCCCGACCAGCTCGGCGAGCGGAGCGGGAGCGCTCACGCGGTGATCCTCCTTACCTCGATGACGACGATGCGGGGAGCGCAGTCGCAGCACTGCCGGTGCAGGGGGAGCCGGTCACCGCAGCGGACGCGGCGACGGTGGGAGCCGAGCCGGACCAGGACCGGGGCCAGGCATGGGGATGATTCGGCCGAGACGACCGATCGGATGACCGACCAGGGGTGATCCGCGCCGGGGGCGTATGCCTCGATGAGGCGCACGTGGTAGACGCTCATGCCGTTCGCTCCAGTTCGGTGCCGGTGATGGCCTCGACCAGGGCGGAGACGATGACCTCGGCGACCGGTGGAGTGACGGCGTTGCCGTACTGGCGGACCTTCTGGCGTTTGTTGCCCAGGACGGTGTAGCTGTCGCTGAAGGCCATGGCACGGCCGATCTCGGCGGGCTCCAACATGCGGAACCGCACATCGGCGATGTCCACCGGCGGCGTGTGACGGTCGAGGCTGGCCAGTGCGTAGCGGTCGCGGGTGGGCAGCACGCCGATCGGCTGACACGCGGGGCGAGCGTGGCCGTTGCCGTAGTACGGCACCAGCAGCGAACCGACCTCGGGCGAGGCGGTGACCAGGCCGTGATGATTGCCCGAGGCGGTGACGGTGGCCAGCGCGTCGCAGACCGGGCGGACCTCCGAGCCGCCTCCGCGAAGTTCGGCGATGAACGGCGGGAAAGCCAAGCCGGTTTCGTTGCGTGCCGTCTGGGTCCGCATCGGGTCGGCCGCACTGGCGGCGGTCTTGCCGTCGCGCCCCTCGACCGGGACCATCAGCGGCACCAGGCCGGGCGGTACGGCCAAGCCGTCATTCTCCCGCGTGGTGCGGGTCGGCATCGGCACGCCGACCGGGCTCGCGGAGTCGCGCCAGGTGCCGCCGGCGGGGGCGAGGACCGGTGCCCAGTAGCGGGAGATCCCCGCCCGGATGCGCTCCATGGTCGCCTGTGCGAGCGGTTCAGCGCGGTCGCCGATGCGCTTTGCGGGGATGGTCCAGTCGATCGCGGCGGCGGCCGGAAGCACCGAAGGCTCAACCACCTGGTTCCGGCAGGTGATGCGCGGGCACCGGTAGAGGTACTGCTGCCGGTAGCGGCCCATGTCCGCGCCGGGGCGCTTGAACACCTGTACCGCGGTCACCGTCTCCTGACAGACAGGGCACCACGCGGTGGGCCGGAGCCACTTGTCGAAGTCGGGCGAGCGGCCCAGCGAGCGATGCCAGTAGGCGACATACAGCCGGTCTCGGGACTGCGGGGCAGGCCGGGTGCGCACCGGGCGTGCGTGCATCGAGTTGAGCGCGATCACCCGCGTGCGGTAGCCGAGCAGGTGAAGGCGGCCGAGCCAGGCGTCCCACTGGTCCCAGGCGCGGCAGTCGATGACGTTCTCGACCACACCGGCCAGCACCCGCGATCCCCGCCGGGTGACGCCTTCCAGGTAGAGCGGGACCTCTTCCATCAGCGCGCGGGAGCGCTCATCCTCCGCCGACCGGCTGAGGCCGGGCAAGGCGAACAGCTCTCCTTGCCGGGAGTTGTGGAAGTCCCGACGCTTACCACGGGCGCGGCTCCACTTGGGGCACTCCGGGGAGGCCCAAAACAGATCGGCCACCGGCCAGCGCTCCACGGGAGCCGTGCGGATGTCGCCCTTGTAGTGATCGGCAGCCGGGAAGTTGGCCGAGTGCGAGGCAATCGCCATGTCCCAGTGGTTGGCCGCGCGGGTGACCTGCACGCCGGGCACCGCGTGCGCACCTTGAGAGGAGCCGCCCGCACCGCAGAACCAGTCCGTCAACGTGAGGGTCATCGCTTGCCTCCGATGTAGATCCGTCCGGTGGCGTGGCACTTCTTGCAGGGCTTGGGCCGGTTGTTGGGATCACGACCGACAAAGCAGAAGCCGTCACAGGCAGGGCATTCGCGGTACAGGGCAGTCATCGGCCGCACCGCCCGCAGGTGGTCGAGGTGCGGGGGTTGATGCCGCCGCAGCGGCACACCCAGGTGGAAGCGGTACCGGGCGGAAGCCAAGGTGAGCCCGAGACGAGCAGAAGCGGGAAGGCGCGGAGGTGGCGCATACTGGTGTCTCCTTTGCTTCTGGGCGAAGGGGACGCCCCGCGAGAGCGGCAGTTGCCGGCAAGCGTTGACCGCTCTCGTGGAGGCGTCGCAGCAGGTTCGAGGTCAGTCGTGGTTGTCGATGCCGGTGCCGTCGCAGTCGCGGCAGGTAGCGGCCTGGCCGTGGTCGTCGTTGACCAGGCCGGTACCGCCGCAGGTGCAGCAGCAGAACGCGCCGAAGAGGGTCACGCGATCTCACTCCCGTTCGGGGTGTGGCCGATGCCCGAGCAGGTCAGGCACGCGGCGTACTGCTCGACGGTGCGGCGGCGCAGTCCACGGCCGATCACCTGCGCGATCAGGGCTTGGCCCTCGCCGTTGCAGTCCGGGCATGTGGTGGGCGTGAGCAGGTCGGCCAGCATGGCCCGGTGCGCGGCGAACACCTCACCGCCGAAGCTGGTTGCGAGGTCCGCGAGCAAAACCGCGTAGGTGTCCGCAGTGATCCAGGCGGCTCGCTTGGCGTCGTCGGCACCGGCCACGGCGGGAAGGTCGGGGAGGGGGCCCAAGTGGGTGATGGCGGGGACGGTCACCATCCATGCCTCATCCGATGCGCGGGGGTCGGGCACGTACCGCGCGGGCAGCGTCCGCCAGGTCGCGCCGGGGATGACCAGGCCGGTTTCCTCCTCCAGCTCGCGGACGGCAGCCGCGCCGGGGTCTTCTCCGGGGTCGACGTGGCCGCCAGGGAGTGCCCAGCCGTGTCCGTCGCGGCGTTCGACCATCACCAGCCGGCGACGGCCCGCCATGGTGGCGGTAACGATCGCGTCGGCGCACAGGGCTTCACCCCAGTGGCCTAGCTCGTTTCGGCCGTAGCGGATGCCGGTGGTCTCGCACGGGTTCACCGGACGCCCGTCGACCACGCGGAACGGGATCGCCGCGGTGGCCTGCCGCGCGGCCCAGTCGATCCGGGTGGGGTCGGTTTCGGGGTCGGCCCATCCGGCGCGTACGCCGAGAGTCAGCACGTCGGGGTGGGTGTAATCCGTCACGGTGCTCAGTCCTTCTTTTCTCGGATCGAGTGCGGTTGATCAGTTCAGGCGGGTGAGGAATCCGGCCAGGCCATCGGCGGCACCGTGCAGGGCGTGCATGGTGTGGTTGACGATCTCGGCGGCCGAGGCCGGGCGGGTGAGCAGGTAGAACAGCGCGAACAGCAGCAGGCAGCGGGCGATCAGCTTGCGGAGGAACACCACAGCTCCTAGGCGCTGACGGCGTCGCGGAAGCTGAGCCAGGCGTCGAAGCCGCTCATGCGCTCGGTGGAGATGGCGATGGCGCGGTAGGTGATCGGGCCGAAGTCCCGGGCGGTGATGTAGTCGGTCCCGTCCGAGGGCTGGGAGCCGATCAGGTCGGCGACGCGGTCCACTGCGGCCCGCTTGTCGTCGTCACTGCCCAGCGGGTAGATGGAGATCTCCGCGCCGAAGGACGGGACGGGGACCTTGGGGTTGTCGGCCAGGAACGCGGCCAGGCGGCGCAGACCGGCGATGAACTCAGCGCGGATGCTCGGGTCGGTGGTCATCGTGATCGGTGTCCTTTCAGACGGTTTCGGACGTGAGGTGGTGCAGCAGTTCGGCGGCGAGGTCGGGCGTGATCCGCATGCGGCGGCGCAGCTCTTCGGGCGTGATGGGCGTGCCGTGGAGCCGGGTGTGCTCGTCGGCGAAGTAGCGGGCGTCATCGAGCACGGCCGGGCTGATCTGCGGACGGGCGGAAACCGGGGGCGCGGCCAGCTCGGCGGGCGGCTCATCAGGGGTGGCCAGCTCCGGACGCTCGACGGGCACGCCGGCAGAGGCCGCCGGGTTGTGCCGGGGCTGGTCGGCGATCAGCTCAGCGTCAACCACCGGCGATGGGCAGGAGGTCGGCGACGGGTCGGTGTGGCCGGCGCGGCGTTCCAGCATCGACATGGCGATCAGGAACGCACCCGCAGGTGTTGCGGCGACGATCCAGCCCCACGCCGAAGGATCGGCCTCAGCCAGGTTGGCCGCCAGGGTGAGCACGATGCCGCCGGCCAGGACCAGTGACGGCCAGGAGATCAGTCCGCGGCGGCGGCGGCCGGTGCGCTTGTCGCGTTGGATCTCGCGGGCGGCCATCACGCACATCAGGTCGATGCAGACCGCGACCGCCCACGAGCGCCAATCCCGCTGACCGTACTTGGCGGCAAGGGTGCTGATGTGGTCGAAGGACCCCACGGCGGCGATCACCGCGAGCACCATCACCGGGCCGGAATCGGCCAGCATCGAGCGCAGGCGACGCATGACAAGGGTCCTCTCATGGGGTTTTCGGCATGGGTCGGGTAAGGGCCTGGCGTGAACCGGGGCTCACACCACGGCCCGAGAAAGGGGTACGGGTAGATGGTTAGGCGGGGATGCCGTCGAGGTCCGGGGCGGTGAACTCCTCCAGCTCGACCGCATCCAGGTCACCGATCGCCGCCGTGCCGCGAGTGAGGTCGGCCCAGGCCGGGGCGAGGCCGGCGAAGGTCGCGGCGGCGGCTTCGGCCTGTTCCTCGCTGACATGCACCGACCGCATCCGACGCCAACGGCCCTCGGAGCCGACTACCACGGCGGTACCGGGCCTGTTCGGGGAGATCTGCCGGGCGGCGTTCAACGCGCCGGGGTCCATGTCACCGAGCGCCATCTTGGCGGTTTCCTCGTCGTTGACCATGTGGCAGATCCGCCCTGTGAGCTGGGCGCGCAGCGCGGTCACGCCGGGGCCGAGGTCGGAGCCGACCCTTTGCCCGCACACCACCAGATAGATCCCGAAGGCGCGGCCGAGCTGGGCCAGCCGCAGCAGCCGGGTTGCCACGGCGGCGACCTCTTCCTTTTCCGACTTCGGGTCGGCCATCAGGAACAGTTCGGCGACCTCGTCCACCAGCACGACGATTGGCATCGGCCGCTTGTCCTCGGGCAAGCGGGGGTGCCAGATGTTTTTCACCCGGTGCGACCGGCAGAGCGCCATGCGGTCTTTGATGATGCCGATCAGGTCGGCCAGCAGCGCGGCGCATTCAGCCCGCTCGGTGGCCAGGGCGGACATGCGCGCCTCGTACGGGGTGAACTCCACCCCGCCTTTGAGGTCGAACCCGACCAAGGCAACCGGCTGCGGAGCCAGCCCGACGATCAGCGCGTTTGCAAGGTTCGACTTACCGGACTGCGTCGCGCCGACGTTCAGCCAGTGCGGCACCGCGCGGAAGTCGATGACGAACGGCGACCCGGTGTCGAGCATGCCGACCCGGACCCGCAGCAGGTCCTCGGACAGGACCGGGATCGTGACCCGCTCCAGGGGATCGGACAGTGTCGCGACGAGGGTGACCTTGCCGGGCTTCCAGGAGGCCAGGCGCACACTGTGGACCTTCCAGGCGTGCGCGAGCTTGTCCAGCACCCGCCCGTAATCCTCCGGGGTCTGGCCGTCGTGCAGCCGAACCGTGATGCGGAACCCCAGCGCGGTCGGGCGGATCACCCCCAACCGTGGGGCGCGCTCGACATCCACGCGGCGGATCTTCCGACGCTGCTGGAGAGTGAAGGGCTGTAGCACGGCTCAGCCCTCCGTTCCGGGGAAGCCGGGGAAGGTCCAGCGGAAGCGCCGGCGACGCCGAGCGAGCCCGCACCCGGAGGCGACGGCCCGCCAGGTGCCGTAGACCATCAGCGCCTTGACTGGGAAGCCCAGCACCAGCCAGAACGACACCCGATGCACCTTGCGCCACACCAGCACACCGGCCACCCCAGTGCCGACGAGCAGCGTTGCCGGGATCAGGTAGTCCGTCATACTGGAGTCCTCCTTTCCTCTCTTAGGTGAGTTGGTGGGAGACCCCGGGGCGGCGGAAGCTGGCAGGCGAACGGCCGTCCCGGGACCTACCTCGTGTCTGCTCAGGCGGCCGGCGTCTCGTTGGCCGGGCGGATCGCCTCGCAGCGAAAGCCCATCCCCGACCGGCCGTTCATCTGCCAGTAGAAGACCGACAGGCCCACCGGACGGACCTGCACGCCCTGCGGGATCTGCGGGAAGTCGAGCGAGGGGAACGTGACCACGATCACCGGGTTACGCCGGTCGTCGTTCGGCTTGGGCAGCAGCGGGATCGTGTACAGGTCCCTGCCCTCCCGGTCCTTCTTGACCTCGCCCGTAGCCCGGTCGAGGATCTTCGGCTCGGCCTCGCCCGCGACCATGAACGACAGGGCCGAGGTGTCTACCGGGATGTTGCGCATGATCTTTACCTCCTGCGAAGGGACTCTAGTTGCCTACTCCTCTAGAGGAGAGCTATTACTTGTATAGAGGAGTGGGAGGGAGGTGTCAAGCATTAATGGGCAGGCAACTCGTAAGTGAGCTGGTAGACGTCACCCGACATGATCGTGTCGCAGACCTCTACAGGGCGGCCTTCCAGGTCGTAAGCCGTACGGACGAGCCGGAAGACGGGAACGCCCGGCTCAAGAAGCAGGAGGCGGGCCTCCTCGCGGGTGGGCATGCGCGTCGAGACATCCTCGATGAACCGCTCAAGCTGACGGCCCTGTTCCTCAATCCGTGCGTAGATGCCGCCCGGTCCGGGATTGTCGTCCATGATGCGGGTTCCGCGAGCCAGCTCTGCCGGGATGTAGGAGGTCGCCATTTCGACGGGAGACCCATCCAAGGAGTAGCGCCGACTCCGTACCACTACCGCCTCGTCAGCACGGACTTTGAGGCGTTCCGCGATGTCTTCCGGAGCAGGTGCCTCCTTCACCTCGATCATGTCGACATGGGCCTTGGCCCCGACCGTCTCAGACTCGGCGATGAAGGCGGCCTTACCCTCCTTGCGATGGCGGCGGGCGAAACGGTCGAACGCCAACCGCTTCACTGGACGACGAGCCCGAACGAACACGCCGCGGCCGTGCTCAGAGACGGCAAGGCCCTCCGCTTTGAGTTCCTGGATCGCCTGGCGGACGGTCATGCGAGCCACGCTGTAGTGCTCCATCAGCTGCGCCTCAGACGGCAGCTTCTCACCCGTATGCAAGCGGCCGTTCTGGATAGCTTCACGCAGATGGTCTGCGATCTGCCGGAAAACAGCACGATCACTAGTCGGGTCAACCTGCCGGACAAGGATCTGATGATCGGCCATGCCCAGCTCCTCAACTCGTCCGCACGTCTACTACTGTTCAGGCTATCCCTTGGAGGTGACAGATGATGACTGCAGATGGACGCCACTCAGTGAGCGTCGCCGGCGTCATCGTTGACGACCGCGGCCGGGTCCTGCTCACTCAGCGAGCGGACAACGACCAATGGCAGGCGCCCGGGGGAGTGCTCGAACTCAACGAGGGCATTACCGACGGCCTACGCCGCGAAGTCTCAGAGGAGACCGGCCTCACCGTGGAACCTGTGGCCCTCACCGGGGTGTACAAGAACATGACGCGAGGCATCGTCGCCCTCGTCTTCCGGTGCAGACCCACAGGCGGTCAGCTCACGATCAATGACGAGGTCCAGCGGTTCCACTGGGCAACGCCCGACGAAGTGCGGCAGATGGTTACGGAAGCCTTTGCTGTCCGCGTGCTCGACGCTTTGCACGAGGGTGCGCCAGCGATCCGACAGCACGACGGCGTTCACCTCGTCTGACCTGTTACAGGTTTCCCTACGTCGTCAAGCCGCCTTCGGCGGACACGGAGCGGACCGGCCGAGGGAAGCCCACCGACAGCAGTCAGGGGAAGAGCGCCAGGAAGCACAACGCAGCCCAGGAAGCCAGCCACGGCCCCGCATGTCGAGGGAAGCGCACGCACACGAGCATGAGCCGTCTGGGCCGCGCGCCTCGCCGCGGCGGGCGTGCGGCTCTTCGGCCGGTCCCGCCTTGCGGTCGCGCTGCCCGCCGGCAAGCACGGTACGACGGTCGGCGAACTGACGGCATGGTTTATGCAGGTGAGAGTCTCTTGCCAAGGGAGCAGCGAAGACCTTGGGGCGCTGCCCCAAACCCCGGGGCGCTCCGGCTCCGGGGTGATCAACTTCGTGAGCAGCAGGGCCGTAGGGGGCTGAGGTGGAAGCCCTGATCGTCCCGCCCGCCATCGACCCGGGCAAGCCCAGCAAACCGACTCCTCCAGGTCAAGCCCGGCTGTACCGGCAGGACAACCAGCGCGCGAGGAAGGTCACCGGGAACATGGAGCACGCGAAGCCGAGCTTGACCCTCCGTCGCCGGCCCGCTGCCCCTCCGGGGCGGGTCGAAGGCAGACGGGAAGATCAGGGCAAAGGCGAAGGTTGCACGCGGTGGTTCTCATACACCCTGGAGCCCCCATACGCTAGCTCTCTTCAGAGCCCTATGTGTGATGTGCATCACATTTAAAGAGGGAGAATTTACCTGGCTTTGAAGGCCAAATTGGGTGGACCTAAATCCCCAAGCTGGGCATACGGACATAGGTCGCAGAAATATAACGGTTTCCGAGGTGGCGTCCGTATGAGGTTTCGATCCCAATTTGTCGTCTTTGTACGCGACTGGTTGCTCTCCGCCTGAGAGGCATGTCGATCTGGATGCACTACTCTGTTGGGAAGCACGCAGACAAGCCCGGGATTACGGCCCGGGCAGGTATGCGCGTCAGGAGAGACCCCAACCTTGTACTACTGAGCTTGATAGCTAAACGGTACATCCATCTAGTGCGTTCCGGCAAGTTACGGAGCGGCTAGTACGGGGGCTCTTTCTGGCAGTGCGGCAGGTAGCCCGCTAGCAGAGGAGGAGAGATGCCCCTGATGGACCTCATGAGGGTGAATTACGCCCTTCCCATGGGAAACAGTGTCTTCATGGCCATGGTGGCCTTCCTGGTGATCGCGATGCTCATCCATGGCAAGGTCAGGATCCGCATCGGAGGAATCGAGATCACCGCTTTCCGCCCCCGTAGGAGGCGGAAGCGTAACGGATCGAGGAAGTAGGAGCAAACAGGGGTGGCGTCGCAAGCCCGTTAGTGACGTCACCCCTTACCCATGAGTGCGGACATCTGAGACGAGTGGGTGACAACCGAGGCGTGCGTGGACGTTCGCCGGACCGGAAGCCTCCTCGCTCTCAAGTCACGTGCTGTACAGCAGAGCAACCCTCCCTTACGCGATCACACCGCACCAGTCCGCACCTACCGTCTGAGTACGGCGAGGAGACCGTTACGTCGTGACTGGCTCCCGTTTGCAAGCAGAAGCTCAGAGCTCGAAGGCGTGGCCAGCCGGGGGCGCATCAGGGGCACACGCGCTCGGAAAACGTTGGCAAGCGATGACAACGAACAGAAGCGTTTTTGCAGGTCGCTTGTGGTTCTGAGCGGATCCATGCAGGTAGCGAGCATGCAGAATTAGAACCCGGCCTACAGGCCGACTCGTCCGCCTTCATCTCCCCTCATCAGCGGCTTTCCCAGTCTCTCCAGCCATCGAGCGCTGGGGCGACCTCCTCCAGACAGCCCCATGGCACGCGCGGGATCTCCGTACAGAGCTCAGCCCGCACCTGCGGGTCCGGCACGAGGCCTCGGATGGCCTCGGCCGGAAACCATTCGTGCCAGGGCGGCAGCCATCCGTCCGGCCCGGCCGATCGGCGTAGCTCGTCGCACAACTCGGCCGGGGCGGTATCCACCCAGGTTCGCCCCGGGTAGGGGAGAGTGGCGTCGACGAAGACGACGGCGCCCACGGGCATCGGCGCTCTGTCCACGATCGAGGGCACCAGTGCACCTCTACAGGTCGTCCGCAAGGCAACCACCGCTGACCACAGGCACAGGGACTCGGCGTACGCCCATGGATTCAGAAGCGTTTATCCAGGGATTCGACCGAGCTTCGGAGCTCCCGTGCCCGCCGACGGGACATCGCCGACATCACCGCTTCCAGATACTCACGGGCCTGCCATGGGTCTCCGCAACAGGCCCATTCGGTGCAACCGCCGCTCTCGTAGTCCCAGAGGTGTCGATTCGGTTCATGGACGAAGATCCGCCAACGCGCAAAGGCGGCCCCGACCGAGCCCGGCCGTAGGTATTTCTTCTGACGCTCGATCCGCCGGACTTCGGCGAGGGCTGCCGAGGACAGACCAGGGATAGTCGTGGTGTCGTCCTGCATGGGAGGCCGGCGCTGAAGCTCCGTGCGGACGCGACCGGGCCGTTTACGCGGCATCGGCCTTTCTGCTGATCGTCATGCCGGCCATCTTCCCACCGGCCGGTGGGGTTCGTCGCGGGCGGGGGCGCTTTGGGGGCGCATGGCCACGGAAAGCGCCGGTAAGCGATGACAATGAACGGAAGCATGGTTTCGAGTCGGTCGGGGTTCTGGGAGAAGGAGGACGCGTGACAGCGGCACGAGTACTGGTGGTCGGTCTCGACCCCGCCAAGATCCAGGGCTGGGACCCGGAGCCGGTGCAGGCGGCGATGGCACGCGGTCGGGCCCGTTTCGACGATCACGGCATCGAAGCCGACTGGTGCCTGGTGGCACTCGACGAGGACCCCGAAAGAGTGATCGTGGAGGCGCTGACCCGCGAAGACTACGGCTGTGTGGTGATCGGGGGTGGCATCCGCAAGCACGAGCCGTTGCTCGAGTTCTTCGAGAAGGTGGTCAACCTGGTCCGGCGGCACGCGCCCGACGCGGCCATCGCCTTCAACAGCAGTCCGGAAGACTGCGCCGACGCAGCTCTGCGCTGGCTGCGCTAGCCCGGCAGGGCAGATGCCTTGGCCAGGGTCTCAAGTCCGGCTGACGAGCGCGTGTCGCCACGAGCGGGGCACGGTCAGGGGACATGGACGCGAGAAGCAGCGCGAAACGATGAGAACCGGCGAACGCCGAAGGCCCAGCTCAGCGGTGAACATCCGTCGGTCACAGGGGGTCATGCCGGGGACATCACCTCGTACAGATTGCGAGCGGCGTCGACGAAGAACAGGCCGCGAGGGCACAGCGGGTGGTCGATGCGTCCGTTGTCGGGATGGGCGGGGTCATTGCCGTACGGAACACCGTTGTCACGCAGACGCGCCAAGACGGCATCGAACGTGGCCGGGTCCACATCGAAGGCCAGGTGCAGCCCCACGGGCTCAGCCACCGTCATGAAGTCCAGGGTGAGCTGTTCGTTGACGCGCACGGGGACGAAATTCCCGGTGCGGCCCGAGGGCGGCGACTCCTGCAGACCCATGATCGTGGCGAAGAACCGAGCGGCCTGACGGTTGTCGATGGCGGGCACGATGGTGTGGTTGAGCGTGATGGTCATCCGTCGGCCTCCGGGTGGTGCAGGGCGCCGTGCAGTAGGACGTCGACGAGGTCGGCGGGGGTCAGCGCGGAGTCCTCGCCCATCGACCGCTGCTGGGTGAAGATCATGCCGAGGAAGATCGCGGCGATCTTCTGCGGGTCCAGGCGCAGTGCCGCGCGGTCGGGCTCGATCAGCTCCGCCACGGCCTCCTGGGTGGCCCGCATCGAGGCCTCCCGCGCGCCTGGGGCCGGACGGCCTGAGGGGGCACGGTCGCGCAGGTGACCGGAGGCGTACAGGGCTCCGGCCACGGTGCCCATGCGCTCCAGGTGGGCGTGCAGGGCTTCGACCGCCTGGACCAGGCGGTCGCTCAACGGCTCGTCAAGGGAGATGGCCGCCAGCTCGCGCAGCGCGTGGTCGGGGTTCACGGCCTCGGCCATGCACGCTTGCAGCACCTCGTCCTTGTCGGTGAAGACGCGGAAGATGGTGCCCTCGCCGATGCCCGCCGCGCGCGCGATCTGACTGGTGGTGATGGCGGCGCCATGCTCGGCCACCAAGGGCAGTGCGGCGGCCACGATCATGGCTTTGCGGTCTTCGGTGCTCATCGCCGGTGCTCGCCGGCGAGGCGTGGTTTCCGTCATGGAGGTCATGTTACGGAGTGAGCGCTCACTCCGTCAATGAGCGCGCTGTGGGAGATCACATCGACCGGGTCGTCAGCGAGACCCGCGTCACCGGGCCGGACGACGCGATCGACCCGGCCGAGCTCGTCACGATGTGACCCACGTTCAGCAGATCCCCGAGGAGATGCGCGTCTCCGGAGCCTTCGGCCCCGGCGTCGTCGTCGGCCTCGAGGTCGAGGTTCCTTCGGACGGCCCCACTCCAGGACCGTGTCCTCGGGCTCCTCGTCGTGACCCTCACCGGTCCGCCGGAGAACCGTTCCTGCCTTCCCCGCGGCGGCCCGCCCCCCGCCATGGGCGGGTTGGGCCCGGCCCGCCGGGGGCCGGGCTGTCGGTGACGATCACCTGCTCCAGGTCCACTTCTGGTTGTCGCCGCCCCAGCAGGAGTAGAGCTGGAGCTTGGTGCCGTTGCCGGTGCCGTTGCCGACCGCGTCGAGGCACTTGCCGGACTGTACGCCGACGATGGTGCCGTCGGAGTTGACGCGCCACTTCTGGTTGTCGCCGCCCCAGCAGCCGTAGATCTGGACCACCGCGCCGTCACCGGTGCCGCCGGCGTCCAGGCACTTGTTGCCGTAGACCCGGAGCTCCTGGGCAGAGGTGTAGGTCCACTGCTGGTTGGTGCCGCCGTGGCAGTCCCACAGGTTCAGCTGGGTGCCGTCGGCGGTGCTGTAGTTGGGCACGTCAACACAGCGGCCCGAGCCGACGCCCTTGATCAGCCCGGAACCGCCACCGCCCGGCGGGGGTGTCGGGGAGACGGTCGGAGACGGTGACGTGGACGGTGTGGTGCCGTCGAGACCGAGGAAGGAGATGGCGTAGGCGAGCTGGCCGTTCATCGGCAGTTGGTGGCCCACTCCGGAGATGCTGATGCCTTCGACGGTGGCCTGGGTGCCCGTGGCGCCGTACCGGGTGCGGGTCCACGACGACTGCGGGTGATCGGTGAACGCCGGGGTCTGGCTCAGACCGTGCAGGTCGGTCCACTGCTTGATCTCTTCGCCGAAGTTCGGGTACGCCAGCGTGGTGTCGGTCGTGCCATGCCACACCTGCATCCGTGGATAGCGCCCGGCGTACCCCGGATACATCGCCCGTGCCTGGTCCCCCCACTGCTGAGCGGTCTTGATCAGGTTTCCGCCCGAGCACTGGCTGTTCCACAGTGACCCGTTGGTGGTCGCGAAGCACCCGGCCGGTACTCCGGAGAATGCCGAGGCGGCCGAGAACACGTCCGGATACTGCGCCGCGAGCACGTTGGTCATCATCGCGCCGGAGGAGAAACCGCTGACCACGATCCGGGCAGGGTCGACGTTGTAACGCTGGCGGGCGTAGGAGACCATCGCCATGATGCCGGTGGAGTCGCCGCCGCCGTCACGGCTGAGCGCGGCCGGGGTGGACACATCGAAGCACTTTTCGCTGCGGGTGGCCTCGGGGAGCACCATGATGTAGCCGTACCGGTCCGCGGCCGTGGCGTAGTCGTGCCCGTTGCCGTTGAAGATCGCGCCGGCGGATCCGCCGCAGTAGTGCACCAGCACCAGCAGCGCCGGGCGGGCCGCTACCCGATCGGGCACGTAGAGGTACATGTTCAGGTTGGTCGGGTTGTTGCCGAAGCCGGTCACCCGCGTCAGCGCCGCCGCAGCGGCGGGGCGGGCCGCCATGAGCATGCTCACGATCACCAAAGGTAAGGCGGCGGCGGCCAGGATCGCCTTGAGCCTGCGTTTCAACGTCATGTCCTTTCGAATCGGCGGCGTCGCGCCGGACGTGGCGGCGTCCGACACGGGACCGGGCGGTCGGCCGTTTCTCCCGTGGCGCAGGAGGCGCGGGATGTGGCGCCGGTGCTGACTCACGGTGCTCTGATCACCGGACGCTCAGGGTGGGGACAGGGGTGTTGTTAACGCTAACAAAATGGTCCGTCCGGTTCCCTCCGCTGCGGCGCTCGAATGTGGTGACGGGGCGGAGCAAATACGAGTCCGGTGGGAGCCGTCAAGGTCCGGGCCCACGGCGTGGGAGGTTCTCGGGTCGCAGGGTGCGGCTCATCTGGAGTTCTTCGGGTTCGCCACACCGACCCGGACGCCGACGATGGTGAAAGTTTCACTCCTCGAGTTTTCGTCAAGATCTCCAGGTCATGCTGGGAGATTATGAAGGTCACAGGCGGACGTCGCCATCTTTCCCCGATAGGGTCTCCGAAAAATCCGCCGAAAGTTTCGCAAGGTTCTTGACATATTTCGGAGTGGTTTCCACACTGGCTCCTCAAGGCGGTCTCCCCCTGCCGGCTGGCGGTGCACTGCGGGGGCATGCCGTCCTACGACGCCTCAGTGCGTTCCCGGTGACGGGGCGCGGCGTCCGTCGCGTGGAGCAGCATTCCCACGCGTTCCCCCCTTTCGGTGATTGAGTTATGGAGGCTCAGGCATGGACGCAAACGCGTTACCGACGCCCGAATCCCGGCGACCATCCAGTGGTCTGCGCCGGATTCTCGCCGCGGCCACAGTGGGCGTGCTCGGCATGGCCACTGCGGTGGCGGTGTCGGCTTCAGCCGACGCCGCGGAGAGCACGCTGGCCGCGGCCGCCGCGCAGAGCGGGCGGTACTTCGGTACGGCCATCGCCGCCGGCAGGCTCGGTGACTCGACCTACTCCTCGATCGCCAACCGTGAGTTCAACATGATCACGGCCGAGAACGAGATGAAGATCGACGCCACCGAGCCCAACCGGGGGCAGTTCAACTTCACCCAGGCCGACCGGGTCTACAACTGGGCCGTGCAGAACGGCAAGCAGGTCCGCGGCCACACGCTGGCCTGGCACTCCCAGCAGCCCGGCTGGATGCAGTCGCTGTCCGGCGGCGCCCTGCGCCAGGCCATGATCGACCACATCAACGGGGTCATGGCCCACTACAAGGGCAAGATCCCCTACTGGGACGTCGTCAACGAGGCCTACGAAGACGGCAACTCCGGCGCCCGGCGCAACTCCAACCTCCAGCAGACCGGCAACGACTGGATCGAGGTCGCCTTCCGCACCGCGCGGGCCGCCGACCCGGCCGCCAAGCTCTGCTACAACGACTACAACATCGACAACTGGACCTGGGCCAAGACCCAGGGCGTCTACAACATGGTCCGCGACTTCAAGCAGCGCGGCGTGCCGATCGACTGCGTCGGTTTCCAGGGCCACTTCAACAACCAAAGCGCCTACAACCCCAACTTCCGCACCACGCTGCAGAGCTTCGCCGCCCTCGGCGTCGACGTGGCCATCACCGAGCTGGACGTCCAGGGCGCCTCGCCCACCACCTACGCCAACATCGTCAACGACTGCCTGGCCGTGCCGCGCTGCGTCGGCATCACCGTGTGGGGCGTCCGCGACAGCGACTCCTGGCGCTCCGAGCAGACCCCGCTGCTGTTCGACGGCAACGGCAACAAGAAGCCGGCCTACACCTCGGTGCTGAACGCACTCAACGCAGCCAACCCCAACCCCAACCCCACCCCGACCCCGACCCCGACCCCGACACCGACTCCGACCGTCACTCCGACGCCGGGTGGTGGCGGTTCCGGGCTGATCAGGGGCGTCGGCTCGGGCCGCTGTGTTGACGTGCCCAACTACAGCACGGCCGACGGCACCCAGCTGCAGCTGTGGGACTGCCACGGTGGCAACAACCAGCAGTGGACCTCCACGTCCTCGGGCGAGATCAGGGTCTACGGCAACAAGTGCCTGGACGCCGGCGGCACCGGTGACGGCGCGGTGGTCCAGATCTACGGCTGCTGGGGCGGCGACAACCAGAAGTGGCGCGTCAACTCCGACGGCACCATCGTCGGCGTACAGTCCGGCAAGTGCCTCGACGCGGTCGGCAACGGCACCGGCAACGGCACCAAGCTCCAGCTCTACTCCTGCTGGGGCGGCAACAACCAGAAGTGGACCTGGAACCGGTAAGTCCCGCACCGCCTCCGGTTCGGCGTACCGCACCGGAGGCGGTCACCCATCGGCAGCCGATGAGACCACGCCGCGGTCGAGCCGCGGCGTGGACCGTACGAGATCACGCGCTCCATTCCGCCAGGATGCGGGCCTCCTTGTCGGGATCGATGCCATGGCGCAGCGTCCGTGCCCCGAAGCTGCGTCGCTCCTCCGGGATGTCCCTCAGCCACTCCCACGTGTCGCGTACGGTCTCCGACAGCGGGCGGCAGGTCAGCCCGGCGGCCAGCGCCTTGGCGGAGGATGTGGCCCAGACGCCCCGGGCCAGCTCACCACTCGCCCAGAGGGGAAGCTCGCTCCACAGCTCGACTCCGCGATCGAGGAGGAAGGCGTCGTCGACCCAGATCAGCTCGGCATCGGACCCGGTGACCTCGACGCACTCGCGCAGCCAGCTTCCGTAGGTGGCTCTGCCCGGCACACCGCCGGTCAGGAACCGGCCCGTGGCGCCCCCGGCCACCTGGTCGAGGGTGAAGGCCGCGATGTCGCGAGCGTCGATGAGCTGCATCGGCAGCGCCGGGTCGCCGGGTGCGAGCACCGGCCCTCCCCGGGCGATGCGGGTGAGCCACCACGGCAGCCGGCCCACGTTCTCGTGCGGCCCGATGATCAGGCCGGGCTGGACGATCAGGGCCGGGCCGTCGAAATGCTCCTCGACCGCCCGCTCGCACCCGGCCTTCAGCACACCGTAGTCGCCGTAGTCCGCGTCGGCGTCCGGCGGGCACTCGTAGCGGGCCGAACTCTCGTCGACCCCCGGCTTCCCCGGAAAGTCGGCGTACGCGGAGATGCTGGAGATGAACGTGTAGTGCCCGACGTGTCCGGAAAGTCGTCGCACCGAGTCGAGGACGACCCGCGGGGTGAATCCGCAGACGTCGATGACGGCGTCCCATCGTCTGCCGTCCACCAGCCGGTCCAGGTCGGCGGGGACCTCGCGATCGCCGCGGACCGCCTCCACGCCGGGCAGGTCCACGCCGCTCCTGCCGCGGTTGAACGTCGTGACCTCGTGACCCCGCCGCAGTGCCTCCGCCACGATCGCCCGGCCGAGGAAGACCCCGCCACCGATGATCAGAAGTTTCATGGGAGCCATCCTCGGCCGGATCACGCCCTGTGTCAGCGCCTTTTCACCGCTGGCGGATCTCCCCTGGGCGAACTCGTTCAGCGTTCAGCCCTCCTCGGCCGACCGCGGGTCCCAGCGCGGCGGGACCCTGGCCCGTGCCAGGCGGGCTCCGCTCACCGCGGCCAGGTACCACTCGTCGTGCAGCTCGTCGATGTGCACCCTGCCACCACCGCGTTCATGCTCAAGACGCCAGGTGTGCAGGGCCTCGAACGCGGCGTTGTCCATGAAGTCGAGGTTCAGGTCCAGATCGACCGCGGCCTCCGCCGGGATGGCCGTCAGGGCCGACGTCAGGCGGGGCACGCCGAGAAACGTCAGGGAACCCCGGATGGTCACCCGCCAGTCTCCGTCCGCCTGCCGTACGTCCACGGAGACCCAGGCCAGGCGGCGCAGCGCGAGCAGCGCGGCCAGCCCGAGGCCGATCGCGACGCCCTCGGCCAGACCGATCAGCACGACCCCGCCCATCGTCACGAGATAGACCGACACTTCGCGGTGGCCGCGCAGGTTGCGCACATGGCCGAGGTTCACCATCTGTACCCCGATGAACACCAGCAGCGCGGCCAGGGCCGCCATCGGGATCAGCTCCAGCAGCCACGCGAACGCGGCGGTGAACAGCAGCACCCACACCCCGTGGAGCACGGTCGACCAGCGGCTGCGCGCGCCCGCCCGGGCGTTGGTGGTGGTTCGCACCACCACCCCCGACAGTGGAAGGCCCCCCAACGTGCCCGAGACGACGTTGGCGACGCCCTGGGCGGTGAGTTCCCTGTCGAGATCGGCGCGCGGGCCGTCGTGGAGCCGGTTGGAGGCGACGCAGGTCAGCAGCGACTCCACTCCGGCGAGGAGGGCCACGAGCAGTACGGCGCCCGCGATGCCGTGCCAGTCGCCTTCCGGAAGCAGCGGCCCCTGGATCGAGGAGAAGCCGTCGCCCACGTCGACCCGGGCCAGATCCAGATCGAGCAGCGCCGCCGCGGCGGTGGCGATGATCAGGGCGGCGAGCGGAGCGGGAATCGCCTTGAGCCGCGGCAACCGGACCCAGCCGATCAGGACGCCGATCGTCACGAGACCGATCACAACAGCGGGACTGTGGTTGTGCGCGATCTGCTCGGGCAGCTCCAGGATGTTCTCCAGGGCGGAACGTTGCGGGGTGCCCCCGAGCACGACATGGAGCTGCGAGAGCGCGATCACCACGCCGACACCGGCGAGCATGCCGTGAACGACCGCGGGGGAGACCGCGAGGGCCGCCCTGGCCACCCGGAGTGCGCCCAGCACTACCTGGACCAGACCGGCCAGAATGGTGATCGCGCAGGTGGCGCGCCAGCCGTAGGTGTGCACGAGGTCCACGACGACCAGGGAGAGACCGGCGGCGGGGCCGCTGACCTGGACGGCGGAACCCCCCAGCGCCCCGGCGACCACACCGCCGACGACGGCGGCGACCAGCCCGGCCGCCAGGGGCGCCCCGGATGCCACCGCTATCCCCAGTGAAAGCGGCACCGCCACCAGTAAGACCACCAACGAGGCGGGCACGTCATGTCGGAGTATTGACGCGATGTTCCGGTTTGTAATCACATGGCTACCGTGGGTCATGTGGTGACCCTACGGTGTCGATCACCCGGCCTTCGGTCAGCCGACGTCAAAGAATCAGCGGTAATAGTCCGGGTAGTCGGTCTCCGGCTCGTTCCGGTGGCTGCCCCGGCGCGCGGTGGTGGGCTTCGGCGCATCGCCGTACAGCTCGTCGTAGGAGGAGGGCAGGCCTCCGCCGGTGTTCTGCTCCTGCCAGGACGGCGTCGCCGCCTGCCCCGTGCCGTACCCGCCCTGCTGCTCGTAGCCGTAGTAGCTCTGCCCCGAGGGCACGTCGTACCCGGCCGACTCGTACGGCGAGGCCGCCGCCGGGGGACCGGTCACGGTGTCCGACTCGTCTATCGTCGCCCAGCCCGCGCTCACCTCGTACGACGAGGACGTCGGCGGCTGCGTCGAGCCGTACGTCGTGCCGTCGCCCACAGGCGTGGTGGTCGGGTAGCCGTCGTAGGCCGTGGGGGCCGCCGGCGTCGGCTGCTGCATCCCCGTCTGGGGCATCTGGTACGTCTCGACCGCCGGCCAGGACGAGGAGACGGCGCGTGGCGGCTCCGGGTCGTCGAGCACATCGCGAACGCTCGGCCAGCCCGGCGACGTGGTGGTCCCAGGAGCGGGGGCGACCTCGGGGGTCACCGGGGCCACGGGGGTCACGGGGTAGGACGGGCCGGTGTCGGCCGGAGAGAACGGCCCGGTCGCGTTGCGGGACAGGTCATAGGCATCGCCGTGGGAGGCGTCGTACGCGGGCGACTCGTACGCCGACGGCCACGTCGACCCTGACCCTGACCCGGCCCCGGAGCCGGTGCCCGGGGTGGCGGGGGAGGACGCGGCGTCGAAGGGGCCGGTCCCGAGCGGGGTCTCGAAGGAGCCGGCGGTGAACGCTCCCGTCGTCGGCATCGGCACGGATGAGCCCGTGATCGGGGCGGCGGGGCCTGTGATGGGAGCGGAGGGTCCGGTGATCGGGGCGGACGGCGTCTCGAAGGGGCCGCTCGCGCTCGTGTGACCCGTCTCGGCGGCCGCGGCCGCGGCCGCCGAGCGCCGTCCACCGGAGCGTGTGGACCGGGATCCGGAGCGTGAGGACCGGCCGCGGGACGGACCGGTGCCCAGCGCGTCCGGTGTCGGCGCGGAGAACGTCACGGTCTTCTGCTCGGCGAGCGCCGAGGCGGACACGGCGGGGGCGGGAGTCTGCTTGGCCCTGCTCCTGGAGGAGCCGGTCGCGGACCGGGAGGGCTCCACCAGGTCGGCGAGCCCGGCGGGGACCGGACGCTGCGGCAGCGGAACCTGCGCGGTCGCGGCGCTGGGATCCGCGGCGGGGTTGGCGCCGGCCGCCGCCTCGACGTCGGCGGGCTGCTCGACCGGACGCGGGGTGGCCATCCGGGCGGCGATGCTCCCGCCGAATCCGCCGTCGTCCGCGCGGACGCGAGACCAGTAGTCGTCGTCGTAGTCGTCCTGCTCGCCCCACTCGTCGACGCCGCGCCTGCCGCGCGCTCCGGCGGGGGCGGGCTGTTTGCCGCCGCGTTCCGCGGCGCGCGCCTGCCGGCCGCCGCCCTGACGGTTGGATCCGGGACGCTGCTGCTTGGACCGCTCGGCAGGCTCCTCGAAGGCGTCGAAGCCCGCGGGGAAGCTCTCGAAGAACGTCTCCTCGGCGGGCCGCCGAGGCTTGGGGCCCTTGTTCTCGGCCATCGCCTTGATGCGCTCGGCGGACAGAGCGCTCTCCCTGCGATTCATCGACCGCATGCCCAGCGCCACAACCATCAGCACCAGGAGCACGACGGCGACAAGGCCCGAAATGACCCCTATCATCGCACCACCCTTAAGGCCATGGCCTTCCAGCGGCGCCGGTGAGATCGCGCGGCCATCGACGCGACCTGCCCCCTTTGATCACCTGCGCTCAGCAATTGGAACCGATTCTGCTCGACCACGATGACCGTTGTCACACCCTACGTGAAGATTCGTATAGCACGACTACCTCCGGTGTTCAGCAGGTCACTCGATGGTGGTCGCCGTGAGGCGGCCCCGAGCGATCGTGTGATCGGCGATGTTCTCCAGGGTCTCCGAGAGGGGGGCACCCTGTTGGAGATCGAGGTCTGAGTTGAGGGCGTAGACAGTGAAACGGTAGCTGCCATCGGCCTCGCACGGAGGCGTATAGCCCACTTTTCCGCTCGTCGCCTGGCCCTGCTTCGCGCCCCTGGGGACGTCGTTCTCGCCGAGTTCGGTGGTGTTCGGATCGATGTTGAACACCACCCAGTGCACCTCCGCGCCGGTGCGGGGGTTGTTGTCGTCCACCACGAGGGCGACCGACTTGGCCCCTGCCGTACCTGACCAGCGGAGTGGCGGATTGCCCTGTCCTCCCTTGCACGAGTAGTCCAGCGGCAGTGGGGCGCCGTCGCGGAACCGCGGGCTCGACACGCTGATCAGATCGAGGTTCCTGGGCGTTCCGCCGCCCAGGATCCCGCAACCCGACGCGAGGACGGCCATCGCCGTTGTGGCGACGGTGACTCGCGTGACCGCTGATGTTCTCGGCGACCCCATGCCCGTTGATGCTACGCGGAATATGCGGGTGCACCGACCGGATGCGCCACAATCGAGGCATGAGGGGGGGCGATGGCGGATGTGAGCGTGAGCTTCGTCCGTGTGGTGATCAGCAACGATCTCGTCGTAGGCGGTCCACCGCGCTACCGGCCGGGCGACGGCGGACGGGCGACACGGATCGGCCGCGCTCGGGCCGGGGGAGTTCTCCGGGCTTCACGAGCGCGGCCGGGTCGTCTCGGTCGACGAGATCGTCGCCGAGGGCCGTCGTGTCAGGAGTGATTGCGGAAGGCGCGGATCGACAGCGGCGCGAACACGATCGCGATGCCCGCGGCCCACAGCAGTGAGACGGTCGCGCTGGATGAGACCGGGCCGCCGCCGAGCAGCCCGCGTACCGCGTCGGCGAGGTGGGTGACCGGGTTGATCTCCACCCATCGCTGCAGCCACTCGGGCATCGTCTTCGTCGGCACGAACGCGTTGCTGGTGAAGGTGATCGGCATCATCAGCGAGAACGCCACGATCTGAACCTTCTCCACGCTGGACGCCCGCAGGCCGATGAGCACGGACAGCCACGACATGCCGAGGGCGAACGCCAGCAGCAGGGCGAGGGCGCCGACGACGCCGATCACCCCCGTCTGCACCCGGAACCCGAGGACCATCCCAAGGCCGAGGAACAGCGCGAACGCCCACACCTGCTTCAGCGTGTCGGCCACGATCCGGCCGGCGAGGGGCGCCGAACGGGCGATCGGCAGGCTGCGCAGCCGGTCGAAGACGCCCTTGGTGACGTCGCTGTTCAGGCCGATCGCGGTCGTCAGGGTGGCGAACAGCATGTTCTGCACGATCAGGCCCGGCAGCGAGAACTGCAGATAATCACCGGTCGAGCCCGCGATCGCACCGCCGAACACATAGGTGAACAGCAGCAGGAACATGATCGGCTGGACGCTGAGGTCGAGCAGTTCCATCGGGTTGTGCTTGATCTGCACCAGGCTCCGCCAGGCCAGCGTCGCCGTGTGGCGCAGCGCGGCCATCGGGCCGAGCCGCGGCGAAGTCACGAGCGGCACCGAAGCCGTCGCCGTCGGGGTGGTGGTCGTCGCCGTCATCTTCTCTCTCCGGGTTGGGCACGCCGTCCGATGTGGTCCGTCACGCCGCGACCTCCTCGACCTCGGCTCCGTCCTCGGCGCGGTGACCGGTGAGCGCGAGGAACACCTCGTCGAGGCTCGCCTTGCGCAGTGACAGCTCGGCCGCCACCACACCCAGGTCGTCGAGCCGGCGCACCACGGCCGGCACGACCGCGGGGTCGCGGACCGCCGCCGACACCTGGCCGCCGGTCACCTTGGGAACCGCGCCGAGCACCTCGGCGACCACCTGCTCCACCAGGCCGAGACGGGCCGCCTCGGCGGGCCGCACCTCCAGGACCTGGGCCCCGGTGGTGGCCTTGAGCTCGTCGGGGGTGCCGCTCGCGATGACCCTGCCGTGATCGAAGACCACGATGTCGTCGGCGAGCTGATCGGCCTCCTCCAGATATTGCGTGGTGAGCAGCACGGTCACCCCGTCGTCCTGCAGGCGTCGCACCACGCCCCACAGGTCGGTGCGGCTGCGCGGGTCGAGCCCGGTCGTCGGCTCGTCCAGGAACAGCACCTGCGGACGGCCCACCAGGCTCGCCGCGAGGTCGAGACGGCGGCGCATACCGCCCGAATAGGTCTTCGCGGCCCGGCCGGCCGCCTCGGTCAGAGCGAAGCGTTCGAGCAGCTCGGCCGCGCGCCGCTTCGCGTCGCGCCGTGGCAGGTCGAGCAGCCGGCCGATCATCACGAGGTTCTCCACGCCGGTCAGTGTCTCGTCGACCGCCGCGTACTGCCCCGTGAGGCCGATCAGCGACCGCACCTGGTGTGCCTGCCTGACCACGTCGAAGCCGCCGACCTGCGCCCTGCCCCCGTCCGGGCGCAGCAGCGTCGCCAGGATCCGCACCGCGGTGGTCTTCCCCGCGCCGTTCGGCCCCAGCACGCCCAGCAGCCGCCCCCGCGGCACCTCCAGATCGATCCCATCGAGGGCCCGCGTCTCGCCGTAGCGTTTGGCCAGTCCCTCCGCCTGGATCGCGTATGTCATCACTGTCTCCTTGTCGTTGTCAGCCCAACCCTGGACCATGGCACTGACAATTCGCCGAGCCCGGCCATCAGCCGCTGCCAGATCGCTGACGGGCTTTCCGTTTAGGGTGGAAATGTGAGAGGTCAGCGAGGTCCGCTGCGTGATCCGGCCGAACGGGTCTCGCGCCGTGCCATCGTGCTCTGGCTGATCGAGGCCCTGGTCGGGTTCGTGCTCCTGGTCGGCGGCGCCGTCCTCGTCGCGAACTGGATCGGAGGCGGCTGGGAGATCGTGCCCGACTGGCTGTCGGGAAACGCCTGGATGCTACCCGTCGCCGTCGGGGCCGTGATGCTGCCTTTCGTGGTCGTCGAGCCGCTGTGGCGCTATGCCGTACATCGCTGGGAGCTGTCTGGAGACGTGGTCTACGCCCGGTCGGGGTGGTTGAGCCGGGAATGGGTTTTCGTGCCCGTGAGCCGCATCCAGACCGTGGACAAGGCCCAGGGCTGGTTCGAGCGTGCGCTGGGCCTGGCCACCGTGGAGATCCGTACGGCATCGCACGCCGGGTCATCGACGATCAAGGGTCTCGACTACGAGGTCGCCGCACGGCTGGCCGAGGAACTCGCCCGCCGCGCCCAGGAGCTCAGGGACGACGCGACGTGACGCATCCCGATCCCGGCGACCCCCGCCCCGGTTCCGACCTCGGTTCCGGTCCCGGCCCAGGCACGGGGCCAGGCGCGGGTCTCGATCCCGGCCCGGACACAGGAACGGACACAGGTCCCGGTCCAGCCACAGGTCCAGGTGCAGGTCCCGGCCCGACCATAGGTTCAGGCCCCGGCCCGGGCTTCGGCTTCGGCGGAGGTCCCGGCCCCGGCGGGGCCTTCGGCGCGGGTGCGGGGCCGTACGGCGCCCGGCGGCTCAGCCCCCGGGTCCTGCTGATCGACCCGATCCGCCTGCTGCCCTCGCTCCTCCTGCCCCTGGCGGGCGTGCTGATCGCCGGCGGGTTCTCGCCGACCTCGTTCGGCTGGGCGGCGGTTGGAGTCGCGGGGTCGGCGGTGTACGCCGTGATCCGGTGGGCGACGTTCACCTATCACCTCACCGAGGATCGGCTGGAGCTGACCCGGGCCTTCATCGGCCGCTCGGCCAAGACCATCCCGCTTGAACGGATCCGTGGGATCGACATCACCGAGCCGCCGCTCCATCGCCTGCTCGGCCTGGCCGTACTGAAGATCGACACCGGTGCCGGGGGCAGTGAGCAGGAGGGCACGCTCGACGCGGTGACGATGGAGCAGGCCCGCGTGCTTCGTACGGCACTGCTCGCCCGGCGGCCCGCGCCGCCCCTGCCCGCGCGGGCCGCCGGAGCCGCCGGCACCGGTCAGGACGCGGCCGACCGGGGTCCGGCCGCGCCGGGCGCGACGGCCGAGGCCGGTCCGGAGCCCGTCGCACGGGTGCTCGCCCGGGTGCCGCGCCGGTGGCTCACGTACGGCCCGCTCTCCGGGGCCTATCTGCTGACCCCGTTCGCGCTCGCGGCCGGTGCGGTCGGGCTGGTCTTCCAATGGGGTGAGGAACTGGGCCTGACCGAACGGTCGGCACGGCAGGCCCTGGAGTGGGTGTGGGCGCACCCCTATCTGCTGGTCGCCGTCGCCGCGCTGCTGGTGACCGCCATGCCGATCGTCGGCGCCGTCGCGTACGCGATCTTCAACTGGGACTTCACGCTGCGCGCACGGGACGGCTACCTGGTGGCCGAGAGAGGCCTGATCACCCGTCGCACGGTCTCGCTGGAGCGCCGCCGGATCCGGGGTTACGAGATGACCGAGGCGCTGCTCGAACGCTGGGCCGGCGTGGCACGGCTGTGGGCCGTGGTCACCGGCCTGGGAGATTCGGCGACCAGGGGACAGCTGCTTCCCGTGACGCCGAAGGCCTTCGCCTCGGGCGTGGCGGGTGAAGCCGTCGGGCCCTTCGCCACGTCGCTGCGGCCGCATCCGCCCCGGGCCCTGCGACGCAGGCTGGTGCGGGCCGTCGTGCCGTGGCTGCCGGTCGCCGTGGTGGCGTTCGTGCTGGGCTGGGCCGTGGTGGGGGTCGTCGCGCTCGGTCTGGCGGTCCTGGGGATCCCGCTCGGGCTGGATCGCTATCGGAGCCTCGGGCACGCCTACGACGGTGCCCGGCTGTCGGTCCGGTCGGGTTCGCTGCGCCGGGCGCAGGCCGTGGTCGAGCGCCGGGCCGTTGTCGGCTGGACGATGCGGCAGACCGTGTTCCAGCGGATGGCCGGCCTGATCACGGTGACGGCGGGTGTCGGCGCCGGCAGCGGCGGCTACCCGGCGATCGACACGGGGGAGACCCAGGGTGTCGAGTTCGCCCACGAGGTCACCCCCGACTGGATCCGCCCCTTCCTCGACGACCTCTCGTAGGGGCGAACCGCGACGAGACCGGTGGCCCGCCAAGGAGAGACACCGAAGCCGGGTGAAGACCCTCGAACCATGCGGGAACCTTCCACCTCAGGCCGTTCCGGTCACGGTGACGACGACCTCGCCGCCCTGGACACGCACGTCATCTTGTGGTGACTGGCCGACTCGCCGGAGCTGTCCGGGGAGGTCAAGGATCTACTCGACACGGAGCCCGGCCGTGTACGTCAGCGCCGTGTCACCATGGGAAATCGCGATCAGGCCAGTCCATCGGCAAACCGCCGGGGCCCGAGGATCTGGCGGAGTGTGTGCGTGACGGCCGGTTCTCCGGGCTTCCGATCACGTCGTACTTCCGGGGCACCGCTCCGATCAGGAGAACCGTCGTCGCCGCGACACAGTGTCGGCCTTGCCTCAGTCCGGTTTGCGGGCACCGAACATGATCTCGTCCCAGGTGGGGACGGAGGCACGGCGGCGGGATTTGCGCGGACGCGGCTTCGGCACCGGCGGGGCCGGAAGCTCCGTCTTGGCGTCGGCCACCGACTCCTTCTTCTGCGGCGTGCCGGGGGTGCCGGCGGCGGCCGCGCTGGCGGCGGGAGCGTCCGAGGCGGGACGCGCCGCCGGAACGGTCGGACGCGGCCTGGGCTTCGGCCGCGGCGGCGGACCGACCGGAGCGGCGGGCCGATCCGGTGCCGGGACGGCAGCGGCGGCAGGTTTCGGAGCAGGGGCGGGCGCGGGACGGTCGGCCGCCGCCCTGTCCGGCCCGGGAGCGGTGGTCGCCGCGGTCTTCTTCGCTGAAGCGGAGTCGGAGTCGGAGTCGGAGCCGGAGCCGGAATCGGAGTCGGCGGACGCGGGCTCGCCGCCCATCGGGGCGTCGGCCGCGGCGGACGTCGCCTCTGGCGTACTTTCCACGGTGACGGGTTCCGTGGGCCGCTCGGCCGCGGGCGTGGCCGCCACGGCGGGTGTGGGGGCCACGGCGGCGGGCTCGGTCTTCTCACTCTCGGGCTCGGCGTCCGCCGTCTCCGTGGCATCGGCGGTCGTCGGCTTCGCTGGGGCCGGGGATTCCATGGCGGCCGCCGGCTCCGTGTCGGCCGGTGGCTGTGCGGCGGTGGGCGTGTCGGATTCGGACGCGGCGGCGGCCGGCTCGGGCGTGGCGTCCGGCCGGCGTACGGAACCCTCGGACGAGGGCGCGGCGGCGTCGTCAGCCGTCGCGTCGGCCCGGGAGCCGGCCTCGAGGGCGGCGTCGGGCGGACGGGGACCGAGGCCCGGCTCGTCATGACCGGCCTGAGCGACCGTGGGAAGGCCGATCACGGCGTTGCCCCGGTCGGCCGTCTCCTTCCGATCGTGAGAATCCTGGCCGTGAGAGTCCCGGGCGTGAGAGTCCTGGGCGTGAGAGTCCCGAACGCGAGAATTCCACTCGCGGGCGTCGCGATCCTCCAGAGCGGCCGCGTCCAGCCCGGCGAGCGGGTCGGGCAGGCGGAAGGGCACCGGGGTCAGATCGGGCCGGAACGCGGCGGGCGGCTCCACACGCGGCTCGTGCCGTACGGGGGGCTCGTGCTGCCACGCGGCGGGCGGGTCGCGGCGCACTCCGGGCTGCTCATGCCTGGCGGGAGGCTCGTGCCGTACGGAAGACTCGGGCCGGGCGGCCGCGGGCGCGTCGGGGGGCAGCGAGGGCACCGAGGCCAGCTTGGGGGCGAGCCGGGGCACGAAGGGGCGGACCGTGTCGTCCTCCGCCTTCTCCTTGGCGACCGGCTCGACGTAGTCGGCGGCCGACAGGCGCATCGACTCGTCGTCGTTGGGCGTGATGTGGCGGCGGCGGGGGTCGAACAGCCACTCGGCGTGGCGGGTGTGGCCGTTCCACACGAAGCCGAGCTTCACCCGCCAGAGGTTGTCGTCGCGCTTGCAGGAGTCCCAGTCGATCTCGTCGGCGGGCACGCCGCGCCGGGTCAGCCGCTCGGCGACCAGTTCGCCGAGCGTGGGCCCGGGCGTGGTCTCGCCGGGCAGGCGGACGGGGACCCGCTGGGCCTGCTGGGCCATGTACTCGCGCTCCTGGAGAACCGGCCCCTCGAACCAGCGGACGCGCTCGACCGGGATGCCGGCGGTCGCCGCGATCTCCTCGGCCGACTCGCCCGCGCGGATGCGCGCCTGGATCTCCTTGGGACGCAGCGGGCTCTCCACTTCGATCTCGTACTGGCCGAGACGGGAGAAGTTGCCGCGGACCGCGGCACGGAGCCGGTCGTCCACGGGAAGCGTGAACCGCGTGCCCCGCCCGGCCGTGGCCAGGACGAGGTACGTTCCGTCCTCACTTACCGCGACGAGACGGAGCTCCTGCATGCGAGTCCCTTCGTCGTCATGCTGCGTCTTCCCCCGGACCCTCGAGTCTCTCGTGTGAGCCGGTTGCCTTCCAGCACCGTACCCGGCATGTCCGAACATCGCCTTGCCTGGGGGCGTGGCAGTTGTCGTGACTCCAGTCACTTTTGTCCCGTTCACCTTGCCACAACCAACCGGTGATGAGGGTCCAAGTCGCGAGAGAGAGGGGCATGCCGCCCGGGATGAGGCACGCGCCGTGCCGCGCGGAAGGCTTGCAAGGCTTCCATCCTCGTTGCTCCCTCGGTCGAGTGGCGCGCGGGGCTCGGGCGGACCCGTGCTCCGCGATCCGCCCGTCCGAAGGCCTTGCCCAGGGCAACGTGACGCGCGCGGAACCGGACCCTGGATGGGGACTTTACGCGGCCTTGGCGTCAGCGTCCGGGCGGCGCGCCGAGGACCCGGTCAAGGTAATCGTTGGCGAACAGTCCGTGCGGGTCGAGACGATCACGCAACGCGACGAATTCGGCGAATCTCGGATAAACGGTGCCGAGGTAGTCGGCGTCGCGTGTGTGCAGCTTGCCCCAGTGCGGCCGCCCCCGGAGTCTCACCATGATCTCCTCGACGCCCTCGAAGTACGCCGGGTCCGGCGTCGGCCGGTAGACGTGACAGGCGATGTAGGCCGAGGCCCTGCCGTACGCGGTGGACAGCCAGGCGTCCGCCGGCGGGGCCACCCGCACCTCGATCGGGAAGCCGATCGGCCGGCCCGACCGCTCGACCAGGTCCCTGACCTCGCGCAGGGCCTGGCCGAGGTGCTCGCGCGGGATGGCGTACTCCATCTCCAGGAACCGCACCCTGCGGACGGTGGCGAAGATCTTGTAGGAGGTGTCCACGCACTCCGACGAGCCGAGGACTTTCGCCGAGATCGCGTTGATCGCCGGGATGACCCGGGGGATCCGGGCGCCGAGCGCGCAGGCGGCGCCGAAGAGCGTGTTCTCCAGGAACTCGTTGTCCAGCCAGCGCCGGAACGACGACGGCGGCGCTGCCGGTCCCGGGCTGCGGTCGTTCCGCTTGACCAGGCAGGCGTCGGTGTGCGGCAGCCAGTAGAAGTCGAGGTGGTCGGCCTGCCCGGTCAGCTCGTCGAGCGACTCCAGGACGCGGCTGAACCGCATCGGTGCGCGCCGCCCACGCAGCAGGAACGACGGCTCCACCCGCAGCGTCACGGCGGTGACGACGCCGAGCGCCCCGAGCCCGACACGGGCCGCGTCGAACAGGTCGCCCGCCTCACCCTCGTCGCCCTCGCGCACCGTCGTGATCGACCCGTCGGCCAGGACCAGCTCCAGCCCGACGACCTGGTCGGCGAGGCCCGCGGCGATCCGCTCGCCGGTGCCGTGCGTGCCGGTCTGTACGGCTCCCGCGATCGTCTGCGCGGTGATGTCCCCCATGTTGGCCAGGGCGAGGCCGCGCCGGTCGAGTTCGTCGTTCAGGACGTGGAGCGGGGTGCCGGCGGCGACTTTGATCCACCCGTCGCCCACGTCGAGGACACCGGTCAGCGCGGTGGGCCGCAGCATGATGCCGTCGGTGAGGGCCACGCCGGTGAACGAGTGCCCGCTGCCGACCATGCGCACCCGCCGCCCGCCGCGTGCGGCGTCCCGTACGGCCTGCGCCACCTCGGCGGCGGAGGCGGGCGTACGGACCTCGGCCGGGGCGGCGGACTGGTTCCGCGACCAGTTGACGAACGCGACCATGATCCTCCCATCAGACGGCGCGTCCCCCGATCGCGAATATGAACACTACTCATAATCGGTGCCGCTGCCTACTGGCGGGTTCAGCCGGTGCTGTGCTCCTCGACCCGCACCAGCGTGGAACCGGCCGCGCCGACGAGTGCGGCCGTCAGCGCGCAGAGGAGGGAGAAGCCGTAGGCGTTGGCCGTGCCGAACAGGTCGGTCAGCCATCCGCCCGCCCACGAGCCGACGGCCACGCCGAATCCGATGGACGTCGAGAGCCACGCCATGCCCTCGGTGAGCTGCCCGGCCGGGACCATGCGCTCGACCAGGGAGAAACCGGTGATCAGGGTGGGGGAGATCGACAGCCCGGCGAAGAACATCGCGATCGCCATCAGCCGCACGTCGTGCATCAGCAGCACCGGGGCGAGCCCGACGGCGAACAGCCCCAGCCCGCGCAGGAACCGGGTGCGCAGGCTGATCTTCCACGGGCGCGAGCCGTACCACAGCCCGGAGATCATGCTGCCGCCCGAGATGCAGGCGAGCAGGAGGCCCGCCGACGCCTTGCTGCCCTGCTCCTCGGCGAACGCCACCGTGATGACGTCGATCGAGCCGAAGACGCCGCCGACGGCGATGAAGACGAGCGACAGCAGAGCCACGCCCGGGATCGCGATCGGCGAGCCGGCGTGCGTCCGGTGCCGCGTCACCGGCGGCTCGGTGCCGCGCAGCGCGGAGAAGGCCAGGGTGCCCGTCACGGTGCAGACGATCGCGACGATGAGCCCGACGTACGGATTGACCGCGACGGCCAGCGCGGTGACGAAGGCGGGACCGGTGACGAAGATCAGCTCGTCGATCACGGACTCGAACGAGAACGCGGTGTGCAGCTTGGACGGATCGTCCCTGAGCGCGTGGGACCAGCGGGCCCGCACCATCGCCCCGAGGGAGGTGGCCGAGACGCCCGTCGCCACGCCGGTCGCGTAGAGCGTCCACTCCGGGGCGTTTCCGTGTGCGCACAGCATCAGACCGGACAGCGAGGCCGCGTGCGCCAGGGCGAACGGCACCAGCACCTTCGCCTGGCCCACCCGGTCGACGAGGCGGCCGGACAAGGGCGCCGCGATGGCGAACGCGATCGACACGACGCCCGACACCGCGCCCGCCTTCGCGTATGAGCCGGTCAGCTCTGATATCAAGAGAACGATCCCGATGCCGAGCATCGACATCGGGATCCGGCCCACGAAGCCCGCCAGGACGAAGCCCTTGGCTCCAGGCGTGCCGAACAGCCCGCGGTACGGCCCCACCATCTCGCAACCCCTTCGGCAGCCCGTTCCTGCGGGCGATTCCCCCATGCGGGCGCGCGTACGGCGTCACCCAGTGCCGACGGTGCCGCGCCTGCTTATCGTGTGGCAAGTGATTTTTCCATCACTGAGACGAAGGGTTTAACGTGGGGCCGGTGCGACATCTTCCCGCGTCCGTGCCGCTTCGCACCTTTGTGGCGGGGCTGGCCGCCGCCATCGCCGCGGTGATCACAACGGGAAGCCTCTTCCTCGTCACGGGTGGTGAGGGCCGGGCGATCGCGGCCGAGCGCTCCCGGTCTCCGGAGGCGGGCACCCCCGCGCCCCGGCCGGACCGCGTCGCGCTGGTGCCCGACGCCACGCTGCCGTCGAGCCGCCCGGTCGTCGGCGGACCCGGCGAATCGGCCAAAACGGGCAAGTCCGATGAAAACGGTGAATCCACTGAAGGCGCCGACGTCAAGGCGGCCCCGCCCACCCTGATGGCGATCGCACCGGCGAAGGTGCCCGCCAAGACGCTGCGGAAGATCGCCAAGCTGCCGCATGTGACGAAGGTCGCAGCCGTCGACGGCGGCACCGTCAGAGTCTCCGGTACGGCGCTGCGGCTGCTGGCGGTCGAACCCGCGCGGTTCCGCTCGTGGACCCCGGGGGCGGTGGCACGGCACCCCGACGTGTGGAGCGCGCTCACGGGGGACGAGTTCGTGGCCGACCGCGCGGCGGTCAAGCGCCTGGGGATGGTCCTCGGCGCGGAATACCAGCTGGACGGCGGGCCGCGGCTGCGTCTGGCCGCCTCGGCCGCCCTCGGGCTTCCGGGCGTCGACGGCGTGATCGGAAAGGAGCTGGGCAGGCGGCTCGGCCTCGCCGAGGGCGTCGTGGTGCTGATCCGGGGCGACGCCGGCCTGATCGACCGGAGCGGGGTGAGGCGCCTGCTCGGCGGCACGTCCAAGGTCGTCGCCGTCAGGTCCGCGGAATCACGGGAGACCCCCGCGGGGGAGGGGCCGGTCGGGCGGCCGGAGAGCTACCTGGAGCTCTATCAGCGGTCGGCCGAGCTGTGTCCTGGACTGTCGTGGACCGTGCTCGCGGCCATCGGCCAGGTCGAGAGCGGTCACGGGCGCAACAACGGGCCGTCCTCCGCCGGCGCACTCGGACCGATGCAGTTCATGCCCGCGACGTGGAAGGCGTACGGCGTCGACGGCGACGGAGACGGCGAGACCGACGTCTGGAGCGCCTACGACGCCGTGCCGTCCGCCGCGAAATATCTGTGCGCCAACGGCGCGGGCCGGGGCGGCGAGAAGCTCAGGAAGGCCGTGTGGTTCTACAACCACTCCTGGGCCTACGTCGACCGGGTCCTGTCGCTCGCCGACGCCTACGCCCGCACCTACTCCTGATGCCCGGCCCGGTGACCATCTCCCGCGATCAGCGGCTCGGGGCCGGGCCACGCCTCGGGGCGGGACAGCAGGTGGCGGGGCACGACGCGGGCCGCGGCTCGGCCAGCAGCTCGCCCACCATCGCGACGAAGCGGGGATGCGTTCCGGCGGTCGCCGCCCGGGTGAGGGGCATGCCGAGCTTCTCCGCCACGGTCGCCGCCTCCACGTCGAGGTCGTAGATGACCTCCATGTGGTCGGACATGAACCCGATCGGCACCAGCACCACGGCGCCGGTCCCGCCGACGTGCAGGGCCTCCAGATGGTCGCAGACGTCGGGCTCCAGCCACGGCACCTGCGGCGGGCCGCTGCGGCTCTGCCACACCAGATCCCACTCTCGCCCGGGCGCGGCCTCGGCCACGACGAGCTCGGCGGTTCTGCGCAGCTGCGCCTCGTACGCACCACCCGCGGGCCCTGCCGTACGGGCCATGGAGAGCGGGATGCTGTGCGCGGTGAAGACCAGCCGGGCGGTGTCCCGCACGTTCTCCGGGAGCCTGCCGAGGGCCTCCCGGGTGTGGTCGGCCATCGCCGCGACGAAGCCCGGGTGATCGTGGTGGTGCCGCAGCCTGACGATCTCCGGCGCGCCGGGGACGGCGGCGCGGGCCCGCACGATGTCGTCGAGGTACTGCCGGCAGCTCGAATAGGAGCTGTAGGCCGACGTGACGAACGCGGCGGCCGTGCGCACCCCATCGTCCTTCATCCGGCGGACGGTGTCCTCCAGGAAGGGGTGCCAGTTGCGGTTGCCCCAGTAGACGGGAACGTCCACGGACGGCTCCGCGTCGAGCGCGGCGATCAGCTCGCGGCACTGCGCGTTGATCGGGCTGACCCCGCCGAAGCCGTAATAGTGCTCGGCCACCTCCAGCAGCCGCTCGCGCGGCACCTCGCGGCCCCGCACGACGTTCTCCAGGAACGGCATCACGTCCTCGGGCCCCTCCGGACCCCCGAAGGACACGACGAGCAGCGCGTCATAGCCGGCGTCACCGGTGGTGCTGTCCATGGGCATCAACCCTATGCGGCCCGGTGGCCGGTGCCGCCAACGGCTTGGGATCACCCGCGAGGCGGAGTAGGTTCGAGTGGTGAGCCAAATTGCGGTCGCCCCGTTCCCCGATTTCCAGGAGTACGTCGCCCTGCCGCGCGTGGTGTCGCTGCGGCTCTCGCCTGATGGGACGCGGCTCGTGTCCGTGGTCCAGGCGCTCAACCCCGACAAGATCTCGTACGGCACGGCGCTGTGGGAGATCCCCATGGACGGCGACGGCGACGCGGAGCCGTACCGGCTGACCAGGTCGGCGAAGGGGGAGGCCGGCGCGGTGTTCGCTCCGGACGGGAGCGTGCTGTTCACGTCGCGGCGGCCCGACGAGACGGTGGAGGACTCCGGCGACGGCGACGTTCCGGCGCTGTGGCTGCTGCCGCCGAGGGGCGAGGCCCGGCGGATCGCGACGCGTCCCGGCGGGATCGGGGCGGTCCGGACGGCCGGCGGCACGGTCGTCTACGCGGCGCAGGTGCTGCCCGGGGACGCCGCGACCGAGGAGGAGCGCCGCAAGGCACGCAAGGAGGCCGGGGTCAGCGCGATCCTGCACGAGGACTACCCGGTCCGCTACTGGGACCACGATCTCGGCCCGGACCAGACCCGCCTGTTCGCCGCCCCCGCCCGCGATCTGGCCGCCGCGCGTGACCTCACCCCGCAGCCGGGCGGGGCGCTGGACGAGCACCTGTCGTTCGACCTCACGCCGGACGGCTCGACGGTGGTCGCCACCTGGCGGGTCCCGATGCCGAAGGGCGAGCTGCGCTGGGAACTGGTCGCCGTCGACGTCGCCGACGGTTCCCGGCGGACCCTGTCCGCCTCCGACTCCCACGACTTCGGCGGTCCCGTCGTGGTGTCGCCCGACGGCCGGCACGTCGCCTGCGTGCGGGAGCGGCACGGCACCGAGAAGGTGTCCATGAAGATCGAACTCTGGGTGGTCGATCTGGCCACCGGCGAGGGCCGGGCGCTGGGCGGCGAGCTGTTCCCCTCGGCGATCGCCTGGGCGCCGTCGTCGAAGGAGATCTTCTTCGCGGCCGACCACCGGGGCCGCCGCCCGGTCTTCCGGGTGGACGTCGACTCCGGAGAGGTGACGCGGCTGACCCCCGACGACGGGTCCTACCTGGAGCTGTGCCCGGCCCCCGCCGGCTCGGCGCACGCCGGTTCCGTCTACGCCCTGCGCAGCGCCGTCGACTCGCCGCCCAGACCCGTGCGGATCGCGCCCGACGGCTCGGTGACCGAGCTGCCCTCGCCCACCCCGCGGCTCGACCTGCCCGGCACGCTCACCGAGGTCGAGGCGACGGCCGACGACGGCACCCCGCTGCGTGGCTGGCTGGTCCTGCCCTCCGGGGCGTCGGCGGAGGATCCCGCGCCGTTCCTGCTGTGGATCCACGGCGGGCCCGTGTCGAGCTGGAACGACTGGAGCTGGCGCTGGAACCCGTGGATCATGGCACGGCAGGGCTACGCCGTGCTCCTGCCCGACCCCTGCCTGTCCACCGGGTACGGCCAGGCGATGATCGACCGGGGCTGGGGCGACTGGGGACCGGTCACCCACGCCGACCTGATGACGATCACCGACGAGTGTCTCAAGCGGCCGGAGGTGGACGACCAGCGGATCGCGGCGATGGGCGGCTCGTTCGGCGGCTACATGGCCAACTGGGTGGCCGGGCACACCGACCGCTTCCGTGCCATCGTCACCCACGCCTCGCTGTGGAACCTCGACCAGTTCGCCGGGACGACGGACGCCTCGATGTACTGGCAGCGGGAGTTCGGTGCCCCCGGCTCCGCCAGGTACGAACGGCTGTCGCCGCACCGCTCGCTGCACGCCATCACCACGCCCATGCTCGTGATCCACGGCGACCGGGACTATCGGGTGCCGATCGGGGAAGCTCTGCGGTTGTGGTGGGATCTGCGGCGATCGGAGGTGGAGTCGAAGTTCCTGTACTTCCCCGACGAGAACCACTGGGTGCTCAGGCCCGGCAACATCGTCGTGTGGTACCGGACCGTGCTGGACTTCCTGGGGCACCACGTGCTGGGCGAGACGACGGGCGAGAAGGGGGATGACCGCGATGGCTGACGGGGACGCGCTGCTGGAACTGGCGGTCTCGATCGCGCGGGAGGCGGGCGAGATGCTCCTCGCCAAGCGCCCCGCCCGGCCGGAGGTGCTCGCCACCAAGTCCAGCCCGACCGACGTGGTCACCGCGCTTGACCGCGCCGCCGAGGAACTGATCCGCGCCCGGATCCGGCAGGCCAGGCCGCAGGACGCGATCCTCGGCGAGGAGGGCGGCGAAACGCCTGGCCTGAGCGGCCCGAGCGGAGCGGGCAGTACGCCTGGCCTGAGCGGCCCGAGCGGAGCGGGCAGTACCCCTGGCCTGAGCGGTGTGGACCGCGTCAAATGGGTGGTCGACCCGATCGACGGCACGGTCAACTTCCTGTACGGCCTGCCGGACTGGGCCGTCAGCATCGCCGTCGAGGTCGACGGTGAGATCGTCGCCGGGGTGGTCCACAACGTCCCCCGTGGTGAGATCTTCACCGCGGTCAGGGGCGGTGGAGCGTGGCTGGCGGGTGAGCGGCTGCGGTGCAACACCGGCGTCCCGCTGGCCCAGGCGCTGGTCGCCACCGGCTTCGGGTACGGCGCGGAGCGCCGTCGCGTGCAGGCCGAGGTGCTGGCCCAGGTGGTGCCGGGCGTCCGGGACATCAGGCGCGGCGGCTCATGCGCCGTCGACCTGTGCTCGGTCGCGGCCGGGCGCGTCGACGCCTACTACGAGCGCGGCACCAACTACTGGGACTGGGCCGCGGCCGGGCTCATCGCGGCCGAGGCGGGAGCGCGCTTCGCGGGCCTGAACGGCAAGCCCGCCAATCCGGAACTGACGCTGTCCGCCGCGCCCGGGCTGTTCGAGGAGCTGCATGACCTGCTGGCCCCTCTCGACCCGGAACGCGGCTAAACGGGTGCCGGGCACCCCCCACAGCGACTTCTGCTCGGTGACGTGTGGTCAGCGCTGGAGCCGGATGCCGTGATCTTCAGCGAGGCGTCGCAGGTCCTCGATCTCGGCGGTGAGGGTGTCGGCGAGGAAGTCATCGCCGCTCGAGGTGGCCTCCTCGAGACCCTTGTAGGCCTGGTCGAGCCTGGAAGCGATCGTGGTCGTGAACTCGCCCATCTCACCTTCTCTCTCAGGAAACGAACCGCCGGGTGAGGACAGGACGCGCATGCCCCCAACCAGGCAAATGGGATGTGGCGCCATCCCTACCCACTTGCACCCACATCTCAAACCATCGAATTCATGTGCTCTACGTCACGTAGAGCCGAGGAACCGGCTTACCAGCGTCTTACGTCGAACATGGCCAGAATGTAGACGTCGTTCCGGCTGAGGAGGTCCTTGATGCGCGTTCTTGTGGTGGAGGACGAGCGGGTGCTCGCCGATGCGATCGCCACCGGACTCCGCCGTGAGGCGATGGCCGTCGACGTCGCCTACGATGGCGCCGCCGCGCTCGAGAAGATCGGGTACATCGACTACGACGTGATCGTCCTCGACCGCGACCTGCCCAGGGTCCACGGGGACGAGGTGGCCCGGCGGCTGGTCGCCCAGCGGTCGGCCTCGCGGATCATCATGCTCACCGCGGCCGGTGACGTCGACGACAAGGTCGAGGGCCTGGAGCTCGGAGCCGACGACTACCTCGCCAAGCCGTTCGTGTTCATGGAACTGGTCGCGCGGGTGCGCGCGCTCGGCCGGCGCTCGGCGCCGCCGCTGCCGCCCGTGCTTGAGCGGGGCGGCATCCGCCTGGATCCCGGCAAGCGGCTCGTCACGAGGGACGGCCGGGAGGTCGCGCTCACCAAGAAGGAGTTCGCCGTGCTGGAGGAGCTGATGCGCGCAGAAGGCGCGGTCGTCAGCCAGGAGGACCTGCTCGACAAGGCGTGGGACGAGCACATCGACCCGTTCACCAACGTGGTGCGGGTGACGATGATGACGCTGCGCAAGAAGCTCGGTGAGCCCCCGATCATCGAAACCGTGCCCGGGGTCGGGTACCGGCTGTGAGCCGCATCCAGGCATCGCCGCCTCCGCCCAGTGGCCCGCCGGCCTGGGACGGCCCGCCGCCCGAGGCCGCCAATCCCATGCAGCGCAATCTCATCGACGAGATCAAGGCACTGCAGGGCCGGATCAGCATCCGCTGGCGGTTGACGCTCACGTACGCGGCGCTGGTGTTCGCCGCCGGCGCGCTGCTGGTGATGGTCATGTACGTGCTGGTGGGCCAGGCGATCGACATCGGCTGGCAGGGCGTGCGGTTCATCCTGCCCAACGTGCCGCAGGACCTGATCGACCAGCTCAACACGGAGTACGCGAAGTGGCAGGAAGAGATCACCGCCGCGGCGCGGGGCGAGCTGCTGAAGCGGTCGCTGCTGGCGCTGCTCGGCGTGGGGATCCTCGCGCTCATGCTGGGCTATGTGGTGGCCGACCGGGCGCTGCGGCCGGTCAAGCGGATGACGGTCACCGCGCGCAGGCTGTCGGAGACCTCGCTCGCGCACGAGCGCATCGACCTGCAGGGGCCGGACGACGAGCTCAAAGAACTGGCCGACACCTTCGACGCCATGCTCACCCGGCTCAACACCGCCTTCGACGCGCAGCGGCGGTTCGTCGACAACGCCTCACACGAGCTGCGCACCCCGCTGGCCATCAACCGGACGGTCATCGAGGTGGCCCTGTCCGATCCCGAGGCCTCAGAGGACCTCAAGGTGCTGGGCCGTACGCTGCTCGGCACCACCGCGCGCAACGAGCGGCTGATCGAGGGGCTGCTGCTGCTCGCGCGGAGCGACCGCGAGCTGTCGGTGCGCAAGCCGGTCGACGCCCAGGAGGTCGCCAGGACCGCGGTCGAGCAGCTCACCCCGTTCGCGGCGGAGGAGTCCGTCACGGTCGAGCATGATCTGCGGCCCGCCACGGCGGTGGGAGATCCGGTTCTCCTCGAACGATGCGTCTCCAACCTGATCGAGAACGGCATCAAGCACAACTCCGGTCCCAATGGAAAAGTGTGGGTCCGCACGGGAATGGTCGGCGGGGGCGCCGTTGTTCAGGTCGCGAACACGGGACCGCACGTGCCCGCGTACGAGGTGGAGAGCCTGTTCGAGCCGTTCCGGAGACTGAACTCCGATCGGGTACAGTCCGCTCGCGGCGCCGGTCTCGGCCTGTCCATCGTGCGCGCGATCGTTCGGGCGCACGGCGGCGTGGTCACCGCGGTCCCGCGGGACGGCGGCGGTCTCGTGGTCACGGTACGCCTTCCGGAAAGCGGGGCGGCCATCGGCGCCCAGCAGTCGGCGCGCTGATGGCGCGCGCACGCCGTACATGTGGTTGGATGTGCCGTCGAGCGCGATGGGGTCTTACCCTCGATACTGTGGTTTTCGCCATATTTGGCTAACTGTGGCCTCGTGTGGAATACCCCTCGCGTGCCGGGAGGTTCAGGGTTCGCCGAAGCGGGTACCGATTGCACGATTTCCGGGCCCCCGCGGGCACAACCACGGCCTCTCAAGCGTTGAAGACGCGCGACGCAGGCGCAGACGGATAGATGAGGGGGATGGAGCACGCCAATGGCTACCGATTACGACAGCCCGCGCAAGACCGACGACGACCTGAACGAGGACAGCCTTCAGGAACTCCAGGCTCGGCGCAGTGACAAGTCGTCGGGCAGCATCGACATCGACGAGACGGATCTTGCCGAGTCGCTTGAGCTGCCGGGGGCGGATCTGTCGAACGAGGAACTCTCGCTCCGGGTGATTCCTCGGCAGGCGGACGAGTTCACGTGCTCGCGCTGTTTCCTGGTGCACCACCGCAGCCAGTTGGCCTCGGAGAAGAACGGCCAGCAGGTCTGCCGCGAGTGCGCGGCCTGAGTTGGGAGACCCTTAGGAGGGTCCGTTGAGTCCCGAATCGAAGGACGAGGTTGCCGACCTGGTCGGCAGACTCGTGGCCCCTGAGGAGACGGACGGGGCCGAGCGGCGTCGGCTGCTCGGCCGCCTCAGCAAAGTGCTCGCCGAGTCCGCACGCAGGGTGGGGAAGAGGGGACGGGGCCGCTGGCTGGCGGACGTGTTCCTGAACATCGCCCCGCGGTTACCGATCAGGGACTACGCGACGCTGCAAGAGCACCACTACGGCCTCACCGGCGAGCAGCTCGCCGACGACCTCGTCCGTACCGCCGCCAAGGCGACGATGGCGGTAGGCGCGGTCGGGGGAGCGCTCGCCGCCGCCGAGTTCGTCGCACCGCCCCTCCTGCTGTCGGCCCCCGCCCAGCTCGTGGCCGAGACCCTGGTCGTCGCGGCCATCGAGGTGAAGCTCCTCGCCGAGCTGCACGAGGTCTACGGCGTGCCGATCCCCGGCAACGGCGCCCAGCGCGCCACCGCGTACACGATCGCCTGGTCCAGGCAGCGCGGCGTCAATCCGCTCGCCCCCGGCTCGGCGACGCTCGCGCTCGGCACGGCGGCCAAGACCGCACTGCGCAACCGCCTGATGCGCACACTCGGCAGGCACCTCACCACCCTCGGTCCCTTCCTCACCGGCGCCGTCGCCGGCGGCGCGCTGAACCGGGCCGCGACCCGCAAGCTCGCCCAGGCCGTACGCGCCGATCTGCGGCGTCAACAGCTTCTGCCGCCGCCCTGACCTCGCGGCCAGATAGCTCAGTGTCACCCGATTGGTCTAAACCACACGGCATCGGCCGTGACCTGCGGTGAGATCATTCTCACACCCTCTTTGTGAATTTCCCTGCTTATGGGCGGGTATGGGCGTTATTCGGTGCCTTTCGTATGGTGGGTACCAGGCGACCCTGGAGGGGCTCAATGCGCAGCACCAGCTCATTTCTGATCGTCGCAAACCGGCTTCCGGTCGATCGCGTGGGTGAGAAAGAGTGGCGGCGCAGCCCGGGTGGGCTGGTGACCGCGATCGCGCCCGTCATGCAGCGGCGCGACGGAGCATGGCTCGGATGGACCGGTGCGGCGGGGGAGGAGCTCAAGCCGTTCGACGACGACGGCATGCACCTGATCCCGGTTCCCCTGTCCCAGCGTGAGGTCGAGCTCTACTACGAAGGCTTCTCCAACGCGACGCTCTGGCCGCTCTACCATGACGTCGTCGCCACCCCCGTGTACTCGCGGGTGCTGTGGGACGCCTACCGCGCGGTCAACGAGCGCTTCGCGCGGGCCGCCGCCGAGGCGGCGGCGCCCGGCGCGGTGGTGTGGGTGCAGGACTACCAGCTGCAGCTCGTGCCCGCCATCCTGCGCAGGCTCCGGCCCGATCTGAAGATCGGGTTCTTCCTGCACATCCCGTTCCCGCCGGTCGAGCTGTTCTACCAGCTGCCCTGGCGCAAGGAGATCCTCGAAGGACTGCTGGGGGCCGACCTCGTGGGGTTCCAGCGGCCGGGCGGTGCCTCCAACTTCGTCCGCCTGTGCCGCCGCCTGCTGGGGCTGCAGAACTCACGCAACGAGATCCACGTCGACGGCCGGGTGGTCCGGGCCGAGGCGTTCCCGATCTCGGTGGACTTCGGTGAGCTGGACCAGCTCGCCCGCGATCCGCGCATCCGGCTCCGGGCCAAGGAGATCAGGGCCGAGCTCGGCGATCCCGAACACCTGCTGCTCGGCGTCGACCGGCTCGACTACACCAAGGGGATCGGCCAGCGGCTCAAGGCGTTCGGCGAGCTGCTTGCCGACGGTGCGGTCAAGCCGGGGGAGGCGGCGTTCGTGCAGGTGGCCACGCCCACCAGGGAACGCGTCGCCGAGTACGTCAAACTGCGGGGCGACATCGAGCTGAGGGTCGGCCGGATCAACGGCGAGCACGGCATACTGGGCACGCAGCCCATCTCCTACCTCCACCAGTCCTATCGGAAGGACGAGCTGGCGGCGCTGTACTGCGCTGCCGACGTCATGGTGGTCACGCCGCTGCGCGACGGAATGAACCTGGTGGCCAAGGAGTACGTCTCCTGCCGGCACGACATGCGGGGAGCGCTCGTGCTGAGCGAGTTCGCCGGGGCCGCCGACGAGCTGCGTCAGGCCTTCATGGTCAATCCGTACGACATAGAAAGCCTGAAGCGGGCCATGCTCGCGGCGATGCGGGCCACGCCGCACGAGCTCGCGCGCCGGATGCGCTCGCTCAGGCGCAGGGTGGCCTCGCACGACGTGGACAAGTGGGCCGGGAACTTCCTCGCGGCGCTCGAGTCCCCGGCAGCGGCCGGCCCCAAGCCGGACCCGGCCTGAGGCGCGCCGAAGTGCGCTGAACCACGCTCAGAGGGCGTCCTTGGCGGCGGCGTCCTTCCAGGAGCGCCACTTCTTCGCGGCCGTGCGGGTCGCGACGATCCTGGCGACCTCCATGCCCAGGCCCATCACCACCGCGTAGGCGACCGCCTCGCCGAGACCGATGTCCGGTGAGTCCGCACTGGCCGGGGGCTTCTTGCCCGTGGTCTTCTCCCAGGCGAACCCGAGCACCTTGCGCGAGGCGAACCCCACGGCGAGCCCGATGAGGCCGCCCAGGATGCGCCACTGCAGGTCCGGCTTATCAGCGCTCTTGTCGTCCGACATGATTCCTCCTCAGTCCGACCCTATCCGCCAGGGCCGCTCCTACACGCCGTTCGGCCCATGGACGGTCTGCCCGGCACCGCCATGCCGCTGTTTTGAACCGGTAAAAGGGGTGCGCGCCCGGAAGAGGAACGTGCCAGTCTGGACGTGTGATCTCGCATAAGAGGCGTCAGGCCGAGGGTGTGCCCCCGGTGCTCGCCACCTTGGCCGCGTGGAGCTGGCGACTGCTGCTCATCGGCGTGCTGATCTACGTCCTGGCGCTGATCATCGGCCGGCTCAGCTTCGTCGTCCTGCCGGTGGCCGTGGCCTTCCTGCTGACCGCGCTGCTGCACCCGCTGACCCGCAGGCTCAAGACCACCGGGCTGCGCCCGATCTACGCCACCTGGATCACCATGCTCCTCGGGCTGGCGGTCATCGTGGGCGTCGGCTTCATGATCGGCGTGCGGGCGAACGAGGAGTTCCCCCGGCTGGTCGAGCAGATCCAGATCACGGCCAGGGGCGCGCAGGACTGGCTGCTGCACGGACCGCTCCAACTGAAGGAGGCGCAGCTCGCCGACATCGTCGACGAGCTGGGCAAGCAGATCAACGAGCGGCGTACCGAGATCACCGGCACCGTCCTCACCGGGGCCACCGCGGTCGTCGAGGTGCTCGCCTCCATCGTGCTGATCCTGTTCGTCACGTTCTTTCTGCTCAAGGACGGCGACCGGATCTGGGCCTGGTTCCTGCGCGCCTTCGGCGCCGCCGCGCCTCGGGTGGACCGGGCCGGACGCGCCGCCTGGGTCACGATCTCCCAGTACGTGCACGGCACGGTGGCCGTGGCCGCGATCCACGGGTTCATCATCGGAGTGGTCCTCGCCGGGATGAAGGTGCCCCTGTGGGCGCCACTCGCGGTGCTGATCTTCTTCGCGAGCTTCATCCCGGTCGTCGGCATCTTCTTCGCCGGCGGCATCGCCACGCTCGTGACCTTCGGATCACAGGGCTGGGTGTACGCGTTGATCTTCGTGGGCATCCTCGTGGTCGAGCAGCAACTGGAGAACCACGTGCTGCAGCCGTTCATCGTCGGCCGGGCCCTCGCCTTCCATCCCCTGGCGATCATCCTCGTCCTCGCCGTCGGCGGTGTGCTCGGCGGGATCGCCGGGGCCGTGGTGGCCGTGCCGCTGACGGCGGTCATCTACCGGGCCCTGCCCGAGCTGCGCCGCGATCCCGACGAGCCGATCGCGGAACCCCCTCAGGAACCTTCGGCGGGGACCCCCGCCGCGCCGCCCACCGGACCTCCCGCCGGGCCGTCCGCCGCGCCTCCGGCCGGGCCGTCCGGAGTCCCGCCCGCGGCGCCGCCGGCCAAGGAGGCCGCGGGGAAGGTGTCACCGCGACACGAGGGGTAGGAACCTGGCGGGCACGCCGGTGCGGGTGCTCACGGATAAACGCTCAGCGGTGGCGGTAGGGTCTGCGTCATGAGTGTGGAGGTGCTGATCCAGCGGCTCGATCCGGAGCTTCCGATGCCGACGTACGCGCACCCGGGCGACGCCGGGGCCGATCTGTACGCGGTGCGGGACGTCGAGCTGCTCCCGGGGGAGCGCGCCGTGGTCGGCACCGGTGTCGCGATCGCGCTGCCCGACGGGTACGCCGCGTTCGTGCATCCCCGCTCGGGACTTGCCGCCAGGCTCGGGGTGACGCTGGTGAACGCGCCCGGCACGGTGGACGCCGGCTATCGCGGCGAGATCAGGGTGACGCTGATCAACACGGACGCCAAGGACGCGGTACGGCTCCGGCGGGGCGACCGCATCGCCCAGCTCGTCGTCCAGCGGGTGGAGCGGGCCGCCTTCCACGAGGTGGATCGGCTGCCCGGCTCGGTCCGCGGCGCGAACGGCTTCGGCTCCACCGGGGCCTGAAAGCCCGCACATATCCAAGGAGTGTGAACGAAGTGTTCCGACGTCGGCGACGCGCGGAGGAGGAGACGGCACCTGTCGTCGCGGGGGTCGGGGAGCGGCCTGCCGCCCCCACCCGGACATCGGGTCCGTGGGACGCGCAGGAAGCCTATCCGGAGGCCGAGCGGGTGGACCTCGGCGGGCTGCTGCTGCCCGTCGGCCCGCGCTTCGAGATCCAGCTCAGCGTGACCGGGGACCACATCGACGGGGCCATCGTCCTGGTCGAGGAGAGCGCCCTGCGGGTGCAGGCGCTGGCCGCGCCCAAACGGAGCGGGATCTGGGACGAGGTGCGCGCGGAGATCGCGCGGGAGGTGACCGCCGCCGGCGGCACCGTCCAGGAGCAGGAGGGGCCGTTCGGGGCCGAACTGGCCGCGAGGGTGCCGCCCGCGCCGGGCGAGACGCCCCAGCCGGTCCGCTACCTCGGGGTCGACGGCCCCCGCTGGCTGCTGCGCGCGGTCATCAGCGGCCGCGCGGCCCTCGACTCCACGGCTGCCGAGATCCTCGAGAACGTGGTGCGCGACATCGTGGTGGTCCGGGGCGACGAGCCGATGCCCCCGAGGGAGACCATCCACCTGCGGCTGCCCGCCGAGGCACGGCAGGCCATGGAGCAGCAGGCCATGGAGCAGCAGGCGGGTGCGCAGGAGGAGTTCCGGCCGTTCGAGCGTGGCCCGGAGATCACCGAGACCAGGTGACGTATCCTGCGAGCGGAGGTGAAACCGATGAGCACGCCGGAGCCCGCCAAACCGGGCGGTCTGCGCGGCTTCTTCCGGAGGCTGACCACAAGTCAGGCCGAGCTGGAGGCCGAAGAGCTCAGGGAGGACACGGGACGCCAGGGTGCGACGCCCATCGCCTCATGCGACGATCGGCGGCGGTTCCGCGTCGCCGGAACCCTCCGCACCGTCACGTTGCGGCCGAGGGGCGGCGCCCCGGCCCTTGAGGCGGAGCTGTACGACGGGTCGGACGTGATCGACCTCGTCTGGCTGGGCCGACGTAGAATCGCCGGAATCGAGCCAGGCCGAGTGGTACGCGCCGAAGGCCTGGTCAGCATCCAGGATGGCCGTAAGGTCATGTTCAATCCGCGCTACGAGCTGCGCCCGGCTGGTGGCCAGTGATCTACCGGGAGACCGTATGAGTACAGCGGACATGGCGGCCGCCCCGGCGGCGCACGCAACCGTTGAGGCGGCCGTCCGTGCCCAGCTGTCGAAGGCGTTGGGCGGCAAACGCGGCATCGTCGAGGCGGCAGTCCCCACGATCTTCTTCACCGGGATGTGGATCGCCACCCACGAGTTGAAGACGTCCCTGATCGTCAGCATCGCCGCCGCCGTGGTCCTGCTGCTGATCCGGCTGGCCCAGCGCACGACCCCGCAGTTCGTGCTCAACAGCCTCCTCGGCATCGGGATCGGCGCGTTCTTCGCGATGCGGTCGGGCGACGCCAAGGACGTGTTCCTGCCCGGGATCTACTACAACGCCGGTTACGCGGCCGTGATGCTGTTGTCGATCGTCGCCCGCTGGCCGCTGGTGGGCTTCCTCATCGGCTCGGTGACCGGCGACCCGACGGCCTGGCACCGCGACCCCGGTCTCGTCCGCCTCTGCTCGCGGCTGACCTGGCTGCTGATGCTGCCGTGCGTGGTCCGGGTGGTGGTGCAGCTGCCGCTCTACTGGGCGGGCCAGGTCACCGCGCTGGGCATCGCCAAGATCGCGCTTGGCTGGCCCCTGCAGGTCGCCGGGCTCGCGGCCATGGTCTGGGTGCTGGCCCGGGGCCGTACGCCCATCCACCCGCCGGCCGATTGACGCCCGAACCCGTGCCGATCACGACCTAGTGCCGCGACCGTCAAGGTTTGCCCGGAAGGAGCGGCGGCCAGGGTGGTGCATCGCAAGGCGGAGGAGGAGCTGAGTAGCGCGGAGCTACGAGCGACGACTCCAACGCCGCGAGGTGCCGCCCTGGACGACGCGACGAGGCAAAGATCGGCGGGAGGGGCACTAGTGGCCGGACAGCAGGTGGGCGAGCCGGTGCTCGACCTCCTGGTTGGCCACGAACAGCAGCTCGTCGCCCGCCTCGAGCGGGTCGTCGGCGGACGGTACGAGGACCCGGCCCTCGCGCAGGATCGCCACGAGGGCCGCGTCCTCCGGCCACGGAACCGATCCGGTCCGCTGACCGACCACCGGGGCGTCCTCCGCGAGGGTCAGCTCCACGAGGTTGGCCTGCCCCTGGCGGAAGGTCATCAGGCGGACCAGGTCGCCCACGCTGACGGCCTCCTCGACCAGTGCCGACAGCAGACGCGGCGTGGAGACAGCGACGTCGACCCCCCATGACTCGTTGAACAGCCACTCGTTCTTCGGGTGGTTGATGCGGGCGACCACGCGCGGCACGCCGTACTCGGTCTTGGCGAGCAGCGAGACCACCAGGTTGACCTTGTCGTCGCCGGAGGCGGCGATCACCACCTGGCAGCCGTTCAGTCCCGCCTCGTCGAGTGAGGAGATCTCGCACGCGTCGGCGAGCAGCCACTCGGCCCGCGGCACGCTCTCGATCTGGATCGCGTGCGGATCGATGTCGATGAGCAGGACCTCGTGCCCGCTCTCCAGCAGTTCCGCCGCGATCGAGCGGCCGACGGCACCCGCGCCGGCGATCGTGACCCGCATCAGTGCTCCTCGTGCGAAGGCGGCGCCGACAGCATTTTGTTGATCCGGTCCATGTCGCTTTCGGCCGCGACCAGGTGCAGGATGTCGCCCTCCTGGATCACGGTGGCGTCCTTGGGCACGAGCGCCTCGCCCATCCGGTGGATGAACGCCAGCCGGGCGCCCGTGGCGGCCTCGGCCGTCCTGACCCGGACGCCGACCCAGCCGGGGTGGAAGGGCACCTCGGCGAGGATCACCTTCCCCGTGGTGTCCCGCCACAGCGGCTCGGCCCCCTCCGGGAGCACCCGCCGCATGATCTGGTCGGCGGTCCACCGGACGGTGGCGACGGTGGGGATGCCCAGCCGCTGGTAGACCTCGGCCCGGCGGGGGTCGTAGATGCGGGCCACGACGTTCTCGACGCCGAACATCTCGCGCGCCACCCGGGCGGAGATGATGTTGGAGTTGTCGCCGCTGCTGACGGCGACGAACGCCGCCGCCGACCCGATGCCGGACTCCTCCAGCACGTCGCGGTCGAAACCGACGCCGGTCACCCGGCGGCCGCGGAATCCGGCGCGCAGCCGGCGGAAGGCCTGCGGGTCGCGATCGATGATGGCCACGGAGTGGCCGTTGTCTTCGAGGATGTGGGCGAGGGTCGAGCCGACCCGGCCACATCCCATGATCACAATGTGCATGCTCACCCGCCGTCGATAGTGGCGGTCTCCTATTGGAGACAGTATGTCGCGCGCTGCGCCATCGCGTGAGTCCGGCGCGACACTGGGCATTAGGCTCTCCAGTCGTGTCCAGGGTGACAGATCTCGTCAAGAGGCTGCTCGTGGGCCGGGCGCTGCGCAGCACCCAGCTCCACCATCAGCTGCTGCCCAAACGCATTGCGCTGCCGGTCTTCGCCGGTGACGCGCTGTCGTCGGTCGCCTATGCCCCGCAGGAGATCCTCGTCATCCTGTCGATCGGCGGCGTGGGTCTCTACGGTTTCGGCCCGTGGGCGGCGGCCGGGGTCGTCCTCGTCATGCTCACGGTGGTCGCCTCCTACCGGCAGAACGTGCACGCCTACCCGAGCGGCGGCGGCGACTACGAGGTCGCGACGACCAACCTCGGGCCGAACGCCGGTCTGACCGTGGCGAGCGCGCTGATGGTCGACTACGTCCTGACCGTCGCCGTCTCGGTCGCCAACGGGGCGGACTACGTCGGCGCGACCATCCCCTTCGTGGCCGAGCACCGGCCGACGGTGTCGATCGCGATCGTCGTCCTGCTGACCATCGTCAACCTGCGCGGCATCAGGGAGTCCGGCGTCGCCTTCGCCGTTCCCACCTACGCCTTCATGGTGGCCGTGCTCGGCATGGTGCTGTGGGGGCTGTTCCGGCTGCTCGTGCTCGGAGACCGGCTGCACGCGCCCACGGCCGACTACGAGATCGTCGCCGAGCAGGCCGACCTCGCCGGATTCGCCATGGCCTTCCTGGTGCTGCGCGCGTTCTCGTCCGGTTGTGCGGCGCTGACCGGGGTCGAGGCCATCAGCAACGGCGTGCCCGCCTTCCGTAAACCGAAGAGCAAGAACGCCGCGACGACGCTGCTGATGATGGGCCTCATCGCGGTCACGATGTTCAGCGGGATCATCTTCCTCGGCCTCAGATCCGGCGTGAAGCTCAGCGATCCGGCGACCACCGCCAGCCACGTCCTGATCCACGGGCAGCCGGCCGGCCCCGACTACTACCAGCAGCCGATCATCGCGCAGGTCGCGTCGGCCGTCTTCGGCGGCGGCTCGCTCATGTTCGTCGTGATCGCCGCGGTGACCGCCCTGATCCTGTTCCTCGCGGCCAACACCGCGTTCAACGGCTTTCCCGTGCTCGGGGCGATCCTCGCCCAGGACCGATACCTGCCGCGCCAGCTCCACACCAGGGGCGACCGCCTGGCGTTCAGCAACGGCATCGTCATCCTCGCGGCCGGGGCCTGCCTGCTGATCTGGGCGTTCAACGCCGACGTGAGCAAGCTGCTCAACCTCTACATCGTCGGGGTGTTCGTCTCGTTCACGCTGAGCCAGATCGGGATGGTCCGGCACTGGACCCGCCACCTGAAGACCGAGACCGACCCCCTCACCCGGTTCCAGATGATGCGCTCCCGGCTCATCAACGGCTTCGGCGGCTGCATGACCGGGATCGTCCTCGTCGTCGTCCTGCTGACGAAGTTCACCCACGGTGCGTACATAGTCTGCATCGCGATGCCGACGCTCTTCCTGATGATGAAGGCCATCCGGCACCACTACGACCGGGTCGCGGAGGAGCTCGCCGCGCCGGAGGAGGGCGAGATCGACGAGTCGATGCTGCCCGCACGCAACCACGCCATCGTGCTCGTCTCCAAGATCCACAAGCCGACGCTGCGTGCGCTCGCGTACGCGAGGGCGACCAGGCCGTCGAGCCTGGAGGCCGTCACGGTCGCCGTGGACGCGGAGGAGGCCGCCGAGCTGCAGGAGGAGTGGGACCGCCGGGGCGTCGCGGTGCCGCTCAAGATCCTCGACTCGCCCTATCGGGAGATCACCGGACCGATCCTCGAGTATGTCAAGTCGCTGCGCCGCCGTTCGCCCCGGGACGTGGTGACCGTCTACATTCCGGAGTACGTGGTGGGCCGCTGGTGGGAGCATCTGCTGCACAACCAGAGCGCGCTGCGGCTGAAGGGGCGACTGCTGTTCAAACCGGGTGTGATGGTGACGAGCGTGCCGTGGCAGCTCGCCTCCTCCGACCGGCTGAAGGGCCGGCGCGAGCCGATGGGGCCCGGCGCCGTCCGCCGGCGCTATGGAACAGGCCGGGACGAGCACGTGAAAACAGGAGGAGGTCGTGATGCCGGTTGAGCTCACGGTGGGAAACGTCGCCAACGGCGGCTGGTGCGTGGCCAGGCACGAGGGCCGGGTGGTGTTCGTCCGGCACGCCCTGCCCGGTGAGCGCGTACTCGCCGAGATCACCGAGGAGACCGCCCGCTTCCTGCGTGCCGACGCGGTCGAGATCCTGGAACCCTCGCCCGACCGGGTGACCCCGCCCTGTCCGTTCAGCGGTCCCGGTCGCTGCGGCGGGTGCGACTTTCAGCATGTCTCGCTCGACGCGCAGCGCAGGTTGAAGGCGGACGTCGTCGCCGAGCAGTTGCGCCGCCTCGCCGGCATCGACAGGAAGGTCGTGGTCGAGGAGGTGCCGGGTGCCGGGGAAGACGGCCTCGGCTGGCGCACCAGGGTGCAGTTCGCCGCCGACCGGGACGGCCATCTCGGGCTGCGCCGGCACCGCTCGCACGACATCGAGTACATCGATGCCTGCCCCATCGCGCATCCCGCGGTCGAGGAGGTCGGCGCCGAGGTCCGCAACTGGCGCGGTGCCGAGGCGGTCGAGGTGGTGGCCTCCTCCGGCGGCGACCACGCCGTGATCGTACGGCCCGAGCCGCGCCGGCGGGTCGCCGTACCGGAGGTCGAGGCGGCCGTCCTCCTGGACGAGGGCAGGCGCGGCACCCGGGCACTGAGGGGGCGGGCGACGCTGACCGAACGCGTCGGAGGCCGAGACTTCCGGGTGACGGCGAGCGGCTTCTGGCAGGTCCACCCCGGTGCCGCGGCGACCCTGCTCGACGCGGTGCTCGCCTTCGGGCTGCCGGAGCCGGGGGAGTGGGCGCTCGACCTCTACTGCGGCGCCGGGCTGTTCGCCGCCGGGCTCGCCGAGGCGGTCGGCCCGGAGGGCGCGGTGCTCGGCATCGAGTCCGAGGCGCAGGCGGTGCAGGACGCCCGGTGGAACCTGCGTGATCTGCCCCAGGCTCAGATCGAGCGGGGCAAGGTCGAGGAGGCGCTCGACCGGCTGGAGATCGAACGCGCCGATCTCGTCGTCGCCGACCCGCCGCGCGCCGGACTGGGCCGCGCCGTCGTCGACCGCGTCGCCGAGTTGGGGGCCTCCCGCGTCGTCTACGTGTCCTGCGATCCGGCCACCATGTCACGGGACATCGCCTGGTTCGCCCCGTACGGCTACCGCTTGGCCGATCTGCGGGCATTTGATCAATTCCCGATGACCTACCACGTGGAGTGCGTCGCGCTGCTGGTCAGAGACTGATCAGAGGGAAACCCCGCATCTGCCGGTGCGGGGCGCTTCCATCTCGGGGGGATCAGACGCGAACGCCCTCTAACCGCGCGACGACGCGGGAGAGGAGGTCACGCATCTCGATCTGCCCGGCTTTGAGCTCGGCGATGTCGTCTCTCATGATCGCCGTGTTCCTCTCGATGCTGCCGACGGACCGTTCCACGACGCCGAGCCTGTCTTTGATCTCGGTGACGTCGCATCTGATCTCGTGCATGTCGGACTCGAGGGTGCCGACGCGTTGTTCCAGGTAGGGCATGCCGCCAGGTTATGGGTTCGCCTCGGCGCCGGGTGGCGGAACAGGGAATTTCCCTGAGGCTATCCGGGCAGGCCGGAGAGGGTGCGGATGACGGAGATCGGGGGTTTCGCGCCGCGCGTCGACAGCCAGGCCAGGCCGTGCCGCGCGCGGAAGGCGGCCAGCCGCCTGGCCTCGGGCACCCCGAGATCCCGGGAGCCGGTCAGCACTGGCGTGAGGGCGATCCGCCGCCAGACCGAGGTGCCGGACACGTCCAGCACACGTTCCAGTTGCCTGTGCGCCGATCGCACGGCCGCCGCCATCCCCTGGAGGCCGCGGGAGGACGGAACGAGCAGGTTGACGGTGTCGATCTCCGCGCCCGCTGCCCGCACCGCCCGGAGCATGCTCGCGTCCGCCGGGGAGATGCCGTACTCGGTGGCGGACAGGGTGAAGGTGATGCCGATCGGCCGCCCCCGGTCGCGTGCCTCGCGCTGCAGCCGTGCGATGGCGGCCGCGCGGCGGCGGGTGGCCGCCGAGTCCGCCGAGTCGTGGATCTCGAAGTCGAGACCGGCCGGATCGAACGCCTCGACCACCCGCCGGTAGGCCGCGATGAGGCGGGCCTCGCTCGGGCAGGCGGCGGACAGCTCCGGCCCGTACGGCCCGCCGAAGGCGATGTCGGCGTCTCCGCCGTCGGCCCGGACCAGGGCGAGCCGGTCGATGACCGGGACGCGGCCGGGCGCCGGGCGGCCGGTCCATCGGCCCGCCCATCGGAGCGTGCAGCCGTCCTGTCCCGCCGTGAGGTGGCCGATCGTGTACCACCTCGCCCACGCCGCGGTGTGCCCCGCCGAGGCGTCCACGAACTCGGTGTACGCCCGCTCCGGGGTGACCGGCAGCGGATCGGGCGTCCCCGACGCCGGCGTCGAGGGCATCGCGGAAGGCGCGGCCGTACGGACGGCGCCGACCTGGTGTGAGACGACCAGGGGCTCGGCGGAGGTGGGCAGAAGCCAGAGCGCCAGACCGGTGCCGGTGACGAGCGTCAACGCACCCAGGAGCACCAGGGATCTGGGCGGGGTGCCCGCTTCGCGGGCCGGCCGTGTCGACTCCATGCCGACTCCACCACCCACCACGAATAGTTGTGTTCTGACTACGTTACGCACACGTTAGCAAGGAGCCGTTGGGGCGGAGGAGATAATGGGCGGATGAAATTGAGGATCTTCACGGAACCGCAGCAGGGTGCTAGCTATGACGACCTGCTGACAGTCGCGCGGACGGCGGAACGGCTGGGGTTCGACGGGTTCTTCCGGTCCGATCATTACCTCCGGATGGGGGCGGGGAGTCCCGACCCGGGCCCCACCGACGCCTGGGTGACGCTGGCGGGTCTGGCCCGTGAGACGTCGTCGATCCGGCTGGGAACGCTGGTGACCGCAGGGACGTTCCGCCTGCCCGGGCCGCTGGCGATCAGCGTGGCCCAGGTCGACCAGATGAGCGGCGGCCGGATCGAGCTCGGTCTGGGCACCGGCTGGTTCGAGGAGGAGCACACCGCCTACGGCATCCCGTTCCCTCCGATCGGGGAGCGGTTCGACCGGCTGGCGGAGCAGCTGGAGATCATCACAGGCCTCTGGGGGGCGACCAAGCCGTTCTCGTTCGAGGGGGCCCACTACCGCCTCGTGGACTCCCCGGCGTTGCCGAAGCCGGCCCAGCGGCCCGGACCCCCGATCATCCTGGGCGGCGCGGGACCACGTCGCACACCCCGGCTGGTCGCCAGGTTCGCCGACGAGTACAACGTGCCGTTCCACGGCCTCGACGACACCGGGGCCGCCTACACGCGCGTGCGGGAGGCGTGCGAGGCGGTGGGCCGGGACGCGATCACGCTGTCCGCTGCCCAGGTGCTCTGCGCCGGCCGTGACGAGGACGAGATCGCCCGTCGTGCGGCGGCCATCGGCCGGGAGGTGGCGGAGCTGCGCGCGAACGGCCTGGCCGGCACGCCGGAGGAGATCGTGGAGAAGATCGGGCGGTTCGCTGAGCTCGGCGCCGAGCGGATGTACCTCCAGGTCCTCGACCTCGGTGATCTGGAGCACCTGGAGCTGATCGCGGCCGAGGTGCTCCCGCGCGTCTGATCGCCGTCTGATCGTCGGCACCGCAAATCGGTGGCGGGCGAAAGGGGCATCCGGCACACTTTGCCGGGTGCTCCTCACGATCTCGACCACCTCGCGCCCGGCCACGGACCTCGGTTTCCTCCTGCACAAGCACCCCGACCGGGTGCAGGAGTTCGGCCAGTCGTTCGGCACGGCCCGGGTCTTCTACCCGGAGGCGGACGAGCATCGGTGCACGGCGGCCCTGCTGGTCGAGGTCGATCCCGTCCGGCTGGTCCGCTCACGGGGCAGGTCGTCACCCGACTTCTCTCTCGGCCAGTACGTCAACGATCGGCCGTACGCCGCCTCCTCTCTGCTCGCGGTGGCGCTCGCCGACGTGTTCCGTACGGCACGGGCCGGGCGGTGCGCCGCGCGGCAGGAGCTGGCCGACGGCCCGATCCCGCTGGAGATCGGCCTGCCCGCGCTGCCCTGCCGGGGCGGGGCCGAGCTCGCGCACCGGCTGTTCGGACCGCTGGGCTGGACGGTGGACGCGGCGGCCGTGCCGCTCGACGAGCGTTTCCCGGAGTGGGGAGACTCCCGATATCTGCGGGTCACGCTGCGCGGCGCGCTGCGGCTGGCCGACGCGCTGAACCATCTGTACGTGCTGCTGCCGGTGCTGGACGACGCCAAGCACTACTGGATGGCCGGCGACGAGGTCGACAAGCTCGTACGCGCGGGGGAGGGCTGGCTCGCCGCCCACCCCGAGCGCGGGCTGATCACGCGTCGCTATCTCGGCAGGCGCGCCGCGCTCACCCGGGAGGCATTCGCCCGCCTGGCCGAGCTCGGCGACGACCTCGAGGAGACGCTGGCGCCGCCCGTGGAGGAGGAGACCGCGGGTGAGACCGGCGGCGACGCCGTCGACGACTCCGGCGGCGAGATCAGGACGCCCCCGCTGAACGTGCTGCGCCGGGAGGCGGTGGTGGCGGCCCTGGAGGAGATCGGCGCCCGCACAGTGATAGACCTCGGCTGCGGATCCGGGCAGCTGCTCTCCGCCCTGCTGGCCAGGCCCGCCTTCACGCGGGTCACGGGGATGGACGTGTCGGCGTGGGCGCTCGCCATGGCCGGCCGCAGGCTCAGACCGGACCGCATGCCGGACGCCAAGCGCGCCAGGCTGGAGTTGTTCCAGGGGTCGTTGACGTACACCGACGCCCGGCTCGCCGGGCACGACGCCGCGGTGCTGATGGAGGTCGTCGAGCACGTCGACCCGCCGCGGCTGCCCGCGCTCGAACGGGTGGTCTTCGGTACGGCGACGCCCGCGCACGTGATCGTGACCACGCCGAACGCGGAGTACAACGTGAAGTACGAGTTCCTGGCCCGGGAGGGCGGCCCGCCCGCGCGGCGGCACCCCGACCACCGGTTCGAGTGGACCCGCGCCGAGTTCGCCGAGTGGACGGCCGGGGTCTGCGAGAGGTACGGCTACGCCGTGACCCTGCGACCCGTGGGGGAGGCCGACCCCGAGGTGGGGCCGCCCACCCAGCTCGCCGTCTTCACATCGAGGGGGAGACGATGAGCGCGCCCATGAGCGTTTCCGGAGTCGTTCCGGTGAACGTGCCGGAGATGTCACTGGTCGTGCTGGTGGGCATCTCCGGCAGCGGCAAGTCCACGTTCGCGGCGCGGCACTTCCGGCCGACCCAGGTCGTCTCGTCGGACTTCTGCCGCGGGCTGGTCGCCGACGACGAGAACGACCAGTCGGCCACTCCGGACGCCTTCGACGTGCTCCACTACATCGTCGGCACCCGGCTCAGGCGCGGCCTGCTCACGGTCGTGGACGCCACCAACGTGCAGTGGGAGGCGCGCAAGAAGCTGATCGAGCTGGCCCGCGCGCACGACGTGCTCGCCGACGCCATCGTGCTGGACGTGCCGGAGGAGGTGGCGATCGCCCGCAACGCGAACCGGCCCGACCGGGACTTCGGCCCGCAGGTGATCCGCCGCCAGCGCAGGGACCTCAGGCGGTCGCTCGGCAAGATCGGCAAGGACGGCTTCCGCCGGGTGCACGTCCTGCGCGGGGAGGACGCCGACCGGGTCGTCGTCGGCTACGAGAAGGCGTGGAGCGACCGGACCGAGCTGACCGGCCCCTTCGACATCATCGGCGACGTGCACGGCTGCCGGTCGGAGCTGGAGTCGCTGCTGCGCCGCCTCGGCTGGCGGGTCACGCCGGACGGCGCCGCGCACCCCGAGGGCCGCACGGCCGTGTTCGTCGGAGACCTCGTCGACCGCGGCCCGGACACGCCGGGCGTGCTCCGCCTGGTCATGGGCATGGTCGCGGCCGGCACCGCGCTGTGCGTCTGCGGCAACCACGAGCAGAAGCTGGTCCGTGCGCTGCGCGGCCATGCCGTACGCGCCACCCACGGGCTGGAGCGGTCGCTGGAGCAGTTCGCCGCCGAGCCGGCGGAGTTCCGGGAGTCCGCACGGGAGTTCATGGACGGGCTGATGAGCCACTACCGGCTCGACGGCGGCCGGCTGGTGGTGGCACACGCCGGGCTCAAGGAGGCCTACCACGGTCGGGCCTCCGGCCGGGTCCGGGCCTTCGCGTTGTACGGCGACACCACGGGAGAGACCGACGAGTACGGCCTGCCGGTGCGCTACCCGTGGGCGAACGAGTACCGGGGACGTGCGATGGTCGTCTACGGGCACACGCCGATCCCGGAGCCCGAGTGGGTCAACAACACGATCTGCCTGGACACCGGGGCGGTCTTCGGCGGGCGGCTGACCGCGCTGCGCTATCCCGAGCGGGAGATCGTGTCGGTCCCGGCGGAGAAGGTCTGGTACGAGCCGGTCCGGCCGCTCGCCGCGCCGGCGGTCGTCCGAGATCCGGGCGTGCTCGACATCGGCGACGTGGACGGCACGCGGTACGTGGAGACGAGGTACGGCGGCCGCGTCAAGATCGCGGAGGAGAACTCGCGGGCCGCGCTGGAGATCATGAGCCGGTTCGCCGTGGACCCGCGCTGGCTGGTCTACCTCCCGCCGACGATGGCGCCGCCGCAGACCTCGACGCTCGACGGCTTCCTGGAGCACCCGGCCGAGGCGTTCGAGGAGTTCGCCGCGGCCGGCGTCGCGCGGGTGGTGTGCGAGGAGAAGCACATGGGCTCGCGTGCGATAGCCGTACTGGCCAGGACCCCGGAGACGGCGGCCAAGCGGTTCGGCGTCGCCGACGGCTCGGCGGGGGTCGTCTACACCCGCACCGGCCGGCCGTTCTTCGACGACCACGACCGCGCCGCCGGTCTCGTCGACCGCCTGCGCGAGGCGGTGCGCCCGCTGTGGCGGGAGCTGGACTCCGACTGGGTGGTGCTCGACTGCGAGCTGCTGCCCTGGTCGGCCAAGGCCGAGGGGCTCATCCGCGAGCAGTACGCCTCCGTCGGCGCGGCGGCCGCCGCCACGCTGCCCGAGACGGTCGCGGTGCTGGAGCGGGCCGCGCGGCGCGGCCTGGACGTGGCGGCCCCGATGGAGCGTGCCCGGCTGCGCGCGCGCAACGCCGCCCTGTTCCGGGAGGCGTACGCGCGGTACTGCGGGCCGGTCTCGGGTCTGGAGGGCGTCCGGCTCGCGCCGTTCCAGATCCTCGCCTGCGAGGGCCTGCCGACCGCCGTGGAGCGCCCGCATGAGTGGCATCTGGACCTGCTGGGCCGCCTCGACGCCGACGTCATCACCCCGACCCGGCATGTCTTCGTCTCGCTCGACTCGCCGGAGGAGCGGGCCGCGGCGGTCGCGTGGTGGTCGGCGCTCACGGAGGCGGGCGGCGAGGGCATGGTCGTGAAACCGGCTCAGTTCACGCCGGCCCGGTTCACGCCGGCCCGGTTCACGCAGGCCCGGTTCACGCAGGCCCGGTTCACGCAGGCGCAGGTCACTTCGGACCGGCCCGTGCCGAGGCGGGTGCAACCGGGGATCAAGGTGCGGGGGCGGGAATATCTGCGCATCGTCTACGGGCCCGACTACACCGAGTCGCTCGACGTGCTGCGGCACCGGTTCACCGGCAAGAAGCGCTCGCTGGCGCTGCGGGAGCACGCGCTCGGGCTGGAGGCGATCACCCGGTTCACCGAGGGCGAGCCGCTCTGGCGCGTCCACGAGGCGGTCTTCGCCGTGCTCGCGCTGGAGTCCGAACCGGTGGATCCGCGACTGTGAGCGAGCCAGCCCCGGACCGCTTCTGGGGCATCCGGTCTCAGACCCGAATGGCATGACCGGAAGAGTGACGCAGATCACTCAAGGCCTTACCATGAAGGGGAACATAGGCCGAGACCAGAGCGTTATCTCGGTAAGACGGGACCGTTCCGCTTTGAGAGGGCTGGGGGGTGCTCTTGGAGCGGGACAGTCCCGTCTTTTTTGCTGCCCGCGCGCTGACCACCGTCTTTACCGTCGCCGACGCCGTCGCCGCGGGCGTCCCGCCGCCCGGGCGCGGTAGTCTCAGGGCGTGATCTTGCCATGATGGGACACTCGCACGCATTGAGCGGGGCGGCCGTATGGCTGGCCGCCGCGCCGGGCCTGGTGGCGCTTCCCGACGCCCTCGGGATGCCGGAGCTCGCCGCGGTGACCGGCGGCATGCTGACGCCGCCCGAGTTGATGGCGGGCGCGCTGGTCTGCGCCGGGGCGGCCATGCTGCCCGATCTCGATCACCCCAGTGCCACGATCGCGCAGACCTTCGGCCCGGTGACCTGGCTGCTCAGCAAGGCGGTCAACTTCGTCAGCGGCGGGCATCGGCACGCCACACACTCGCTGCTGTTCTCCGTGCTCGCGGGCCTGGGCGCACATCTGCTCGCGGAGCGTTATCCGATCGGGCGCGACATCCTCGTCGTCTTGATGATCGGGCTCGCGCTGCGGGCGGTCGGGGTCGGCGTGCCGCGAAAGACCATCACCTCGGCCGTCATCAACGTGGCGCTCACGGCGGCGACCTTCGTCGTCTTCTTATCGATGGGCGTCACCTACGCGTGGCTCGGTGTCGCGATCGGCGTCGGCTGCCTCGTCCACGTGATCGGCGACTGCCTGACCGAGCGGGGCTGCCCGGTGCTGTGGCCGATCAAGAAGCGGTGGCTGTTGCCGTACGACATCGGGATCAAGACGGGGAAGACCTTCGAGAAGAAGTTCCTCGGCCCGGCCCTGTCGGTCGTCGTGCTCGCCCTGCTCTGCCTGCGGCTGATCCCGGCCTGACCCGATTACTGATAAGTAACTTGATATCGAGATATCTCTCACGATATCTTGATGTCGAGACACCTGCCGACCTTGAGAGTTAGGCGAGCCTTAGTGCGGGTCGCCCTCGACGAGTGCGGCAGGATGACATATCCGAAAACCTGTGACAATCCCGGAAACCTGGGGAGGCGAACTTCGTGTCCGCGAACAGCTTCGGCAGCCGTGACACGCTGCGCGTCGGCGACGCGTCGTACGAGATCTATCGGCTGGACGCCGTCGAGGGGTCGGCGCGCCTCCCGTACAGCCTCAAGATCCTGCTGGAGAACCTGCTGCGCACCGAGGACGGCGCGAACATCACCGCCGACCACATCCGGGCGATCGGGGGCTGGAACCCGGACGCCGCGCCGAGCGTGGAGATCCAGTTCACCCCGGCCCGGGTGATCATGCAGGACTTCACCGGTGTCCCGTGCATCGTCGACCTCGCCACCATGCGCGAGGCGATGCGCGACCTCGGCGGCGACCCCGGCAAGATCAACCCGCTCGCCCCCGCCGAGCTGGTCATCGACCACTCCGTCATCGTCGACTACTTCGGCCACCCGGACGCCTTCCAGCGCAACGTCGAGCGGGAGTACGAGCGCAACCACGAGCGCTACCAGTTCCTGCGCTGGGGTCAGAGCGCGTTCGCCGAGTTCAAGGTCGTCCCGCCGGGCACCGGCATCGTCCACCAGGTCAACATCGAGCACCTGGCCCGTGTGGTCATGTCCAGGGACGGCGCGGCCTACCCCGACACCTGTGTCGGCACCGACTCCCACACCACCATGCAGAACGGCATCGGCGTCCTCGGCTGGGGCGTCGGCGGCATCGAGGCGGAGGCCGCGATGCTCGGCCAGCCGATCTCCATGCTGATCCCCCGGGTGGTCGGCTTCAAGCTCACCGGCAAGCTGCCCGCCGGGGCGACCGCCACCGACCTGGTCCTCACCATCACCGAGATGCTCCGCGAGCACGGCGTGGTCGGCAAGTTCGTCGAGTTCTACGGCGAGGGCGTGGCCTCCGTGCCGCTGCCCAACCGCGCCACGATCGGCAACATGAGCCCGGAGTTCGGCTCCACCTGTGCGATCTTCCCGATCGACCGCCAGACGATCGACTACCTCACGCTCACCGGCCGGTCGGCCGCTCAGGTCGCGCTCGTCGAGGCGTACGCCAAGGAGCAGGGCCTGTGGCTCGACCCGGCGGCCCCGGGGGAGGCGCGCTACTCGGAGTACATCGAGCTCGACCTGTCCACGGTCGTCCCGTCGATCGCCGGGCCGAAGCGGCCGCAGGACCGCATCGCGCTGTCGGAGGCGAAGGAGGCCTGGCGGGGCGCGGTGCGCAACTACGTGCCCGGCAGCAGCATCCAGGGCCCGGCCGACCAGGCGTCGGACGAGTCGTTCCCGGCCTCGGACTCCCCGGCGATCTCGCACAGCGAGGTCGGCGACCAGCCGCATGCGGCCCGGCTCAACGGGGGCCGTCCGTACCGGCCGACCCCGGTCACGCTGGCGGACGGCACGTCGTTCGAGGTCGACCACGGCGCCGTGGTGATCGCCGCGATCACCTCCTGCACCAACACCTCCAACCCCTACGTGATGCTCGGCGCTGCGCTGCTGGCCAGGAACGCCGTCGACCGCGGCCTGACCCGCAAGCCGTGGGTGAAGACCTCGCTCGCGCCGGGCTCCCAGGTCGTCACCGGCTACTTCGAGCGCTCCGGGCTGCAGCCCTACCTCGACAAGCTGGGCTTCAACCTGGTCGGCTACGGCTGCACCACCTGCATCGGCAACTCCGGCCCGCTGGACCCGGAGATCTCCAAGGCCGTGCACGCATCCGACCTCGCGGTGACCGCCGTGCTGTCCGGCAACCGCAACTTCGAGGGCCGGATCAACCCGGACGTCAAGATGAACTACCTCGCGTCCCCGCCGCTGGTCGTGGCGTACGCGCTGGCCGGGACCATGGACATCGACCTCGACAACGAGCCGCTCGGCATCGGATCAGACGGCACGCCGGTGTTCCTCAGGGACGTCTGGCCCTCGGCCGAGGAGGTCGCCGAGGTGGTGTCGAAGTCGATCAGCCAGGACATGTTCCTGCGGGACTACGCCGACGTGTTCAAGGGCGACGAGCACTGGCGGTCGCTGCCGATCCCGACCGGCGACACCTTCGAGTGGGCCGCCGACTCGACCTACGTGCGCAAGGCGCCGTACTTCGACGGCATGCCGGCCTCGCCGGAGCCGGTGTCGGACATCCACGGCGCCCGTGTGCTCGCCCTGCTCGGCGACTCGGTCACCACCGACCACATCTCGCCCGCCGGGTCGATCAAGGCCGACTCGCCGGCCGGCCGCTACCTGCGCGAGCACGGCGTCGAGGTCAGGGACTTCAACTCGTACGGCTCCCGCCGGGGCAACCACGAGGTGATGATCCGCGGCACGTTCGCCAACATCCGGCTGCGCAACCTGCTGCTCGAGGGGGTCGAGGGCGGCTTCACCCGGGACTTCACCCGGGACGGCGAGCAGACGACCATCTACGAGGCGGCGCAGAACTACGAGAGCGCGGGCATCCCGCTGGTCATCCTGGCCGGCAAGGAGTACGGCTCGGGCTCGTCGCGCGACTGGGCGGCCAAGGGCACCGCGCTGCTCGGCGTCCGTGCCGTCATCGCCGAGTCCTACGAGCGCATCCACCGGTCGAACCTGATCGGCATGGGCGTGCTCCCGCTGCAGTTCCCCGAGGGCCAGAGCGCCGCGTCACTCGGCCTGACCGGCACGGAGACCTTCGACATCACCGGTGTCGAGGAGCTCAACGCGGGCGGCACGCCGGCGACCGTGACCGTACGGGCCGGTGACGTGGAGTTCCAGGCGGTCGTACGGATCGACACGCCGGGCGAGGCCGACTACTACCGCCACGGCGGCATCATGCAGTACGTCCTGCGCTCCCTGCGCGCCAAGAGCTGACGCGCGCCGCCAAGAGCTGAGCGCTCCGACGCATCCATCACCGTAGCCGTTCTGATCGGGACCACCGTCCCCTCAGGGCGGCTACGGTGTTCCTACAGCATGTCGTAGATCCACTCGGCGATCTCCGACAGAACGTCTGGGGGTACGCTGCCGATCCTCGCGCCGAATCGCTCGGGCGAGATCGCGCGCACCTGTTCCGTCATCGCCCAGCTGGACTTCGGCAGTCCTGTTCCCTGTGGCCTTATAAAGATGTGATTGTCCCAATCCCGGAACCGCGTGGTCAGCGGGACGGCGAGAACGGGATCCCAGATGGTTCGGTTGACGCGGTCGTTGCTGACGACGAGGGCGGGACGGTCGTACCCCTGCTCCCGGCCGACTGGCTCGCCAAGGTCGGCCCACCAGATATCCCCTTGCCTAACCTTCATCGCTCTCCTCTGGAGACTCGATAAGTCCTTCCCATTCCGGAGCTATCCGTCTGTGTCGGGACGGGGGGCCGAGCCAGCGGTCGCGTTCCGCTACGTACTCCGCCCAGCTTTCTGGATCCTCTCTTCTGGTCCGCTCCATCTGTTCCGCGACTCGCTGCCAGCGGAGCTTCCTGCGGTGCTCTCTGATGGCTTCGTCCACCACTGCCGTCATCGACTTTCCTTCCTGCTCGGCGAGTTTCGCGATCTCATCGCGGGTGGCGAGGCTGACCCTGATCGTCGTCGTCTTGGGTTCTGTGCTCATACGGGTGAGGCTACGGTCCGATCTACATTGGGGTCTACGGCCCAGTGGCCGTACAGAAGTCTATGGACGAGTGATTACTCTCGCAATAGATTTCGATTACGCACAGTTATTGTCCTGCTTCGACTGGGCTTGGGACGGATAACCCGTTGGCTGCCGTACACGCTGCGGCGTTAGGGTCGGCCGACATGGATCATTCTGTGGTTTTGTTACTTATTGGGGGATTTGCGGTTTTCGTTGGGGCGTTGGTGCAGGGTGGGGTCGGGTTCGGGATGGGCCTGGTGGCCGCCCCCCTGCTGACGTTGCTCGACCCGACGGCCATGCCGGGGACGATCATGATCGTGAATGCCGCCATGCCCCTGTTCACGCTGGCGGCCGAATGGCGGCGGGTGGACTGGCGCGGCCTCGGCTTCGCCGTACTGGGGAGACTGCCGGGCAGCGTGATCGGCGGCTTCGTCGTCGTGTACGTGAGCACGAGCACGCTCGGCGTCGCCGTCGGGATGATGGTGCTCGTCGCGGTGGTGCTGACCGCCCGGGCGATGGCGGTGCCGCGCAACGGGGTCACGCTGTCGGCGGCCGGCTTCCTCTCCGGTGTGACGGGCACGGCCACCGGCATCGGCGGACCGCCGATCGCGCTGGTCTACCAGAGCGCCCGGGGCCCGCAGATCAGGGCGACCCTCGCGATGTTCTTCTTCCTGAGCGCGCTGCAGTCGATCGCGGTGCTGGCCGCCCTCGGGCTGATGCCGCCGCGCGTCCTCGGTGCGGGAGCGCTGCTGATCCCCTTCGTGGTGGCCGGTTTCGCGGCGTCCGGCCCGCTGCGGCGCTACCTCGACGGCGGCCGCGTCCGGCTCGCGGTGCTCTGCGTCGCGGCCCTGTCCGCCTGCGTGCTGCTCGTCCAGAGTCTCACCGGCTCGCACTGAACCGGCCGCGTTTCTTGATTGTTATGGCAGACAACAAACGTTACCTTCCTGTGTCTTCAACCGCAGGCGTCGGAGTCGTACGTTGTGCCAAACAACATTCATCAGCACGGCGAGAGCCGCGATCCGGCCAGGCCGTACCTCCCCCCATAGACCCCCAGCCAGAGAAAGGACCCGTGCATCATGCGCAAGGGGATCCTCAGCATCGGTGCCGCCGCGGCGGCACTCACCCTCGGCCTCACCGCCTGCGGGGGCGAGAGCGGTGACACGTCGGCCCAGAGCACGGACGCGGCCTCGGCCGCCCCGGCCAAGCCCGCCGGGAAGATCGGCGTCATCCTCCCCGACAGCAAGTCGTCCGCTCGTTGGGAGACCGCGGACCGCAAGTACCTCCAGGAGGCATTCGAAGCGGCGGGCGTCGAGTACGACATCCAGAACGCCCAGGGTGACAAGAACCAGTTCCAGACCATCGCCGACCAGATGATCACTAACGGCGCGACCGTACTGATGATCGTGAACCTGGACAGCGGCACCGGCAAGGCCGTTCTGGACAAGGCCCAGTCGCAGGGTGTCGCGACCATCGACTACGACCGGCTCACGCTGGGCGGCAGCGCCGCCTACTACGTGTCCTTCGACAACGTGAAGGTCGGCACGCTGCAGGGCGAGGGCCTGGTCAAGTGCCTGACCGACAAGAAGGCGGACAAGCCGATCATCGCCGAGATGAACGGCGCGCCGACCGACAACAACGCCACGCTGTTCAAGCAGGGGTACGACGGCGTGCTCCAGCCGAAGTACGACTCCGGCGAGTACGTCAAGGGCCCGGACCAGTCGGTCCCCGAGTGGGATCCCGTCCAGGGCGGCACGATCTTCGAGCAGATGATGACCCAGGAGCCCAAGATCGCCGGCGTGCTGGCCGCGAACGACAGCCTGGGCAACGCGGCCATCGCCGTGCTGCGGAAGCAGAAGCTCAACGGCAAGGTCCCGGTCACCGGCCAGGACGCCAGCGTGCAGGGCCTGCAGAACATCCTCGCCGGCGACCAGTGCATGACCGTCTACAAGGCGGTCAAGAAGGAGGCCGACGCGGCCGCCGCGCTCGCCGTCGCACTCGCCAAGGGTGAGAAGCCCACGGCGAGCGCGTCCCTCAAGGACCCGGAGACCGGCCGGGACGTGCCCTCCGTGCTGCTCGAACCCCAGGCCATCTTCTTCGACAGCGTCAAGGACGTGGTGGCCGACGGATACGTGAGCAAGGACGAGCTGTGCGTCGACGAGTTCGCCGCCAAGTGCACCGAGGCCGGCATCAGCTGACCGGCCGTCCACAGCGGGGCGCCGTCGCGGCGCCCCGCCGTACGCACGTCCGCCTCTGAACAATGGAGTGGCTCATCGTGTCCCAGGGACCGATCCTGGAGCTGCGCGGCATCAACAAGAGCTTCGGCCCCGTGCAGGTCCTTCACGATGTCGCCTTCTCGGCCCATGCCGGGGAGGTGACCGCACTCGTCGGCGACAACGGCGCAGGAAAGTCCACGCTGGTGAAATGCATCGGGGGCATTCACCAGATCGACTCCGGGGAGTATTTCTTCGAAGGCCGGAAGGTCCAGGTGCATGGTCCCCGGGATGCCGCGGAGCTGGGCGTCGAGATCGTCTATCAGGATCTCGCGCTCTGCGACAACCTCGACATCGTGCAGAACATGTTCCTGGGCCGGGAACGCAAGAGCGGCCTGGTCCTGGACGAGGCCACCATGGAGGAGATGGCGGCCAAGACCCTGGCGGGGCTGTCGGTCCGCACCGTCAAGTCGCTCCGCCAGCACGTCTCCAGCCTCTCCGGCGGCCAGCGGCAGACGGTGGCCATCGCCAAGGCCGTGCTGTGGAACAGCAAGGTCGTCATCCTGGACGAGCCGACCGCCGCCCTCGGCGTGGCGCAGACGGCGCAGGTGCTCGAGCTGGTCAGGCGACTGGCCGACAACGGGCTCGCCGTGGTGCTCATCTCCCACAATATGAACGACGTGTTCGCCGTGTCCGACCGGATCGCGGCGCTCTACCTCGGCCGGATGGCCGCCCAGATCAGGACCTCCGAGGTGACCCACTCGCAGGTCGTGGAACTCATCACCTCCGGGCGCAGCGGCGAGCTCGGGCTCGGGAACGGCAACGGAGCGACAACATGACCACGGAAACGCTCCCCGAGCAGCGCGCTTCCGACGCCTCGGTAGGCGTACACGTCAGGGGCTACTTCGAGCGGGTGCGCGGCGGCGAACTCGGCGCACTGCCCGCCGTGTTCGGCCTGGTCGTGCTCTGCGCGATCTTCTCGGTGCTGCGGCCGGCCTTCCTGTCGGCGGTCAACTTCGCCAACCTGTTCACCCAGGGCGCGGCGGTGACCGTCATCGCGATGGGCCTGGTCTTCGTCCTGCTGCTCGGGGAGATCGACCTGTCGGCCGGCTTCGCCAGCGGCGTGTGCGCCGCCGTGCTCGCCGTGCTGCTGACGCTGGAGGGCTGGCCGTGGTATCTGGCGGTCCTGGCCGCGATGCTCACCGGCGCGTTGATCGGGCTGGTGCTCGGCTCGCTGGTGGCGAAGCTCGGCATCCCCTCCTTCGTCGTCACGCTGGCCGCGTTCCTCGCCTTCCAGGGCGTCGTGCTGCTGCTGGTCAAGGACGGCACGAACATCTCGATCCGCGACAGCACGATCCTCGCGATCGCCAACAACAACGTGCCGCCCCTCATCGGCTGGTTCGGTGCGATCGTGGGCGTGGCCGCCTACGCCGCCATCCAGATCCTCCAGGCGCGCCGCCGGATGGCGCGCGGCCTGGTCGCCGACCCGATGAGCGTGATCGCGTTCCGGGTGGCGGCGCTCGCCGTCGTCGTGGGCGTGGCGGTCTACGTGCTGAACCTCGAGCGCAGCAGGAACGCCCTGATCGTGTCGCTCAAGGGCGTGCCGATCGTGGTCCCCCTGATCGTGCTGCTGCTGATCGTCTGGACGTTCGTGCTGCGCAGGACCGCGTACGGCAGGCACATCTACGCCGTCGGCGGCAACGCGGAGGCGGCCCGCCGGGCCGGCATCGACGTCGACCGCATCCGCATCTCCGCCTTCGTGATCTGCTCGTTCATGGCCTCGCTCGGCGGCATCATCGCCGCCTCCCGCGCCAACTCGGTCGACCCCAACACCGGCGGCAGCAACGTGCTGCTGTTCGCCGTCGGCGCGGCGGTCATCGGCGGCACCAGCCTGTTCGGCGGCCGGGGCCGGGCGCTCGACGCCGTGCTCGGCGGCGCGGTCGTGGCGGTCATCGACAACGGCATGGGCCTCATGGGCTACAGCGCGGGCGTCAAGTTCGTGGTGACGGGGTCCGTACTGCTGCTCGCCGCGAGCGTGGACGCGCTGTCGAGGAAGCGGGCGGCGGCGGTCGGCCGACGATGATCGGGGCCGGGCTCCCGCTAAAGTGATCTCCGACCCCACTCCGACTGACCTGACCGTTTTGACCGATCTGACCCACACGGAATCCGAGGCTGGCCATGATGCGTGCAGGTCCCTCCCAGGAGGAGATCCGCAAGCATAACCTCGGCACGCTGCTGCGCCACGTCCATCTCGCGGGCCCGACGTCGCGGGCGGAGCTGACCAACCTCATGGGGCTGAACCGCAGCACCATCATGGCGCTCACCGCCGACCTCACGGCGGCGGGACTGGTACGCGAGGAACTGCCGAGGGACACCGGCCGGGCCGGACGGCCCTCGCTGGTGGTGCTGCCGGAGTCCGCGCGGGTCTACGTGTTCGCCTTCGACGTCGGAGTCGACCGGCTGGTCGCGGCGCGGGTCGGCCTGGGCGGGGTGATCCTGGACCGCCGTCAGATGGTCCGGCCGCGCCACGGGTTCGGCATGGACGAGGTCGTCGCCGCGCTCGCCGGGTTCGCCAGGCAGATGCGCCGCAGGACCCGGCCGGACACGATCTGCGTGGGGGCGGCGGCCGCCGTCTGCGGCGCCGTCGGCCGTACGGACGGAGTCGTCAGGTTCGGGCCGAACATCGGCTTCGAGGACGCGCCGTTCGGCGAGGAGCTGACGAAACGGCTCGCGATCGGCCTGAACGTCGCGGTCGGCAACGACGGAGACCTGGGCGCGCTCGCCGAGCAGGCGCGTGGCGTCGGCGTTGGCTGCCGGGATCTCATCTACCTGCACGGTGACGTGGGCATCGGCGGTGGGATCATCGTGAACGGACGGCTTCTCGGCGGCCTGGGCGGCTACGGCGGCGAGGTCGGGCATATGATCATAAATCCGGGCGGACGTCTGTGCGCGTGCGGATCGCGCGGCTGCCTGGAGGCCGAGGTGGGGGAGCGCGCGCTGATGGAGCACGCCGGCCGGTACGGCCAGGCCATCGGCGGCGAGGCCGTACGTGTGGTGATCGATGCCGCCGACCGCGGCGACATCGGGGCGCAGGACGCCCTGCATCGTGTGGGCGACTGGCTCGGCCTCGGCGTGGCCAACCTCGTCAAGATCTTCAATCCGGAGATGGTGATCTTCGGTGGCGTGCTGAAGGAGCTCTACCTGGGGGCGGCCGCCCAGATCAGGAGCCAGATCAACACCACGACGCTGATCGCGTCCAGGGAACGGCTCCGGCTGCGCACGTCGGCCCTCGGCGACGACGCCACCCTGGTGGGGGCGGCGGAGCTGGCCTTCGCCCAGGTGCTCGACGACCCCCTGGAGGCACTGGCGCGCCTGGCGCCCTCGTAGCGTCTCCCCGGCCTCCGCTGTGAGCTCCGGGACGCCCGAGGCGGGGGAGGCGTGCGGGCCGTCGTCCGGCGATGCCTGGCGGAACTCCCCGCTCCGTGAAACGTTGGGACAGTCGAGGAGGTGGCCGGCATGGGCCGGGTAGTGCGGAAGTGACCCGGGAGTAAAGCAGAATCAAAGGGATTCGCGGGGAGTGTGTCAAGATTCAGCGCAGGCCCGGAAGTGGCGAGCGCTCCCGCGAATTAGACTGCGTGTCTGTTCGATGGCGAGCGGGAGAGGAAGACTGTTGGGGATTCTGGAGACGATCAAGGACCCGCTCGACGTCAAGCGACTGGAGGCCGGCGAGCTGCCCCAGCTGGCGGAGGAGATCCGCGAGCTGCTGGTCGCCTCCGTGTCGCGTTCCGGCGGCCACCTCGGCCCCAATCTCGGTGTCGTGGAGCTGACCATCGCCCTGCACCGGGTCTTCGACTCGCCGCGCGACCCCATCATCTTCGACACCGGACACCAGGCGTACGTGCACAAGATGCTGACGGGCCGGGCCGGCGACTTCGACACGCTGCGCCAGGAGGGCGGGCTGTCGGGCTATCCGAGCCGGGCCGAGTCCGAGCACGACCTGGTCGAGAACTCCCACGCCTCGACCGCGCTGTCCTACGCCGACGGCCTGGCCAAGGCCTTCCGCGTGCGCGGTGAGAGCGGACGCAAGGTGGTCGCCGTGATCGGCGACGGGGCGCTCACCGGCGGCATGGCCTGGGAGGCCCTGAACAACATCGCGGCGCGCCGGGACCTGCCGCTGATCATCGTGGTTAACGACAACGGCCGCTCCTACTCGCCGACCATCGGCGGCCTCGCCTCGCACCTGTCGTCGCTGCGCATGACCCAGGGTTACGAGCACGCGCTGGAGCTGGTGAAGAACAACCTCGGCCGGGTGCCCGTGGTCGGCGCGCCGATCTACGAGACGCTGCACGGGATCAAGAAGGGCGTCAAGGACATCCTGACGCCGCAGGTCCTGTTCGAGGACCTCGGGCTCAAGTACGTCGGCCCGATCGACGGCCACGACGAGCCGGCCGTGGAGTCCGCCCTGCGCCGGGCCAGGGCGTTCGGAGGGCCGGTCATCGTGCACGTGCTCACCCGCAAGGGGCACGGTTACGCCCACGCGGAGAACCACGACGAGGACTGCTTCCACGGGCCGGGCCCCTTCGACCCGGTCACCGGAGAGGAGCGGCCCAAGCCGCACGGCTGGACCAACGTGTTCAGCGAGGAGCTGGTGCGGCTCGGCGCCGAGCGGGACGACATCGTCGCCATCACCGCGGCGATGCTGCACCCCGTCGGGCTCGCCCCCTTCGCCGCGGCCTACCCCGACCGCATCTACGACGTGGGCATCGCCGAGCAGCATGCCCTGACCAGTGCCGCCGGCCTCGCCATGGGCGGTCTGCACCCGGTCGTGGCGGTCTACGCGACGTTCCTCAACCGGGCCTTCGACCAGCTTCTGATGGACGTGGCGCTGCACCGGCTGCCCGTCACCGTCGTGCTCGACCGCTCCGGGGTGACCGGCGACGACGGGCCCAGCCACAACGGGATGTGGGACCTGTCGATCCTCCAGATCGTCCCCGGGCTGCGGGTCGCCGTGCCGCGTGACGCCGTACGACTGCGCGAGCTGCTGGGCGAGGCCGTCGCGGTGTCGGACGGACCCACGGCGCTGCGCTATCCCAAGGGCGCCGTGGCGCCCGAGATCGAGGCCGTCGGCCGGATCGGCGGCATGGACGTGCTGCGCTCGGGCGGTGCCGACGGGGCCGACGTGCTGATCGTCGCCGTCGGCCCGATGGCCGAGGCCTGCCTGGAGGCGGCGGTGCTGCTCGACGCCCAGGGCATCTCGACCACGGTGGTCGACCCGCGCTGGGTCAAGCCGCTGGACGAGGCGCTGATCGGGGCCGCCGCGGCGCACAAGCTGGTCGCCGTGGTGGAGGACAACGGCAGGGTGGGCGCCGTCGGCGACGCCGTGGCCCGCCTGCTGCGCGACGCGGACGTCGACGTGCCGGTGCGCACGTACGGCATCCCGCAGCGGTTCCTCGACCACGCCAAGCGACCGAAGATCCTGTCCGAGATCGGCCTCACCGGGCAGGGCATCGCCAGGAAGATCACCGAAGCGGTCGCCCTGCGCTCGCCCATGCTGGAGGGGCAACCTTCACGACAAGTCCAGCCGACGGACTGACAAACCACGAGTAAAACCCCCGGTTTCCGGGAAGTCTGCAGGTCAGCCACCTTACGAGGAGCCTGCGGATGAGCGTTTTCCGGACGAAACCGGTCGAGCAGTCCATCGCCGACGCCGAGGGCGGCGAACACCGGTTGAGGCGGAGCCTGTCCGCTCTCGACCTGACCGTCTTCGGCATCGGCGTCATCGTCGGCACCGGGATCTTCGTGCTGACCGGCGTGGCCGCGCGCCAGGCGGCCGGCCCGGCGGTCGCGATCTCCTTCGTGGTCGCGGCCGTCGTGTGCGGGCTGGCGGCGCTATGTTACGCGGAGTTCGCCTCCACGGTGCCGGTGGCGGGCTCGGCCTACACGTTCTCCTACGCGACGATCGGGGAGTTCCCGGCCTGGATCATCGGCTGGGATTTGATGCTGGAGCTCGCTCTCGGGGGCGCGGTGGTGGCCGCCGGGTGGTCGGGCTACTTCACGTCGCTGCTGAAGAACTTCGGGATCCATCTGCCGGAGTCGATCGCCGGCGACCATGCGGTCGTCAACGTGCCGGCCGCGGTGATCGTGCTGCTGCTCACGGCCGTACTGGTCGCCGGGATCAAGATGTCCGCCCGCTTCAACGGCGTCATGGTGGCGATCAAGCTGGTGGTGGTCCTGATCGTGATCGCCGCCGGCCTGTTCTTCGTGAAGGGCGAGAACTACCGGCCCTTCATCCCGCCGCCCCACGAGGTTCCGGCCGACCACGGGCTGGCCGCCCCGCTCATCCAGGTCGTGTTCGGCGTGACGCCCGTGGCGTACGGGGTCTTCGGCATCTTCACCGCGGCCGCGCTGGTGTTCTTCGCCTACATCGGGTTCGACGTCGTCGCGACGGCCGCGGAGGAGACCCGCGACCCGCAGCGCGACCTGCCGATCGGCATCATCGCCTCGCTCGCCGTCTGCACGCTGCTCTACGTCGCGGTCTCGCTGGTGGTCGTCGGCATGCAGCACTACTCCACGCTCAGCGAGTCGGCCCCGCTGGCCGACGCCTTCCGCGCCGTCGGGCAGCCCTGGCTCGCCACGATGATCAGTGTCGGCGCCATCGCCGGGCTCACCACGGTCGTGATGATCCTCATGCTGGGCCAGAGCCGGGTGCTGTTCGCCATGTGCCGCGACAACCTGCTGCCGCGTTCCCTGGCCCGGGTCCACCCCCGGTTCCGCACGCCCTACCGGATCACGATCGTCATCGGCTGCGCGACCGCGCTGCTCGCCGCGCTGATCCCGCTCAGCGCGATCGCGCAGCTCGTCAACATCGGCACACTGTTCGCGTTCATCGTGGTCGCGATCGCCGTGCTGATCCTGCGCCGGACACGGCCCGACCTGCCGCGCGCGTTCCGCACGCCGTGGATGCCGGTGGTGCCCGTCCTTTCGGTGCTCGCCTCGCTCTACCTGATGCTCAACCTGCCGATCGAGACGTGGCTGCGGTTCCTCGTCTGGATGCTCGTCGGAGCGGGCGTCTACTTCCTGTACGGCTACCGCCGCAGCCGGGTGGCCGCTACAGACGCGCCCGGGGCACCAGTCCTCGAACGGTGAGCACGGCTCCGGACCGGTCGAGGCGTTCCCATGGGGCGCGACCATGGGATGGCGGGTGGGCCGGTTCACCGGATTCACATGGTTCATCGGATTCACGCAGTCCACCCGATTCATATGGTCCACCGGATTCACACGGCCACCGGATTCACACGGCCATCGGATTCACACGGCCACCCGATTTACCCGGTCCACCACACGGTTCACCCGGTTCATTCCGAGTGAACCGGCGGTGGACCCGGTCTTGATCTCCTGGCGGAGAACCATTGCGGTTCCGTGCGTCCCCCCCGCCTGATGGAGACCCGATGCGCCTTCGCCCGCGCGGCATCGCCCTGGCCGCCGCCGCCCTGCTGACGGCCGGCGCCGTACACGCCGGTCCCACCGTGCCCGCGACGGCCCAGAGCGACACGGACCCGTCGCCGCCGGCCGTCGCCTCGAGCGAAGGGCAGGCGGTGGAACTCGCGCGGACCTCGCGGCAGCGGGTGGAGGTGCTGCCGCTGCGCACCGAGATGCGGCAGGTGTTCGCCAACGCCGACGGCAGCCTCACCTCCGAGACCTCGGCGCTGCCCGAGCGGATGAGACGCGGCGCCGACTGGGTCGACGTCGACACCACCCTGCGCTTCGCGGACGGCACGGTGCGGCCGGTCGCGGTGCCGTTGGAGATGTCCTTCTCCGGGGGTGGGACGGCGCAACTCGCGACCATCGGTGACGGTGGGCGTTCGGTCGCGATGACCTGGCCCGGGACGACGCTGCCGAAGCCCGTCCTCGACGGCGACACCGCGACGTACGCGTCGGTGCTGCCCGGGGTGGACCTGAAGGTGACCGCCTCGGTGGCCGGATACTCCGAGGTCCTGGTGGTGAACAGTCGGGAGGCCGCGGCCAACCCGGCGCTGGCCGGGCTCGCCTTCGGCCTGCGGGCGGACGGGCTGACGGTGCGCAAGACGCCGGACGGAGGCCTCGGCGCCGTGACCGACACGGGGACGGAGGTTTTTCACGCGCCGCAGCCACGCATGTGGGACTCCTCGGGCAGGGACCTCGGACCGGCGGTCTCCGGGCCGCGGCAGCAGGCCAAGGAGGCGCTCATGGGCGTCGACGTGGCCGGGGACCGGATGGTTCTCAGACCCGACGGTTCGGTGCTGACCGGCCCTGACACGGTCTACCCCGTCTACATCGACCCCCAGTGGTCGGGGTCGAAGCTGCGCTGGACCTATGTGGACAAGGCCTATCCCTCGCAGTCGTACTGGAATTCCACGCACACGCCCGAGATCGGTTACTACGGCAGCGGGGTCAAGCGGTCCTTCTTCCGGATGGACTCCGACAACGTCAACGGCAAGCACATTCTGAAGGCGACCTTCCGGATCACACAGACGAAGTCCTGGGGATGCAGATCGAGCCCGCAGGCCGCCGAGATCTGGCTGACCAGCGGCATCTCGACGTCCACCACCTGGAGCCGCCAGCCGTCATGGAGCAGCCATCTGGGCAGCGTCGCCTCCGACGCGGGGTACAGCTCCTCCTGCCCGGACAAGGGCATCGAGTTCAACGTCACCAGCGCGATCGTCAAGGCCGCCAAGGGCGGCTGGACGAATACCACCTTCGGGCTGAAGGACAAGGACGACGGCGCGGGCAGCGTGTGGGGCTGGAAGGGCTTCAGCAGCTCACCCAAGCTCGTGATCGACTACAACACCCCGCCGGCGGTCCCGTCGGGCATCGGCACCTATCCGGCGACCCCCTGCGTCATCGGAGCCTCCCGCCCGGCCGTGAACGCGGGTGACGCGGCCAACCCGCTCCAGCTCAAGGCTCGCATCTACGACCCGGACAAGGCCAACGACGGCGTACGGGCCGAGTTCATCGTGCACCATTACAACGAGGCCACCGGCGTGTGGGACGACATCACCTCGACCCTGCCCGGCGGTGGTAAGACCGCCTACAAGTACACCACCTCGGCCACCGACCACTCGGTCAAGGTGACCGGGCTCGTCACCGGTCACAGCTACAGCTACAAGGTCAAGGCCTACGACGGCACCGACTCCAGCGCGTGGAGCAAGTGGTGCGAGTTCACCGTGGACACGATCGACCCGACCACCCTCCCCAAGGTGACCTCCGCCGATTATCCGGCCGACACCCCCGACGACTGGAAGGGCAGCGTGGGCTGGGCGGGCGCGTTCACGCTGGCCCCCGGCGATGGGGAAAGCGACGTGACGGCCTTCCGATGGGCGCTCGACGACCCCGCCCTGGCCACCGCCGCCACCCAGGTCGAGATCCCCGCCGGGCAGACGTCCGTCAACGTGCGCCTCGCCCCTCGCCATGACTGGCTGAACGCCCTGTACGTCTACCCGGTCGACCGGGCGGGCAACGTCGGCAAGACCCCCGCCGTCTACGGTTTCTACGTCAAAGCCGGGTTCGGCCCGGAGGGACACTGGCGGCTGGACGAGACCTCGGGCGCCACGGCGGCCGACTCCGGAGCGACGGCACACCCGGCGACGATCGCGGGCGGCGCCACCTGGTTCCCCGGCCGCGTGGCCGGGGCTCTGCGCCTGGACGGCGGCACCGGGTACGGCAGCACGGACGGCCCAGTGGTGCACACCAACAGGAGCATGAGCGTCTCGGCCTGGGTGCTGCTGACCGACAAGAGCAAGAACTCCACCGTGGTCAGCCAGGACGCCGTACGCGGCACGGGATTCCAGCTCTACTACTCCTCCGGCTCCAAGCGGTGGGTCTTCAGCAAGTTCGACGCCGACATCGACGACAAGACCATCGTCCGGGCGATCAGCGACGCCGAGCCGACGACCGGCATCTGGACCCACCTGACCGGCGTGTACGACGCCCCCCGCAGGCAACTGCGCCTGTACGTCAACGGCATCCTCCAGTCCACGACGGGTCCCTACCCCTACGCGCCCTGGGACGCGACCGGCCCGCTGCAGATCGGCCGGGTGCGGTCGCACGGCAGGTACATCGAGAACTTCGCCGGCGACGTCGACGACGTGAAGATCTGGAAGCGGGAGCTGTCGGACGACCCGCGCACCGTCAACGACCCGGCGCTCGGCAACGAGATCGCCGCCATGGCCAAACAGCCGCCCATCCAGCGCGGCTGGTGGAAGTTCGAGGAAGGGACGGGCACCACCGCGGCCAACTCCACCGACAGCCGCTGGCCCGCGGCGCTCGGCGGCGGCGCCACCTGGACCGGCGACGGCTTCGACGGCGGCGGCGCGCTCAGCCTCAACGGCACCACCGGCTACGCGGCCACCCCGTCGGCGCCGCTGCGCACCGACCACAGCTACGCGGTGACGGCCTGGGTACGCCTGCCGGGCGACGACACCTGCGTGCTGCCGAGCCACGCGATCACCGTCCTGGCCCAGGACGGAGCCGCCTACAGCTCCTTCTACCTCGGTTACCGGCTCGTCGCCGAGAACGGCGTCGCGGTGCCGCACTGGTCGTTCTCGACGTCCCCCGACGCCGCCAACGGCACCCTGACGCACGCCATCTCGGCCGAGCCCATCGACTGTTCCGTGCTCAACACCTGGACCCACCTGGCGGGTGTGTACGACGAGCAGTCCAAGCAGATCCGCCTTTACGTCAACGGCCAGCTCAACGACCAGCGATCCGTCACCGGCGGATGGGCGGCAGGGGCGCTGCAGATCGGCCGCGCCAGATACCGCAGCGCGGCCGTGGACTACTTCAGTGGTGACATCGACGACGTCCGCGCCTACACCGGCACCCTGACCGACCGCCAGGTCGTCAACATCGCGATGAACCTTCCCCTGGACAGCTGACCGCCGCCTCGTCCCCCTCTCATCCACGTTCAACCGGAGGTAGTCGTGCTCGCTTCATGGCGAGGCTGGGCCGGGGTCGCCGGAATGCTGGCGGTCGTGGTGCCGGCCGCTCTGGCCGTACCCCTTCCGGAGGCGCGGGCGACAGCCGACCCGGGCTGGCACGAGGCGCAGGAGCAGCGTCCCGTGCCCGGCCACGAGACCCGCGCGCGGGCCGCCGAGCCGGACCCGGGCGCACGGTTCGACGTCGACGGCGCTCCCGCGGTGACCTGGCCGCAGCCCGGCACCGCGACGGTCGCCCTCGGCTCGCCGGCAGAGGACGCGGTGGCCGCGAAGTCTCCCGCGGAGGCGGGCATGGCGCGGGCCGGCGGGCTGCCGGTGTGGATCGGCCCAGCGGGCTCCCGCGCCGGGACTCCGGCCGCCGGGGAGAACGCGGCCACGGCGAGGAGCTCGCCGCAGGACAAGCCGGTCCCGGCCGTGTCGGTGCGGGTGCTCGACCGGCGAACGGCTGAGCGGTTGCAGGTCATCGGTCTGGGCCTGCAGCTGACCCCGGCGGCGTCCGCGCAAGCCACCCCTGAAGCGACGATGCGAGCGACGCCACAAGGGGCGGCGCAGGCTCGGGGCGCGGCACGACGGGTCGCCGTCCAGGTCGACTACTCGGGCTTCCGGTACGCCTACGGCGGCGACTGGGCGCCCCGGCTGCGTCTGGTGCGTCTGCCGGACTGTGCGGCCAGCACCCCCGACCGGCCCGCCTGCCAGGCACGGACGCCGCTGCCCACCCGTAACGACGTCAAGACCGGCCGGCTGACCGCCGATGTGGATCTCGCCGCTGGGACGACGATGACGCTGGCGGCGGAGGCCGCGCCCTCGGGGTCGGCGGGCACCTACGAGTCGACCTCGCTGTCCCCCTCGGCCACCTGGGCCGTGAGCAACCAGAGCGGGGCGTTCTCCTGGTCGTACCCGCTGCGGTTGCCGCCGGTCCCCGGCGGCCCGACACCCAACGTGGGATTCGCCTACTCCTCCGGCAGCGTCGACGGCCGCACGGTCGCCACCAACAACCAGGCCTCCTGGATCGGCGAGGGCTTCGACTACTGGCCCGGGTTCATCGAGCGCAGGTACAAGGCATGCGCCGATGACGGGGTCACACCCAAGCGCAACGACCAGTGCTGGGGTAACTCGAACGCGACGCTGTCGCTGAACGGGCAGGCCACCGAACTGGTGCTGGACGACGTGACCGGCACCTGGCAGCCGAAGGACGACGACGGCGCGAAGATCGAAAAACTCTCCGGCGCCGACAACGGCGCCAACGACGGCGAGTACTGGCGGGTCACCAGCCTCGACGGCACCCAGTACTACTTCGGCCGCAACCGCCTGCCCGGCGGTGGGGCGGAGACGAACTCCACCTGGACGGTGCCGGTCTTCGGCGACGACGAGGGGGAGCCGTGCCACAAGAGCGCCTTCTCTGATTCTTGGTGCCGGCAGGCCTGGCGGTGGAACCTCGACTACGTCGTCGACCCGCACGGCACGGTCAGCACCTTCTGGTACGGCAAGGAGACCAATTACTACCGCCGCGACGTCACCAAGCTGACCGACGGCGTCCCCAACGGCACACCGACCGTGTACGACCGGGGCGGTTACCTCAAGCGCATCGACTACGGCCAGCGCGCGGATGCGATCTTCACCTCCTCCGCCCCGGCGCGGGTCTCCTTCGACGTGCGGGAGCGGTGCATCCCCACATCGGCCTTCGACTGCGCCGAGAGCAAGCTCACCAAGGACAACGCCAAGTACTGGCCCGACGTGCCGTACGACCAGAAGTGCGACTCCGGCGAGAAATGCCTCGACAGGTACTCGCCGACGTTCTGGACGCGCAAGCGGCTGGCCGCCGTCACCACGCAGGTGCTGGTGTCGGGCAGCACGTACAAGGACGTCGACACCTGGACGCTGGACCAGCGGATGCGCGCCCCCGGCGACGGCACGGCCGCCACGCTCTGGCTGGCGGGGATCACCCACACCGGCAAGGTCGGCGGCACGGCCTCGCTGCCGTCGGTGAAGTTCGCCGGTGTCCAGAGGCCCAACCGCGTCGACGCCCTCGAAGGCCGCCCGCCGCTGACCAAGTGGCGGATCTCGGCGATCGACAACGAGACCGGCGGCTCCCTGTCCATCGCCTACTCCGACGAGGACTGCACGGCCGGCAACAAGCCGGACATCGGAACCAACACCCGGCGGTGCTACCCGCAGTACTGGTCGCCCGAGGGCGCGACCTCACCCAAGCCCGACTGGTTCCACAAGTATGTCGTCACCCAGGTGCGGGAGATCGACCGTACGGGCGGCGCGCCCGACGAGGTGACGAGCTACGAGTACCTGGGCGGCGGAGCCTGGCACCACGATGACGACGACGGGCTGACCAAGGAGAAGTACAAGACCTGGTCGCAGTGGCGCGGCTACGGCAAGGTGCGGGTCACCCACGGGGAGGCGCCCGAGCGGCGCTCCCAGTCGGAGTACATCTACTTCCGCGGCATGGACGGCGACGAGCTGCCCGGCGGGGGCACGCGGAATGTGCAGGTCACCGACTCCGCCGGCACCGCGGTGGACGACGCCGACGCGCTGCAGGGACGGGTCCGCGAGGAGATCCACTACGACGGCCCAGGCGGGCCCGCGTTGAGCGGCACCATCACCGGTTACTGGGTGAAGCGGACCGCCAAGCGCGTGCGCTCCTGGGGCACGACCACCGCGAGCATGGTTCGCGCGGACAGCGAGCGCACCCGCACCGCACTCGCGTCCGGCGGCTGGCGCCGCACCTTGACCCGCACCGGCTACAACACCGACGGCGTGCCCACCCAGGTCGACGATCTCGGCGACGAGTCGACCGCGAGCGACGACCAGTGCACCCGTACGGAGTACACGCGGGACGAATCCCGCTGGATGATCTCCTATGTCTCCCGCGTGGAGACCGTCACCAAGGCGTGCGACGTCACCCCGGAGCGGCCGGACGACGTGGCCTCCGACGTGCGCAAGTACTACGACGGGAAGGCGTTCGGCGCCGCGCCGTCCAAGGGCGACGTCACCAGGACCGAGAAGCTCGGCTCGTGGAACGGGGGCCCGCGGTACGTCACCGTCGGCACCACCGTGTTCGACGCGTACGGCCGGCCGCTGGTGGTGACCGACGCCTCGGGCGGCAAGACGACCACGGCGTACACCCCGGCCACCGGCCTGGTCACCGGCACCACGGTGACCAACGCGCTCGGGCATGCCAGCAAGACCGTGGTGGAGCCGGCCTGGGGGCTTCCCACCGCCACGATCGACGTCAACGGCAAGCGCACCGATCTGGCCTACGACCCGTTGGGCCGGTTGACCGGGGTTTGGCTGCCGGGACGTGCCAAGGCGACGTACGCCTCGACCCCGAACATGAAGTTCGGTTACCTGATCCGGGCGAACGGGCCGACCACGGTGACCACTTCGACGCTACGCAACGACGGGGCGACCTACACCACCGGCTACGCCCTCTACGACGGCCTCTTACGTCACCGGCAGACCCAGCAGCCCGCCCCCGGCGGCGGCCGCGTGGTGAACGACACGCTGTACGACACGCGTGGCCTGGTCTACAAGACCAACCAGGACTACTACGTAGAGGGGGCGCCGGGCGCCACGTTGTGGATCCCGGCCAGCGACGACGACGTCCCCGGGCAGAACGTCACCGTCTACAACGGCATGGAGTGGCCCACCGCGCAGATCTTCCGCAAGCGCGGCAGCGAACAGTGGCGGACCACCACCACGTACGGCGGCGACCGCATCAGCGTCGATCCGCCGGCCGGAGCCACTCCGATCACCAGGATCACCGACGCCCGCGGCGAGCTCGTCGAGTTCCGGCAGTACAAGGGCGACGGCCCGAGCGGCGACTACGACGCCACCACCTACACCTACACGGCCACCGGACAACCCAAGACGATCAAGGACGCCGACGGCACCGCGTGGACCTACCACTACGACCTGCGTGGCCGCCTCGTCCAGCTCGACGACCCCGACAAGGGCACCGCGAAGCTGACCTACGACGACGAGACCGACCGGCTGCTGACGACGACCGATGCCCGCGGCAAGAGCCTCTACTCCACCTACGACGCTCTCGGCCGCAGGACGGCGGAATACGAGGGGACCTCGGCGAGCGGCACCAAGCTCGCCGAATGGAGGTACGACACTCTGCTCGACGGCACCGTGGTCAAGGGCCAGCCGACCGCCTCCATCCGGTACGTCAGGAACGCCACGACCGGCGCGATGGACGCCTACACCACGGCCGTCACCGGCTTCGACGACGCCTACCGGACACTCGGCGCCGAGACCGTCATCCCGGCCTCCGAGGGCGCGCTGGCCGGCACGTACAAGATCAGAACCGACTACAACCTCGACGGCACCGTCCGCCGCACGGTGCTGCCCGCGGCCGGCGGCCTGCTCGCCGAGACGATGCTGTACGGCTACGACGAGCTCGGCCATCCCACCACGACGCGCGGCCTGACCAACTACGTCACCTCCACCACCTACTCCAAGCTCGGCCAGGTGCTCGACATGACCATGAGCACGGGCCTGAAGCGAGTGAAGGAGACCAACTTCTACGAGGAGGGGACGGGCCGGCTCACCCGGTCGCTGTTCGAACGGGAGACCTCCCCGATCTCGGTCGCGGACACCAATTACACCTATGACCAGTCGGGCAACATCACCCGGATCGCCGACACTCCGTCCGGCCAGACGCCCGACGTCCAGTGCTTCCGTCAGGATCACCTGCAGCGCCTCACCGAGGCCTGGACCGCCACCGACGGCTGCGCCTCCGGACCATCGGCCGCCGTCGTCGGCGGAGCCGCGCCCTACTGGCAGTCCTTCGGCTACGACAAGGTCGGCAACCGTACCAGGGAGGTCGACCACCGGGCCGGCGGCGACGTCATCAAGACCTACTCCTACGCCGGCCCGGGCAAGCCCCAGCCGCACACGCTGACCTCGGTCGCCTACCAGGGCGGCGCCCGTGACGGGCAGATCGACGGCTACACCTACGATGCCGCCGGCAACACCACGGAGCGGGGCTCCGGCCGCGCCCTGGAATGGGACGTCGAGGGGCACCTCGCCAAGTCCACCGACCCGTCCGGTGTCAGCACCTTCGTCTACGACGCCGGCGGCGAGCGGCTGATCCGCCGCGATCCCACCTCGACGACGCTCTACGTCGCCGGGATGGAGATCCGGCTCGACAAGGCCACCGGGGCCAAGACCTGCACCCGCTACTACTCCCACGGCGGCCAGGTCGTCGCCGTCCGCACCACCGGCAAGGGCCTCACCTGGCTGGGCGCCGACCACCACGGCACCACCGACGTCTCGGTGTCCGACGACGACGCGCAGACACCCGTCCGCCGCCGCTTCACCCCCTTCGGGCAGCAGCGCGGCACGCCGCCGTTGTTCTGGCCCGGTCAACGAGGCTTCGTCGGCGGCGTCATCGACGAGGCCACCGCTCTCACCCACCTCGGCGCTCGCGAGTACGACGCCGAGACCGGCCGCTTCATCTCCGTCGACCCGGTGTTCGACGTGACCGACCCGCAGAGCTGGAACGGCTACGCCTACGCCGGCAACAACCCGGTGAACGCGTCGGACCCGACCGGGTTGATGCTCGACGGCGGCACCCAGTGCGGCTGGCGCAAGAGCGACCCCTGCAACGGCGGAAGAAAGTACAACGCCGGCTGCGGAGACTGCGGAGGCGGGGGCGGCGGCCCGACGTACAACCCGCCGCCCCCGCCGATCAACCCGCCGCACTGCGGACGCTGGGACTTCGGCTGCAAGTCCAAGAACTTCTGGAACAAGCACAAGGCCACCATCGTCAACGTCACCGTCTCGGTGACCGTGACCATCGGCTGCGAAGCCGCCACGCTGGGCGCCGGCAGCGTCGGCTGCGCCGCGGCGGGTGGAGCCGCCGGCAACCTCGCGGGCTACCTCGTTTCGACGCCGCGTGACCAGTGGAGCATGGGCGGCGCGGTCAAGTCGGCGGCGTTCGGAGCCGTGTCGGGCGCGGCCGGCGGAGTGCTCGGCAAGGTCGCCTCGGCGGCGCTCGGCAAGCTGGCCACCACGGCGGCGGGCAAGGCGGTCACCGGAGCCGTGGCCAAGGCCGCGGGCAAGGCGAGATCGGCACTGGGCAAGGCGGGCGGCGCCGCCGGCGACGCGGCCGAGGGCGCGGCGGCCAAGGCAGCGGGCAAAGCGGCTGGGAAGCCTCGTGCCTCCTCCGGCGGAGGATCGTCCTGCCTCCGCCCCACCAGCTTCGTCGCCGGAACCAAGGTCCGACTCGCGGACGGTACGGAGAAGGCGATCGAGAAGGTCAAGGTCGGCGAGAAGGTCCTCGCCACCGATCCGGCCACCGGTAAGACGGAGGCCAAGCCCGTCGTCGCGGCCTTCTCTGGCGCCGCCTACCTCAGCCTGGTCGAGATCACCGTCGACACCGACGGCGAGAAGGGCCACGACACCGGCATCATCCTCGCCACCGAACACCACATGTTCTGGGACGGCCAGGACAAGGCGTGGGTCCGCGCCGACCACCTGACGCCGACCGACCGTCTGCGCACCCCGTCCGGCGACACGGTCCGGGTCGTCGGCACCACCGCCGTCCCGGCCCACCCCGAGGTCTACGACCTCACCGTCGCCGACACCCACACCTTCTACGTCCAGGCCGGCCCCACCCCCGTGCTCGTCCACAACTGCGGGGACCTCGCCAAGGACCATGGAGTCGCGGGCGGCCATGCCCTGGACCATGTGGGCCTCACAGACGAGCAATTGATCGAGAGGGCTACGGGCCTCGAAAACGGCATGGCATCGAGTCTCTCCCCGGAAACCGCTCAGAGCAGCGTCGACGCAGTACTCGACGGGATCAATCTCAACGCGTGGGCGGCCAGGAACGTCGCCGGTGCGCAAAGGGATCTCACCAAACGTTTCAGCGCGCCGATCGGACGGGTCGCCGACAAGGAGGGAAACGTGTCGGATGCCTACTCCCTGCGGTTGGTCATCAGGCGGATCAACAAGGGCACAGACGGCCACAGGGGCGCCTGGATCGTATACACGATGTCGGCGAGTTGAACTCGGCTGACGGCAACTCGCTCCTGAAACCGGAGGCCAGCCGTGGGGAGCTCGGCGAGCAGGCGTGATCCGGCGAGAGGTCTGTCACGCACGTGGAGTGCTGCCATTCTCGCCTGGGTGATTCATCCAGTCATATGCTGCCGATGGTCCCGGCCTCTTGTCCGAAGAAAGGGAGGATGGCATGAATCTGGGGGACGCGGTCCGCCGGCTGGGAGTCCGCGCTGATGCGATCCGTGCTATGGCCGATCCATTGAGAGGGATTTTGTGGCGGCGCTCGGATAACGTTTGATCCCGCCCTGATCCGTGAAATGGACCGAGGTAGCAGAACAAGCATGAAACTCTGTGCCGGGGGCGGGAAGGAGACACCCCACGGGTGAGAACATGAACACTCACGGTACGGTTCGCGCGTGGTGTTCATAGCCGCCGATCTTGCTCTGGGTCAGGGAGGTGCCTAGGATCTAGGCGTCTCGCGACTCAGGGTGGAGGGGGCGTGGAATACCGGCTCCTCGGTTCGGTTCGCGTCCGTGACGCGGACGGCCAGGAGGTCCACCTTGCCCGCCCCAAGCACCGGCAGGTCCTCGTCGCGCTGCTCGCGAGCGCCAACAGGGCCGTCCCGGCCGGCCACCTCGTGGAGCATCTCTGGGACGGCACCCCGCCCCGTTCGGCCCGGGGCAACCTCAAGACCTACATCTCGGCGCTGCGCCGGCTGCTGTCGCCCGCGGACCCGGGGGCCGCGCCGATCGAGACCGTGGGAGACGCCTACCGTCTGGTCGTACGGCCCGGCGAGCTCGACCTCCTCACGTTCCGGGATCTCGTCCGGCAGGGCCGCGGCGCGCTGAAGGCGGGCGATCCGCGACGCGGCGAGACCCTGTTCCAGCGGGCCCTTCTGCTGTGGCGTGACGACCCCTTCCAGGGCGTGCCGCTCACCCTCCTGCTGCAGGAGATCGTCACGGGGCTGCGGGAGGAGCGGCTGGGGGTCTTCGAAGACTGGGCCGACGCGCGGCTCGACCTCGGCCTGCACGCGGAGGTGATCGGCCCGCTACGAGAGTGCGTACGCGACCACCCTTTGCGCGAGCGCCCGTGGGGTCAGCTGATGCTGGCCCTCGCGCGTGACGGCCGGCGGGCGGACGCGCTCGCGGCCTTCCAGGAGCTGCGAACCCGGCTGGTCGAGGATCTGGGGGTGGAACCGGGGCAACCCGTTCAGCGGCTCCACCAGCGGATTCTCTCCGGGGACGGCGATCTCTTCCGCGGCACCGCCGCCGCGGCGGATGCCCCGGGCGCGACGAACGACGGCGAGCAACCCGTGACACCCCCACCTGCGCCCCCGGCGGTGCCGAGGCAGCTTCCCTCCGGCTCGCCCCATTTCGTGGGCCGGGAGCGGGAGCTGAGCCGCCTGGAGACCTGGCTGAACCCGCCGGACGGGTCGCCGCCCGCGCCGGTGGTGGCGATCTGCGGGCCACCCGGTGCGGGCAAGTCCGCCCTGGCGCTCCACGCGGCGCACCGGGCCGAAACCCGCTTCCCCGACGGCCAGGTGTACGTCAACCTGCGTAGCGCGATGCCCGGGGTGCGCCGGCTGGACACGGGTGAGCTGATCGGCCGGCTCCTGCGGACGTTCGGCACGCCGGGTTCGGAGGTTCCTCCCGACGTCGACGAGGCCGCCTCGGCCCTGCGGACGATCCTCCACGGCAGGCGGGTGCTGCTCCTCCTCGACGACGCCTCCTCGATCGCGCAGGTCGGTCCTCTCCTGCCGATGACCTCCGGCTCAACCGTTCTGCTGACGTCCCGGGAGAACCTGGCGCCGGCCGCTCCCGCCTCGCACGTCGACCTCGGCCCCATGCCGCGGGACGAGGCCGTCGCCATGCTGGTCCGGCGGTTCAGCGCTGGTGGCGTCGGCTTCTCCCAGAAGGCCGTGGAACGGCTGGCCGACCTCTGTGACGGGTTTCCCCTCGCCCTGCACGTCGCCGGCGCCCGGCTCGCGAGCCACTCCGGCTGGTCGGCGGACATGCTCATCGAACACCTGGAGGACGAGAGCAGCAGGCTGGACGAGCTGCGCACCGGGGAAATCGGCGTGCGCAGCAGCATCGCGGTCAGTTACACGGCCCTGGCCGACAGCGGGCAGGCACTCGACCGCGAGGCCGCGCAGGCGTTCCGCCTGATCGGGCTGCTACGCGTGCCCGACCTGGGCCTGGAGGCGGTGGCCGGGCTGCTCGACCGGCCGCCACGGGCCGCCGAGCGGGTCATCGAGAGGCTGTTCGACGCGCGGCTGGTGGAGAGCCCGGCTCCCGGCCGCTACACCATGCACGACCTGATCAGGCTGTACGCGCAGGAGCGCGCGGTGGACAGCGAGCCGGTGGATCGGCGGGAGGCCGCGCTCCGCCGCGTGCTCGGCTTCCTCGTCGCCACCACGGGCGCTGCCGTGCGCGTGATCGACCCGCACCGCCTGCACGCCGGCGTGCCGGAGGCGCCGCAGCGGCCGAAGACGCTGCGCGGCCGGGATGAGGCGACCCGCTGGCTGGAACGGGAATGGCCCAACCTGCTGACGATCGTCGGCCAGGCATGGGACGCCGACGCAGCGACGGCCCGCCTCGCCGTCGGCCTCGCCCTCAATCTGCAGTGGCATCTCGCCGCGCAGGGGTACCGTCACGAGATGCTCTGGCTCGGCACGAGATCGCTGGCGACCGCGCGCCGGCTCGCGGACCGGGAGAGCGAGGCACAGGCGCTCGCGATGGTGGCGATGGCGCACCGTCTGCTCAACCACGACACGGAAGAACTGAAGCGCCTCCATGAACTGCTGGACCTGTGCCGGGAGCTCGGCGACCCCCATGGCGAACTGCGCGCGCTCGGCAACCTGGCCAGCGCCTGTCTCCTCATGGAACGTCCGGAGGAGGCGCTGCGGTACGCCGACCGGCAGCTCGCGATCAGTCGCCGGGTGGGGTCCCCGGTGGGTGAGCGGTACGCACTGATGATGGCCGGCGACGCGCATCTGCTGCTCGGATCCCACGACGAGGCCGTCGCGACGCTGCGGCTGGCTCTGCGGCGCGCACGGGAGGCGAGCGACGTGATGCACGAGGCGATGACGCTCCGTCGTCTCGGCGAGGCGTACCTCGCCGCCGGGGACGCCGTCATCGCCCGCGCGCATCTGCTCGACTCGCTGGCGGGCTTCGACGCCTGCGCCCGGGGGCCGCAGGAGCGCTCGGAGACGCTGGTCGCGCTGGCCCGGTCGGCCCGGATGCTCGGCCGCCTCGGGGAGGCGTCGGAGTACGTCGCGGAGGCGCTGCGGATCGCCAGGGAAAGCGGCGACCGGCACGACGAAGGACGTGCCCTCCGGGAGCAGGCCGAGCTCCACGGCCGCGGCTGACCGTTCCGGGACCGGCTGCGAGCACCACGAACCGCCCGGCATTCCGACGAAGGTTTACTGCCTCCGAACTTCTTCCTTCAAAACGACGTCGATATCCCCGAAGACCATTCGAACGGGGAGGATGATGAACAAGTACCTGAAGCACCTTCTGATCGCCGCGTTGATCGGTGCGGGACTGGTCACCGGGGCCGCCATCGTCGTTCCGGACCACCACGTCGAGGCGATCGCTCCGCATCCTGGCCCGCGGGGAAGCTGCTGCTGACCACGGGGCAGTGTGACGGGCTGCGCGGTGCGCCGCCGCGCCGGAGTGGCGCGGCGGCTCGCGAGCTTCGGTCAGGCCGGTACGGACGCCGTCCCGGGCTCCAGGAAACGAGACCCCGTGACCTCCTCGGAGATGCCGGTCCTGTCCAGGTACGGCGTGATGCCGCCGGTGTGGAACGGCCAGCCCGCGCCGAGGATCATGCACAGGTCGATGTCCTGCGGGGCCGCCACCACGCCCTCGTCGAGCATGAGCCGGATCTCCTCGGCCAGCGCGCGCAGCGCACGCAGCCGCACCTCGTCGGCCGTGGAGGGCCGGTCTCCGCCCTCGAACATGGCCCGCACCTCGGGGTCGATCTGGAAGTCGGCCCCGTAGACGCCGGGCTTGCCCGCCGCGACCAGCTTGGCCAGGTTCTCCGACACTCCGAACCGGTCGGGGAACGCCGCGTGCATGGTCTCGGCGACGTGCAGCGCGACCGCCGGGCCGACGAGCTGGAGCAGCGTGAACGGCGTCATCGGCAGGCCGAGGGAGTCGAGGGCGTGATCGGCGACCTCGAGCGGGGTGCCCTCGTCGACCGCCGCCGTGACCTCGCCCATGAACCGGGTGAGCAGCCGGTTGACGACGAACGCGGGGGCGTCCTTGACCAGCACGGACGACTTCTTCAGCGACTTGCCGACGGCGAAGGCCGTGGCCAGCGTCGCGTCGTCGGTGGCGGCGCCGCGCACGATCTCCAGCAGCGGCAGCACGGCCACCGGGTTGAAGAAGTGGAAGCCGACGACCCGCTCGGGGTGGCGCAGCCCGGCGGCCATCTCGGTGATCGACAGCGACGAGGTGTTGGTGGCGAGCACGCAGGTCTCCGCGACCACCTCCTCGACCTCGGCGAACACCTTCCGCTTCACCCCGAGGTCCTCGAAGACGGCCTCGATGACGAAGTCGGCGTCGGCGAAGACGTCCTTGGTCAGCGACCCGGTGACCAGGCCCTTCAGCCGGTTCACCTGGTCGGCGGAGATCCTGCCCTTGGCGTGCAGCCGGTCCACCTCGGCGTGCACGTAGCCGACGCCCTTGTCCAGCCGCTCGGAGTCGAGGTCGGTCAGCACGACCGGCACCTCCAGCCGCCGCGCGAACAGCAGCGCCAGTTGCGAGGCCATCAGCCCCGCGCCCACCACGCCGACCTTGGTGACCGGGCGGGCGAGCGCCTTGTCGGGCGCCCCCGCCGGTCGCTTGGCCCGCCGCTGGACCAGGTCGAAGGAGTACAGCCCGGCCCGCAGCTCGTCGCCCATGAGCAGGTCGGCCAGTGCCTCGTCCTCGGCCGCGAAGCCCTCGTCGCGTGAGGCCGTACGGGCCAGCGCGATGAGGTCGAGCGCACGGTAGGGGGCGGGCGAGGCGCCGCGCAGCTTGAGGTCGACGAGCGTGCGGGCCTGCTCGATCACCGGGCCCCAGTCGGCGTCGGTGTGCGTCGCGCGGTCGACGGTCACCTCGCCCTGCAGCACCCGGGCGGCCCAGCGCAGCGACTCCTCGATGAAGTCGGCGGGCTCGAACATCGCGTCGGCGATGCCGAGCTCGTACGCGTCCCGCCCCTTGATCATCCGGTTCTGCGACAGCGGGTTCTCGGTGATCAGCTTGATGGCCTTCTCCGGGCCGATCAGGCGCGGAAGCAGCTGCGTGCCGCCCCAGCCGGGGACCAGGCCGAGGAAGCATTCGGGCAGCGCGATCGCCGGGACGCCGGACGACACGGTCCGGTACGTGCAGTGCAGGGCGATCTCCAGCCCGCCGCCCATGGCCGCGCCGTTGACGAAGGCGAACGACGGCACGCCGAGCTCTCCGAGGCGGCGGAAGACGTGGTGGCCCAGCGCGCCGATCGCGTGGGCCTCCTCCCGGGTGGCGACCGCGGCGGCGCCCTTGAGGTCGGCCCCGACCGCGAAGATGAACGGCTTGCCGACGACGCCGACGGCCGCGACGTCCGACCTGGCCGCGATGCCGTCCAGCGCCTCGTCCAGCCCGAGCAGGCCGTGCGGGCCGAACGTGTTGGGCTTGGTGTGGTCGAGACCGTTGTCGAGCGTGATCAGCGCCATCGTGCCCGCGCCGTACGGCAGCTCGACGTCGCGTACGAGCGCCTTGGTGACGACCTCGTCGGTGTTCTTCCCGGCGAGGAGGGACCTGTGGTTCTCGATGTTGCTCATGCGAGGTTCTCCCAGATGACCGTGCCGCCCATGCCCATGCCGACGCACATCGTCGTGATGCCGTACCTGACGTCCGGGTGATCGGCGAAGTGGCGTGAGAGCTGGGTCATCAGCCGTACGCCGGAGGAGGCGAGCGGGTGGCCGAACGCGATCGCGCCGCCCCAGGGGTTGACGCGCGGGTCGTCGTCGGCGATGCCGAAGTGCTCGAGGAAGGCGAGCACCTGTACGGCGAACGCCTCGTTGATCTCGAAGAGACCGATGTCGTCGATGGTCAGCCCGGCCAGGCGCAGCGCACGCTCCGTGGACGGGATCGGCCCGATGCCCATGACCTCGGGGTCCACACCGGCGAAGGCGTAGGAGACCAGGCGCATCCGCGGGGTGAGCCCCAGCTCGGCGGCGACCTCCTCGGCGGCCACCACGCAGCCGGTGGCGCCGTCGTTGAGCCCGGCGGCGTTGCCCGCTGTGACCCGGCCGTGCGCGCGGAAGGGGGTCTTCAGCGTGCGCAGGCCCTCCAGCGTCGTGCCGGGCCGGGGCGGCTCGTCGACCGTGGCCAGGCCCCAGCCCTCGGCGGCCTTGCGGGTCGCCGTCGGCACCAGGTCGCGCTGGATCCTGCCGTCGGCGTACGCCTTGGCGGCCTTCTCCTGGGAGGCGACGGCGTAGGCGTCGGCGCGCTCCTTGGTGATCGACGGATAGCGGTCGTGCAGGTTCTCCGCGGTCATGCCCATGATCAGGGCCGAGCCGTCGACGAGCCGCTCGGACAGGAACCGGGGGTTGGGGTCGACGCCCTCGCCCATCGGGTGGCGCCCCATGTGCTCGACGCCGCCCGCGATGGCCAGGTCATAGGCGCCGAAGGAGATGCCGCCGGCGACGTTGGTGACGGCGGTCATCGCGCCGGCGCACATCCGGTCGATGGCGTAGCCGGGCACCGACTTGGGCAGGCCGGCGAGCACGGCGGCCGACCGGCCGATGGTCAGGCCCTGATCGCCGATCTGGGTGGTCGCCGCGATGGCGACCTCGTCCACCCGCTCGGGCGGGATGGCAGGGTTGCGCCGCATCAACTCGCGGATGACGCGGACTACCAGGTCGTCGGCACGCGTCTCGGCGTACAGGCCCTTCGGGCCCGACTTGCCGAAAGGCGTCCGAACGCCGTCGACGAAGACGACTTCACGGGACGCAGGCACCATTCGCTCCTACTCATGGGTAGCTTCAACCCTAATGCTACTGATGGGTAACCCGAATAGGGGAGCGGCTCAGACCTCGTCCCTGATCTCGAGGCGTTGGAGGGCCTCGGCGAGCGGGTGGGCGGTCAGCGCGATCTGCCACTCGCGGGCGCCCAGCTCGCGCAGCCGTACGGCGATCGCCTCCGCCGAGACGTCGGCGGGCGGCTCCCACATGAGCCTGCGCACGGCATCGGGCTGGAGCAGGTTCTCGGTCGGCATGTGGTGCTCGTCGGCGAGGGCGGCCATGACCGTGCGGGCGGCGACCAGCCGCCGGGCGGCGGCGGGATCGCGGTCGGCCCACCGGTTGGCCGGGGGAGGGCCGTCGCCGGGACCGACGGGCTGGGGGAGCGCGCCGTCCGGCAGGCTGCGCGCCCGGGTCACCGCGGCGAGCCAGTCGTCGAGATGGCGGCGGGCGGCGCGGCCGACGAAGGGGGTGATCTCGGTGAGCGCCTTGGTCGTACGCGGCTGGTCGAGGGCGGCCTGCACGATCGCGGAGTCGGGCAGCACGCGGCCGGGCGCGAGATCGGCGTTCTGGGCGATCTTGTCGCGCAGCGTCCACAGCTCGCGCACCACGGCGAGCCCGCGCAGCGAGCGGACCCGGTGGATGCCCGAGGTGCGCCGCCACGGATCGCTGCGCGGCACGGCGGCCGGCGCGGCCAGCACCGCGGCGAACTCCTCCATCGCCCACTCGAGCTTGCCCGTGGTGGCCAGTTCGGCGTGCAGGGCGTCGCGCAGCTCGATCAGCACCTCGACGTCGAGAGCCGCGTAGCGCAGCCAGTCCTCGGGGAGGGGCCGCTTCGACCAGTCGGCGGCCGAGTGGCCCTTCTCCAGTCGCAGCCTGAGCACGAGCTCCACCATCGTGCCGAGCCCGACCCGCTCGTAGCCCAAAAGCCGCCCGGCCAGCTCGGTGTCGAACAGCCGCCGGGGCCGCAGGCCCAGCTCGGTCAGGCAGGGCAGGTCCTGCGTGGCCGCGTGCAGGACGATCTCGGTGTCCGCCAGCGCCCGGTCGAGCGCGCTCAGGTCGGGACAGGTGACCGGATCGACCAGCGCGGTGCCCGCCCCGGCCCGCCGCAGCTGAACCAGATAGGCCCGGCCGCTGTAGCGATAGCCCGAGGCGCGTTCGGCGTCGACGGCGACCGGCCCGCTTCCCCGGGCGAAGGCGTCGATGACGGTGGCCAGGGTTCTCCCGTCCTGGATGACCGGTGGGATTCCCTCGCGTGGCTCCAACAGCGGCTGGACTTCTGGTTCGATCACGGGCTACGGGGCTTTCGGATGAGCGGTGCGCGGACGCAGGGTGGCGACATCGGGGGGCAGTGGCGGGATGCCCGCGGCCAGGCACATCAGGTCGCACCAGGCGGCGACGTGCGGCGACAGGTCCTCGTCCAGGGGTGACCAGGAGGCCCGCAGCTCCAGCTCGGTGCTGACGGGGTCGTCGGCCTTGTTGCCGAAGCCCTCCGACACCGCCCGGGTGACCGTGCCGCCGGCCGCGGCGTAGGCCGCGCCGTGCGAGTCGAGCGCCTCGGTGAGCCAGCTCCAGGCGACCGGCCCGAGCAGCGGGTCGGAGGTGATCTCCGGTTCCATGTCGGCCCGGACGTAGGCGACGAGGCGGAACGGTCCCTCCCAGCCCCGCTGGCCGTCCGGGTCGAACAGCATGATCAGCCGGCCGACGGCGAGTTCGTCGTCGTCGCGGTAGACGGAGGCGCCGACCGCCCCCGAGTACGGCGCGAGCCGCTGGGGAGCCGGAATCTCCTCCAGCTCTATCTCCGGCCGCACCTCGGCGGGGCGCAGCGTCTCAAGCGCACGCCGGAAGACGGCGGGAGGCGCCGGTGGTTCACCGAGGGTCATGACCGAAGAGTAGGTCGAGTTCGGCAGTGCGCGAAGCAGGGGGGTGACAGCGGGGGGCATGGATGTCGGTCAAGCTATGGCCATTTCGGACATCAAGGTGCTTCCCGTACAGGCTGGTGTGCGGCGTTCTGCGGAACTCCCCATCGAAGTCATCGCTCCGGAGCCTCTCGTCGGATCCACGGTCGTGTCGGTCGCTTGGGACTGATCCGACGTTGGCACGTCCCGCCGACATTTCCCCGCAACGCGCTCGGCGTGTCTCGAAAGTGGTATAAGTCAGCCGTCATTTGGCGAACATTTTGCCGAGCGGTGAGGTCGCCCACACCCGCGTCCGCCGTCGCCCCACCGACCTTCCGAGGTCGGCGGGCGGACCGCCCCCCGGGCATGGCACGCTGGAAGAATGAATCCCCACCCGGCTGACTCCGTCTTCGTACGAGCCTGTATGCGCAGGCCCGTGCCGTACACCCCGGTCTGGTACATGCGTCAGGCGGGCCGGTCGCTGCCCGAGTACCGCCGGGTGCGCGAGGGCATCGAGATGCTGACCGCCTGCGCCACGCCCGACCTGGTCGTGGAGATCACCCTGCAGCCGGTCCGGCGGTACGGCACGGACGCGGCGATCTTCTTCAGCGACATCGTGGTCCCGCTCAAGGCCAGCGGCGTCGACGTCGACATCAAACCGAACGTCGGGCCGGTCATGGGGTCGCCGGTGCGCGACCGGGCCGGCGTCACCGCCCTGCGTCCGCTTGAGCCGGACGACGTCCTGTACGTCACCGAGGCGGTGGGGGCGCTGACCAAGGAGCTCGGCGCGACACCGCTGATCGGCTTCGCCGGCGGGCCGTTCACGCTCGCGTCCTACCTGATCGAGGGGGGTCCCTCCAAGAACCACGACCGCACCAAGGCCATGATGTACGGCGAGCCGGACCTGTGGCACGAGCTGATGGACCGGCTCACCGAGATCACGCTGGGCTTCCTGCGGGTCCAGGTCGACGCGGGCGCCGCCGCCGCCCAGCTCTTCGACTCCTGGGTCGGCGCGGTGGCCCCGCAGGACTACCGGACGTACGTGCTGCCGCACACGAGGAAGATCTTCGAGGGGCTGGCCGGGCTCGGCGTCCCGCGGATCCACTTCGGCGTCGGCACGGGCGAGCTGCTCGGCCTGATGGGCGAGGCGGGGGCCGACGTGGTCGGCGTCGACTGGCGGGTGTCGCTCGACGAGGCCGCGCTGCGGGTGGGCGCGGGCAAGGCCCTGCAGGGCAACCTCGATCCGGCGATCCTGCTCGCCCCATGGGAGGTCGTCGAGGAACGGGCCCGCGAGGTGCTCGACCGGGGCCGGGTGGCGGAGGGGCACGTGTTCAACCTCGGCCACGGCGTGCTCCCGTCCACCGACCCCGACCAGCTCGCCCGGCTCACCGACCTCGTCCATGAGGTCTCAGCCCGCTGAGTCGCTCCGCTGCTCGCCCTGTCCCGCCTCGGCCGGCTCCGGCGCGCCCATCTGGGCTCCGACCGGCTGAGGCGGGGCCGGTCTCGGCCGGTCGGGCGGCGGCGTCGAGCCGGAGCGCGGGCGGAAGCGGCGCAGGATCATCCGTACGGCCAGCCAGATCACGGCCGCCAGGACGAGCCAGGGCAGCAGCACGCCCAGCACGGTGAGGCCGACCTCGACCGCCACGACGAACGCGCGCCAGCCGGCGCTCAGCCCGGCCAGGAAACCCGACCGATCCTCCTGCTTGTCGGATGCGGCGCTCGGCTTCGCCTGGGGGATCAGGGTGAGCGTGATCGTCGCCATGCCGGTCTGCGCGGCCAGCGCCTTCTGCCTGGCCTGGAGCGATTCCAGCTCGGCCTCCCGGTTGGAGATCTCCCGCTCGATCTCCATGATCTCGCCGATCTTGTTCGCCTTCGACAGCAGCGTGCGGAACTGGTCGAGCGTCGCACGCGCCGACTTCACCCGGCTCTCGACGTCGGCGACCTCCTCCGTGACGTCCTTGGTGCCCTGGTGCATGGACTCCCGCTTGCCGAGGTCGCGACCGAGTTGGGAGAGCACGTCGGGATAGTGCTCCGGCGGCACCTTGAACGTGATGACCGCACGATCCTCGCGGCCGTAGGAGTCGCTCTTCTCCTGGGAGACGTAGCCCTCGGCGGCCAGCACGATCGTCTTGGCCCGGTCCGCGGCCGAGGGCACGTCGGCCGCCCGGACGGTCAGCTGGGCCGTGTAGATGATCGCCCGGTTCGCCGACGTGATGTCGACCTGCCGGTCGGAGGTCTGCCGATCGGTCTGCGACTTGGGGACCGCCTCCTGACGCGCCACCTCCCGGGGTGCCGCCTCCTCCGGGGCCACGGCGGCCTGGTCGGCCGCGGCGCCGCCGGCCGTCGACTGCAGGGTGGACTCGCCGGCGCCGCAGCCGGACGTGAGGACGGCCGCCATGATCACGGCGATGGCGGCCGTGCCGTACCGGACGTACCGGAATCGTGTCATGTCCTTCACACGCTCCACGATCCCTGCCGGTTCGGTGCGGATGATCACGTTGCCGTCACGATGCCGTCACGGCGGGCCGCGTGGGGCCCGGCCCTACGGACCGATAGTTTTTGGGGTATGGACGAGATCTCTGGTCGTCATGTGGTGATCGTCGGCGCGGGCATCGCCGGTCTGGCCGCCGCCCTCTACCTGAACCGCGGCGACGCCCGGCTCAAGATCACGATTCTGGAGGGCGCCCCGCGGATCGGCGGCAAGCTGTACGCCTCCGAGGTGGCGGGCGTGGAAGTCGACGCGGGTGCGGAGGCCATGCTGGCGCGGCGCCCGGAGGGTGGGGAACTCGCGCGACTGGCCGGTCTCGGCGACGCGCTCGTCCACCCCGGGACCACGCAGGCCGCCGTCCTGTCGCGCGGATCCCTGCGCGCCATGCCCACCGGGCACGTGATGGGCGTCCCCTCCGACCTGGGCGCGCTCGCCCGCTCGGGCATCCTGTCGCCCGGCGGCCTCGCCCGGGTTCCGCTCGACCTGGTCCTCCCGCCGACGCTCGTGAACACCGACGTCTCCGTCGCCGCGTACATCCGGGCCCGGATGGGCCGCGAGGTGGTCGACCGGCTGATCGAGCCGCTGCTGGGCGGGGTGTACGCGGGCCGCGCCGACATGCTGTCCCTGGACGCGACCATGCCCCGCGTCGCCGCCGTCGCGCGGACCGAGCGGTCGCTGCTGCGGGCCGCCTCCGCCATCGCGGCCGAGGCCCCCAGGGACGCCGGCCCCGTGTTCGCCACACTCAAGCACGGGATGGGCAGCCTGCCGCAGGCGGTGGCCAAGGCGTCCGGGGCCGACGTCCGTACGGGCACCATGGTCCGCGAGCTCGTCCGCACCGAGGCGGGCTGGCGGCTGATCGCCGGTCCCACCCGGGAGGAGGAGGCCATCGACGCCGACGCCGTGATCCTCGCGGTCCCCGCCCGGCCCGCCTCCCGGCTGCTGGAGCGCGAGGTGCCCGGGGCGGCGGCCGAGCTGGCGCGGATCGAATACTCCAGCATGGCCGTCGTCACCCTCGCCTATCCCAGGACTGCGTTCCCGCAGGCGCCGCGCGGCAGCGGCTACCTGGTGCCCGCTGTCGAGGGCAGGCCGGTGAAGGCGGCGACGTTCGCCACGACCAAGTGGCCGCACCTGGCCGAGGCCGACCGCGACCTGGTCATCGTGCGCTGCTCGATCGGCCGGCTGGGCGAGGAGAAGATCCTCCAGCGCGACGACGCCGAACTGGCCGCACTCGCGATGCACGAGATGGCGGAGATCACGGGGGTGCGCGGGCTGCCGGTCGACAGCCGCGTCACGAGGTGGGGCGGCTCGCTGCCGCAGTACGACGTCGGTCACCTCGACCGGGTCGCGCGCGCCCGCGCGGCGGTGGCGGCACAGCCCGGCCTGGCGGTGTGCGGCGCGGCCTACGACGGCGTCGGAGTCCCCGCCTGCGCCGCCACCGGGCGTGCGGCCGCCGACCGCGTCCTGGACCATCTGAGGACCGGGGCGCGGACCGACCCGGCCACCCCCGAAGGCAGAATGGAGCCATGACCGAGTCCAGCACCAAGTCCCCAGCCGCCCCACGTCCGAAGGCACGCGATCTCAACCTCGTCATCCGCTACACGATGTGGTCGGTCTTCCGGCTCCGCGATCGGTTGCCGGAGGCCAGGGAGAGCCTCGGCGAGGAGATCGAGGAACTGCTCGCCCAGGCCGCGGGCAAGGACGTGGTGACCCGCGGCTGCTATGACGTGGCCGGGTTCCGGGCCGACGCGGACTTCATGTTCTGGTGGCACGCCCCGACGGCCGAGGACCTGCAGGACGTCTACACCCGCTTCCGCCGTACGGCCCTGGGCCGGGCCAGCGAGCCCGTGTGGTCGGCCATGGCGCTGCACCGCCCGGCCGAGTTCAACAAGTCGCACATCCCGGCGTTCCTGGCCGAGGAGCAGCCGAGGGGATTCGTCTGCGTCTATCCGTTCGTCCGCTCCCTGGAGTGGTACCTGCTGGAGGACGCCGAGCGCAGGGAGATGCTCGCCGAGCACGGGAAGATGGCCCGGGAGTATCCCGACGTGCGGGCCAACACGGTCGCCTGCTTCGCGCTGAACGACTTCGAGTGGATGCTCGCGTTCGAGGCCGACGAGTTGCACCGCATCGTCGACCTCATGCGTCACCTGCGCGGGGCGAAGGCCAGGCGGCACACCCGGGTGGAGATCCCGTTCTACACCGGGGTGCGCAAGCCGGTCAGCGAGCTCGTCGCCGGGCTGGTCTGATCCGGACCCGACAGGGGAGTGTGAGTGGAGTCACTTGCGCTGAATGTCGGAATCAAGGACTGGTCATTGCCGATGCTTTGCCATACTGTGACGTAACGTTCCCGTCATTGTGAGGCAGAGTGTCGAGCCGTCTGGCACGTTCCAGAGCGCGCCGTCGAAGGCGGCGTGCGAGGGCGCGGATCGTCGCCCTCGGGGTGACCGTCGCCGCCGGGGGAGCCTTCGCGGTCGCCGGTTCGCTCCTCCATCCGGCCGGCCCGCCGACCACGGCCTCGCCCCGGCAGGTCACCACGCCGGCCGCCGTCGAGGCGGTGGTCGAGACGACCGTACGGTCGGAGACGAAGGCGGCGTCTGCGGCCAAGGCGTCCGGTCCGTCGAAGTTCACCGACGAGAAGGCGACGGCCTACTTCCGCAGCAGGTGGAAGGACGGCACGGCCAAGCGCGTACGCGACATCAGGACCACCGGACGCTATCTGCGGATCTACACGAACCTGCCGGAGAGCGCGGGCAACTCCAAGACCGCGATCACGCTGTGCAAGCGCGGTCTGGAGTACCTGGCGGAGCAGGGCGAGCGCAACCCTGTCGTCTTCGTGCAGGCGAAATACGGCGGGAACGGCAACCCGGTCCTCGCCAACATCCTCGGGCCAGACGATGACGACTGCCGGGTGACCCACCCCAAACCTCGCTGAGCGAGCGCGATCTCACGGGAAAGGCAGGCGGCCCATGAGCGGCGGTGCGTACCTGCGCTATGTCGCCCTCGGCGACAGCCAGACCGAGGGGGTCGGCGACGGCGACGACATCGTGGGCCTGCGCGGGTGGGCCGACCGGCTCGCCGAGCGGCTCGCGCTGCTCAGCCCCGGCGTCCAGTACGCCAACCTGGCCGTGCGCGGCCGCCTCGCCGGGCAGATTCGCGGCGAGCAGCTCGCCCCGGCCCTCGCCCTGCGCCCGGATCTGGCGACCGTCGTCGCGGGGGTCAACGATCTGCTCAGGCCCCGGTTCGACGCCGACGAGGTGGCCGGCCACCTGGAGGCGATGTTCGCCGCGCTCACCGGCCAGGGCGCCCGCGTCGCCACCCTCACCTTCCCCGACGTCGCCAGGATCACCCCGCTCGCCCGCCCGATCGGCTCCCGCGTCGTCGCGCTCAACCACCGCATCCGGGAGGCGGCACGCCGGCATCACGTGGCCGTCGCCGAGACCTCCCACCACGAGGTGGTCACCGACGCCCGCCTGTGGAGCACGGACCGGCTGCACGCCAGCCCCCTCGGCCACGAACGGATCGCCGCCGCGATCGCGCACGCCCTCGGCCTGCCCGGCAGCGACGACTCCTGGACGCTGCCCCTGCCGCCACCCGAGACCGCCCCGCCCGCCGGATTGCGCGCCGCAGCCGTGGAACTGCGCTGGGTCGCGGCCTTCCTCGGGCCCTGGCTCGGCCGACGCCTGCGCGGACGGTCCTCCGGCGACGGCCGTACCGCCAAGCGGCCGGACCTCCTGCCCGTACGGACACCGTCCCGGCAGGACGGGTGAGTCACTCGGCGGGAGCGAGTGTCAGGCAGACCGAGTTGATGCAGTAGCGGTCGTCGGTCGGGGTCGGGTAGCCCTCGCCGTGGAAAACGTGACCCAGATGGGAGTCGCACCGCGCGCAGCGGACCTCCACCCGGCTCATGCCCAGCGAGTCGTCCTGATGCAGTGTCACGGCCGCCGACTCCGACGGCTCGAAGAACGAGGGCCACCCGCAGTGCGACTCGAACTTGGCCTCGGAGCGGAACAGCTCGGCGCCGCAGGCGCGGCAGGAGTAGACCCCGACCGTCTTGGTGTCGACGTACTCACCGGTGAAGGGCCGTTCCGTCCCCGCCTGACGGAGCACCCGGTACTCCTCCGGGGACAGCCGGGCCCGCCACTCCTCGTCGCTCCTGATCACCTTGTCCATGAACACCAGCCTAGGTCGTGTTCCGGAGTCATGTCCTGATGCGCGAAGGACGCGCTTTCTCGACACTCCCCGAATGACCAAGGGACGGTCAGTTCTCCCCGTCCTGAGCATCCTTTCGCGGCCGTTTCCGCGTCTTCCCGTACGAGGCCTCAGGGAGGAAGCACCCGACCCGTGCTGGACGCCGCCCCGGGCGCCTCACGTGGTCCGTCCTGTCGCGTTCGCGCGACCACGAGCCCCGCCCGGAGGGCGTGCGGGCTTGTGGGAGCTCCCGGTCCGGCCGCCGTTGGCAGCCCGGGGCGGACCACCTCCTTTCTGGGTAGTGTCCGTCACATGGCGTCGCCGTACATCGAACTCGAGGTCGAGGGCCGGACGGTCAAGGTGACCAACCCGGACAAGATCTACTTCCCGGGCGTGGGCGCGACCAAGCGCGACCTGGTGGAGTACTACGTGAGCGTCGGGGACGGCGTGCTGCGCGCCCTCCGCGACCGGCCGACGTACCTCAAACGGCACCCGGACGGGGTCGGCTCGGATGCGATCTACCAGAAGCGGATGCCCAAGCATCCCGACTGGATCGAGACCGTCACCGTGGCCTTCCCCAGCGGACGCACCGCGGACGCGTTCTGCCCGACCGAGATCGCGGCGGTCGCCTGGTGCGCGAACCTCGCCACGATCGACTTCCACCCCTGGCCCGCCCGCAGGCCCGACCTCGAGCACCCCGACGAGCTGCGCATCGACATCGACCCGCAGCCCGGCACCTCCTTCGAGGATGCGCGCAAGGTCGCCTTCGCCGTACGGGAGATCCTCGACGAGCTCGGCGTGACCGGGTTCCCCAAGACCTCGGGCAACCGCGGCGTCCACATCGCCGTGCGCATCGAGCCCCGCTGGACCTTCACCGAGGTGCGGCACGCCGCGATCGCGCTCGCCCGCGAGGTGGAGCGGCGCCTGCCCGGCCTGGCGACCACCGCCTGGTGGAAGGAGGAGCGGGGGGAGAAGGTCTTCATCGACTACAACCAGAACGCCCGCGACCGCACGGTCGCCGCGGCCTACTCGGTGCGCGCCAGGCCGGACGCCACCGTCTCCGCGCCGGTGACATGGGAGGAACTGGCCGACTGCGATCCACGCGACTTCGACATCAGGACGATGCCGAGGCGGTTCGCGGAGATCGGCGACCTCCAGCGGACCATCGACGACCGAGCGTTCGTCATCGACACGCTGCTCGGATGGTACGCCGCCGACGGCCGGGGCGACCTGCCCTACCCGCCGAACTACCCCAAGATGCCCGGCGAGCCCAAACGCGTCCAGCCCTCCAAGGCCCGGCCGTCGAACGATTGACGGGACACGTCCGTACCGCCGGCGAATAACGCCTCGGTTACGGGCGAATGACTGGAAAATATCCGTAATCGACAAAATCCGTTGATCCCCGTAAAGATCAACGCTATTATCGATTCGATGATTAGGACGCGATGCTCTGGAATCGTAGGGGCGATGATCCCCTGCCTCTGCCAGTGTTGCCGCGCATCTAGCCGCGCCTAGCCTTCCGCGTCCGGCGAGCGCCTCTCGGCCCGCCCATCTCTTTCTCTGTCGTGTCACCCAGCCCCGCCCGGCATCGGCGTCGGTGCTCGTCGGCCGGCATGTCCACGCATCGCTGCACGGAGGAACCGTGACCACAGCAATTCCCTCTCGCGCCCGCCGCTCCGGTGCCGATCGGCCGCCGCCCGACTGGGATCTCGTCTACCGCCGCAACTCCATCGAGCGGCTCAAGCGCGATCGCCCCGGCCTCGACGTCCGCGATGAGCTGCCCAGCCTCATCGAACGGGGCTACGAGGACATTCCGGAAGAGGAGGTCGTCCGGCTGTACTGGTGGGGTCTCGCCCACGACAAGCCGAAGATCGGCACCTTCATGGTGCGCATCAAGGTGCCCGGCGGTCTGGTGCGTCCCGACCAGGTGCGGGCGCTGGGGCGCATCGCCCGTGAGTACGGCCGCGACGAGGCCGAGCTGACCACCCGCCAGGGCATCCAGTTGCACTGGGTGCGGATGGAGAAGCTCCCCGAGGTGCTCGGCGTGATCGAGGCCGCCGGGCTGACCACGGCGGGCGCTGAGGGCGACACCGTGCGCAACATCACCGGCTGCCCGGTGGCCGGCCTCACCGCCGAGGAGCCTTTCGACGTCACACCGATCATCAGCGAGGTGGCCGGTTTCTTCTACGGCAACCCCGAGTACAGCAACCTGCCGCGCAAGCACAAGTACACGATCGCGGCGTGCTCGGCGCAGTGCAACGCGCCGGAGATCCACGACGTCGCCCTGATCGCCACCGTCCGCGACGGCCGGCCCGGGTTCGGGCTGCGCATCGGCGGCGGCATGGCGAACACGCCGCGCATCTCCCGTGACATCGGCGTCTTCGTGCCGGCCGAGGACACGGTCGAGGTGCTGAAGGCGGTGACCGACGCTTGGCAGCGCGACCTGCGGTACCGTGTCTCGCGCGCCAAGGCCCGGATCAAGTTCATGATGGACGACTACGGCCCGCAGGGGGTGCGCGAGAAGGTCGAGGAGCAGCTCGGCCGCCGCCTGGAGGACGGCTTCGCGCCCGAGCCGGCGCCGGAGGTCGACCACATGGGCGTGCATCCGCAGCGGCAGGAGGGGCTCGTCTACATCGGCGTGCCCGTACCGGCCGGCCGCGTCACCGGCAGCATGCTCGAGAGGCTCGGCGAGCTGCTCGACGACCTCGGCGCCGATCTGCGCTTCACCCGCCAGCAGAACTTCATCATCGGCAACGTGCCGGCGTCCCGCGTCGAGGAGGTGAAGGCGCTCCTGACCGAGCTGGGCCTGCCGGTCGACCGCGGCCGCGCCTACGCCCGTTCGCTGGCCTGCACGAGCCACCGTTTCTGCAACTACTCGGTCGCCGAGACCAAGGGCAAGCTGGACGTGATGCTCGGCCGGCTCACCGACCGGTTCGGCGCCGAGCGCATCGGCGACCTCGCCATCCACATGGACGGCTGCCCGCACGCCTGCGCCCAGCACTGGGTGGGCGAGATCGGCCTGCAGGGCACCACCACCAGGAAGGAGGGCGCCGACGAGCGGGTCGAGGCCTACGACCTGACCGTGGGCGGCGGCCTGGGCACCCGTACGGCGATCGGCCGCCGTCTGATGCGGCGCGTGCCGACCGACGAGATCGACGACGTCATCGAGCGCCTGGTGGAGGGCTGGCTGGCGGAGCGGGTCGCACGCGGCGACGCGGGCTACACCTTCGGCGACTTCGCCTCGGAACGCAGTGACGAGGAGCTGATCGGGCTCGCCAGCGACACCGGTGCGAAGTCGGCCCCGTCCGGCCCGGCCCCGGCGGAGGCCGCCGAGGCGGTCGTGACCGTACGGATCCCCGGCCCGCTGCTCGACCTCGTCGGCGGGGCGGACGAGATCGAGGTGACCGCCCGGACCGTGGGCGAGGCTCTGGCGGCCGTCGCCAAGGAGCACCCGGCGTTCGGCGCCCAGGTGACACCCGATGGCAAGGTCGCGGAGGCGTTCCTCGTCGCGGTGGGCGAGGAGGACATCCGCAGCCTCGCCGGACTCGCCACCGAGGTGACGGCCGGCTCCGACATCACCGTCGTCATGGCGATGTCCGGCGGCTGAGCAGCGGCTCGGCGGACATCCCGGCGACAGGGCGACAACACAGCGGCGAGAGGGAACGAAAATGACAGAAGTGGTCACGGCACCTGCCAAGGACGGCGAGCGGGTGGTCTTCGACGACCTGGAGATCGGCGAGATCGCGATGGATCTCGACGACCAGGAGCCCGAGGACGTCATCGAATGGGCCTTCGAGGCACTCGGCGACCGCGTGGCGGTGGTCACCGCGCTGCAGATCGACGGCATGGTCGTGCTGGACATGGCCACGAAGATCCGTCCGGACGTGCAGGTCATCACGGTCGACACCGGGCGGCTGCCGCAGGAGACGTACGCGTTCATCGAGCAGGTGCGCGAGCACTACCCGCAGACCCGCTGGGACGTGCTCTTCCCCGACACGGCCGAGGTCGAGTCGATGGTGCGCCGCCAGGGCATCGAGCTGTTCCGCAAGAGCGTGCCCGCGCGCATGCTGTGCTGCCAGATTCGCAAGGTCCGGCCGCTCGTGCGGGCGCTGCGCGGCCTGGACGGCTGGTTCACCGGCCTGCGCCGGGACCAGTGGGCCTCGCGTGCCGCGATCAAGAAGGTCGAGCTGGACCACGACCACGAGGGCATCGTCAAGATCAACGCGCTGGCCGACTGGAGCGGCGACGAGGTCTGGGAGTACGCGCGCGCCAACAACGTGCCCATCCACCCGTTGTACTCGCAGGGATACACGAGTATCGGCTGCGGCCCCTGCACCCGGCCCATCCAGCCCGGTGAGGACGATCGGGCCGGTCGCTGGTGGTGGGAGCAGGGCGCACCGAAGGAGTGCGGCATCCACTGCCCGATCGAGACCGGCAACTTCGAGCACGAGGCCGAGGCGATCTTCGCCGAGGCGCACGGCATCCACTCGTGAACGACGCCGGCCCCGGCGAGGCGACCTCACCGGCGTCCGCCTCGCCACCCGGCGAGCCGGAGCCGGCCTTCCCCGATCCGGTGGAGCTGTCCGATGAGGAGGCCGGCGCGGTCGTGGCGGCCGCGCTGGCGTTCGCCGACGCGGTGCCGCCCGGCCGCGACGCGCCGTTCCGCGAGCTCGCGGCCGACGCGCGGGGCGGGGTGGTGCCCCCCGAGCGGATGACCGATCTCGAGCGGATATGCGTGCTCGCCCTGGAGACCGGCAAGGCCCGCAGGCTGGGCGGCGCCGAGACCGAGCGACTGCTCACCGCCGTCTATCGGCGTACGCCGGGCGGGCGTGAGCTGGCCTCCTCTGTCGCGGACGTCAACCGCGTGCTGTCCCGGCTGGCCGGCCGCGACCTGCAGTCGATGCGGCTGAGCTGGCGCACGCCGGGGCGCTACACGCTGAGCCTCAGCGTGAGCGGCATCGACATCACGCTGGCCCTGGAACCCGAGGGCCCGCGGGTGCAGAGCGTGCAGACGGGCTGACCGCACGCACCGGCCACCGCGCTCGCCCGGCTCGGCGTCGCAGGGTTCGCCTTCCCATCGGAAAGTGGTGAAGGTGAGACGGGAGCTGTCGACGGCGTGTGTCAGGGTAGGGAGCGTGCGTCGTATACATCCCTATGCCGAGGACGATCCGGACCTCGCCGCCTGCTATGCCTATCCGCCGGAGGGGTGCCTGCGGGTCAACATGGTGGCCAGCGCCGACGGCGCGGCGTGGCTGGAGGGCAGGTCGGCCGGGCTGTCCAGCCCGGGGGACCGGCGGGTCTTCCATGTCCTGCGCGGGCTCGCCGACGTCGTGCTCGCGGGCGCCGCGACGGTCAGGACCGAAGGGTACGGCCCGTCCAAGCCGCGTGAGGGATGGCACGCGCTGCGCGCGGGCCGTCCGCACGCGCCGTCGATCGCCGTGATCACCCGGCGGCTCGACCTCGATCTCGGCGGGCCGCTGTTCACCGAGACCGAGCCGTACCAGCGGACCATCGTCATCACCACCCGGGCCGCCCCGCGGGAACGCCGCGAGGAGGCGGCGAAGAACGCCGAGGTGCTCGTCGCGGGGGAGGACCTGGTCGACCTGACGGTGGCGGTGCGCCTGCTGCGCGATCGGGGACTCGGCCGCATATTGTGCGAGGGTGGGCCGAGGCTGAACGCCGAGCTCGCCGCCGCCGGGCTGATCGACGAGCTGGCGCTCACGGTGAGCCCGCTGCTGGCCGGTGGGGACGCCGCGCGAGTTCTGAACGGCGTGGCCTCCCGGACTCCGCTCGCCCTCGCCCACGTGCTCGAAGAGGACGGCGTGCTGTTCATCCGATATGTCGGCGAGGAGGCCCGATGAAGCTCCCGGTCGAACCGCCGGTGGCGCCCATGCTGGCCAAGGCGGTCAAAGGGCTCCCGCCTCAAGATGGGACGCTCTACTACGAGCCCAAATGGGACGGCTTCCGCTGCATCATCTTCCGCGACGGTGACGAGGTCTATCTGGGCAGCCGGAACGAGCGGCCGTTCACGCGCTATTTCCCGGAACTGGTGGCGGCCGTCAGGGAGGAGCTGCCGCCGCGCTGCGTCGTGGACGGCGAGATCGTCGTCGTCTCGGGAGAGACGCTCGACTTCGACGCGCTGCAGCAGCGGATCCATCCGGCGGCGTCCCGGGTGAAGCTGCTGGCCGAGCGGACGCCCGCCTCGTTCGTCGCCTTCGACCTGCTCGCCGAGGGTTCGGAGAACCTGATGGCCGAGCCGTTCTCGACGCGGCGGGCCCGACTGGAGAAGATGCTCGGTGCGGCCTCCGGCTCGGTACGGCTGACGCCGGCCACCACCGACGAGCGGCAGGCCGCGGAGTGGTTCGGCGTGTTCGAGGGCGCCGGGCTGGACGGCATCGTCGTCAAGCCGGGGAACATTCCGTACGAGCCGGACAAGCGGGTGATGTTCAAGGTCAAGCACGAGCGGACGGCCGACTGCGTGGTCGCGGGCTACCGCGAGCACAAGAGCGGCCCGGTCGTCGGTTCGCTGCTGCTGGGGCTCTACTCACCCGACGGCCGTCTGCACCATGTGGGCGTCGCCGCGTCGTTCCCGATGAAGCGGCGCGCGGAACTCGTGGCCGAGCTCGCGCCGTACCGGATGGACGATCTGAGCGGGCATCCGTGGGGTCACTGGGCGGAGGCCGCCGAGCAGGGCGCCGCGGGGGAGGGCCCCGAGGAGAGGACCGCGCAGCGCCTGCCCGGGGCGGTGTCCCGCTGGAACGCCAAGAAGGACCTGTCGTTCATCCCGCTGCGGCCCGAGCTGGTGGTCGAGGTGGCCTACGACCACATGGAGGGGGACCGGTTCCGGCACACCGCCCAGTTCCGCCGCTGGCGGCCGGACCGCGAGCCGGCCTCCTGCACCTACGACCAGCTCGACCGGCCGATCGCCTACGACCTCGCCGACATCCTCGGCGGTTAGCCGGTCAGCGCGCGTACGGCGGCGGTGACGGCGACGGCGACCGCGACGACCACGAGGAACGGCGCGCGCAGCAGCAGCGCGGCGGCCGCGGCGGCCAGCCCGGCGGCCCGCGCGTCGACCACGAGCGCCTGACCGCTGCCGAACGTCTGGATGGCGGTGAGCGCGGCCAGCATGGCGACCGGCACGAGGGCGGCGATCCGCCGTACGAGCGGCCGGTCCAGCAGCCCGGCGGGCACGGACAGGCCGAGCAGCTTGACGGCGTAGCAGCCGAGGGCGGTGACGGCGACGGCGATCCAGATGGTCAAGGCGATGCCTCCCGGCGGCGGTGGAGCATGAGCACGATCGGCGCGGCCAGCGCCGAGACGAGGACGGGGACGCCCGCGGGCAGCAGCGGCAGGCAGACCAGCGCCAGCGCGACCGCGAGGACGGCGACCAGCGTCTCCTGTCGTCCGCGCAGCATCGAGGCGAGCAGCGCCAGGAAGACGGCGGGTCCGGCGGCGTCGAGCCCCCAGGCGGACGGATCGCCGAGCGCCTCGGCGCCCAGCGCGCCGAGGAACGTGGTGAGGTTCCACAGCAGATAGAGGCTGGCCCCGGTGACCGCGAAGCCGAGCCGGGCGCTGCTTCGATCGGGCTGTGCCATGGCCACAGCCGACGTCTCGTCGATGACCCATTGCGCGGCGAGGGGGCGCATCGCGCGGGGCAGGCGCATCAGCTGGGCCAGCCGCAGGCCGTAGAAGGCGTTGCGCACCCCGAGGAACAGGGCTCCGGCCACGGCGGCGGCGGGGCTGCCGCCCACGCCGAGCGCGCCGACGAGCGCGAACTGCGACGCCCCGGTGAACACCAGCAGGGACAGTGCGCATGTCTGGGCCAGGCTCAGCCCGGCCCCGGCCGAGGTCACGCCGAACGCGAACCCGGACAGGCCGACGGCGACGCCAACGCCCAGGGCGTCCCGTACGACCGCAGCCCGGGACCGGCCCTGCGCCCGATCTATAGGGGTTTGTAGGGGTTCCGTGGTCACGGCCCGAAACTACCTGGAATCGCGGTCCGACCGGACGAGGGGCCGTCAACTCAAGGTTGACGATGAGATAGTCGTCAACCTATCGTTGACGGCATGACGAATCCGAACCGACTCCCGCATCCCGTCCGGCTCGACGACCTGATCGAGGTGATCAAGAAAGCGCACACCGACGCACTCGACCAGCTCTCCGACGCGGTCCTGCTCGCCGACCATCTCGGCGAGGTGGCCGACCACCTGATCGGCCACTTCGTCGACCAGGCGCGGCGCTCCGGTGCCTCCTGGACCGACATCGGCAGGAGCATGGGGGTCAGCAAGCAGGCCGCGCAGAAGCGGTTCGTGCCGAAGGCGTCGGCCGAGCCGCTGGCCTTCGACCCCGACCAGGGCTTCGGGCGGTACACCGCGCGGGCGAGGACCGCCGTGGTCACGGCGACGAACGAGGCGCTCGCGGCGGGGCACGACGAGGTGCGCCCCGAGCACCTGGTGCTGGCGCTGCTGAGCGATCCGGAGGGCCTGGCGGCCAAGGCCATCGTCGCCCAGGGCGTGTCGCTGGAGGCCGTACGGGAGGCCGCGACCGCGGCCCTGCCGCCGGCCGGTGAGCAGGTGACCGGGGTCATCCCGTTCGACTCGCAGTCGCGCAAGGCGCTGGAGCTCACGTTCCGGGAGGCCCTGCGGCTGGGCCACAACTACATCGGGACCGAGCACATCCTGCTCGCCCTGCTGGAACTGGAGGACGGATCGGGCGTGCTCTCCGGGCTCGGGATCACCAAGCCTGCCGCGGAGGAGCACGTCAAGACGGTCCTGGCCGCGATTCTCAAGTCGCTGAAGGAGCAGCAGGAGCCGGGCCGGGGGGAGGAATGACCCCGGGAGACGGGGCGTGTGCCGGACGGCGGCGCCCATCCCGTCCGATCTAGCGCTGCGGGCAGCACAGAACCTGAAGGGACCGGGGCGCTACGGGCACGCTCGCGCCCGCGCAGCGGACCTTGTCGTCAGCGCCGTTCGCCTCGGCGGTGTCGAGGACAGAGCGCCAGCCGTCGCCGAAGTCCGCCGCGGGCAGGGTGAACGTGAGGCTCTCGTGGTGGGCGTTGATCAGCAGGAGGAACGAGTCGTCCCTGATCCGCTCACCGCGGGGACCGGGCTCGCTGATC
>NZ_BCBX01000038.1:0-198485 GCF_001417795.1 Sphaerimonospora mesophila | reverse complement strand
CGTTGAGGAACACCGCGAGCGACTTGGCGTAACCGGTGTCCCAGTCGGCGTCGGTCATCTCCTCGCCGGCCGGGGTCAGCCAGACGATGTCGCGTACGCCCCCGCGGACCCTGCCCCGGAAGAACCTGCGCCGGCGGAAGACCGGGTGGCCGCGCCGGAGCTCGGCGAGCCGCCGGACGAACTCCAGCAGGTCCGACTCGGTCTCGGCCAGCGACCAGTCGACCCAGGAGATCTCGTTGTCCTGGCAGTAGGCGTTGTTGTTGCCGTGCTGGGTGCGGCCGAACTCGTCGCCGGCCGCCATCATCGGCACGCCCTGGGACACGAACAGCGTGGCCAGGAAGTTGCGCCGCTGCCGCCTCCGGAGCCGTACGATCTGGGGATCGTCGGTCGGGCCCTCGATGCCGCAGTTCCAGGAGCGGTTGTCGTCGGTGCCGTCGCGGTTGTCCTCGCCGTTGGCCTCGTTGTGCTTGCGGTTGTAGGAGACCAGGTCGGTGAGGGTGAACCCGTCGTGGCAGGTGACGAAGTTGATCGAGGCGACCGGCCGGCGGCCGCTGGTGGCGTAGAGATCGCTGGAGCCCGACAGCCGGGAGGCGAACTCGGGCATGGTCCGTGCGCTGCCCCGCCAGAAGTCGCGTACGGCATCGCGGTACTTGCCGTTCCACTCGGTCCACAGGGGCGGGAAGTTCCCGACCTGGTAGCCGCCCGGGCCGACGTCCCACGGCTCGGCGATCAGCTTCACCTGGGAGATCACCGGGTCCTGCTGGATGAGGTCGAAGAACGCGCTCAGCCGGTCCACGTCGTGCAGCTCGCGGGCGAGCGCGGCCGCGAGGTCGAAGCGGAAGCCGTCCACGTGCATCTCCTGCACCCAGTAGCGCAGCGAATCCATGATCAGCTGTAGCGCGTGGGGGGAGCGCACGTTGAGCGAGTTGCCGCAGCCGGTGTAGTCGAGGTAGTAGCGCCGGTCCTCGTCGCGCAGCCGGTAGTAGGCGACGTTGTCGATGCCGCGGAAGCTCAGCGTCGGGCCCATGTGGTCGCCCTCGGCCGTGTGGTTGTAGACGACGTCGAGGATCACCTCGATCCCCGCCTCGTGCAGCGCGCGGACCATGGCCTTGAACTCCTGGACCTGCTCGCCCCGCTGCCCGGCGCTGGAGTACGCGTTGTGCGGGGCCAGATAGGCGATCGTGTTGTAGCCCCAGTAGTTGGTCAGCCCGCGCGCCACCATCGCGTGCTCCGGCACGAACTGGTGCACCGGCATCAGCTCGACCGCGGTCACCCCGATCGAGCGCAGATGATCGAGCACGGCCGGGTGCGCGAGCCCGGCGTAGGTGCCGCGCTGCTCCTCGGGCACCCCCGGATGCCGCATCGTGAGGCCGCGCACGTGCGCCTCGTAGATCACGGTCTCGTGGTACGGCGTGCGCGGCGGGCGGTCGTCGCCCCAGTCGAAGAACGGGTTGATCACCACGTTCATCGGCATGTAGGGGGCCGAGTCGGTGGAGTTCAGCCGCCCGGGGTCGGCGAAATAGTAGGAGAACAGCGACTCGTTCCACCGCACCGAGCCCTCGACGGCCTTGCCGTACGGATCGAGCAGCAGCTTGTCGGGGTTGCACCGGTGGCCGTGCTCGGGCTTGTACGGCCCGTGCACGCGCAGGCCGTACCGCTGCCCGGGCATGATCCCCGGCAGGTAGCCGTGCCAGACGAACCCGTCGACCTCGGGCAGATCGACGCGGCTCTCGACGCCGTCGTCGTCGAAAAGGCACAGCTCCACCCGCTCGGCCGCCTCCGAGAACACCGAGAAGTTGGTGCCCACACCATCCCAGGTGGCGCCGAGAGGATACTGCTCGCCCGGCCAGACCTCGCGCATATCACCCCATTCTCCCCGGGCCCCGCACGATAGCGGGGCCCGGGACGTCATCCGATCAGCCGACGAGTTCCGCGTTCAGCGAGATCGTCGTGCCCGCCAGGGCCTTGCTGACCGGGCAGTTGGCCTTGGCCGTCTCGGCCGCCTGCTGGAAGTCCTCGGCGGAGATCCCCGGCACCTGCGCCCGGACCGAGATCACAATGCCGGTGATGCCCTCGCCGGGCTGGAAGGTCACGTCGGCCCTGGTCTCGATCGACTGCGGCGGGGTCCCCGCCTTCGCCAGCCCGTTGGACAGCGCCATGGAGAAACACGAGGAGTGGGCCGCGGCGATCAGCTCCTCGGGGCTGGTCTTGCCGTTGGCCGCCTCAGCGCGGGACGGCCAGGAGACCTCGAAGGTGCCGATTCCGGAGGAATCCAGCGACACAGAGCCCGAGCCGTCCAGCAGGGCGCCCTTCCACTGGGTCGTGGCGGTACGAGTGGTCGCCATCGCGATCCCCTTTCCATGGTGAGAATCATTTCCATGGACGACCCTAGCGCCCGGTAATCACCGAGGAGTCCAGGACCGCCGACGAGTCCACTCCTTGCGGCAGCGTCCCGAAGGCCCGCCCCCAGTCGCCGGACAGGCGGGAGGCGCAGAACGCGTCGGCCACGGCGGCGGGCGCGTGCCGTACGAGCAGGGACGCCTGCAGGACCAGGGCCATCTCCTCGGCGACGCGCCGCGCGTCCGCCTCCCCGGCAGAGGCGATGGTCTTCTGGACCCGCTCGGCCGCGTCGGCGACCCGGCGGTCGCCGGCCAGCGCCACCTCGGCGAAGAACGCCTCGGCCGCCTCGGGCTCGCGCGTCAGCACCCGCATCAGGTCGAGCGCGGCCACGTTGCCGGAGCCCTCCCAGACGCCGTTCAGCGGCGACTCACGGAAGAGGCGGGGCAACTGCGACTCCTCGACGTACCCGTTGCCGCCCAGGCACTCCAGCGCCTCGGCCGCGTGCGCCGGGCCGCGTTTGCACACCCAGTATTTCGCCGCCGCCAGCGCCGCCCGCCGGAACAGGCCCTCGCCGGCGTCGCCGCGTACCGCCCGGTCGGTCGCCCCGGCGAGCCGCAGCATCAGCGTGGTCGCCGCCTCGGACTCCAGCGCCAGGTCGGCGAGCACGTTGCGCATCAGCGGCTGGTCGATCAGCTCCCTGCCGAAGACCCTGCGGTGGCGGGCGTGATGGAGCGCCTGCGCCAGGCCGTACCGCATGCCGGCCGCCGAGCCGATCACGCAGTCGAGCCGGGTCATGTTGACCATCTCGATGATCGTGCGGACGCCCCGGCCCTCCTCGCCGACCGGGAACGCGATCGCGCGCTCGTACTCGACCTCGGCCGACGCGTTGGACCTGTTGCCGAGCTTGTCCTTCAGCCGCATCAGCCGCATCGCGTTACGCGTCCCGTCCGGCAGGACGCGGGGGAGCAGGAAGCACGACAGGCCACCCGGCGCCTGGGCCAGCACCAGGAACACGTCGCACATCGGCGCCGAGTTGAACCACTTGTGCCCGGTGATCGCGAAAGTCCCGTCGGCGAGCGGTTCCGCCCGCGTCGTGTTGGCCCGGACGTCGGAGCCCCCCTGCTTCTCGGTCATCGCCATGCCGGCGAGCACGCCGCGCTTGCCGGCCGCCGGGCGCAGCCCGAAGTCGTAGGTGCGCGAGGCCAGCAGCGGCTCCCACTCGGCGCACAGCGCGGGGGAGTGCCGCAGCGCGGCCACCGCCGCGTACGTCATGGAGATCGGGCAGCCGTGCCCGGCCTCGACCTGCGACCAGACGAAGAACTTGGCCGCACGGGCCACGTGCGCGCCGGGCCGGGCGGAGGTCCAGGGCGCGGCGTGCATGCCGTTCGCGACCGCGACCGACATCAGCTCGTGCCACGCGGGATGGAACTCCACCTCGTCGATGCGGTTGCCGTACCGGTCGTGGGTGCGCAGCACGGGCGGGTTCTCGTTGGCCAGCCTGCCCCACTCCTGCGCCCGCGCCGACCCGGCCAGCACGCCGAGCCGATGGAGCTCCCCCGTCGACCAGTCGGCGCCCTCCCGCGCGAGACCCTCCAGCAGCGCGCGGTCGGCTGAGACGTCATGGCCGGTCAGCGGGGGAACCTGGTTGGTCACGTCGTGGGTCACTGGGTCCTCCTGTCGGGGTGGGGCCGCCCTGCCGGACGGGTCGACCGGTCGGATGGGCTGACCTGTCGGGACGGATTCAGCATCCCCGGATGCCGCCGGAACCGCCAGCTCACACGACTCCGGCGCCGCCGATCCCGGCTTCGCCGATCTCCAGCCCCAGCTCGGCGGCCGCCTCCAGGACGAGGTCGCGGGCGTAGTCCCAGTCGTCGTTCCGATGCTCGTCCTCATGGTCCGTACGCTCCCCGCTCCGCCCGCCGCCGCCCTCGCACAGCACGCGGTGGATGCCGCCGATCGCCCGCCGGTCCCCGCGCTCGGCCAGCCCGAGGGCGGCCTCGGCCACCGTCGTCAGATCGCTGTCGGACAGCCGGTCGGCGAGCGCCTCCCTGATCGGCCGGGTGTCGGCGGCCAGGCCGGCGATGCCCATGGTGGCCCAGTCGCGCACCTCCGGGTCGGCGCTCTCGCTCAGCCTGATGAGCGCGGCGATCCCCGCCTCGTCGTCCGGGGGCAGGACGGCTGCGAGCGCCACCGCATCGCTCACCGTGGGCGTCCGCCCGGGCAGGTTGACGATGTCCAGCACCTCGGGCAGGGCCCGCTCGTCGGCCCGGTGGCCGAGCGCGTGGAGGACGGACTCGACGACCCGCGGATCGCTCTCCTGGCGGGCCATGTCCCGCAGGATCGCCAGGGCCCGCTCGTGATAGGGGTCGTGCTCCATGTCATGGCCGAACTCGGCGAGCACGTCGGCGCCGAACTCGCGCTCGACCGGGTCGGGGCTGTCGCACAGCCGCGTCATCGCCTCGAACGTCTCGTCGTCGTGTCGCCGCCGCAGCGCCTGCACGGCCGCCCACCACGTCTCGTCCTCCGCGTCGATCTCCCGGTACGGCATGACGCGTTCGATCAGCTCGGCGACGGGCGGGCGGACACCGACGACGATCTCCAGGTGCGTCGCGATCGCGACGTGGCCGCACTGCCTGCTGATCGCGACGCGGCCGCCGTCGGGGCGGCGCGCCTCGACTGTGATCAGCCGGGTGCCGTCGGGGCCGGCACATCCGGATGTGACCACGGTGTGGTCGCCCTCCGCGTGCTCTTCCCCCAGTTGGGCGGCGACCTCCTCGCGCAGCGCGCTCTCCAGGTCGACCGACGCCCACCGCCTGGCGATCTCCAGCGCGGTCCGGCCGCCGGAGCCGGGCAGGGAGGGGTCGGCGCCGTGCTCCAGCAGCGACCGGACGATTCCGTACGCGCCGAAGCGCGCGGCGAGGGTCAGGGGGGTGTCCCCGTCGTCGTTCGCCCCGTCCGGGTCCGCCGCGGCGTCGAGCAGGACGTCGGCCGACTCCAGATGCCCGTTGGCCGAGGCCCACAGCAGCGCGGTCCAGCCGCCGTGCTCCCTGGCGTCGGGGTCGGCGCCCCCGTCGAGCAGGGCCTGGACGGTCTGCGCGTGGTCCCAGCACGCGGCGGCGCACAGGGGAAGCCCCTCGTCCTCGCCGTGGCTCGGCCGGTCGGGCTCGGCGCCGTACTCAAGGAGCAGCCGGACGATCTCGTGGTGTCCGGCGACGGCGGCGTGGTAGAGCGGCGTGGTGCCCTGAGCGGGGTTCAGTGCGGTGGTCAGGGTGATGTCCGGGTGCAGCATGCCCGCCACCCGTGCCATGTCGCCCGCCGCCACCGCGTCAAGAAGCCTGCTCCGGGTCACCCTTCCATGCTCACATATGCCCGCATAATCGTTCCCAGGGAGGATGGGAGCGCACGCACGATGGGGTTACCGTAGACATCGTGAACGATCCGGGTGAAATGCGTGCTTCCGACGCCGAACGCGAGGCCGTGGTGGAGAAACTCCGCGAGGCGTCGGTCGAGGGGCGGTTGACGCTCGCCGAGCTGACCGAGCGGACCGAGGCGGCCTATCTCGCCCGGACCCACTCCGAGCTGGCGCAGCTCACCGCGGACCTCCCCGGTGGAGCCCCGGCCCCCGGTCCGGGGGTTTCGCGGTCCGTTCGGCCCGGACGCCAGAAGGGCAGGGTGCGCGACTGGATCGTGGCCGTGATGGGCGACACCAACCGGAAGGGCAAGTGGCGCATCGACCAGGAGATCGGCGCGGTGTGCGTGATGGGCGACGTCACCATCGACCTCCGCGAGGCCGAGGTGCGCACCCCCGAGGTCGACATCGTGGTCACCTGCGTGATGGGCGACGTCAAGATCATCGTTCCGGACGGCGTCGACGTCGAGCTCTCCGGGTTCACCATCATGGGGGACAAGAAGGTCCGGGTCGTGGAGGCGCCGACCGGCCACAACGCCCCCGTGGTGCGGGTGCGCGCCCATGTGGTGGCAGGTGATGTGAAGGTCATCGGCGACTCCCGCGCCGAGCCGATCAAGCGTGCGTTGGGCGCGTGGACCGATTGGTGGCTGGAGCGCCGTCACGAGATCGGTCATCAGATCGAGCACAACATCCGGCACGCGCTCGAATACGACCGGGAGGCCCGCCGCGAGATGATGCGCGAGGTCCGGGAGAACGCCCGTGAGCTGCACCGGGGTGCCCGCGAGGCGGGCCGTGAGGCTCGGGACGCCTGGCGCGAGATGCGCCGCGGCGGCTTCCCGCCGGAGCCTCCCGCGCCTCCGCCGCCCCCGTACGGCGGCCCCCGCCGCTGACCGACTCCGGATGCCTCAGTTGAGCGAGGCTCCGGGACAGGCGACGGGCATCCCCATGGCGGTCGCCGCGGCGAGCAGTCGCTTGTCGTAGGTCACGAAGTGTTCGATGACGGCGCCCAACTGCATCGCGGTGGCCAGATGGATCGCATCCAGGCTTCGCAGGTGCCGGTCGCCGATCTGTGCTGCGACGCCACGCACCGCGACGTCCATTTCGATCCGGATGATATTGGCCAGGCAAGGAGCGATCATTGTCAAACGTTCGGGAGCGACTCTTCGAATCGTCCGATGAGTCTCCACCTCGATCAACGTGGAGGAGAGCATTCTCCGTTTCACTCGCTCACCGAGCCACTCCCTCAGAGCCTTCGACTCCGGTTCAGGATAGATCAACTTGACCGCCGCCGCGCTGTCCATATAGATCAAAACCGCTCCTCCTCCCTCATCCGGATGAGATCCTCTGTGGCGCTGACATCGCTGTACGGCTCGGTCTCGACCTGTGCGAGGAACTCCGCGAGATCTCCAGTCGCCGGGACGGCGCGGCCTTGAGCCACCAACTCATCGATGACGTTGGTCGATCCGGGAACGGGAACCAGCCGGGCGACGGTGCGGCCGTTCTTGACCACCTCGATGGTCTCGCCCGCGAGGGTCTTGTCGAGGTAGTCCGAGACGTGGTCCGTGAACTCGGTGACTCCGATGCGCTCCATGTTCTCCATCATGCTTGTCACGGGCACACCGTAAAGCAGCGCGGCCCTTCTCAGGACTGAAACGGCACAGTGTGTATCCGAATCGTTTCCCTGAGTAGTCGCGCTGTGGTCTCCCTCCCGCCTCCGTGATCTCCCGGGGTCACGGAGGCGGGAGGGGCCGGTGGGTCAGGACAGGCCGGGGGCGGGGAACTGGGCGGTCAGCTCGGTGACCTCGCGGTGGACCCGGGAGATCACTTCCTCCGCCTCGGACTCGCCCTTGGCGACCGCGGAGACCACCTCGTCGATCCACGCCCCGATCTGGCGCATCTCCGCCTCGCCCATGCCGCGCGAGGTGACCGACGGGGTGCCGATGCGGATGCCCGACGGGTCGAACGGCTTACGCGGGTCGAACGGCACCGCGTTGTAGTTGGTCTCCAGGCCGGCCCGGTCGAGCGCCTTGGCGGCCGGCTTGCCGCCGACGCCCTTGGGGGTCAGGTCCATCAGGATCAGATGGTTGTCCGTGCCCCCCGAGACCAGGTCGAAGCCGCGGGCGAGCAGTTCGTCGGCGAGTGCCCGCGCGTTCTTCACGATCTGCGCGGCGTACGCCTTGAACTCCGGCTGGGCCGCCTCGTGCAGCGCCACCGCGATGGCGGCGGTCGTGTGGTTGTGCGGACCGCCCTGCAGGCCGGGGAAGACCGCCTTGTTGAGCGCCGTGGCGTGCTCGTCGGAGTCGGCCATCAGCATCGCGCCGCGCGGCCCGCGCAGCGTCTTGTGCGTGGTCGTCGAGATCACGTCGGCGTGGCCGACCGGCGAGGGGTGCGCGCCGCCCGCGACGAGTCCCGCGATGTGCGCGATGTCGGCGGCGAGCACCGCGCCGACCTCACGGGCGATCTCGGCGAACGCCGGGAAGTCGATCGTGCGGGGGATGGCCGTGCCGCCGCAGAAGATGAGCTTGGGCCGGTGCTCCAGCGCGAGGGCGCGCACCTCGTCCATGTCGACCCGGCCGGTGTCCCTGCGCACGCCGTACCGGACCGGGTTGAACCACTTGCCGGTGGCCGACACCGACCAGCCGTGCGTGAGGTGGCCGCCGAACGGCAGGCCCATGCCGAGCACGGTGTCGCCGGGGTTGAGGAACGCCAGGTAGATGGCGAGGTTGGCGGGGGAGCCGGAGTAGGGCTGGACGTTGGCGTGACGCACCCCGAAGACCGACTTGGCCCGCTCGACCGCGAGCGTCTCGATCCGGTCGATGACCTGCTGGCCCTCGTAGTAGCGCTTGCCGGCGTAACCCTCGGAGTATTTGTTCGTCAGCACCGTGCCGGTGGCCTCGAGCACCGCACGGGACACGTAGTTCTCCGAGGCGATCAGCTTGACCGTGTCGGTCTGCCGCCGCTCCTCCGCCCTGATCAGCTCGGCGATCTCGGGATCGACGACGTTCAGCGAGTTCTCGGCCATGGCGCTTCCTTCTCCATCGACACTTCATCGAGGGCGGCGACCCAGGCGCACGGCCGCCGCGGACTCGCTCCCCGGTGGTGCCCCACCTATTACCCGTGCCCTGGGGGCACACAGCGCCAGTCGCGGTGCCTTCAACCCTATCCGAGCGTCCCGGAGCCGTGTACGGCTCAGGCGTCGGAGATCAGCACGTCGCGGAAGACGCCCACGCGGGGGATGCCGACGTTCGCCGACCCCGCGTGGAGATCCCCGGTGGGGTCACCCGTCGTGGATCGGGATGTCGTCGAACAGCCCGGCGCCGGGAAGGTCGACGCTGATCGTCTTCAGGTCCTCGGGCACGTCGCTGAAACTCGCGTAGAGCTGCAGGTTGTCCCCGGGCTCGAGGTAGTTGCGGGGAACGGTGCTGCACAGGCACGCCCCGTCCTTCTTCGCCGGGCTGAACTTGGACCCGGTCGGCGGGTCGAGCAGGCCCGCACCGGCGACCGTGCTTCCGAGCATGTCCGGGGGCCACCAGTTGGAGCCTCCGGTCGCCTTGACCTCCCACTGCACGCCGACGGAGGATCCCCGCCGCCGCACCGCTTCGATCGTCATCTTGAACGTTGTGCCCTGGAACTGGACGTCACGGGTCGCGACCGGCCCTTTCGGCGGATCCGGCGTACCGATCCCGTTCTGGAGCACCAGGAACAGGGCGGCGGCGGAAGCGGCGACGAACGCCCCGGCCCCGGCGATCGGCAGCCACCGCCTGCGGCCGCCGCCGGGCGTGCTCACCCGGACCGCCGCGGCCTTCCTGTCCACCGTCGCCTCCCCGGGTTCCGGGGTGGTCCAGATGTCGCTGACGATCCGGGTGGCGGCCTCCACGGCCACCTCCTCCCGGCCGAGCAGCCGGTCCAGGAGTTGCTGGGCGGTCGGGCGGCGGGCCGGGTCCTTGTCCAGGGTCCGTTCGACCAGCGGCCGCAGCCGCTCGTCGAGGCCGTCGAGCACGGGCACGTGGTGGGCCACCCGATAGAGCACCTCAGGGGCTGCGCCGGTGCCGAACGGCGGGCGGCCGGTGCCGGCGTAGGCGACCACGCACCCCCACGCGAAGATGTCGGCGGCGGGGGTGACGAGGTCGCCGCGCACCTGCTCGGGGGACATGTAGCTCGGTGTGCCGATCGTCGCCCTGGTGCGTTCCGCCAGCGCGTCGGCGAGCTGCGCGATGCCGAAGTCGATCACCCGCGGGCCGACCGGCGCGAGCAGGATGTTCGAGGGCTTGAGGTCGCGGTGGACCACCCCGGCCCGGTGGATCGCGCCGAGGGCCGTGGCCACGCCGACGGCGAGGGCGTCCAGGTTGGAGCCGGTCAGCGGTCCCTGGGCGTCGACCACGGCGGACAGGTCGGGCCCGTCGACGTACTCGGTGACCAGGTAGTGCAGGTCGCCGTCCTGGCCCGCGTCCAGCACCGGGGCGGTGCAGAACCGGGCGACGCGCTTGGCGGCCTCCGCCTCCTTGCGGAACCTGTTGAAGAACTCCTCCTGCGAGGCGAGCTCCGGGCGCATGACCTTGACCGCGACCTTACCCCCGGCGGGGTCATGGGCGAGGTAGACGATCCCCATCCCGCCCTCGCCCAGACGGCGTAGGGGCACGTACGGCCCGATCGTCCGCCGATGCGAGGCGGTGAGATCGCTTGTGGCGCTTCCTGACTGCTGCCCGTTCATCGGAGCCCATCTTGGCGGATCAGCCACCATTTGGCGAAGATTCCCCTAAATCGGGTCAGGCCGTACCGGACTCACGTTGGTGCCGCGCCATGCCGTTCAGCGGCCACAGGCGGTCCACCTCGGCGTTCAGCGTCGCGCCGATGAGCACGGCGAGGGCGGTGATGTACAGCCAGAGCAGTACGGCGATCGGGGCGGCGAGCGAGCCGTAGACGGACAGCGGTGTGAACCACGCGGCCAGCACCTCGCGCAGGACGGCCGCGCAGAGGATCCAGATGAAGAGGGCGAGCACGGCGCCCGGGATCTCGCGCCACCACCGCGTCCGGCGCGGCACGCTGACGTGGTAGAGCAGCGTGAGCATGAAGACGGAGCCGAGCACGACCACCGGCCAGTAGAAGATCGTCACGACGACCTCGTACCGCGGCAGCGCGTTCGACAGCAGGGTGGGCCCGATGACGAGGATCGGCATGACGATCAGGCCGATCAGCAGCGCGGCCACATAGAGCGCGAAGGACATGACGCGGGTACGGATGATGCCCCGCTCCTCGCCCAGGCCGTACGCGATGGAGATCAGGTCCACGTAGACGAACAGCGCACGGGAGCCGGACCACAGCGACAACAGGAAGCCGACGGAGATCAGCGAGACCTGGCCGCCGGTGAGCGCGTCGGCGAGCAGCGGCTCGACCACGCGCTCCACCGTGTTGTGGGTGAACAGCAGCTCCGACTGGTCGATGACCCACCGCCGGATGTCCTGCACCGTGTGCTCGCCCAGCAGGCCGCTGAGATGTCCCATGACGCCGAGCAGTCCGAGCACGAACGGCGGCAGCGACAGCAGCGCGAAGAACGCCGCCTCGCCGGCGAGACCGGTCACCCGGTAGTTGATCCCGGCGATCGTGGTCGCCTTCGCCAGGGCCCACACGCTGGTGTCTCTGATCCAGCTCAGGCCGGCCCTGGCCACCGCCATGCCACGGCGTGACAGATGCCTCGGCGATCGCCGCGTGCGCGCCGACGCGTCTGTTGTGGTCAATTGGCACCCGACCGGTGTGAGAAAGAACTAGAGGCCAAGGATAAGGGCATGGGACGGTGCTAGGGAGTGTCCGGCCCTCCCTGGGGAGCGGAGGAGGCACGATGATCTGTGCGGCGTGCAAGGACCGCAGGCACCAGGACTGCCGCGGCGGCTCGTGGTGTGACTGTCAGCACAAGGAGCCCAGGGCCGACGGGCAGGTCGAACCCTCGGAGAACTGGGTGCGCAAGGGATGAGGGCGCCGGGCGAGAACGGGACATAATTCGCGAATCACGTCCGCATATTGGACCAGAACTTGGACATCTGGGATCTCCCGGGTATCGTTTGTGACATGCCAGCGGATCCGTTGCTCGTCGTGCGACGCCACGTCGACCTTCAGCGTGTCCGCAGTGCCATGTGTATCGACGCCGGCTGACCGCCGCCCTCTGCTGTTCCACTCGGGCGCGCCGCCTGGCGTCCTTTTCGCATGCCCCTGCACTCGATGACGAGGCGGGAGGAGCCTGCGCCGCGCCCCGGACCGATCAGAAATCGATCCTCGGAAAAGGACGCGCCCATGAGCACCCCGGTACGCCCGGCGAATCGCCACCACAAGCGCCCACGCGGTGAAGGCCAGTGGGCCCTCGGCTACCGCGAGCCGCTGAACGCGAACGAAGAGAACAAGAAGAACGACGACGGGCTCAACGTCCGTCAGCGGATCGTCGACGTCTACGCCAGGCACGGCTTCGACTCGATCGACCCGTCCGACCTGCGCGGCCGGTTCCGCTGGTACGGCCTGTACACGCAGCGCAGGCCCGGCATCGACGGCGGCAAGACGGCCGTCCTGGAGCCGGAGGAGCTCGAGGACCGCTACTTCATGATGCGGATCCGCACCGACGGCGGCCAGCTCAGCCTGGAGCAGCTGCGGGTCATCGCCGACATCTCCAACGAGTACGCCAGGGGCTCGGCCGACGTCACCGACCGGCAGAACATCCAGCTCCACTGGGTCGAGATCGAGTCGGTGCCGGACATCTGGGCGCGGTTGGAGGCCGTCGGGCTGAGCACCACCGAGGCCTGCGGCGACACGCCCCGGGGGATGCTCGGCTGCCCGCTCGCCGGGATCGACGCCGACGAGGTGATCGACGGCAGGGCCCAGCTCCGGGAGATCCGCGAGCGCTACATCGGCAACCCCGAGTTCTCGAACCTGCCGCGCAAGTACAAGACAGCCATCAGCGGCTGCGCCGCGCACTGCACCGTGCACGAGATCAACGACGTGGCGTTCGTCGGCGTCGTCGACGAGCAGGGTGAGGCCGGCTTCGACCTCTGGGTGGGCGGCGGCCTGTCGACCAACCCGATGTTCGCCCAGCGGCTCGGCGTGTTCGTCCGCCCCGAGCAGGTCCCGGAGGTGTGGGCCGGGGTCACCTCCGTCTTCCGCGACTACGGCTACCGGCGGCTGCGCAGCAGGGCCAGGCTGAAGTTCCTGGTCAAGGACTGGGGACCGGAGAAGTTCCGCGACGTGCTGCAGACGGAGTACCTCAAGTACGACCTGCCCGACGGCCCGGCTCCGCAGACGCCGCGCGGCGGCCGCCGCGACCACGTCGGCGTCCACCCGCAGCGGGACGGCAACTTCTACGTCGGCTTCGCCCCCCGGGTGGGCCGCCTCAGCGGCGACCTGCTGCACCTGATCGCCGACATCGCCGAGCGCCACGGCTCCGGCCGGGTCGGGACGACCATCGAGCAGAAGATGGTCATTCTCGACGTCGCGCCCGACCGGGTGGAGTCGATGGTCGCCGAGCTGGAGGCGGCCGATCTCCAGGTCAACCCGTCCACGTTCCGCCGGCAGACGATGGCCTGCACCGGCATCGAGTACTGCAAGCTCGCGATCGTCGAGACCAAGAACGCCGCGTCCGAGCTGATCGACGAGCTGGAGCGCCGCCTGCCGGACTTCACCGAGCCGCTGACGATCAACCTCAACGGCTGCCCGAACTCCTGCGCCCGCATCCAGACCGCGGACATCGGCCTGAAGGGCCAGCTCGTGGTCGACGACAGCGGCGATCAGGTCGAGGGATATCAGATCCACCTGGGCGGCGCGTTCGGCGCGACGTCGGCCTTCGGCCGCAAGGTCCGCGGGCTCAAGACCACGGCGGCGGAGCTGCCCGACTACGTGGAGCGGGTCGTACGCAACTTCGAGAAGCAGCGGGACGAGGGCGAGAGCTTCAGCGAGTGGGTCCGGCGGGCGGACGAGGCCGATCTCCGATGAGCGGCCCCGGCACGGAACGGGCCGTGCCCTTCTACTGCCCCTACTGCGGCGATGAGGACCTGGAGCCGTACGTCACCGAGGAGGAGAGCCACGGCTGGTACTGCCGTTCCTGCGCCCGGGCCTTCCGGGTGCGCTTCCTCGGACTCGGCGTCCAGCGTCCGTTGTGAGCAGTGATGACCGGCGTGTGTGAGGAGTGGAGTGTTGGCGGTGACACTGGTGGAGATAGCGGCCGGACTTGAAAGGCAGCGGGCGACGCTCGACCTGCAGGGCATCGTTGAATCGGCGGCCGCGTTCCTGGAGAACGCGCCCGCCCGGGAGATCATCCGCTGGGCGGCCGCGACGTTCGGCGACCGGCTCTGTCTCACCTCCTCGATGAGCGACGCCCTGCTGATCGACCTGGTCAGCCGGGTCAAGCCGGGGGTCGACGTGCTGTTCGTGGACACCGGCTATCACTTCGCCGAGACCATCGGCACGCGGGACGCGGTGGAGGCGGTGCACAAGGTCAACGTGATCAACGTGAAGCCGACGCGCACGGTGGAGGAGCAGAACCGCGATCTCGGGCCCCGGCTGTACGGCCGCAACCCCGACCTGTGCTGCTACCTGCGCAAGGTGGAGCCGCTCAACCGGGCGCTGGAGCCGTACCTGGCCTGGATCTCCGGGATCCGGCGGGACGATTCGCCGACGCGGGCGGACACGAAGGTGGTGGAGTGGGACGCCAAGCGCCAGATGGTGAAGATCAATCCGATCGCCGCCTGGACGCAGGCCGACGTCGACAACTACATCGCCGACAACGGCGTGCTGATCAACCCGCTGCACCACGACGGCTACCCGTCGATCGGCTGCGCCCCCTGCACCCGGCGCGTCGAGCCGGGTGAGGACGCGAGAAGCGGCCGCTGGGCCGGCCTCGGGAAGCTCGAATGCGGCATACACCTCTGATCGCGGTGGCGCACGGGTCTCGCGACCCGCGCGCCGCCGCCACGGTGGAGGCCCTGCTGGATCGGGTGCGGCTCGCCCGCCCCGATCTGGAGGTGCGTGCCGCCTACCTGGATCACACGCCTCCGGCTCCGGCCCGGGCACTGGCCGATCTGGACGAGGCCGCCGTCCTCCCGCTGCTGCTCACCGCGGCCTACCACAGCCACGTCGACATCCCCGCCGCGCTGCGGGAGGCGTCGGCGCTGCGGCCGTGGCTGCGCGTCCACCTCGGCTCGACCCTGGGCCCGCATCCGCTGCTCGTCACCGCCCTGGAACGGCGCCTCGCCGAGGCCGGGGTGGAGATCGGCGACCCCGGCACGGCCGTGGTCCTGGTCTCCGCCGGCTCCAGCGACGCGCGGGCCAACGCGGTCGTCGGCGACCTCGCCCGCCGGTGGGCCGGATCGCGCCCGTGGTGGTCGGTCACCGCCGCCTACGCCTCGGCCGCCGCCCCCACCCCGGCCGAGGAGGTCGTACGGCTCACGCGCGCCGGAGCCCCGAGGGTGGTGGTGGCCCCCTACCTGCTCGCGCCGGGCCATTTCTCCGACAAGGTGCGGCAGGACACCCTCCGGGCCGGGGCGCACCGCGTGGCCGACGTCCTCGGCCCCGCCCCCGAACTCGTCACGATCCTCCTCGAACGCTACGGCCAGGCCGTACGCAACGGCATCACCGCCGAGTCGGCCTAACGAACCCCCCACCCTCCGCGCGTGATCTTGCGAATTCTCGCAGGCCACCCTCCTGACCTGGGCGAATATCCTCGTTGATCTTGCAGTTTCTCGCAGGCGAGCCTCCTGGCCTGCTCCGATACCCTTCGTGATCTCGCAGTCGGGACGATGCAAGATCACGAAGGGTTCTTTCGCTGCTCAGGGCATACGTCTGCGAGAAACTGCAAGATCGCGAACGTGAAATCCCTGGTCTCGGCTCGACGTGCGAGAATTCGCAAGATCACGGTTGGAGGTGGGGTGGGGTGGGGCGGGGCGGGAAAACGGGTTGCGGGGGTGGGCGAGGATATTGTTACCATTCGGGCAGACGTCGCGATCGGCGCGGCCGCAGACAGGGGAGGTGAGGACTATGCGGGTCTTTCTGACGACCATGCCGTCCATCAACTCCCGGGTGCCCGCCTAGCCACGACATCTCGCTCGGCACCCGGTTTCCGAAGGGTGTCTTCAAGTGATGTCTTCCTCTTTCGATCTGTCGTCGCTCGGCTGGCACGACGGGCTTCAGGCACTGCTCCCCGGCGGCACCGTCCCCGGCCGGGTGGCCCGGGTCCATCGGGGCGCCGCCGAGGTCCTCGCGGCCGACGGCGAACACCACGTCAGGTTCGGCGCCCAGGTGCGCCGGGCGGCGGCGGACGATCCGATCGCACTGCCGTGCGTGGGTGACTGGGCGGCGCTGCACAGGCTCGACGAGGGCCGCTACGAGCTGGCGGAGGTGCTGCCGCGCACGACCGCCTTCGTCCGCGGCGGGGTGAGCCGCGACTCACGCGGCGGCCTGTCCGGCGACGGCCAGGGCCAGGTGCTCGCGGCGAACGTCGACGTGGTGTTCGTCGCGGAGCCCGCGATGCACGCGAGCGACTTCGCCGACCTGGGCCGGATCGAGCGGCTCGTCGCCCTCGCCTGGGAGAGCGGGGCCCGGCCGGTCGTCCTGATCACCAAGCCCGACCTGCTCGATCTGGGTCTGGACGATCTCCTCACCGACGTGTCCGCCGCCGCGCCCGGCGTGGCCGTCCACCCCGTCTGCTCGCCCACGGGGGAGGGGCTGGACCTCGTCCGCGCCCACCTCACCGGATCACCCGGGTCCGGATCACCCGGGTCCGGGACCGCGGTGGTGCTCGGCCCGTCCGGTGCCGGAAAGTCGACGCTCGTCAACGCCCTCGCCGGCACCGACGTGATGGCGACGCAGCAGGTCCGGGCGGCAGACGGGCGCGGCAGGCACACCACCGTCCACCGTGAGATGATCATGCTGCCCGGCGGCGGCCTCATCATCGACACCCCCGGCATCCGCCGGGTCGGGCTGTACGACATGAGTGACGGCGTCGATCTGGTCTTCTCGGACATCGAGGACCTGGCCGAGAACTGTCGCTTCTCGGACTGCGCGCACACGGCTGAGCCCGGCTGTGCCGTACTCGCGGCGGTGGAGTCGGGGGAGCTGCCGGAGCGGCGACTGGACAGCTGGCGCCGGCTGCGGCGTGAGGCACGCTGGATGGCGACCCGCACCGACGCCCGGCTGCGCAGTGAGGAGAGCCGCAAGTGGAAGATTATCCACAAGGAGATGCGGCGATCCGGGCGAAACCGCCCCTGATGATGGGTATGAGCCCGCTATGAAACGGGTGCGGCTGCCGTTCGCCGACCGCGCGGAGGCGGGGGCGCTGCTGGCCGAGGTTCTGTACGGCATGGCCCTGGAGGACCCGGTCGTACTCGCCCTGCCGCGCGGCGGTGTGGCGGTGGCCGTACCCGTGGCCGAGCGGCTGGCGGCGCCGCTGGAGGTGCTCGTCACCAGGAAGATCGGCTGCCCGGACCAGCCGGAGCTCGGTGTCGGCGCGATCGCCGAGGGCGGTGAGCCGGTGTTCGACCGCGAGCTCCTCTACCGGCTCGGGTTCGACCCCGGCGACGTCGCCGACGTGGTCGAGCGAGAGCGGCACGAGCTGGCCCGGAGGGTACGGGTCTACCGGGGCGACCGGCCGCTGCCCGAGGTGGCGGGCCGTGACGTGATCGTCGTCGACGACGGGCTGGCCACCGGGGGCACCGCCCGCGCGGCGGTCCGGGCGGTGCGCGCCCGGCAGGAGGGGAGCGGCAGGGTCACGCTGGCGGTGCCGGTGGCCGCCGACGAGACCGTGCGTAGTCTGCGGGCGGAGGCCGACGACGTCGTCGTGCTCGCCACCCCCGAGGGTTTCCGGGCGGTGGGTCAGTGGTACGAGTGCTTCGACCAGCTCGCCGACGACGACGTGCTCGAACTGCTGGGGCGGGCATGAGGGGCGAGCCGCGCCGATGACGGACCTTGCCCGTTCGCCCGGACGACACCGGTGAGGCCGTCTCCGTCTCATCCTGTGGAACGTGAACGGCGGGACCGGACGCGGCCTGCATCGGGCGGAGAGGTTTCCGGACCGTCGAACGGCACGATGGAGCGTTCTGGCCGGCTTCCGCCACGTGCACCGATCGCCTACCGTCCCACCGCCGGTCACAGTGGGTCGCGGCGAATGGCATAACAAGATCTTGACCCGCTCAGAGGCGAAACCTACCCTTTCATGGGAGCGTTCCCACGGCCGTACGCAACACGTCCCGCCGGGAGACGCGCCCCGGGCCCTCGACGAATCCGGGCGATCGAGGCGATGCCGCGCGAGCCGGAGACGCCGCCGATCGACGAGGAGCGCTCATGAGCCCCGAGACGAGGGCGGGTCGCCGGCCGCCGGCAGCAAGGTTCCATCCGGGCCGCAGGCCATGAGCCGCGGCCTGGCCCGCCGGTCACCACCGGCTCAGGCGTTCGTGAAAGGCGTCCGCAGCCGGGCGATACCTGCCCGAGCCGGGCCGCATCGCCTGCTCATCCATCCGTTTGCCGCGCAGGCCGACCGGGCCCGAGTGGCGGGGTGCCCCTGACCTGCACCCGGGAGCGCTAAAGGGCCGAGGTGTTCGACCGGCCTGTTCGACGTCGCCATGCGCACCGTGGTGAGCACGCGTCGTGGTGGACCCGTGTGCCTACATCATGCAGCGCACGGCGGCGAACCGGGTTCGCGGCTGTCCGAGATGGAAGCCGCGGGCCGAAAGTTCCGGAGTTGGAAGTGTATGACAGTCGAAGGAGGGTCATGCGGCTTTCGGCGGACTTCGTCTCCAGCCGTTCCGGTACGGCAGAGCTCGCGTGGGGACAGCGGGCCGTGTGGGGGGCCATCCGTGACGTGGGACCGGACAACGCGCACTACTTCAACGTGCCCCGGCTGCTCGCCGTACCGCGCGCGGGCGGGCCGCGCCATCCCGGGGCCGTGGCCGCCGCCCTTGCCGGTCTGGTGGGCCGGCACGACGCCCTGCGATCGCTCGTACGGCTCGGCGCGGCCGGGCCGTACCAGGAGGTGGCCGCGGCCGGGACCCTGTCGATCGAGATGGTCGAGGCGGCCTGCGGGGACGCCGACGTCGCCGGGACGGACCTCGTCGACCGCCTGGCCGGGCGATCTTTCGACGACGGCGAGCAGCCGTTCCGCGCCGGATTCGTGGTCTGCGACGGCGCCGTCACCCACGTGGCGCTCGTGATCAGTCATGTCGTCGCGGACTGGCACGCGGCCGACATCGTGGTGCGCGACCTGCGGATGCTGCTGCTACGCGGGGCGATCGCGCGACCGCCGTCGTCGCAGCTGCTCGACCTGGTGCGGGAGGAGAAGGCGGCGTCGGCCCGTTCGGATCGGGCGATCGCGCAGTGGGAGTCGCTCCTGCGGACCGTGCCGTCCATCATGTTCCCGACCGTGGTCGGGCCGGGCGCGACGCCGAGGTTCGCGCGGGCCGTGCTGTCGTCGCCCCGGCTCAACCACGCCGCACAGGTGCTCGCCCGCCGGACCGGCGTCAGTACGGCCACGGTCCTGATGGTGGCCGTCACCATGCTGCTTCGTGAGCTGACCGGGCAGGAGACGTGCGCGATCACCCCGATCGTGCACAACCGCTTCAGCGACCGCACCAGGGGCCTGGTCACCTGCCTCAACCAGCTGGGACTGTTCGCCCTGGGCCGGGGAGGAGACCTCGCCGAGACCGTCGTGAGCGAATATCCGGCGGTTCTCGCGGCCTACCGGAGAGCCCGCTACGACCCGCTGGCCTTCGATGTGATGATCGACCGGCTGAGCGCCGACCGGGGCGTCCCCATGTTTCCGTCGTGCTGCTTCAACGACCTGCGCCCCGGCGAGGACCCGGTCGACGCCGGTCACGCGGACGGGGAGTCAGAGCTGGAGTGGCTCCCCGGCACGGACCAGCGCAGCTGCCACTTCTGTCTGGCCCTGATGCGCTGGAAGGGCACGCTCGGCGTGGAGCTGAGCGCCGACACCGCCCGCCTGCCCAAGAGCGAGATGACCGCCCTGCTGCAGCGGCTCGAATCCTTCGTGGTCGGCTCGGCCGCCCGGGAGATCGCCGCATGAGCCGAGCGCGATCTCAAGCGTCGCGATCTCAAGGGTAGGGAGGGAGGCGGGGCGAAGGGCGGACCGCGGCAGGGACGGACTCCCGTACGCGGTCCTGCGCCGCCGTCCGGCCGCCGGTGCTCGCGGCATCCCCGGCGGCCGGGACGGCTCGTGCTCGTTCACGCCGCCTGGAACAGAGCCTCGGCTTCGGCGATGGTCCGGGTCAGCGTCTCCGGCTCCGGCCGCAGGGCCGCCACGATCGTGTCGATGCCACGTAGACCGGCCCGATGCAGCAGCCGCTTCTCGTTGGTGACCCACTCACCGCGCGCCGCGAGGACCGCGTGGGCCGTCTGCATCGCGGCGGTGGCCAGAGCGCCGGCGACCTCGGTGGCCTGACCGCGTGCGGCGTAGACGGTCTTGGCGTACTGGAGTGTCATGGCCGCCCGGCCGCGCCATACCGGCGGGGCCGCCGTACGCAGCCGTTCCGGATAGGCAGGGCGGGGGAGAGCGCCATGTAGGACCCGGTTGAGCGCCAGCTCTGCGACCACCAGGTAGCTGGGGATGCCCGCGAGGTGGAACATCAGCGGCTCCCAATGGAAGCGGCCCTGGTCGGCCTCGGCGAGCTCATGCTCGACGACGTCGAGATCGCGGTAGTGCACATCGACGCGGCGGCCGTCCACGCTGAGCCAGGCGCCGCCGTTGAAGACGCCGCCGCCCCAGCCGCCGATCTCGGAGACTTCGCCCTCCCAGCCGATGGCGCGCAGATCGGTGGGATCGAAGCCGCCGCGGTAGTAGATGGCGAAATCCCAGTCGCTGTCCGGGGTGTGGGTGCCCTGGGCGCGGGAGCCGCCCAGGGTGACGGCGCGAACAGCGGGCAGGGCGCCAAGACGGCCGGCGACGTGGTCAAGAAACGTCTGGTCGGTCATGGCGAAACTATCTCAGGCGATAAATGGCGTCCCGGCGCCGTCCTGAGCACACCGGGGCGGCGCCGGGAGGTCCGGGCAGCGAGACCTGAGCCTCAGGCCTTCGCGCACAGGATGGTGACCGTGACGGTCAGCTTGTAGACGGTCGGGTTGTTCGGAAGGACGAAGACGTAGGAGTCGTTCAACGGTCCACCGTTCCGGTTGGAGGCGTACCCCCACGAGACCTCGTTCGGGTTCACCAGGGTGCCGGCGGACTGGACCGTGTGGTCGCCGCTCACGAGGAACTTCCCGGCCGGACAGGTGGTGGGGCCGGCGCCGCCCTGCCCTCGGTCGAAGGTCTTGACGGTAGTGATCTTCTCCAGGCCGGTGAGTCCGGCGGGGCCCTGCGGACCGGCGGGCCCGCGCTCGCCGGTGTCGCCCTTCTGTCCCGCGGGACCTTGCGGTCCCGCGGGGCCGGCCTCGCCCGTCTCTCCGGTGGCACCGGCGGGACCGGCCGCCCCGGACGGGCCGACGGGTCCGGGAGGGCCGGCCGGTCCGGTCTGGTTCCAGGACAGTTCGCGGTGGCCCGGCGGACACACCGCGGTCGGGCGGGACGTCGGCCACGGTGTGGGGCTGCTCATGGCCGATGACGTCTGCCCGTCGTAACCGGGGATCCGTACGATCCCGTCGGACCCCACGCAGGCCACGATGTCGGAGCCTCTGGCATCCGCCACGGCCACGGCCACGCCGGCTCCGCCTGCCAACAGCCCCGTCATGGCGCCGATGGCCAGCCATGTTCCCCGCTCCGCGATACGGCGCACGAGCCGACTCCTTCTTGGACGGCGACAATGTCGTGCGCAGCGTAGAAAACCAGGTCTCCCCAAGGCGTCCACCTGGCGGGCGACAGTAGATCATCCGCCAGGCGGAGCGGCGCGCACGCGAACGTACGGCTCGGCCGGGGCCGTACGTCAGGTCTCGGGGCGTCTCGGCGACGCGTGAAGGGCGCCGACGAGCGGTGGCCGACCTCCCGGCGTACGGGTGGGGCGGCCTCCGGTCAGCAGGGGCGTAGGTCAGGGCGTCGCGAGCTCTGCCCACACGATCGTGCCGCCGGGCCGTGGTCCGTCGGCCCGGGGCCAGCGGAAACCCCATGCCTTGGCGTACGTCTCGACCAGCCAGAGACCACGTCCGCCTTCCTCGTCGTCGCCGGTGACGCGCATCTGCGGCGGGGTTCTGGTTTCGTCCCACACCTCGATGACCGTGCTGGACGAGGTCCGGTAGAGGCAGAGACAGATCGGCCTCACCTTGTCGTGCAGCTCGACGTAGGCAGGGTTGTCACCGAGCCCGCTGTACGTCGCCTTGATGGCGTTGGTGACCAGCTCCGAGGCGATCAGCTCGGCGGCTTCGACGATGTGGTCGAGACGCCACTTCTTCAGAGTGTCGCGCGTGTACATGCGGGCCGTGGCCACGGACTTCGGCAGCGCGGGCAGTGCCAGGCAGGCGACGAGCGGGGCGTTCTCCAGGATGTTCACGGCGACCTCTGACGGCAGGCGACGGGGAATGATCGGAAGCCGCGGCCGTCGTCCCCCCTCAGGTGATACGGCCGCCGGCTCCCAGGCAGAACGGCGTGGCCCACAGCTCAGGGAAGGCTGAGCAAGCCCCACCAGCCCTGCCGGCTTGTGGTGCCTTTCAATTTGGCCTGCCTGGCCGCGCGCTCCCTGGCAGGCTTGACTCTCAGCATGCACCGCAGCTATTTCGAACGCAACCATTGCGAGTGCATTTGCTGAGGAAGATATAACTGCATTTCAATCCATATCTGGACAGGAGGGATGGAAAAATTGGCTGTGCGACGGCAGACACCGACGCTTCGTTTGCGCCGCTTGGCGGCCGAACTACGCAAACTGCGTGCCGACTCGGGCAAATCAAGGGAAGAGATGGCCGAGGAGAGTGGGATCAACACGGTCACGCTGTACCGGCTGGAGACGGCAAGGGCCAGACCGCAGAAGCGAACCTTGATCACCTTGCTTGATTTATACGGCATCCATGGTGAACGGCGGGATGACCTGCTCGCGGTGCTGCGGGAGTCCGGGGAGCGCGTTTGGCTGCAGAGTCACCAGCTTGAGCTACCTGACCAGTACGCCACGTACATCGGCTTCGAGGAGGAGGCCGACAACCTGCTCAACTACGAATCTCTCTTCGTGCCCGGTCTGTTGCAGACCGAAGAGTACGCCCACGCCGTCATCCGCGGCACCCTTCCCACGATTTCACGGAAGGAAGTAGAGAAACGGGTCGAAGCGCGCATGGTGCGGCAAGAGCTGCTGACCAGAGAGCGCCCCTTGCGTCTTTGGGTCATCATCGACGAAGCAGTGCTGCGCCGGGAGGTAGGTGGTCGGCAGACCATGCGCGGCCAGCTTCACAAGCTCGTGGAGGCGAGCGAAGAACCGAACATCACGGTGCAGGTCATCCCATACAGCGCCGGAGCGCACCCCGGGATGACCGGAAGCTTTGTCATCATGAAGCATGATAACGACAACCCCGATGTGATCTACATCGAGAGCACAGCAACGGACCTTTTCCTCGAAGAAGAGGATGAAATCGTCAAGTATAAGCTGGTGTTCGAGCATCTACGGGCGGTAGCGGCCAGCCCCGAGGAAACGCGGCGTCTCATCGCTTCCGTTTACGGAGAGAGCATGTGAAGGGAGTACGGGAGTGAACGAAGAGCTTGATCTGTCCCGTGCCGTATGGCGCAAGAGCAGTATCAGCGGGGGCAACGGACAGTGCGTCGAGGTGGCGATCACCGACACCGTGGTCGGCGTCCGCGACACCAAGAACCGCGAGGGCGGCACGCTCGTCTTCCGTCATGACGAGTGGCGTGCGTTCCTCGGCGGCGTGCGCAACGGAGAATTCGACATCGACTGACACGACGCAACATGGCGAGCCCTCGTCAATGTGGATTCGTCGAAGGCTCGCCATGTTGCGGGCAAGTGCGTGCGCAAAGTGCAGGCGACCTGGCCGATGTCGAACCGTTGATGGTTGACACCACCACAAGGACTGGGCGGATCAGGGCGCCGCCTCTGGCTTGCGAGGGACAAGGCTCGCGGGCATCGCCCGCGGGGGCTCCGCGTAGAAGGCGTGTGTCCGCTCTACCTCGCGCTGCCAGATGAGGTGAAGCGCTTGATCCGTTTGAGGGACCTCGTAATTGAGACCTGCGAGGATCACCCGAAACTCGGGGCTCACGTTTCCGTCCGGGGAAGTCACGAGGGCGGACAACAGAGGCCCTGCGCTTTCGGCCGCCTCGTCTACCTCGACGAGTGCGATCGTGCACAGCCAGCTGTCTGCGTCGACCTCTCTTGCAAGGTCCTGCAGACTGACGGTGGTCTGCTCGCGAGCGGCTTTCTTCAATACGGCGGCCACGCGGTCACCGACTCCCTGTGCAAGATCCTGAAGGCTGGTCTGACCGCGAGCAGTCTTCTTCGGTACGGCTGTCGTGCGGTCGGTCATCTCGTCCGAGGCGGGAGAGGTGGTCACGCCCGATGTCCCAGGTGACTTCTCGTCCCCGCTCGTGCTCTTCACGGGTAGGGCGGCCAACCACTGGGCGGTCAGACTGAGCTGTCGTTTCTCATCTGAGGTCGCGTGCACGCCCAGCTTCTTGAGGAGGGACCGTCCTTCGCCATAGAGCCTGCGCACCGCATCTGCCTCGCCCGCGGTTTCCGCCTTCATAAGTCGATCCAGTAAATCTCCGAGCTGACTATGCTGCTTTTTACGGATGCTCTCAGCCCGAGTCTCTTGGGTGCGGACGCGTGCTATTCGATTTCGCTCTGCTTGGGCTCGTCTCAGCCAGGTTTCACGCTCGTACAGACTCCGCACTTCGGCAGCGAATTTCGGATTGCTTAGCGAGACGCGTACCAGCGTCTTCCGTAGCGCGTCTATCTCACGCTGGGCTCTCTCAAGGTCGTCATTGGCCAGGGCCTGGTCGATGTGCCTGGTGAGCGCGGCGCTGCGCTCACGAACCTCCTGCTCGATCCGTCCATAGGTTTTCTCCTTCGTGGTTGCCCAGCGGCGAAGTTCTTCGACCACCTGCCGTTCCCTGAGGTGAGACGGCTGCGTCAAGGCCTTGAGTAACTCAGTGTTGGCCTCCAGTAACTGCAAGAGGCGTCGCTGGTCCCACTCTTTTCTCGCTTGGCGCATGTCCTGGATGAGCGAGGTCAGCTTGTGCCGAGTCAGCCCCTTGGCCTGACCAGGAGCGTCGATGGTTCTCTTCTGCGGCGGCTCAGGTGCCTGGGCAGGTGCTGTTGACGCAGCCTTCGGCGTCGTTTGTGCAGGAGAGGCGCTCGGTTGTTCGGCGGGACGGACTGGGTGGACACCCGCGCTGAAGATGGTCCATATGGGCACGACATGCGTGCCCCCCTTCATCACATTCACCGACGCTGGCTTTAAAAGAACGTGCGGCTCGTGGACCAGGAGGTCGATACGGTCAGGCACTATGAGCCGGGCATGGATTCGCTCGTCATCGCCGATCTGGACGTCAGTCGTGGCGACGTGCGAGCCTTCAGGGATACCGCGCCCTTCTATCGGTCGGGTTCGCTTCTCCTGCGGGTAGACGACGATGTCCTCGACATCCAGCGGAAAGCCTGGCAGCCGTGTTGCTGGCGCTGCTCGACGTGGCGCAACCCGCCCGAGCTTACGGAGCAGCGGAGTGACGATCCCTCGCTCGCTGATGTCGCAGTCTTTCAGGTCCGACCACTCGAGGTCGCCGTCATGCGTTTGGGTGCCGATCTTGACGACGCGAGCACTGCCTTGCTGCTCGCAGCGCACGCGCAATGCGTAGCCGTCCCGGTCGAGTAGATATTTCGTGGTCCCGAGCGCCTCGGGGCCGAACATCCAGTCGACTCGGCCAAGTCGTGCCCGGAGTTCTTCGTCCTCCCTGGTCCAAACGTTGGGCGGGAGATGCACAAACTGGACTTTGATGGCCGAACGGCTAATGCTCGGATTCACCAGCAGGTCCGTGCACCGGCCTTTCACGAGCCTGCCTTGAAAGCGTTGTTTCCCTCCTCGCCTGCCTAGATCCGAGGTAAGCCCACGATGGATGTAGAGGTGGTCAGCGCTGTCCGCACCGAAGTAACGGCGCTCGCATTTGGGGGCCAGCCCTTTGGGATCGGGATAGTGCGCGAAGTGGCAGACGCGGTCGCCGTAGAGCTTGTCCATCAGCCGCCAGCCGCAGCCGCCGATATGCACTCCGCAGAAGAAGCGCTTCCCCTTATAGGGCGACAGGTAGCGCACTGCCGCCTTGCGATCGGTGGGGAGGGAGAGCGGAAGGTCGGAGTCGGGTCTGCCGAGCACTGCGGTCTGGACTCGGCGAGTGTCTTGAGCCATGAGACCTCACGTAAATTTTCAAGATCGCGGTCCGGGTCGGTTCCGGCGCGCGAGAGGGGGTGGTGTCAGCCGGCTGTGTCGTCTTTGGACCAGACGTCGGCGAAGTGCTCCATCTGCTGGAGGACCAATTCGATGGCCTTGACCTCCTGGTCCGGCGGGTAGTTGTAGCGGGCCAGGAGGCGCTTGATGGTGGCGCGTAGGCGGGCACGTACGGGCTCGCGGGAGATCCAGTCCTTCTTGAGGTTCTTCCGTACCTGAACGACCAGGTCACGGGCGATGCCCGCGAGGACCTCGTCTCCCATCACCTCACGCGCGGTGCCGTGGTCGGCGACCGCGTCGTAGAACGCGAGCTCCTGCCAGTCCAGCGGCGGCGTGAACCGCTCACCACGCCTGTGGTCGTTCGCGATCTCCTTGGCCAGCTCGACCAGCTTGGCGATGATCTCGGCGCTGGTGAGCTGCTCACGCATGTACCGGATCATGAGGTCCTGGAGACGCTCGGAGAACGTCGTCCGCCGTACGACGTTGTGCCGGGTGACCTCGCGCATCTTCCGCTCGATGAGCCGGCGCAACGCCTCGGCGGCCAGGTGCGGCGTCTCGCTGTTGGTCAGCTTCGCGATGAGGGCGTCGTTGAGGTTGGTCAGGTCGGCGGTCTCCAGGCCGGCTTCGGCGAACAGATCGGTGACCCCGCTCGTCTCCACGACCGTGGACGTCAGCTGTTCGAGGTACAGCTCGATCTCGCGGGTGGTACCGGGCAGACCCCTCGCCTCGCGGTCCATCGCGTCCAGCTTCGCCATGTACGCGCGGACCTCGACGAAGAACTGGATATCCCGTCGCCACGTCGCCGGGTGGTCGGGGAAGCGCGTGCCGATATTGGCCGAGGACGCGGTGAGCGCGTAGAAGCGCTCCAACCGGTGCGCGTGGTCCCGGAAACGACGGCCGAGGGTCTGGCTGGGGTCGTCGAGCTTCTCTGGGTTGTTGCCGGGGGTCCTCGTGTCCCGCAGGTGGTTGGCCGTACGCAGCGCCGCGTCGATGAAGGAGGTACGGCTCGGCCTGGTCAGCAGGCCGCGCCAGTCGATGCCGCGCAGCATCCCCTCGATGATGTCGAACTCGTTGCGCAGCTCGTCCAGTGCCCGGTCGATGTCCTGGCCCAGCGTCCGATCCTGCCGGTCGGCCGCGGAGTATTCGGCGATGGCCTTCTGCAGGTTCTCCGTCAGCGGGGCGTAGCCGACCAGCAGGCCGTCTTCCTTGCCGCGGAAGCGGCGGTTGACGCGGGCCAGGGCCTGCATGAGGTTGGCTCCTCGGAGCGGCCGGTCGAGGTACATCGTGTGGATCGGCGGCGCGTCGAAGCCGGTCAGCAGCATGTTGTTGACGATGAGCAGCTCCAGCGCGTCGTCGGGGTCCTTGGCCCGGTTGATGACGGCCTTGCGCTGGGAATCGGTCAGCGCGTGGACCCGCAGGCGCTCGGGGTCCTTCCGTGAATTGGACGAGAACACGATCTTCATCGCGCCCTTGGTCGGGTCGTCGCTGTGCCACTCCGGGCGCAGCTCGCGCAGCGCGTCGTAGACGCGGACGCAGATCTCGCGGGTCGCGCACACGACCATCGCCTTGCCGGGTGCGCCGCCCTGCTCCGAGACACCGACGAACGGCTTCATCCACTCGCGCCGGGCCTCCCAGTGGTCGACCAGGTCGGTGGTGAGGTCGCGGATGCGGGCGGGCGCGCCGTACATCGCGTTCATGGTGGCGACGGCCTGCTCGATCCGGCGGCGCTCGGTGTCGTCCAGGCCCTCGGTGATCCGGTCGACCTCTTCGTCGATCTTCGTGGCGTCGACGTCCTCGTCGAGGACGAGCTCGACGACCCGGCTCTCGTGGTAGACCTTCACCGTCGCGCCGTCGTCGGCGGCCCGCTTGAGGTCGTAGACGTCGATGTAGTCGCCGAAGACCTGCCGGGTGTTGCGGTCGGCCTCGGAGATCGGGGTGCCGGTGAAGGCGAGCAGCGTGGCGTGCGGCAGGGCGTCGCGCAGGTGGCGGGCGTAGCCGTCGAGGTTGTCGTAGTGACTGCGGTGCGCCTCGTCGACCACGACGACGATGTTGCGCCGGTCGGACAGCAGCGGGTGGTCGGTGCCCGACTCCTTCTCTTCCTTCGTCCGGCCGAACTTCTGCAGCGTCGTGAAGAGGACGCCGCCGGTCCGTTTGGCGGCCAGCTCCTCGCGCAGCTCGGCCCGGGTGAGGATCTGCCGGGGCTTCTCGGGCAGGATCTCGCTCTCTCCGAACGTGGAGAAGAGCTGGTCGTCGAGATCGTTGCGGTCGGTGATGACGATGATCGTCGGGTTGAGCAGCGCCGGGTCGCGCATGACCAGGTTGCTGGTCAGCACCATCTCCTCGGACTTGCCCGAGCCCTGCGTGTGCCAGACCACGCCGGCCTTGCCGTCGGTCGCGGCGGCTTCCCGTACGGCTTCCGCCGCCCGGTTGACCGCGAAGAACTGGTGTGGCTTGGCGATCCGCTTGGTCTTCTTCGACGGCACGAAGTTGATGAACGAGCTGATCAGCTTGAGGAAGCGCGCCTGGGTGAACAGGCCATGCAGGGCGAGGTTCTGCGCCGCCTCCGACAGGCCCGCGCCGTCCAGCGACTCGACGGGCTCCCCGGCCTCGTCCACGTTCCACGGCGCGAAGTGTTCGAACGGCGTGAACGGTGTGCCGTACTTCGCGGTGACGCCGTCGGAGAGCAGGACGACCGCGTTGTAACGAAACGCGGTCGGGAACTCCGCCACGTACCACCCGATCTGGGCGTGCGCGTCTTCAAGCGTCGCGTCCTCGTCTCCGGCGCGCTTGATCTCCAGCACGGCCAACGGCAGGCCGTTGACGTAGAGAACGATGTCGAAACGGCGGTTCTTCTCACCCTGGATGACGGTGACCTGCCGGGCCGCGCGGTAGACGTTCGTGGTGGGATCGGTCAGGTCGATCAGCCGGATCGTCGGGTTGTGCTCGGCGCCGAACTCGTCGGTGTAGGTCACCGAGCGGATGCCGCCGGTCAGGTATCCGTGCGCGACCCGGTTCTCCTCGTAGGCGTCGCCCGACCTCGTCCGCGCCGCCTCCTCCACCGCCTTGCGTACGGCCTCGGGCGGCAGCTCCGGATTGAGCCGTTCGACGGCCTCGCTCAGATCGGAGTAGAGGATGAGGTCGTCCCAGGACTTGCGGTGCCCGGAACCGGGAGCCAGCTCATTGCCGTTCGCGGGCAGCCACGCCAGCTCGCCGAGCTCGTCAAGCGCGAGAAGCTCCCAGTCGATCTCTAGGGGTCGGAAGCGGGGGTGCTCGGAGGAAGGGGTCATGTCGCATCCTCGACAATCTTCTCCGCATCCCTGACCCGGAGCCGGCCAGACATGAGCTGAGGCAGGAGAGTGTCACGAAGCGTAGTTAGCTGTCGGGATTCCCTAGAAGCATGGGTGGCTGCCGCATGAAGAGGCGCAACGGTACGGGCAAAATCCGCGACATCCGCGGCCGCCGGAAGCCGAACCCGCATTGCCTTGAAGTTCTTACGACTCAGCTCTAAGAAAGTAGAGCCGTTGGCAAGACTGACCATCTCGTCAACGCGAGAACGCATCTCATGGAACAACCACCAGCGCATATCCGCGTTTGGTGGAACGACAACGATGAAGCCCTGATTCACGGCCGCCGGAATTTGTGGAAGAGCAAAAGCTCCGATAGTGGCACGAGACGTCATGAAGATAGACTTGGCAGGATATAGCTGCGAGGCGCAGTTTTCCAGGCCAAGGTCTGTAATCTTTCGCTCTGTCTCGAACAGATATGGTGATGCGAGGGCGGTCACATCTGAAGGCGTCGCCCACGCGATGCTGCCGTTCCAGTAATCTTCGACCTTCGTGCTGGGAGTCCCGCCCCCGGATACAACAGCCACTGATCCGAATGTTTCGTCACCAAACTCGGTCTGGTCCACTGCTCGGCAGAAGTGAGCCTCCGCCAGGTCCAGGGCCGTGGTCGTGATGCGCTCGTTGACGGCGATCTTGTCGTCCAACATCCCGAGTATAGTCGCGATTCCGTCTTGCTCCGCGCGCGGAATCAACGGAACTTCCTCGCTCTCGGCAAAGCGCGTGAACTGAAATCGAGCGACGCCGGTGTGCTGCACCTGGTGAACCCACATATCACCTCGCATGTAGAGGTATTGTAGATACCAATAAATATATCGTGGATTCACCAATAGTGGATTGACTCGAAGGAACCGAGCGAAACTGGCGCACGTTACGCTGTTGGGGAACGTGTCGAGCACTTCCTGGGTTATCAGCAGTGTGCGTCCTGTCGGCCGGTCTCGTGACCCTCCTGCGGTCTCGATCAGGATGTCATCCGCCCGCAGCAGTCGGCGATGCACAGTCTTCTCTGCCAAGAATCTGAGCGGAACGTTCGCTATCTTTCCCAGCCTCACGTCAGAGAAATCTGTACCACGAATAACGTGAGCGGGGACGTAGCCTTCGTGTGGTTCGCCCTTCCCCCAGTCGCCGTCCTTGGTCTCTGTCAAGAGATCTCGGAAAAGCTTCGAGGTCTCAGTCATCGATCCTCCAAAGCTGCTCGCGGGCCGTTTTGGCTTTTGTGTTTTGCCAGAGGCGTTGCACCCTCGGGAGTGCGGCTTCGCCATCGATCATGACGTTGTTGCTGGAAAAACGCGGGTTTCGCAGCAACAACGTCATGATCGATTGATCATCGATCACTTGATCTTCTGAAGGAGCCCGCTGAGCGGATCGGCGGGGCTGGGGCGGGGTCGTGTTGGCCCACTGACGGAACTGGATGCCGCGCGGCGAGCGCACCCGGTAGCCGACGGCCAGGATCATGTCGAGGTTGTAGACGAGCACTTCCCGCCGGACCTGCCGTGCGCCTTCCTGGCGAACTATTTCCTGAGAGGAAATAGTTGCCTCGGTCAGCTCGCCGTCGTCGAGAATCGACGTGATGTGCTTGTTGATGTTCGGGGTTCCCGTGTCGAACAGCTCGGCCATCTGCGCCTGGGTCAGCCACACCGTGCCGCCTACGGCGCGCATCTGGATCTGGTTGCGTCCGTCCTCGGTCCGGTAGAGGATCAGTTCGCCGGCAGGCTCAGACATCGAGTCTCCCCAGTTGTTCGCGGACGGTCTTGGCCAGCTCGTCCGACTTGTCGAAGAGAGTGAACAGCTCGTCGGTCAGCGTGGCGATCTTCTCGGCGACCGCCTCGGCGTCCTCCTCCTCGGTCTCGGCCGCGCCGACGTACCGGCCCGGCGTGAGCACGTAATCATGTGACCGGACCGTCTCCAGGTCGGCGGAGAAGCAGAACCCGGGCTCGTCGGCGTACACGAGCCCGGCCTCGCGGGCCGAAGAGGTGCCCCGCCAGGAGTGGTAGGCGTCCGCGATCTTGACGATGTCGGCCTCGGTCAGGACGCGCTCGGTCCGGTCGACCATCTCACCCATGTTGCGGGCGTCGATGAAGAGGATTTCCCCGCGCCGATCGGTCAGCCGCTTGCCGCCCTGAGGGGTCTTGTCCTTGGCGAGGAACCACAGGCAGGCGGGGATCTGGGTGGTGCGGAAGAGTTGCGACGGCAGCGCGATCATGCAGGCGACGAGGTCGGCCTCGACCAGCGCCTTGCGGATCTCGCCCTCGCCGCTCTGCTGGGAGCTCATCGAGCCGTTGGCCAGGACCACGCCCGCCGTGCCGCGTTCGCCCAGCTTGCTGATGATGTGCTGGAGCCAGGCGTAGTTGGCGTTGTTCTTCGGCGGCACGCCGTACTTCCACCGAGGGTCGTACTCGTTGCGCGCCCAGTCCTTGATGTTGAACGGCGGGTTGGCGAGGACGAAGTCGGCTTTGAGATCGGGGTGCCTGTCGTCGGCGAAGGTGTCGCCCCAGCGGGCGGCGAGGTTGCCGTCGATGCCGTGGATGGCGAGGTTCATCTTGCCCAGTCGCCAGGTCCGCTCGTTGAGCTCCTGGCCGAACACTGATATGTCCGACTTGTTGCCCGCGTGGGCCTCGATGAACTTGCCGGCCTGGACGAACATGCCGCCCGAGCCGCAGCACGGGTCGTACACCCGTCCCTCGTACGGCTCCAGTACCTCCACGAGCAGCTGGACGACACTGCGCGGGGTGTAGAACTCACCGCCACGTTTGCCCTCGGCGCGGGCGAAGTTGCCGAGGAAGTATTCGTAGACCTCGCCCAGCACGTCCTGCGCCGGCTTGTCGCCGTCCCCGGAGAAGCGGGCGTCGCTGATGAGGTCGACCAGCCCGGCGAGGACCTTCTGGTCCACCCGGTCCTGGTTGAAGATCTTCGGCAGGACGCCGGTCAGTGCGGCGTTCTCCCGCATGATCGCGTCCATCGCGTCGTCCAGCAGGCGGCCCGCGCCCTGGCTCTTGGCATGCGCCGCGATCCACGGCCAGCGCGCCTCCTCGGGGACCCAGAAGACGTTGTGGCCGGTGTATTCGTCCCGGTCCTCCAGGAAGTCCTCCTGGCGCTCCTCGGCGATGCCCTCCTCGGCCAGTTCCTTGGCCAGCGCGGTGCGGCGCTCCTCGAAGGCGTCGGAGACGTACTTGAGGAAGATCAGGCCGAGGACGAACTCCTTGTACTGCGCGGCGTCCAGGGAGCCGCGGAGCTTGTCGGCCGTCTTCCACAGGATGTCGCGGATCTCCTTCGTGCTGGAGGCGCTGAACAGCTCCGCCTGGCCGCCGGTAGATCTCTTGGCAGGGGGCATCGGGTGGATATCTCCTTCAGTCGACTTCGTTGGTGGGGAGGAGCGTGAGCGTGCCGTCGGCGAGGCCGGCGGCGGTCAGCCGCGCCAACTCGTCCAGGGCGGTTGTCTGCGCCCGCAATAGCGCGTCGCGCCGCCCGATCTCGGCGAGCAGAGTGTCATATCTGTCCGCTTCGTCGGGGGAGAGGTCGGGGATGAGCAGGTCTTCGAGGCGCCGGGAGGCCCGTACGGCTCCGCTGACGCGGCCGTATTCTGCGGCCGCGGCCCGCAGTAGCGCCGCCAGCACCATGGGCCGCACCGGACGTTCGGCATCGGGCCGGACTCGCAGGATGCGTGCCGGATAGGTGACCACGGAGAGGCCTTCCTCATCGACGTACGCCCCGAACTCGGGGCTGCTCGTAACGATGACGTCGCCGGGCCGGGTGAAGTTGGCATGCTCATACTCGGTGATGAACAGCAGGCGGTCGATCCGCTGACCCCCGACCGGCGCACTACCGACGACCTCGGCCGAGGTGAGCACCGGGTAGTCGCCGTCGGGGGTGAGGTGATGGGGCGCGATGCGGTGGCCGGGCAGGCGGCGAAGCCGGCGTTCTGCGAGCATCCGCCCGACCGTCGTGCGCCGCACCGGTCGATCCTCCGGCCGAAGAACGGCACGCGTACGCAGCTCAGCCCGGCTGTCAAGGTCTCGGCGGGTCTGTTCGACCAGCTCGCTCAGGTGGATCTCCAACTGGGAGATGTGCGCGGGACGCTCGACGACGGCACGGGTGTAACGAATCTCATATGGCCGGTGCTGGGGGGTGAAGGCCGTGCCGGGCCGGCTGTCGAGCACCTTGATCGGCAGGATCACCCCGTGCCGCGGTGTGTGCCGGGAGTCCTCCCGCCAACCCGCAGACCGGAAGATGTGCACGTCCTCCACGAGTGCGTCGAGTGTCTGCTGAGTGAGCGTTCGGGCGGAGAGATCCGCGAGCAGGACCATGCCGCGCCGCTCCGCCTCGGGAGTGCGTGAGAGCACCCATACAGCGGTCCGGTAGCCGGGACGGTACGGGAACGCCCCGTCGGGGAGGCTGATCGTCGCCTTGAGCAGGCCGTCGGTGAGGAACGATCTGCGCAGCCGGTCGGCGTCGCTCTGCGGGGCGAGCGGGCGGACCAGAGCGTCGGCCGGGCCGAGGACGACGGCGGTGCGGCCCGCACCGAGCAGGTCGGTGAGCGCCTGAACCCGCTCAAGCACGGTCAGTGCGCTGCGGGTCTCGGCGGGCTCGTACGGCAGCGCACACACCACGATGTCGGGGTCGCCCCAGTTCTCCACATCGAGCTCCGGCCCCTCGGTCACGTTCAGCTGGAACTCATGGACCTCGCGCACGAGCATCCGGCGACGCAGCAGGCGGGCGAAGGCCGGGTCGGGATCGGCGGCGAGGTAGGTGTGACCGGCGTCGGGAGCGGCCTGGGCGTGCAGGGCGGCAGGCAGATCACCGCTGCGGGCGTACGGCGTGGCGACGATCGCGCCATCGTCCAGATCGGCGATTCCGCACAGCCGGGCGAGCGCGCCGGTGAGCACGGGCGCGGGCTCGTCGGCCACGAGTTCGTGAGCGCCCAGGCGGCGGCGCGCGTCCAGCACCCAGTCGAAGGCCTCGGCCGGTGTGTAGGCGGCCTCGACCAGTTCGTCGGCGAGCGTGGCCAGAGCCGTACCGATGCTTTGGGGGGTTTCGCGTAGTTCGGTGAGGAGGAACGTGTCGTCGGCGTCGAGGTGGGTGGCCCGCCTCAGGAGGGACTCCCAATCAGTACCGGAGAGCGGGGCGTCCTGCTGCTGCCGCAGGCAGATGAGCGTGGTGAGCGCGCCCACCAGGTCGTGGGCGGGCAGACGGTCACGCCAACTCGCCAAGGTGTGCAGCGCCAGTTCCGCGCGGAGCTTCCGGGGAGTCGCGTTGCCGAGCCCCGTGGCCAGCAGCCAGGTGACCACCTCCCGGCCATCGAAGAGCGGGCGGCCGTCCTCGGTCATGACCGGCCTGGGGAAGGTGCCGGGGTGCCGGCGAGCCCAGTTGGTGGGCACAGGCCGCTGTACTTCGGCCAACGCCGCGATCTCGGCGTAGGAGATCCGCAGGTCTTCGCGCATCGACACCTCCTCCTTCCGGCGACGACGGATTCGATGTGATCAGCACCTTAGCGGTAAACCATGGCACATGAGTATGGAGACTCTGATAACAGGGATTATCAAGATTGTTTGAGAGCATCGGCTGATCGTTCTGTCACAGTCCTCCAGCAGCCGCTGATGGGCTCAGCCAGTTCAGAGAGCTGCGAGCAGCGCTTGCTTCCCCGCTTGTGAGAGGACGACGACCATGTCTCACCCCAACCCGAATCAGCCGTACCGCCCCCAGCCAGGCCGGCCGTACCAACCGCACTCTCATCTGCACCCCGGCGGCCAGGTCCCCGGCGGCTGGCCCCCCTCGCCGGTGCCCGCTCCCCAGCCCCCGCGCGGCGGAAGACGCTGGCTGTCCTACGGGGCGACTGCGCTGATCGCACTGGTCGTCGGCGTCGGGATCGGAGCCAGTGGCGGTGCGGAGTCGAAGAGCGCCGCAGGGCCGCAGCCGACCGTCACGGTGACGTCGAAGGCCAGGCCCGCGCCCACGGTCACGATCACGGAGACGGTCACCGCGGAGGCGGAGCAGCCGCAGGAGACGGAGCAGACCGGACCCGCGACGACCATCTCGGGTGACGGTCAGTACCTGGTCGGCGAGGACATGAAGCCCGGCACGTACAAGACAGCGGGCACGGACAGCAGCGTCCCCTGCTACTGGGCTCGGCTGAAGGACGCCTCCGGCGAACTCAGCGGGATCATCGCCAACGACAACATCACCGGCCCGGCCCGCGTGACGCTCAAGAAGGGCGAGTACTTCGAGACCAAGCGTTGCCAGCCCTGGAAGCGCGTTGGATAAGCCTCGTCGTGAATGCCTGACTTGACCGTCCGTCAGTCGTACAGGCGTCCCCGCAGGGCTCCCTGGCCGGGCTGAAGGATGTGTGCGGCCTCCAGCGGGATCCAGAAGAGCTCGAAGCGCGTGGGCTCCTGCTCGCCGTCGTGGTCCTCCTGACCGAGCCCACCGCTCCGCAGTGGGCTCGGTCACGGGAACACTCCTTTCCGTTCCGGGATCCTTTGGTTGCCTTCTTAATCGTGATAACTCGGGTTATCACGATTGCGACAGCAACTTGATGCCTTGCAGGCCTACGGTGTGATCCGCCGGGGCCGTGCTCTTCTCGTGACGGCCGTTCTCCGGTGACTGCGACTTCCCCCTGCGGGTTCTGCGCGGACCCGTGCGGCACATCACAAGGAGCTTCCCCATGTTGTTGTCGATCCTGCTTGCCCTCGCCTGCGCCGCGATCGCCTACCTCGTCGCCCGCAGCCGTACCGCTGCCGAGCGTGCCGACCTGAAGGTCGCCCAGGAGCAGCAGCGCCAGGCCCACATGCAGATGGACGATCTCCGCTCGGAGCGCGACAAGGCACAGGAGCGTGCCGTCGGCCTCGAGCGGGAGCACACCGAGGCGTTCACCAAGCTCAAGACCTCCGGTGAGGAAATCGTCGGTCTGAAGACCACTTTGGAGGCGACGTACACGGATCTCCGGCGCTGCCAGGCCGAGGCCGAAGGCCTGAAGGCATCCCTCAAGGCAGAGCGGGAGCGGTTCGGCGATACCGACCGTCGGTTCCGCGAGGCCCAGACGATGATCGCGGCGCTGGAGGCCAGGGAGACCGAGCTTCGCAACGAGATCCAGCAGCTCAAGGAGCAGCTCCGGGAGCTGACCGCGCAGAAGCAGGGCCTTCAGGAGCAGGCCGCCCGGCTGGACGCGGTACGCAAGGAGCTCGACGAGACCCGGGAACAGAACAACCGGCTGCTGGAGGAGACGCTCCGTGCCACCGCGGCGGACATGCTCAAGCAGTCGCAGACCGAGTTGGTGGCGCGGGCGGAGGCGACGCTGGGCGCGGTCAGCAAGCCCGTCAAGGACCAGCTGGCCCAGATGGACCAGCAGCTCAGGGAGTTCGCCACTCGCCGTGTGGCCGCGGAGGCCAAGCTCGACCGGCAGTTGGTGAACCTCACTGAGGAAGGGGTCCGGACGCGCCAGGAGACCCGCAAGCTGGTCGAGGCGCTGAAGAAGCCGCAGGTTCGGGGTCAGTGGGGGGAGATGCACCTCAAGCGCGCCGCCGAGCTGGCAGGCCTCGTCGAGCACTGCGACTTCGACCTTCAGGTCCCCATCGTCGACGAGGACACCATGCTGCGGCCCGACATGCGGGTCAACCTGTCCGGCGGCAAGCACGTCATCGTGGACGCCAAGGTCCCGATGGACGCGTTCATGAGGGCGATCGAGGCGACCGACGACGCCGAGGCGAGCAGCCACTGGGCAGGCCACGCCCGGCAGCTGCGTAAGCACGTGGACACCCTCGGGAGCAAGGAGTACTTCCGCAAGGTCGCCGGCTCCCCGGAATTCGTCGCGCTGTTCGTGCCCAACGACGCATTCCTCCAGCCGGCGCTGGACCACGACCCGACCCTGCTGGAGTACGCCGTGAACAAGCAGGTCCTGATCGTGACGCCGACCTCACTGATCGCCATGCTGCGCACGATCGCCTACGCCTGGACCCAGGCCGCGCTGCAGGACAACATGAAGCGGGTCTACGAGCTCGGCCGTGAGCTCTACAAGCGGCTGTCGGACATGGGCGGCCACCTCGACAAGCTCGGTAGGGCGCTCGACCGGTCGGTCAAGGCGTACAACGAGACGGTGGGTTCGATGGAGGGCCGGGTCATGGTCACCGCCCGTAAGTTCCACACGCTCAAGCTCGTCGAGGACCAGCTGCGCGAACTCCACGCCGTCGAGCAGACGACCCGGCATCTCGGCAGCCCCGAGCTGACCGAGTCGGCGGCGGCCGATCTGTCCGTCCGGGCTCTCCCCGCGCCCGCCGGCGACGACACGATTGATGTGGACACCGCTGTCTGACCGAACTCTGGCAGCGGCTATGCCGGTCGAAACACCACCTCGGTAGGCAAGGCGGTGATGCGAAGGTCACGCGGTCGTACGACTGCGTGACCTCGCCGCAGTGGACACCATCACCATCTGTGGTGCGATATGCGACGTGCGACACGTTTTAACAGTGATTTTGAACGCGATGCTCATCTCCTGCTTCGCGATCGTCTTGATCAGTGGCGTCTTTCTCGCGTTCTCCTACACCCCGGACGGCGAGATGGTCCCCTACAGCGGCTCCTACACACCGTTGTACGGAGTCCCGATGAGCGCCGCCTACGCCTCGATCCTGGAGACCGCTTTCGATGTGCGCGGCGGGCTGTTCATGCGGCAGGTGCACCACGGGTTCTCCCAGGCGCTCCTGGTGCTGATGGTGCTGCATGCGGTGGCCGGCCGTACCGTCCGGCAGGCGCTGACCAGGATCGCGCTGCTCGGGCTGGGAGCGCTTGTCCTGGTCGTCGGGTACGTGCTGCCCGACGACCTGTTCTCCGGCACGGTCGCGGGGAAGATCCCGATGTCCGTGTGGTACGGCGCTCACCTGCTCCTCGCCCTCGCTGTGGCATCCGTGCTGGTGATCGCGTGGCGGCGGACGAGCGCCGGGCGGCCCCGGTTGTGGTTCGTCCTGGTGGCCTGCCTTCCCCTGATGCTGCTGCCGGTCGTCGACCCCTTCCTCTGACCGTCCCCCTTTCAGACCGGATGGCCGGGAAGGACTGTCGTCCCCATGAAAAAGCGTGTGCGCGGGGTCCTCGTCACCCCGGGCGGAAACCTGTTGACGATCAAACGTGTCCGTCCCGGGGTGGATCCGTACCGGGTGCTGCCCGGAGGCGGAGTCGAGCCGGGCGACACCACCTTGGAAGCGGCGCTGCTCCGGGAGATCGACGAGGAGCTCGCCGGGCGGCCTGGCATCGACGCCCTGATCCACGTCATGGAGACCGGCGAGGAACGGCAGTACTTCTTCCTCGGCCGGATCGGGTCATGGGATCACGACCGGCGGACCGGGCCGGAGTTCGCCGACCCGTCCCGCGGCCGGTACGTCGTGGAAGAGGTGCCGCTGGATCCGGCGCACCTGACCCGGATCGCGGTGAAGCCCGAGCCGATCGCGCGCCTGATCGCCGAGCACGCCTCGGACCTGTTCCGGCTCGCCAACCTGAGGCTCACTCGCGAGGTCTGACGCCCCGGACCGGCCGCCCGGCCTCGCGTACGGCACGGCCCTACGCGAGGCCGGGAAGGGCTCAGGACAGCATGTCCTCGATGAGGTCGGCGGCGCGCCCGGTGCCGCCCTCGGCCAGGGCATCGGCGCGCAGCAGCGCAGAGCGGCGGGCCACCTCCGTGTCGGTGACCAGGTCGTGCAGGGCGGCCCGCAGGGTCTCGGCGGTGGCTTCCGAGGTGTCGATGCGGCGGGCCACGCCGAGCTCCACCAGCCGGTCGGCGTTCATGAACTGTTCGGCCGCCTGTGGCACGGCGATCATCGGGACGCCGGCCAGCAGCCCTTCGCCGCAGCCGCCCATGCCCGCGTGGGTGACGAAGGCGTCCGCCTGCTCCAGGATCGCCCGCTGCGGGACCCAGGAGTGCACCTCGACGTTGGGCGGGATGTCGCCGAGCTCCCGCGGGTCGGTGTACTTGCCGATCTGGAGCACGACGTGCCAGCCGGGCAGGTCGCCGTAGGCGGCCAGGCACTGACGGTAGAACTCCGGTTGACGGGTGTACGCGGAACCCAGCGAGATCAGCAGCACGTTCTCCGCGTCCTCCGGACGGGTCCAGCCGTCCGCGCCGGAACGGATGTCGAAGCAGGGCCCGACGAAGGTCACCGTGCCGGTGTCGACCCGGTCGGCGTGCGGCTGCATCGCCCGGGTGATCAGCGCCAGGGCGTGGGCCGGACGATCGGGGAAGACGTCCACGTCGGTGGTGGTCGCCCCGCAACCGGCGAGCCATCCCGCGAACTTCGCCCGGTACGCGTCGGCGCCCGGCAGCTGCCACAGATGTGCCGCGACCTCCTGGTCATAGCCGTCCCAGGCCACGAACGTCGGGGACAGCTGCATCAGCGGCCGGCCCTGTGCTTCGGCGAGGGCGCGCGCGGCGTAGGCGCCGATGTCGTACAGGTACAGGTCCGCCGGGTCGTGGTCGTAGGCGGCGTGCAGCTGGGGGAGCGCCTGGACGGCGTCATCGAGGAAGAGCCCCATCGCGGCGATGGGGTCGTCGGGCCAGTCGTTGTCGGCGACCGGCAGTGTGGAGGTGCAGGGGACGAGTTCGGCGCCGGTTGCCGCGATCAGGTCGCGCACCGCCGGGTCGTTGGCGTACGTCACGCGGTGGCCGCGGGCCACCAGCTCGCGGATGATCTCAAGGCTGGGCAGGACGTGGCTGACGGCGGGGATGCCGACCATCGCGATGTGGGCGCGACGACGAGACATGGAAGCTCACTCATTTCAGGTCTACGGCGGAGAAGGACACGGCGAGCCGACGCGCCCGGCCTCGCTGAAATCAGCGGTAGGCGCGTGTTCGGCTACGCGGGAGGAGAGCCGGGGCGCTGCCCCGACCGTGTCAGCCGTAGATCTGATGGAAGTACATGCCCGTGACTCTAGCCCGTCCTCGGGCTTGTGGACGTCGTGATCCGGGGCCCCGCCGTGTGACAGATGTCACCCGACCGACGCGGACGTCTTGGAATGGTCAGTGAAGGCCGCGAAGGAAGTGAGGCGCCGTACGGACTCGGCCGGCGCTTCGGCATCGACGCAGTGAGAAACGATCCGGGCCGATGCGGAGCACCGGCGTGGGAAAGACGAGACGACCGTGGGGCGTCCCGTTTCCGGCACGACGACCGTGCCGCGGACGGGACACCCCACGGTGACGAGGCGTGTCGGGGAAGGGGGAAGACTTCGCTCAGGCTACGGCGCTGATGCCGGCGCTGGCGGCGCGGCGCATGCGACGACGGCGCTCGGAGGCTCGCTCGTCCTCGTTGAGACCGCCCCAGGTGCCGTACTTCTCCGGACGGGACAGGGCGTAGTCGAGGCACTCCGCGCGCACCGGACACTGGGCGCAGATGGCCTTGGCCTTGCGCTCCCTGATGTCACGCTCCGGCTGACGCTCGCCGTCGGGCCCGAAGAACAGCACAAGGTCCTCTCCCCGGCACGCGGCATCATCCTGCCAACCCCAGCTGGGGCGCGGGCGGGCGAGCTGCCGACGTACCTGAGACATGAGAAACCACCTTCGGTGAGAGGTATTTCGTGTTTATGCCGCATTGGACGCTTCTGGCGTCCCTGGTACCAACGCCGGGATCAGCCGTGAATGTTCCCGGCTCGGTCGAGCCCTCAGGTCAAGACCGGAGTGAGCTGCCTCAGCTCGGCCAACCTGTAGGTCGAGATCTCGTCGGCGCAAGTCGTACCACACGGTGTCATGCACACCGCGGGTTCGACCACAACCCGAAATCGCGACGATCCACGCTGTGTCGTGCAACGCACGACGCACACCGTGGTGTCGCCTTCCGACCGGGAGGATTCCACGGCCACCCCGCCGACCGAGAGCTCCCCCGTATGGGACCGGACGAAATGCTCGGCGGCTTGCAATGGCTCAGGGATACCCGCGCGTCCCCGGAAACGGTCGAGGACGACCTCGCCGTGCCGGTACGCGTTTGCCGCCGCGATCGCAGCAGCCTGAGACATGCTGCCGTAGTAAAGCCCGTGTGGCAAGCATACGAGGTTGGCGGCGTATCGATCGCCGCCCAAATGTGTGGTTTCCCACACCTCGCCGGGCAGGTTCTCACCGAGGAACCGAGCCAGCGGGAGCCCGAGACGGGCACAGCAGGCGTTGCGCTTCCCGTGGGTGCACACCAGGAACAACGGCTCGTTCACCAGTATGCAGGACTTCGGAACCACTCCGTGCACGAGAAGGCCCAGGTCAAGATCGTCGGGATCCTCGAAGAAGCCCTCGGCCAGCCACGGTTCGTCCCCCGTCGACCACCCGACGAACACGTGCAGCGGAGCGGCCGGCGCGTCGCGTCGCCCCGGACGGCGGATGAGCTGGGGCCGGATGCCCAGCGAGGTCGCCCGGTCCACCAGGGCGCGCATGGCCGGCGGCAGCCGCCACTGGTCCGTGTACGCGGCCCACGGCCCGGCGTGCTCGATGAGCAGCCAGGTGCGGGCGCCGACGGTCGCGCTCGCCAGGACCGGCGCCTCGCCCGTGTGGAGGGAGGCGGGGTGATCGCAACCGTTCGCCATCCGGTGGCCCGTCCCTTCCTCCGAGAATTAGGTAAGACTAACCTTAGCGGATGACTGGGGAGCCCCTGGGGACAGGTATGCGGAATCGCTGAAACATTCCGCCGGAAGCCGCAAAGATTGCCCCATGGAGGATTCGTCCCGGGTGTCGGAGCGGGGGGCCGGGTGGGCCTGTCAGACGATCGGCACGTTCGAGAAACTCCGGCCCAGCCGGAGCACGTTCACCTGGCTGCGTCCGTCGATCCTGTGGCGGTCGCGGAACGAGATCCTCGCCAGGTGGCTGGGCGACCCGTCGCCGGAGGTCCGCCGCCGATGGGTGGCGGCCCAGCGGGAGCGCGGCGCCGACCCCGACCTCCGCATCCCCGTGGAGGCCGGGGAGGAGTTCTCTTTCCTTCTCCTGGGCGACAGCGGCGAGGGCGACGCCTCGCAGTACGCCGTCGTCCCCGGCCTCCTCAAGATCGGCCAGGGCACCTCGTTCGCGATCATCGCCAGTGACGTGATCTATCCGACGGGTTCGGCCAACGAGTACTGCGACAAGTTCTTCCGGCCCTACAAGGACTACCTCGCGCCGATCTACGCGGTCCCCGGCAACCACGACTGGTACGACGGGCTCGGCGGCTTCATGCGGGTCTTCTGCGACGCGCCCCCGCTCACCATGAAACGGCAAGGATTCCGCCTGTCTCCCTCAGGGCTGCGGGGTCTGCTGTGGAAGAAGCCGGACCGCGTCGACGAGGCCGCGCTGGCCCGGGCCCGCGAGATGCGCGCCCTGCCCGAGCAGCGCGGACGGCACGGGCGGTGGGCCGTGCAACCCGCGCCCTACTGGGTGCTGGACACGGGCAGGCTGCTGATCGTCGGCATCGACACCGGGATCGACGGCAGGCTCGACCGCGAGCAGGGCGACTGGCTGCGCCGCGTCTCGGCCGGGCCCCTGCCCAAGATCCTGGTCACCGGTAAGCCGATCTACGTCGACAACGCCCATCACCCCTGCCCCATCGAGGGCGGCGGGACCGTCGACGACGTCGTACGCGACCCGGCCAACCGCTATGTGGCGGCGATCGGCGGCGACGTGCACAACTACCAGCGCTATCCGGTCCGGGTGGGCGACCGGACGATCCAGTACATCGTCTCCGGCGGGGGCGGCGCGTTCACGCACGCCACCCACACCATCCCCCGCGTGGACGTCGGAGGCGTCGAGGAGGACGAGTTCCGGTGCTATCCCCTGCGGGGAGACTCGCTGTCGTTCTACAGCCTGCTCTACAGCAGGCGGCTGCACCTGCGGGGGCTCTACGTCACGCCCGAGGAGGGGGTGGCGTTGATGTCCCGCGCGATCGGCAACACGCCGCCGCGGCCCGCCGGGGACATCAGGACGACCGCCCGGATGAGGTGGGCGGCGCGGCTGCTCGGCGGCTGGCCGATGCCGTTCCATCTGCCCGTCGGCCGCTTCTTCCACCGGTGGATCTCGGAGCTGTCCGACTGGGACACCCCGCCGTTCTTCAAGAGCTTCCTGCACGTCTCGGTGTACGGCGACCGCCTGCGCATCCGCTGCCACGCCGCGACCGGTTGCCTCCGGCAGGAGATCGACCCGCCGATCGAGGACGAGGTCGAGATCCCGCTCTGACCGCCGTGCCGGCCCGCGGGACTGTCGGTCCCCCCTGGCACGCTGGAGGCGTGCACGTTGTGGTGTCGGCCGGTCCTGACGGCGGCGGGACGATCCACCCTCTCGACGACCGGCCGGGAGGGCCCGGTCCGACCCGCGTGCCCGATCTCGCCCGGGCCGTGCGGGAGCTCGAGGCCGGTCCCCGCCCCCGATGGGTGTGGGCGGACGCGCGGGACGTCTACCCGGCTCTGCTGGCCCGTGGCGTACGGCTCTCGCGCTGCCACGACGTCGCCCTCACCGAGGCGCTGCTGGCGGCAGCCGAGGGCCGCGTGGACGGGCACCGTACCGAAGACCATCGGGGACACCGCGCGGCGGCCCCGCACGGCCGCGGGCAGGGGACGCAGGCCAGCCTCTTCGAAACGGCCGACGAGGCGAGACCGTCGGACGCCGAGCGGGCCGCTCTGGTCGCCGAGGCGTTCGCCGAGCAGCGAGGCAGGATCAGCGGGACGGCCGACGCCGGGCGGTTCCGGCTGCTGGTGGCCGCCGAGTCGGCGGGCGCCCTGATCGCGGCCGAGATGAGCCACGACGGCATGCCGTGGCGTACGGACGTCCACGACGCGCTGCTGACCGAGCTGCTCGGGCCGCGCCCGGTCCACGGGATGCGGCCCGCCCGGCTCCAGGCGCTGGCCGACGAGATCTCCGCCGCGTTCGGGCACCCGGTGAACCCCGACTCCCCGCAGCAGATCGTCAAGGCCTTCCGCGGTCTCGGCATCATGATCTCCTCGACCCGGTCGTACGTGCTCAAGCAGGTCGAGCATCCGGCGGTCGAGCCGCTGCTGCGCTACAAGGAACTGGCCCGCCTCCACAGCTTCCACGGCTGGGCGTGGGCCGACCAGTGGGTCAGCGGCGGGCGCTTCCACCCGGAGTACGTCGTGGGCGGCGTCGTGAGCGGCCGCTGGGCCACCAGCGGCGGGGGAGCGCTGCAGATCGCCAAGGTGATGCGCAGGGTCGTCGTGGCCGACGACGGCTGGTCGCTGGTCGTCGCCGACGCGGCCCAGTTGGAGCCGCGGGTCCTGGCCGCCATGTCGGGGGACCGCGGGCTCGCCACCGCCGCCGGCGAGATCGACCTGTACGCCGCGCTCGCCCAGGCGTTCGGCGGGTCGAGGGACGCCGCGAAGATCGCCATGCTGTCCGCGATGTACGGCGGGACCAGCGGCGACGCCCCCAAACTGCTCGCGGTCATGCGGCAGCGCTTCCCCAGGGCGTACGCCTTCGTCGAGGACGCCGCCAAGGCGGGGGAGGAGGGCCGCCTGGTCAGGTCGTGGCTCGGCCGCACCTGTCCACCGCCGTCCGCCCGCTGGCGCGAGCTCGTCTCGGGCCCCGAGGGCGGCAGGGCGGCACGGGACCGGGGCAGGTTCACCCGGAACTTCGTCGTGCAGGCCACGGCGGCCGAGTGGGCGCTCGCGCTCATGGCCGTGCTGCGCGGCCTGCTGCCCGAGCCGGCCAGGCTGGTGTTCTTCCAGCACGACGAGGTCATGGTGCACTGCCCGCTGGACCTGGCCGAGGAGGTGCGCGCCGCGGTCGGCCGGGCCGCCGAGGAGGCCACCCGGCTGCTGTTCGGCCCGACCCCCGTGCGCTTCCCGATGGTGGCCGTGGCCGTACGCTGCTACGCCGACGCCAGATGAGCCCGATCAGGCGGGGGTGAACGTGTCCCAGAGCGCCTTGCGCACCGGGGCGGCCGACTCGGTCCAGTCGAAGTCGGGCGCGGTGAAGGTGATCGAGTAGGCCTGCCCGTCGACCGTCACGTAGCGCGTGACCCTGTGCACGGTCACCTCGCTCGAGTTCGTGTACGTGTACTCCCACTCGACGGCCGGCCAGCGATAGGGCGTCTCGCCGAGCTGGATCTGGGTGTACTCGGGGTGGTCGTCGACCTTCAGGTTCTGCTGGGCGGCCTCCAGCGCGGCCCGCCCACCGTCTGCGATCTTCCGTACCGTGATGCTCTGCCCGCTGTCGCTGGGACCGGAGAACGTGACGGTCTCCCCTTTGACCGACACCGTCCACTCCTTGGGCACCGCGAGCGAGATCCCGGCCTCGGTGTGGGTCCGGTAGCCCTTCGGCGCCTGCGCGGCCGACGGCGCACGGGCGGCGGCGGAGGACGCCGCGGCGGAGGCGGCGGCCCGCCCCTCGGCGGCCTTCTCCCCGGCGTCATCGGGGAGAAGGGTGAGCAGCAACGTGACGACCACGGCGATGACGGCGACCGCGGCCACCGCCACGAGGACCATCGAGGAACGGGACGCCTGCTTGCGCGGCGGCTCGGGCGTCTCCTTGCGCCGGCGCCCGACGCCGGGCGTGGGACGCCGGGCGGGGGTCTCGGCCGGCGGCTCGGTGAGGCTCCCCGGTGCGCCGGAACCTCCGCCGGGCGTGCCGAGGTCGCCGAAGCCGCCGAGGCCCGCCAGATCGCTCAGATCGCCGGGGGATGCGGACGGGGCCGACGCGGAGGCCTCCCACGCCGGAGCGTCCCACACGGAGGCCGCCGGAGTGGGGGCGGCCAGCGGGGCCGGGCCCTGCGGCGTCCCGGGGGCCTGTGTTCCTGGCGCCTGTGTTCCCGGTGTCCGCGTTCCCGGCAGCTGGGCGTCGTCGGGGTGCACCGGCACGCGGACGGGCCCCGAGGGCGTCTCGACGATGCGCGAGGGCAGCGGCCCGGACGGCAGGTCGAGCGGCGGCAGCAGCCCGGCCGGGGTGGAGTCCTGCGGGGTCGGCACCGATGTCGGAGAGCCGGGGCGACCGGCCACGGCCGAGCCGTGACTGTGCAGGACCCCCTCCAGCATCTCGGCGACCTGCGCGGCGGGCAGCCGGTCGGCCGGGTTCTTGCGCAGCAGGCCGTCGATGACCGGGAGCAGCGCGCCCGCCCGCTGCGGCCGGTTCGGCTCCTGCGTGAGCACCGCGCCGAGCACGGCGACCGCGTCGGGTCCTTCGTACGGCGGCCGGCCCTCCACCGCCGCGTACAGCGTCGCGCCGAACGACCACAGGTCGGCCGCGTGGGTGACCGGACGGCCGCGCAGCCGCTCCGGCGGGATGTAGGCGGGAGAGCCCATCAGCAACCCGGTCTGGGTGATGCTGACGTCCCCCTCGATCGCCGCGATCCCGAAGTCGGTGAGCACCACGCGGTCGCTGGTGAGCAGCACGTTGCCCGGCTTGACGTCCCGATGCAGGATGCCGGCCGCGTGTGCGTGGCGGAGCGCGTCGAGCACCCGGACGCCGATCTCGGCGGCCTGCACCACGGGCAGCGGCCCGCTCTGCCGTACGGCCTGCTCCAGCGACCAGGCGCGGACCAGCTCCATGACGATCCAGGGCCGGCCGTCCTCCTCGACCACGTCGTGGACGGTGACGATGCCGGGGTGGCTGAGCCGGGCCGCCGAGCGCGCTTCCCTGAGCATGCGGCGGTGGGCGGCCTGCATGCCGGCGTCGTCGAGACCGAACGGGAGGATCAGCTCCTTGACCGCCACATCACGGTCGAGCAGCACGTCGTGGGCGTGCCACACCATCCCCATGCCGCCGCGGCCGACGGGAGACAGCAGCCGGTAACGCCGTCCGATGAGGCGGCCCTGCCCCACTGGACCGAGCAGGCGATCGGTCGTCATCAGAAATGGTCCCCAATTCACCGCCGGAATTTCCGAGGCCGACCACCGATACTAGAGTCAAATGGCGGTCAAGGGGAATTGAGCTCCCCGGCCAGCGCTTCCAACGCGGCGGTGAACGCCTCCGCTGGCGGGCTCACCAGACCCGCGCCCACCTGTCCGGTTCCGGCCACGCGCCCGGCGATCCCGGTGTTGACGACCGGCAGCAGCCCGGTCCGCGCCACCAGCGTGACGTCGATCCCGACGGGCGTGCCGCGGAATCCGAGACCGGGGATCTGGTACGCCGGATGCTCGGCCAGCGTGATCTCGTACATCGAGGTCGTGGCGGCCACCGCGTCGGCGACGTCGCCGCCGACGAACCGCACGATCGCCGGGGCGGCCGCCATCGCGAACCCGCCCAGCCCGGTCGTCTCGGTGATGGTGGAGTCGCCGATGTCGGGATTGGCGTCGGCCGGGCCGTACGCGCCGAGGTAGAGGCCGTCCGGCACCCCGGCCGGGCCGGTGAACCATCGGTCGCCGAGTCCCGAAATCTGAATCCCGAAATCGGTTCCGTTGCGCGCCATCGCCACGACGAGGCTGGAGCCGGGAACGTTCCTGGCCGCGTCCGCGCTTACTTTCGCCGCCGCCATTCCCGCATTGAGGAAGAAATGATCATTTCCGTTGATGAAACGGAGCGCCTCGGCGGCCCGATCCGGCGCGGCCTCCACCACGGCGGGGGCGATCTCGCGGACCAGCAGGGAGGTCGCCGCCCGGTTCCGGTTGTGCAGCTCGTCGCCCATCTGCAGGGCCTGCGCGACCAGCGTCCGCAGGTCGATCGGCCCGCACCGCTCCAGCGCCGCCCGGAGCACCGGCCCCAGCACCTCGCCCATCCAGCGGAGACGGTCGATCACCTCGGGGCCGTAGGCGCCGTACCGCAGCACCTTGCCCAGGCCCTCGTTGAGCGAGCAGTACGCGGTGCCCCCGTGCTCGTCGTCGGCGACCTCCAGCATCCACATCGACGGGCTGACCACGCCCGCCATCGGCCCGACCGTGCGGTGGTGGTGGCAGGAGTCGAGCGTGACGCCGGTGCCGGCGCCCGCACCCCCGTTCGGTCCGCCGCCGGCCGCCAGGGCCGCCTCGGCCTCCTCCGGGGTCCGGGCCAGCCCCTCGAACAGCATCGCGCCGATCAGCGCGCCCCGCATCGGCCCGGAGGCCCGGTCCCAGGTGATCGGCGGGCCGGCGTGGAAGAACGTGCCCGGCTCCAGACCGAGGACTTCGCGGGCCGGTCGGACGCCGACGAGCATGGGCCTGGCCGACAGCAGTCTGCCGACGGCGGTCTCGTTGGCGCGCTCGCGGCGCGGGTCGGCCAGCACCCTCGCCAGGAGGTCTGCGGACACCCCGGCCATCGGGGGCCGCCAGTCCACCCCGGTCCTCGGTACGGCCTGCCGGTCCAGGGACTCGGCGAGGATCTCGGCCCCCGCGGTGATCACGTGGGGCTCGCCGGTCAGCATCGAGAGGGTCATCGCTTCCTCCGGTCAGGGTACGGCCAGGCGCGCGGCGTGCCGGGCCGCCGCCGCGTTGGAGGTGAACACGGCGGCCCCGGCCTCGTTCAGCCGGGCGGCCTGGGCGCGCAGGCCCTGCGGGTCGCCGTCGGTGCCGACGAGCGCGACCACCGCGGCCACGCCCCGGCCGGCGGCCTGCGCGAGCGCGGGCGCCAGCGACGCGGCCGGGTCGGGGTCGGCGCCGTGGCCCAGCACGACGTCGAGCAGCACGACGCCCCGGTCCACGGCGGCGAGCGCCTCCAGGCGCAGCGCCGGGTCGATCATCGGGTGGGCGCGGCCACGGGTGTACTCGTCCGCGCCGAAGTCGACGAACCGCGCCATTCCGAAGCCGGAGGGCTGGGTTGTTCCGAAGCCGGGAGGCTGGGCCGTCCCGGAGCCGGGGCCGCGGTCCGTCCCGAGCATCGTCCGGGCGATCAGCTCGGCCTCGGTGCACAGCGTGCCGCCCGAATAGAGTCCGTACAGCGGGCCGCGCTGTGTGTCCCGAGAAGCCCGGGCGCTCCCAAGGGTCTGGGCGGTTTGGGGGGCCGGCCAGTGCGGCCACTCGGGGACGGGGACGCCGAGCGCGCTGAGCGCCTTCTCGGCCGCCGCCGTCAGGTCGTCCTGCCCCGGCCCGAGCAGCGCGACGACGACCGGCTTGGCGAGACCCCCGTCGCCGAAGACACAGTCCCGTACGGCCCGGGCCACCTCGGGGGCGGGCGGTTTGGAGATCAGCACGATGAGCTCGGTGGCGGGGTCGGCGTCGAGTGCGCGCAGCGCCTGGACGGTGGAGCGCCCGCCGACCTCGGCGGACAGATCGCGCCCGCCCACGCCGAGCACGTGGCCGACCCCCACCCCGGCGAGGTCGAGCAGGCTCGTCACCTGCTGGGCGCCGGTGCCGGAGGCGGCCACCACGCCGACCGGGCCGGGCCGCAGCACGTTGGCGAAGCCCAGGCCGGCGCCGCCGATCACCGCGGTGCCGCAGTCGGGGCCCATCACGAGGACGCCGCGCTCACCCGCGCGGTCCTTGAGCAGGATCTCCTGCTCGACGGGCATGTTGTCGCTGAAGACCATGACCGACAGCCCGGCCTCGACCGCGTCCATCGCCTCGGCGAAGGCGTGCTCGCCGGGGACGCTCACCAGGGCCACGGTCGCCTCGGCCGACCTCGCCGCCGAGCGCGTGGTGCGGGGGAGCACGCCGGGCCCGGTCCCGCCTGCTCCCGGTCCGGCCGCCCGCTCGGAGAGCCGCAGCTCCAGGTCGGCGGCGGCCGCAGTCAGTTCGTCCTCGTCCCCGGCCCTGATCGCGATCAGCAGGTCTCCCGGCGTCGCGGTGGCGGGTACGGCGAAGCCGAGGTCGCGCGCCATCTCGACGTTGAGCCCGGTCGCCATCGCGACGAGGGCCACGCTCACACCCGGCCGGGCGGTCAGCGCCCGGCTCACGCGCATCAGGCTCACCGAGTCGCGGTAGACCCCGGCGCGGACTTCCACCAGATCGTTCAAGAACGCTCCCTCTCGGACAGGACGGCGGACAGGCCGATGCGGATGCCCAGCAGCATGTCGGCGCCCGAGGTGTGGCCGAGGCGGAGCAGGCGGTGGACCGCGGGCCGCAGCGGCTGGAGACCGGTGACGCCGCGCAGCACCCCCATCACCTCGGGACCGGCCTGGCCGTGTGCCGCGCAGTGGAGCAGGGTGGCCGAGATCGGCGTCGTGCGGGTGCGCGCGTCGTAGGTCACCGCGGCCGCGAGCCAGTCGGCCAGCCACACCGCGCCGGGGGCGTCCGCCGCCCGGCCCAGGTGCCGCAGCGTGACCAGCAGCCCCGACAGCATGTCGTCGCCGCTCGGGGTCAGCCCCGGGCCCAGCCCGATGAGCCCCTCTGCCGCGGTGACCCCGTCGACCAGGGATCCGGCCAGGCAGCCCCGTGCCAGCAGGGCGGGCGCTCCGGCCGGGTCCAGCCCCGGCCGCCGCGGTGATCTGGCGCCGATCTCGTCGAGCACGGCCAGGGCGGCGGGCAGCCGGGCCGGGTCGGCGGCGCCCAGCGGCGGCGCCGGGTCCCACCAGCGGCGGATCCCGATCTCCAGCGCACCCACCCCGACGGTCCCGTCGCCCGCCCAGCCCTCGTCTCCGGGCGAGATCCCGGCCAGCGGCTCACCCAGCACGACGGCGTTGGGCAGCCGGCTGCCCTCCCCGGTCACGACCGCGATGACGTGCGGCTCGGTCTCGCTCCTGACCTCCAGGTAGACCGCGAGCGGGAAGGCGGCCAGCACGCGGGCGGGCCGGCGCGGCGACTCCAGCGTGGGGCGCAGGGCGGCGCTCGCCGCCCCGGTCACCCGCGTCACCCTCCGAGTGCGCGTGCCAACGGTCACCGGACCTCCCCACACCCAGTCGGCCATCTGCAGCCGACGCTAAAGCGCCGTCGGCGGGGCACGTACGGAGAAAGATGCCAACAGTGCGGCGAATGCTTGGCTCTTCCTGACAGGAAGGTCTTCGGGCACAATCTGCCCATGAAGAACGACCCGGCCCCCCCGGCGATGCGTCTGGCCAGCACCGGAACGATCCTGTACGGAGTGTCCGTCGGCGAGGTGCTCGGGGTGTCGACCCTCGCCGAGGCCCGGCTGATCGCGGGCGGCGGCGGCCTCGACCGCATCGTCCAGCGGCTCAACGTCATGGAGGTGCCCGACATCCTCGCCTGGGTGAAGCCGCACGAGCTGCTGCTCACGACCGGCTACCCGCTGCGCAACACCCCGCAGTCGCTGGACCGTCTGGTGACCGACCTCGACGAGCGGGGCCTGTCCGCCCTGGCCATCAAGCTCGGGCGCTACCTGGACGAGCTGCCCGGCGAGATGGTCGAGCAGGCCGACCGGCTCGGCTTCCCGCTGATCCTGCTCCCCAACGACGTCGCCTTCGACGACATCCTCAACCAGGTGCTCACCGACATCCTCAACCGCCAGGCCGCGACCCTCGCGCGCACGGAGGAGGCGCACCGCGCACTCGTGCAGATCGTGCTCGCCGGGGGCGGGATGCGCGAGGTGGCCGCCGAGGTGGCCGGGCTGCTGCAGGTGGCCGTGGCCCTGGTCGACACCTCCGGCCGGATCCTCGTCACGGCCGGCGAGGCGGAGCAGGTCGCGATGCTGCGCGAGGACTGGGCCATGCTGCGCGAGAACCGGGCCGTGCCGCGTGAGAACCGGGCCTCCGGCGGCGAGCACTGCACCGCCGTGCCCGTGGTCGCCGGGGGCCACCACCACGGCAAGATCGTCGCGTACGCCTCCGCCGGTCCCCTTTCCCCCAGCGACATAGGGATTCTCGAACGCGCTGCGACCGTCGCCGCCCTGGTCATCACCAGGCAGGAGGCGGTCACGGCGGTCGAGAGCAAATATCGCGCCGACTTCCTCAGGGACGTGCTCACCGGCCGCGGCGGGACCAGGGTGACCGAGCGGGCCAGGGCGTTCGGGTGGGATCTCGAACGCCGGGTGAGCGTGGTGGTGGCCGAGATCGACCCGGAGGCCGACGAGCGGCCGGTGCAGGACCGCATGCTCACCGCCTGGCAGTCCGCGGTGCGCCGGCACGACCCGCGCGCCGCCGTCGCCGGGTTCTCCCACGAGGTGGTCGCGATCGTCGGGGCGGAGGTCGACACGACCAGGCTCGCCCGCGACGCGCTCGCGGCCGTCTCCGACGGCACGTTCTCCACCGGGTTCAGCCGCGTCGCCGAGGGCCCCGATGCGATCCCGGCGGCGTACGGCCAGGCACTGAAGGCCGCGCGGGTGGGCCGCCAGCTCCACGGCACGGGGGCGGTCGCCCACTTCGACGAGCTGGGCGTCTACCGGCTGCTGTCGCTGGTGAGCGACACCGGCGAGCTGCACGCGTTCGTGCGCGAGACGCTGGGCTCACTCGCCGGGGACGACGACGCCGAGAACGCCGACCTGCGGCGCACCCTCCAGATGCTGCTGGACACCAACCTCAACGTCGCGGAGACCGCGCGCAGGCTGCACTTCCACTACAACACGCTCCGCTACCGCATCGGGAAGCTGGAACGCATGCTGGGCAACTTCACCGAGGACGCCCATCTCCGGCTCAACCTCACGCTGGCTCTGCACGTACTGCGTATGCGGGGCATCTGAGTTTGGCAGATCATGCCCATGTCTGCGGGCGCGGCCAGACCTAAAGTGCCCCAAACGGTCGAGTGCGGGTGGCCACCGGCCCACGGCCCGTTACCCGAAGGGGCTACATATGGCTCTGAAATGGAAAGTACATGGCGACGGGAGAAATCTCGCGCCAGGTGAAGTCGTCAAGCCCGACGAGCGTCTGAGCTGGCCACGCACGATCGGCATCGGCGCACAGCACGTCATCGCGATGTTCGGCGCCACGTTCGTGTTCCCCCTCGTCATGGGACTCGACCCCAACGTCGCCGTGATGATGTCGGGTGTCGCCACGATCTTGTTCCTGCTCATCGTGCAGGGCAAGATCCCCAGCTATGTCGGCACCTCGGCGTCGTTCGTCGGCGGCGTGGTGGCCATCCGCGCTGCCGGGGGCGACAGCGCCACCGTCACCGGCGCGATCCTCGTGGTCGGCGTGGTGGTGGTCGCCATCGGCGTGGCGGTCCACTTCCTCGGCGTTCAGATCATCCACCGGCTCTTCCCACCGGTGGTGACCGGCGCGGTGGTCATGCTGATCGGTTTCGGCCTCGCCTACGTGGTGGCCGACGTCTACTGGCCCCAGGACCCGTGGATCGCGCTGATCACCATGGTCGCGACCTTCCTGATCATCGTGCTCTTCCGCGGGTTCCTGGGCCGCATCGGCATCCTGCTCGGGCTGATCTTCGGGTACGTCGTGTCCTGGCTCGCCGACGTGGTCTTCGGGAACATCACCGCCTTCAACGCGGGGACCGGCGAGATCGACACCCATCCCCGGGTGAGCTTCCAGAGCGTGATCGACGCCGACTGGATCGGCCTGCCGAACTTCCACGCGCCGGCCTTCCAGGTCTCGGCGGTGGTGCTCGTGCTGCCCGCGGTGATCGCCCTCGTCGCGGAGAACGTCGGCCACGTCAAGGCCGTCGGCGAGATGACCGGCGCCGACGTCGACCCCCAGATGGGCAAGGCGATCGCGGCCGACGGCGTCGGCACCGTGCTCGCCAGCGCGGTCGGCGGCTCGCCGACCACCACCTACGCCGAGAACATCGGCGTCATGGCGGCCACCAGGGTGTACTCGACCGCCGCCTATTACGTCGCGGCGATCGTGGCGATCCTGTTCGGCCTGTGCCCGAAGTTCGGCGCGCTCATCGCCGCCACGCCCGGTGGCGTGCTCGGTGGCATCACGGTCATCCTCTACGGCATGATCGGCCTGCTCGGCGCGAAGATCTGGATCGAGAGCCGGGTGGACTTCGCCGATCCGATCAACATGGTGCCGGTCGGCGCGGGCGTCATCCTCGCCATCGGCCCGGTCACCCACCAGGTCACCGACGACTTCTCGCTCGCCGGCATCGCGCTCGGCACCATCGTGGTACTTGGTGGATATCACCTGCTCCGCGCCATCGGGCGTGGACCGGCGAAGGAGGCATCCGGTGGAGAGAGCGGAGTGCGACGGGATCCGGAGCAGGATCCGGCGGCCGGCTGAGCCCCGGCGGATCGAGCTGGGGCCGGTCGAGCCGGGGGTCGCGAACCCGTGAAACCGTCTCCGTTCGAATATCACGCTCCGGCCGACCTGGACGAGGCGCTCGACGTCCTCGCCCGGGTCGGCCCGGACGGGGGCAAGGTCCTGGCCGGCGGCCAGAGCCTGATCCCGCTGCTCAACATGCGGCTGGCCGCGCCCGCGCACCTCGTCGACGTCAACCGGGTGGCCGGCCTGGACACGGTCGAGGCCGGGCCGGGCGGGGTCCGCGTGGGCGCGCTGGCCCGGCACGCCGTCGTCGAGCGGTCCCTCCCGGCGGCGGCCGTCCAGCCGCTGCTCGGCCAGGCGCTGCGGCTGGTCGCCCATCCGGTGATCCGCAACCGGGGGACCGTGGTCGGCAGCCTCGTCCACGCCGACCCGTCCGCCGAGCTGCCCGCCGTCCTCGCCCTGCTCGGAGGTTCCGTACGGCTCGCGCACCGGGGCGGCGAGCGCGACGTGGCGGCGGCGGAGTTCTTCACCGGGCCGATGGAGTCGGACACGGCGCCGGGGGAGCTCGCCGTCTCGGCGTTCTTCCCCGCGCTGCCGCCGCGGTCGGGCACGGCCTTCCACGAGGTGGCCAGGCGGCACGGCGACTACGCGATGGCCGGGGTGGCCGCGGCGGTGACACTGGACGAGGACCTCCGCGTCACGGCGGCCCGGGTCGCCTGCGTCAGCGTGGGGCCGGTCCCGATGGTCGTGGACGTCACGGCGGCCTGCGGCGGCTCCCCGGTCGCCGCCGGCGGGCCAGGACCGGACTGGGATGCGGCGGCCGCCGCCGTACGCGACCGGATCGAGCCGGAGGACGACATCCACGCGACCGCCGACTACCGCCGGCATCTCACCGGCGTGCTCGCCGTACGGGCACTGCGCGGTGCCGCTGACGGAGCGGCCGCCGACGGAGTGGCCGCCGCGCGGGCGGCCGGCGAGGGAGAGAGATGAATCACCCGATCACGCTGACCGTCAACGGCGTCCTGCGGGAGGCGACCGTGCCGGCGCGGCGGCTGCTGTCGGACTGCCTGCGTCACGACCTGGGCCTGACCGGCACCCACGTGGGCTGCGAGCACGGGGTCTGCGGCGCGTGCACGGTGCTGCTGGACGGCGAGCCGGTCCGCTCGTGCCTGATGTTCGCGGTGACGGCCGACGGCCACGAGATCACCACGGTCGAGGGTCTCGCGGCGGCCGACGGCACGCTGTCGCCGGTGCAGCGGGGCTTCGCCGAGTGCCACGGCCTGCAGTGCGGCTTCTGCACCCCCGGCTTCCTGTGCACGGTCACCGCCTTCCTGCGTGAGAACGCCGCGCCCACCGACGAGGAGGTGGTCGAGGCGATCTCCGGCAACCTGTGCCGCTGCACCGGCTACCAGAACATCATCAAGGCGGTCCACCGCGCCGCCGAGATCCAGGCCGAGACCCAGGGCGGGGAGGCGGGCCGGTGACGACCAAGCTGTTCGGGGAGCCGGTCAGGCGGCGCGAGGACGCCAGGCTCATCACCGGCCGGGGCCGCTACCTCGACGACCTCGGCGCCGACGCGCTGGCCGTCGCCTTCGTCAGGTCGCCGCACGCGCACGCCCGGATCCGCGACATCGACGTCTCGGCCGCCCTCGACGTGGAGGGACTGGTCGCGATCTACACCTGGGAGGATCTGCCGGGCGCGCTGGCCGAGCCGCTGCCGCTGCTGATCCCGCATCCCGCGCTGACGCACGGCCGCACGGCCTATCCGCTCGCCCGCGAGATCGTCAGGCACGTCGGCGAGCCCGTGGTCATGGTCGTCGCCCGCGACCGCTATCTCGCCGAGGACGCCTGCTCGCTGATCCGCGTCGACTACGAGATGCGCAAGCCCGTGGTGGGGGTGGAGGAGGCGGCCGAGGCCGTACACCTGGTGCACGAGGACGTGCCGGGCAACGTCGGGGCGCACCTCGTCCAGGAGGTGCCGTCGGCCGACGGGCGCTCGGCGCGCGAGGCGATCGAGGCCGCCCCGCACACGCTCGCGTTCCGGCTGGACGTCGAGCGCAGCGCCTGCATGCCGCTGGAGGGCAAGGGCGTGTACGCCCGCTGGGACGCCGACGACCAGTCGCTGCGCGTCTACTCCTCCACGCAGTCGTCCACCAGCGTGCGGATGGCGATCGCGGCCAAACTGGGACTGCCGCTGCCCAAGGTCGAGGTCATCGCGCCGGACGTGGGCGGCGGCTTCGGCGTGAAGATCGTCCATCCGTGGCCGGAGGAGGTCCTGATCCCGTGGGCGGCCCGGCTGCTCGGCCGTGAGGTCAAGTGGACCGAGGACCGCCGGGAGCACTTCGTCTCCTCCTCCCACGAGCGGGGCCAGGTGCAGTACGTCCGGGTCGGCTTCGACGACGACGGCCGCGTCCTCGGCCTCGACGTGAACATCCTGCACGACCACGGCGCCTACACGCCGTACGGAATCATCGTGCCGATCATCACCGCCACCCAGCTGCTGGGGCCGTACAAGATCGGCGCCTACCGGGTGGAGTTCTCCTCGATCTACACCAACACGGTGCAGGTCACGCCGTATCGGGGCGCGGGGCGCCCGCAGGGCGTGTTCTGCATGGAGCGGACGATGGACAAAATCGCCGCCCATCTCGGCCTGGACCGGACCGAGGTCCGCGCGGCCAATCTCATCCAGCCCGACGAGTTCCCCTACGACCAGGGCATGATCTTCCAGGACGGCCGGCCGCTGATCTACGACAGCGGGAACTACCCCGAGGCGCTGCGGATGCTGAAGGAGCTCATCGGCTGGGACTCCTTCCCGGAGATGAAGGCCGCCGCGGCGGCCGAGGGCCGGACGATCGGCATCGGCCTCGCCTGCTACGTCGAGGGCACCGGAGTCGGGCCGTACGAGGGCGGCCACGTGCAGGTGACCTCCGACGGCAGGGTCCACGTGTCGACCGGCCTGACGTCCCAGGGGCAGGGGCACGAGACCGTCTTCGCCCAGATCGCGGCCACCGAGCTCGGCGTGCCGATCGAGAAGGTGTCGGTCGTCACCGGCGACACCCGGCGGTTCGGCTACGCCGTGGGCACCTTCGCCTCACGCGCGGCGGTGATGAGCGGCAACGCCATCGCGCTGGCCTGCCGGAAGGTGCGCGAGAAGGCGCTGCGGATCGCGGCCGACGCGCTGGAGGCCGATCCGCGCGACTTGGAGATCACCGACGGGGTCGTCCACGTGGCGGGCACGCCGTCGGCGTCGATCCCGCTGGCGACCGTCGCCGTACTGTCCAACCCGCTCAGGTACGCCTTCGACGAGGAGGCGCAGCGGGCCACCCAGTTCGCCGGCGGCCCGTCGTCCATGGACCGGCCGCCCGTCGAGGAGGGAACCGAGCCCGGTCTGGAGGGCAGGGACTACTACTCGCCGATCCGGTCGACGTTCGCCTGCGGAATGCACGCGGCGATCGTGGAGACCGACCCGCTGACCGCCGAGATCGAGGTCCTCAGGTACGCCGTCGTCCACGACTGCGGACGGCTCATCAACCCGATGATCGTCGAGGGGCAGATCCACGGGGGCGTGGCCCAGGGGGTCGGCGGCGCGCTCTACGAGAAGATGGCCTACGACGAGCACGGCCAGCTGCTCAACGCGTCGTTCATGGACTTCCTCATGCCGTACGCCACCGAGGTGCCGCGCATCGAGACCGCGCACCTGGAGACGCCGTCGCCGCTCAACCCGCTGGGCATCAAGGGCGCGGGCGAGGCCGGGGTGATCCCGGTCTCGGCGGTCATCGCCGCCGCCATCGAGGACGCCGAGGGCATCCCCATCGACAGGATGCCGATCTCCCCCTCCGACCTCCACCACCTGCGCCTGGAAACGGGGTGAACCGGCGGACTCTCATCGGGCCGGAGCATCGGTCGAGTAACGGACACCACTGAGGAGGTGCCGGGCATGGCCGGCGGTTCCGGTCGCTGCGCCGGGAGGAAGCTCCGGTCCGCTGCCGGGCCCCGCCGAGCGGGGCCCGGCGTGCGGTCCTCGCTCCCTCCCGCTCCGCTCCCTGCCATGTCGGCCGACGATTACTTGACCGTCTCTCCAGCCGGTCAGGAGACTGCGGCGGCGGTGAGGCGCTTGCGGAACACCCAGTACGTCCAGGCCTGGTAGGCGAGCACGCCGGGCAGGGCGAGCAGGCCGATCCAGGTGAGGACGGTCAGCGTGTAGGAGGCCGAGGCCGCCTCGGCGACGGTCAGCCCCGGCAGCGGCGCCCGCCACAGCGCGCCGAAGAGCGCGGCCGTGGCCAGCGTGATGAACGCGGTCGTGGCGGCGAAGGCCGCGCCCTCCCGGTGCCGGCCGATCAGCGCGACACCCGCGGCGAGCGCCGCCGTCGCCGCCAACGCCGCGACCCACGTCCACGGTGCGGCCGCCGTGTCGGCGACGGCGGGGAGCGCGAGCACCGCCAGCGGTACCGCGCCCGCCGCGGTGAGCAGGGCGGCCCGCCGGGCCCGGGCGCGTACCGGCCCGGCCGTCTTGAGCGAGAGGAACACCGCGCCGTGCAGCACGGCGACCGACAGCGACAGCGTGCCCCCGATGACGGTCGCGGCGGCGGTGCCGCGTACGACATGACCGAAGATCGCGCCCCACAGGAACGCGGTCAGCACGCTGCCGGTGACGATCCCGGCGTCGCACAGCGCGGCCTCCCGCCGGGAGGTGACCTTGCCCCGCCACTCCAGGCCGACGCCGCGCGCGATGAGCCCCACGACGACCAGGAAGAACGGCAGGTAGTAGCCGCTCAGCAGGTCCGAGTACCAGACCGGGAACGCGGCGAACATCGCGCCGACCGCGGTGATCACCCACACCTCGTTGCCGTCCCACACGGGCCCGATCGTGCCGATCATCTGCCGGCGCTCGGCCTCGCCGCGCGACAGCAGGGGCAGCAGCGCGCCCACCCCGAAGTCGAACCCCTCCAGGACGAAGTAACCGGTCCAGAGGAACGCGATCACTATGAACCAGAACGTGACCATTGTCTGCTCCTCAGTACATGAGCGTGGGCGTGAGCCGCGCCTTGCCCGGGTCGGTCTCGGCGGGAGTGGGCGTGGGCCGTTCCGGACGCTGCCCGGGCCGGTCCTCCGGGCCCGCCTTGATGTGGCGTACGAGCAGCGCGCCCTCGGCGACGGCGAGCAGGCCGTACAGAACCGTGAAGACGGCCAGGGAGATCGCCACCTCGGTGAGACCGACGCCGGGCGACACGCTCGCCGCCGTCAGCAGCTCGCCCTGCACGGTCCAGGGCTGACGGCCGATCTCGGAGAGCAGCCAGCCGGCGGTCACCGCCAGCGTCGGCAGCGGGAGGGCCAGCACGCACGCGCGGGCGAACCAGGCCGGGACCACCTGCGCGGCCGTACGGCGCCGCCCACGCCCGCGCCTGCGCCGGGTGAGCCACAGACCGAGCACGGACAGTCCGACCGTCGCCATGCCGAACCCGATCATCACGCGGAACGACCAGTAGATCACCGGAAGGTTCGGCGTGTAGTCGGCCGGGCCGAACCGCTGCTCGTAACGTGCCTGGATGTCGTCCGTCCCCTGGACGACGGCGTTCGGATCATGCGTGGTGAGGAGGCTGAGCATGCCGGGCACCTCGACGCCGGGCACGATGCTGAACGCCGCGCCGGCCGTGTCGTGCCGCAGCCCCTCAGCGGCGGCGAGCTTCATCGGCTGCTGCTCGTGCAGGAGCCGCGCGGACAGGTCGCCGCTCGCCGTGACCACGACGCCGGCGATCGCGGTCATCACGAGCGCGCCGCGCAGCGCGGTCCGCCACATGGGGGAGCGCCGGGCCTGCTCGTCGGAACCGCGCTCGCGCAGGAGGCGATATCCGGCGACCGCGAGGACGAAGCCGCCGGCGACGACGAACGCCGCGCCGACCACGTGGGGCACCTGGGCGAGCGCCGTGGAGTTGGTCAGCACCGCCCACAGGTCGGTCATCCTGGCCCGCCCGTCGACCACCTCGTAGCCGACCGGGTGCTTCATCCAGGCGTTGGCGGCGAGGATGAAGTAGGCGGACACGTTGGACCCGATGACGGCGGCCCACAGGCAGGCGAGGTGCACCCGCTTGGGCAGCCGGTCCCACCCGAAGATCCACAGCCCGAGGAACGTCGACTCGAGGAAGAACGCGAGCAGCGCCTCCATCGCCAGCGGCGCCCCGAAGACGTCGCCGACGAAGGTGGAGTACTCACTCCAGTTCATCCCGAACTGGAACTCCTGGACGAGCCCGGTGACCACGCCCATCGCGAAGTTGATCAGGAAGAGCTTCCCGAAGAACCTGGTGAGGGTCAGGTAGTGGTCCTTGCCCGTACGGTGCCAGGCGGTCTGCATGGCGGCGACGAACACGCCGAGACCGATCGTCAGCGGTACAAAGAGAAAGTGGTACACGGTGGTGACCCCGAATTGCCACCGTGCCAGGTCCAGCGCGTCCATGTCCCCTCTCACGGAGCTCTACGGCTCGTAGTTCTACTTCAAGTAGTACTACGACTTGTAGAGCATTTCCTCGTGTCGCTGGTGCGATCTTCGTCACAGCCGGGCGGCGCCCCCGCCGTTCCCCCTGCCCGGCATGCCGGGAAACCGGGGTCGCCCGGTCCGGCGAGATCAAGGATCGGGGGAGGAGACCGCCGGCCGCGTCCCCCGTGTGGCTGATTCGTCCGTACGCCTCCGGGCTGACAGGGGAGCGGCGGTGATTCCGATCGGCCGGCGGATCCAGGGTGTCCGCCCCCGGCCGCGCCCAGGACGCGTACGCGACGCGTTCAGGATGCGTTCAGGACGCGTTCAGGAGACGCGCACTCCGCCCGCCTTCAGATAGGCGCCCAGATCGCCGATCTCGAACCCGCGCCGCTTGATCTTGGCGACCAGGACGCGGAAGTCCCTGGCCAGGTTGGGCCGGAAGTGCAGCAGTAGGATGTCACCCGGACGCAGCCGCTTGTCCGGCACCTGATAGGCGATCTTTCCCTCCGGCTGGACGGTCGCGGTCCACATCACCAGGGCCTTGATCCCGCACTCGCGGGCCGCCCGGGTGGTGTCCCCGTTGTAGTTGCCGAACGGCGGCCGGAACAGCGCCGGACGCCGGCCGACCTCCCGGCGGATGAGCGTGCTCATCCCGCAGATCTCCGCCTTCTGCCGTTCGTAGCCGAGGGTGCGCAGGTTGGGGTGGGTGAGGGTGTGGCCTTCGATCGGCGCACCGGCGTCCCGCAGCTCGCGGAAGTAGTCCCAGCCGCCGGCGCCCATGTACCGCCCTCCGCCGGAGGCCGCGTCGGGCGAGCCCGTGGCCTCGACCGCGTCCCGCATTGCGAACACCGTGATCGGGATGCGCTGATCGCGCACCTGCCGCAGGAACCCGGGGTCCTGTTCCCACCCGTCGTCGATGGTCAGGAAGACGACCTTCCGCTTCGTGGGAATGCTGCTGATCACCGGCACCCCGCCCGCCGGTACGGGGATCCGCGCGACCTCACCACGCCGGGGGAGTCCGGCGCGCGGAGACGGGGAGACGCGGGGCGTTGCCGGAGACGCGACGCCGGCCGTGCCGGGCGACTCCGGCGAGCCCGGTGACTCCGCGCTCGTGACGCCGCCGGCGCCGCAGCCGGCGGCGAGCGTGAGCCCCGCGATCAGGCCTGTCAGTCGTCGTCTGCCGTTCATAACCGGCCATCCTGGCCCAAGTTCGACTCAAATGGATCATTCGGGTTTGTCCGGCATCCCCGAAGAGACCTGACGAGGGCCCATGAGGGGGGTAAGCAGATGTTGCCGTTCTCGCAGATGCCGGTGATTGTTTAAGGTGCTCGGCATCGGAGGTGGCCATGAAGGTCGTGGGCAGTGCACTGCTCGGCGTGGAGCGCAAGCGGGTCTGGGACGCCCTGCAGGACCCCGGCGTCCTGGTGCGGACGATCCCCGGCTGCGAGCGGCTGGAGGAGACCGGCGCGGACGTCTACAGGATGACGGTGACGGCGGGCGTCGCCTCGTTCAAGGGCGTCTACCAGGGAGAGGTGGCCCTCGCCGAACCCGAGGAGCCGGAACGGTTCGTGCTGCGCGCCCACGGCCAGGGGGCCCCCGGCACCGTCGAGGCCACGGTGCAGGTGCGGCTCAGCGAGGCCGAGGGCGGCACCCGCGTCGACTACGAGGCGGAGGCCGTGGTCGGCGGCATGATCGGCGGTGTGGGCCAGCGCATGCTCGGCTCGGTGGCCAAGCGGACGGCCGGGGAGTTCTTCTCGGCCGTCGAGCGTCATCTCCTGTCCGGCCCGGTCGCGACGTCCGCCCCGGAGGCCGCGGAGCCCGCTGCGGCGGCCGTCGCCGTACCGGCGGGCGCGCAGGCCCGCGACGAGAGCCCGCTGGTCTTCACCCGGCCCCGCGACGCGCGTGACACCCGTGGACGCGGCGCCTCCTGGCCGGTCCTCGCGGCGTTCGGCATGGGTGCGGGCATCGCGCTCGGCAGCGCCGTCATCGGCTGGCTGCTCGGCCGCCAGGGCCGCCACAGCTGATCCGGCAGGGGGACACGCGGGAATCTCGGGGTCTCCCGCCTTGTTCGACTGTTCTGTGAAGGTCGAGATCTTTTCTGACGTCGTCTGCCCGTGGTGCTATATCGGGCACCGGCGCCTGGCGAAGGCCGTACGGCTCTATGAGGGGGAGGTCGAGGTCGTCCAGCGACCCTTCGAACTCGCCCCGGACGCGGTTTCCAACGGAGAGCCGACGTCGTCCGCGCTGGCGCGCAAGTTCGGCGGGCCGGACCGGGTGGCGCAGATGACGCGCCGGGTGACCGAGGTGGCCGCCGGGGACGGCCTGGAACTGAACTTCGATCGGGCGATCCACGCCAACACGTTCGAGGCCCACCGGCTGATCTGGCTGGCCGAGCGCGCCGGACGTGGCGGCGCCATGGCCGACCGGCTCTTCCGGGCGCACTTCGAGGAGGGGCTCGACGTCGGAGACGCCGCCACCCTCGCGAAACTCGCGGCGGAGGTCGACGTCGAGGACACCGGCGAGGGAGCCGAGCAGGTGCGCGCCGAGCTGGCCCGCGCCCGCGAGCTGGGCATCAGCGGGGTCCCGCTGTTCCTGTTCGAGGGCCAGTTCGCCGTTTCGGGCGCGCAGCCGGTCGAGACCCTGGTCGCCGCACTCCGCGAGGTTCGGGCGCGGACGGCGGTCACGTCGGTCCGGAACGAGGGCGACGGCTGCGACGACGGGTTCTGCGCCGTGTGACCCACGACGGTGGCAGGGAGTGACGACGGGATGCGGATTATTCGGCAGAGTGCGCCGGTTCTGCGGGTCGGTCCGGACAGGTAGACACTGAGCATGCCCAGCAGCGTCCGCATCGGGGTCGACACCGGAGGCACGTTCACCGACGTGGTCCTCGTCGACGAGGAGACCGGTCAGATCATCACGACCAAGACCCCATCGACTCCTGCCGATCCCGCAGAGGGGTTCATGGCAGCCGTGCACAAGGTGCTGGAGGCCCACGGCGGCGCCTTACCCCCCGGCGGCGACACCGGCCCCGACATCGACCTCGGCGTGGTGTCTGCGATCGTGCACGGCACGACCGTGGCCACCAACCAGCTCCTGGAGGACCGCGGCACCGCCGACCTCGGGTTCGTCACCACCGAGGGCTTCGAGTTCATCCTGGAGATCGCCAGGCAGAGCGTGCCGGACGGCTACGGCAACTCCTACTTCTGGGTGAAACCGCCGAGGATCGTCCCGGCGCACCGGGTCAAGACGGTGGGCGGACGGCTCGACCACCTCGGCCGGGAGGTCCGGCCGTTCGACGAGGCGCAGGCCGTGGAGGTGGCCCGCTGGTTCAGGGACCGCGGCGTCACCGCGATCGGGGTGTGCTTCCTGCACTCGTACGCCGACCCGTCGCACGAGCGGCGGATGCGCGAGGTGCTGGAGCGGGAGCACCCCGACGCCGTCGTGTCGCTGTCGAGTGACGTCCTGCGGGAGTACCGGGAGTACGAGCGTTCGGTCACCACACTGGTCGACGCGGCCGTCAAGCCGATCATGCGGCGGTACATCGCCAACCTGTCGCAGCGGCTCGGCCGCGGGTTCTCGGTCATGAAGAGCAACGGGGGCGTGCTGTCCGCGGCCGAGGTCGTGCACCAGCCGATCACCACGGTCCTGTCCGGCCCGGCGGCCGGCGCACTCGGCGCGGCACTGATCGCCGGCGTCGGCGGCCATTCCGGTGCCATCACGCTCGACGGCGGCGGCACCTCCACCGACGTCGCGGTGATCGTCGACGGTGAGCCGTCCCTCACCACGGAGGGCACCATCGGCCGCTACCCGTGCAAGATCCCCATGATCGACATCGTGACGGTGGGGGCCGGCGGCGGCTCGATCGCCTGGGTCTCGCCAGAGGGGACGCTCAAGGTCGGGCCGCGATCGGCCGGCGCCGACCCCGGCCCGATCTGCTACGGCAAGGGCGGCACCGAGGTCACCGTCACCGACGCCCACGTCTACCTCGGGCGGGTGCCCCCGCACCTGCTCGGTGGCGAGATCTCCCTCGACGTCGCGGCCGCCCGCTCCGGAATCGAGGCGCTGGCCGGCAAACTCGGCCTGACCCCCGAGCGCTGCGCCACCGGCATCCTGGAGATCAGCGCGTTCAACCAGTCGAACGCCATCCGCCAGATAACCGTCAAGCGCGGCCTCGACGTACGGGACTTCCCGATGGTCGCCTTCGGCGGATCCGGGCCGCTGCTGGCCTGCTCGCTGATCGACATCCTCGGGCTGCGCGCCGCGATTGTCCCGCCCGACCCCGGCAACGTCTCGGCGTTCGGCCTGCTCACCGTCGACGTGAAGAACGACTACGTCCGTACGCAGGTGTCCCGCGACCCCGCGCCCGAGTCCCTGCGGGAGATCTTCGCCGAGTTGGAGGCCGAGGCCGCCGCCGCGCTCACCCGTGAGGGCTTCGCCGACCACGTGTACGCGCGCACCGCCGACCTGCGTTACTTCGGTCAGGCGTACGAGGTGCGGGTGGCCGCCCCCGACGGCCCGGTGGACGAGGCGTGGCTCGCCGCCGTCACCGAGCGGTTCCACGCCGAGCACGAGCGGCTCTACGGGTACGGCTACCGCGACGATCCGCGGCACGCCGTCGAATGGGTCAACCTCCGGGTGTCCGGCATCGGCCCGATCACGCGTCCCACGATCGCGAGGCGGCCGCGCCAGGAGGACGAGCCGAGCCCGGTGAGCACCCGCGACGTGTTCTACGAGCAGTGGGGGCGCACGGTCATCTACCGCCGTGCCGATCTCGGCGCCGGCGCCGTGGTGCGCGGTCCGGCCGTCATCGAGGAGTACGGCTCCACCCTTCCGGTGCATCCCGGATTCACGGCGACCATGGACGACTTCGGCAACCTGCTGGTGGTGAGTGATAGTTGAACGGCACTGCCGACCCCATCCTCGTGGAGATCGTCGAGGGCACCCTCGCCTCCGTCGAGATGGAGGTGGAGACCGCCATCGCGCGGACCGCCAGGTCGCCGATGATCCGCGACGCGCACGACTTCCGCGCGGGCATCCACGACGTACGGCTGCGCAAGCTGACCGGCCGGTCCTACTCGGCGCTGGTGCAGCCGATCGTGCGGGACTTCCCGATCGAGACGATGCGGCCGGGCGACGTCTTCTTCCACAATGACGTCTACCTGTCCGAGGGCGGCATCGGACACCTGCCCGACCTGTGCGTCACCGTGCCGGTGTTCCACGCCGGCGAGGTCGTGGCGTTCGTCCAGGCGTTCGGTCACCACGACGACATCGGCGGAGCCGTACCGGGATCGATGCCCTCGCACGCGCGCAGCGCCTTCGAGGAGGGCCTCATGGTCCCCCCGATCAAGCTGTGGGACGGGGGAGTGCCCAACCGCGCCGCGCTGACGATCATGACGCGTAACTCCCGGATGCCCGACTCGCTCGCCGGCGACCTCGACGCGGAGTGCTCGGCCTGCCTCATGGGGGCGCGCCGGCTCGGCGAGCTGTTCGACCGGTACGGCAGGCAGGCCGTCGAGAGCTGCTTCGACGCGATCATCTCGAAGACGACCGAGACCTTCCGCCGCGAGCTGCTGGCGAAGATCCCCGAGGGCGTGCACGTCTGGGAGGACTACGCCGAACACGACGGCGTGGACGAGCCGCGGCTGCACATCCAGCGGATCACGCTGACCGTCGACCATGCCGCAGAAGCACCGCTGACCATCGACTTCACCGGCACCTCACCCCAGGCCAAGGGGCCGATCAACCACGCGGGCGACTACGCCGACGGGGTCTTCCTGAAGAAGTGGCTCGCCCCGATCCTGCGCAACCTCGCCGACACTCCGGAGCGGATGGCCGAGCTGGACGTCAACGAGGGCGTCGTGCCGCTCATCAAGATGGTCTTCCCGGAGAAGGGCACGCTGCTCACGCCGATCTTCCCGGCGCCGACCAACGCCCGCACGTTCGTCATCCTGCGGCTGCTGGGCGTGCTGGCCGGGGTGCTGGCCAAGGCGACCGGCGGCCGGATGCCCGCGGACCAGGAGACCATCCGCTACACCGGCGTGTACGGAGACTCCGACGACGGTCCGTACCTCATGCGCGAGGTGCTCGGCGGCGGCTCGGGCGGCCGGTGGTACGCCGACGGGGAGGACACGATCCACGTCGTGCCGGACTCGCGGAACATCCCCGTCGAGTTCGCCGAGGCCCGCTGGCCGCTGCGGGTCGAACGCCTGGGGCTGGCCGTCGACAGCGGCGGGCCGGGTGAGTTCCGGGGCGGCCTCGGCTATGACAAGCACATCCGCATGCTGCGCGACGCGTCGTTCATGTCGATCGCGGACCGGTCGATCCTGTCCTGCTGGGGTGTGAACGGCGGCCGGGCCGGGCGACCCTTCGTCGTCACCGTCGACGGGGTGGAGATGGAGGGCCTGGTCGACGACTTCCCGGTCAAGGCGGGAGAGATCGTCAGGGTCCGCACCACCGGGGGCGGCGGCTGGGGCTCGCCGTACGACCGCCCGGCCGAACGGGTCGCGGCCGACGTGCGCGACGGCAAGGTCTCGTATGAAGGCGCCCGGGACGACTACGGCGTCGTGCTGTCGGGCCCGCGGGACGACCTGCGGATCGACGCCGAGGCGACCGAGCTGCTGCGGGCTGAGCTGCGCACCGCCGTGCCGGAGGACACCCCGTTCTTCGACCGCGGCCCCGGCTACCCCCGCCTGTCCGGCGGCCTCCCCTACGCCGAGGTGGACACGGTCTGACCCGCCCGAGCGACGGAAGGGCGACGTCACTCCTCGGTGAACAGGATCACATTGCTGTCGGCCCGCAGCTTGGATTCCTGTCCCTCCGGGTACCGGACGATGAAGATCGGAACGCCCTCGGGTATGCCGAGGGCGCGGCGTTCATCGGGCGAGGGCATCCGAGCTGCGATCTCCGTCCCCTTCCGGCATCGCACGGTGACCGCCTCCTGTGGATCCGTGACGAACGACCCCTGCCCCTGGATGGTCTGGATGAGGCCCTCGGCACGGAGTAACGCGATCGCCCTTCGCGCCGTTTCCCGAGCCACACCGTGACGCTGGACCAGGTCGGACTCCGAGGGGATGCGCTGCCCCGGCGCGAGATCGCCCGACTCGATCAGTGCCCGGACCCCTCCGGCGAGTTGTTTGTATGCCGGAATGTCGCTGTACGGATCGATCGTCACACATTATGTCTAGACGTGGCCTCGTCCGGTCAACGGCATGGCTACGTCTAGACGTAACCATGTCTAGATGTGTATCTTTGGGTGGCCGATTGAACGGCAGACCTCCGGCGCCTGGTTTCCCTGCGTCCATGACACCTTCACGAAAGATTCCGCATGCTCGACGACGCGATCAGCGACACTCCGCGCATCAGACTGGTGGAGAGGGCCGGGTTCCCGGCCACGCCCGAGGCCGTGAGCGGGGCCCGGCGATGGCTGCGAAAGGTTCTGGACGACCACCCCAGCCGAGACGACGCCGTACTGCTGCTGTCGGAGACCTTCACCAACTCGGTGCGCCATACCCGATCCGCCGCGGTCGGCGTCGTGGTCATCCTCGACGCAGGCGGCTGTGTGCAGGTCGAAGTCGTCGACGAGGGGGCGAAGACGCCTCCGTGCGTGCGCGGGCACCACCCCGGCGACCTTCCCGAGTCCGGTCACGGTCTCCACCTGGTGCGTACCTTCTCCAGCCGCTGGGGCTTCTTCGAGGAGCGTCCACGGTGCGTCGTCTGGTTTGTCCTCGAGCCTCCGGTGCACACGCCGTAGCCAGGAATCGGAGGCAGGGCTCGAGCGGAATCGCTCGTACGCCCCACCGGGGCTGATCGCCTCCACGATGCGGCATCCCGGGGTTACCTTGGTGATCTGGGGAGTCCGGCGTGTGAAGGGGGCGACAGCGCGTGGGATCCATGCCGCCGGGAACAGGGCCGCTTTCACCGGACTTCTCCGGAATCACCCCTGAACTGATGAGCCGGTTCGTCGGAGAGTTGGAGCACGCCCGGCAGGTGATCGGGGAGCACACCGAGGCGATCGGCCGGGTGTTCGCCGCACACGGGGTTCCGGCGGCGTCGCTCGCTGCCGTCCGCGAGGTGGAGCGGTGGATCGACGACCGGCTACCGGAACTCCGCAGACGTCATTCGCTGGCGGTGCACACGGCCCGTTTGCCGGGCTGGTCGCCCAGTGGGGTGGCCGGGCTCGGCGGGTCGGCAGGCCTGGTGCCGTACGAGGAGAAGCGGCTGCTGTCCGCGGAGGAGGCCCGGCGACAGGGCCGGAAGCTGGCAGAGTCCTGTGCGGAGATCGACGGTTTCTGGGACCTGCACGGTAACGAGGAATACCGGAAGATCGTCGCGAAGCTCGCCGAGCACGAGCACGATCCGGAGTTCGCCGCGGCCTTCTTCGCGGGATTGGGTGCGCGCCGGACTCTGGAGCTTCCCGGCCGGCTGCGGCGGTGGTTGGGGGAGGGAGAGGACGCGGCGGTCGCGACCGTCAGCCGCGCCTTCGGTACAGCGGTCAGCGGCGGTGCGGACGTCGTCGGCTTCGCAGCCGTACGCGAGGCCATGGAGCGCCCGGCCGAGGACGAACCGGAGGGGGTCGGCGACCTGCTGTCGGCGGGGCGTTTTCCCACCGAGTGGCTGGCCCAGGTCGTCGCCCTGCGCGCGTTCCCGCCGCTGTACGCAACGGTGACCGCCGGGCCTCCGCGGGTCGGGGTATCGCTCGCGCCGTACCTCGAAGCGCTGGGCAATGATCCCGCCGCGGCCCGGTTGGCGATCAGCATGGTGACCCGGGACAGCCCGCTGCCGCGGCTGCCCGACCTGGGCAGCACCGTGACCCGGATTCCGGATCAGCGGCCCGACCTGGTGACCTTCCTGAAGGTGCTGAACGGCCGGGCCGCGGTGGACGCTGCCTCGGCCGACGCTTTCGGACGGATGCTGGCGGCGGCCGCCGGCGCCTACGACGAGAATGACGGCGCACACAGCGAGGCCGCCGCGCGATTCGCGTTCACGGTCATGACACGGACCTTCGAATTCGACTTCGCGGCGCCGACACGCGTCCGCCTCGCCGAGATCGCGGGATCGTACGCCACCGAGATGACCGAGGGGGCCGATCTCGGCGACGACGACCAACTGCTGCCCAGCGAGTTCGGTGCCGTGGATTCGCGGCTGCCGGGACTGAAACCGGCGTTCCGGTTGAGCCCGGAGGACACCTATCGTTTCATCAGGACCTTCGCCGGTTCGCCCGCGAGCCTGCGCCCGTTCGAGGCGGCCATGGGCGATCTCGCCCGTCGTCTGATCGACCAGGGTGCGCCCGCTGTGCTGAAGAACGGGGACCCAAAACAGTTGGACGATGTATTCGCGGCGTTGGGCAACGTCCGCGGCTTCGAGTTGGCCGCCGCCGAGGCATTGGGGCGGCCGATCGACCAAGACGCCGATGACGCCGGTGACGCGTGGAGCGTCGGAGTCGGCACCGCCCTGGGTGTCGCCGGGCTCGCCATTCCCGGGATGGGTGGTGCCATGTTCTGGACCGCCCTGAGTTCCGGGTGGTCCGCTTATGACACTTACAAAGACGAGCCGCCGCCCAAGGTGGAGGAGATCCGTCGCACCGATGAGAAGGAGACGCTCGGCCGTCAGCACGCCATCGCTCAAGCGCTGATGGATGCCGGGTTCCCCGCCAAGGTCACACCTCGCGACTATCAGGCCGCCTGCCCACCGGGGGTGGCCATTGCCGATGCCGACGGCCGCCTCCGTCCCTTCGAAGACATCGCCAAATCCGGCGACACCGGCCTGCGCGCCCTCGACCAATGGTTCATAACCAACGGCCTCGGCGGGCGTGATAAGAATTCATTCGGGGATATGACAAGATTCTGGGCGGATCGTTTTGATGGACGTAAGGATGAAGCGCGAGCTCGCGTGCTTCAATATAGTAGTTGACTTCAGTCAGTTGAGAGGCATTTAGTCTCCCCGCTTACGACATATTTCCCATTGGTGGGCGCACTGAGTGTGAGGATTGTCTGAGAACTTTCACTCTGGACCGTTATCGGATCACCTGGGTGATCTGCAAAGGAGGTGATCCGGTACGGCGCGACGCGTTTCAATGCTCCTAATAGGGCATCCACAAGGGCATCGGGCCGTCTATCCGGTAGGTCGCTTCCGGTGGCCCCAAAGGTTTGTTTCACCCTGCCGTCGGCGCAGGGGATGTTTTTGCCGCCAGGGTCGGTGATCGTGATATTTTGGGCGTTTCGTTCTTTTAGTAGCTGAAGGATGTGCTTTTTGAGAGTCTGTCCGGCTTGAGCTGCTGTGGGGGTTTCGTTCGATGTGCATCCGCTTGCTGCGACTAGGGTCAGGGTGACGACAGCGATGATGTGGAGCCGTGCACGATTGGGCATGCCGGGCATCGCCCTCGCCTCCATGTCTGGCCGGAACCGTCTCCAGCCCACATAATCGCAAGAAGAAGCGCCGCGCCACCCTGTCATTCACGTCTCGTTCGACACTTTCGCAACAGCAGGAGTCCGGACAGTGCCTCTCGATGACGATCGTGTGCCCAATCCGAGGTACCAGGACCTGCGGGCCGCGCTCGCGGCCGTTCAGGAACACGCCCAGATGCTGGAGACGGCTCTGGACCGGGCATGCGCGCAGTTCGGCGGGCAACCGGTGTGGGTGGGACAGACCGCTCGCGGCTTCGGCGAGGAACTGAGCGGCCGCAGGGCACGGGTCAAGACGGCCGTACAGCACCTACTCACCGAACTCGAAGCCGAGCTCCGCGCCACGCCCGACAAGGTTTCCCGGGCGGCCCTCTCCGGTCTGGGCGGCTGGGCATGATCTCGCGGTAGACCGGCTGAGCCGGTTTCCGGCCTGCTACGGGCCGAGGTCATGAATGGGTGGCCGGAGGATGAGCCGCGCGCCTCCGGCGGCCGGCTCCTCGGCCTCCAGCGTGCCGCTGTGCCCGTGCGCGATATGGCGGGCGATCGCCAGGCCGAGGCCGGTCCCTCCCCGATCGCGGCTGCGGGCCGCGTCCACCCTGGTGACAGCCCCGAAAATCCGCTCCCCGCTCGGATTCGGGAATTCCGGCGCCGTCGTCGCTGACCGACAGCTCAGCGAGAGTCCGATGTCGCCTCACCACGACCTCCACGCTCCGCCTCGCGGACCAGGAGAAACGGGAGGGTCGAGATCGGCCACGTGCCCTTGGGCATCGTCGAAGAGGCCGGCCGGGCCGGGCGGCGGTCGAGCGTGATGGGAGCAGGATGATTCCACCGGCGTAAGTGGCGGGACGGGCATGAGGCGAGGGGCGATGACGGTGGCGGATGATGTGCCGACGAGCGAATCGGGTGGTCCGGAGGACCTCGAGCAGGCCGCGACGATCTTCGCGGGCTTACGGCCGCGCCTGTTCGGCATCGCGTACCGGATGCTGGGCAGCTTCACCGAGGCCGAGGACCTGGTGCAGGAGGTCTGGCTGCGTTGGCAGAACTACGAGCGCGGCACGGTGGTCAACCCGGCCGCGTTCCTGGCCACGGCGATCACACGGCTGGCCATCAACGCCGTTCAGTCCGCACGTGTCCGCCGCGAGACCTATGTCGGCCCGTGGCTTCCCGAACCCGTCGACACCGGCGCCGATCCGCACCTCGGCGCCGAGCGGGACGAAGCGCTGGGATTCGCGGTCTTGCTTCTCCTGGAGAGGCTTTCGCCCAACGAACGCGCGGCATACGTGCTGCGGGAGGCGTTCGACTATCCGTACCGGCAGATCGCCGAGATCATCCAGCTCAGCGAGGCGGCCGTCCGGCAACTGGTCAGCAGGGCGCGCAAACACGTGCGCACCGGACGCCGCGCGCCGGTGACCGGAGCCGAACAACGCAGGCTGCTGACGGCCTTCGTCGCCGCGGCCCGCTCCGGAGACCTGGCCGCGCTGGAGGAACTCCTCGCCGCCGACGTGACCAGTTACTCCGATGGCGGCGGCGCCGTCCGGGCCTCTCGCATCCCCGTGGTGGGCGCGCTCCGGGTGGCGAGGTACGTCAGGGCGTTCGCGGCCCATTTCTGGGTCGGGGTCGAGGTGAAGTGGGGGAGCGCGAACGGACAGGCATGCGCTCTGCTCTGCCGTGACGGCGTGGTGTTCACGGTGCTCACGGTCGACGCCTCAGCCGAGGGCATCGACCGGGTGCTGTGGATGATGAACCCCGACAAGATCATGGCGGTGTCCGCCGTGGGCTGAGCGCCGTCCATGCCGCCTCAGACGGTCGGGTCCGATGCTGGACCCCTCCGTCATCGGATTGTGATGAATCGACGGCACAGTGTAACCATCCCTGTCATGCTTGGAGCACCAACCCGGCCGGGCGAGAAGGGGGCGGAGATGACCGCGCGGCACTACTGCGCCAGGACCCAGGACGGCTACCACCTCGACGATCCCTCGCATGTGGCGCTCGTCGTGTTGATCGACGAGCTGAACCATGTGGACAACACGTTCATGACCGTCCAGCCCGACGGGGCGGGCGCCGGCTGGCGCGCATCGGTGTCGCTGCGGCGGGACGAGACCTACGAGATCGTCTTCCAGGACGATTCGGGGAGGGCCCGTGAGGCCGTCACCCTCACCGCCTCCGACGCGGTCGCGAACACGCTGTCCCGGTGGCTGGCCGCCCGCGTCCCCGATGTGACCCGCTGATCGAACCGCGAGGGGGATTGACCGCGGCGACCGTGGGTAACGGTATCCGGATAAGCCGGTAAAACCGCCGGCGTACGGGGGGGTGACGACACAGATGCCGTCGATTATGGAGCGGATCAGGAACTACCTGAACAGCCAGGCGGGCCGTCAGCACCGCGACAAGGCCAGGACGATGACCCGCGACCCGCACACGAGGCAGCGCCTGCGCCATTTCGTGGACCAGTGGCGGGGGCAGCGGCACCGGCACTGAGCCGGAGACCTGAGGGAAGGCAGCGCGGACGTCCATATCCGGCCAAAAACGCTGGGGGTTCCTTGGCACACCGCGGGAGTGTCGATCCCGCAGGTGACCTGGCAGGCTGTGGCATGAAGACCGAAACCGGTTCTTCGTGGCGCAACACCTGGAGGCTGAACCGTGCAGGGACCCCTCAGCGGCATCGTCGTTCTGGATCTGTCTCGTGCCCTGGCCGGACCCCACGGGGCGCAGATGCTCGGCGACCTGGGCGCTCACGTGATCAAGGTGGAGCATCCTTCGGGGGACGAGTCGCGGGGATGGGGACCGCCGTTCGTCGGCCCTGATCAGAATATTTCCACCTATTTCCTGGCGGCCAACCGCAACAAGCGGTCCATCACGGTCGACATGAAGTCCGACGAGGGTCGCCGGCTCATCGAACGGCTGGTACGGCACAGCGATGTGCTGATCGAGAACTTCCGCACCGGCGTGCTGGACCGCCTGGGCCTGCCGGTCGGTCGGCTGCACGAGCTGAACCCGCGCCTGGTGATCTTGTCGATCACCGGGTTCGGGCATGACGGCCCCGAGGGCGGCCGGCCGGGGTACGACCAGATCGCCCAGGGGGAGGCCGGCCTGATGTCGCTGACCGGACCGTCGCCGGAGGAGCCGTACCGCGTCGGCGCCTCGATCGCCGACCTGCTGGCCGGCATCCACGGCGCGTACGGCGTGGTCGCCGCGCTGTACGAACGCGAGCGGACGGGGCGTGGCCGGGTCGTCCGGACGTCCCTGCTGGCCTCGGTGGTCGGGGTGCACTCCTACCACGGCACGGCCTGGACGGTCGGCGGCAAGGTGCCCGGCGCCGGCGGCAACCATCACGTGTCGATCGCGCCGTACGGAGCCTTCCGCTGCGCGGACGGAATGATCCAGATCGCGGTCGCGAACGAGGGCCAGTGGCGCAAGGTGGCCGAGCTCCTGGACATCGATCCCGAAGTCACGAAATATGCGACGAATAGGGATAGGTTCGCGCATCGGGACGAGCTGATCGCGGACATCGAGAAGGCGCTGGCGGCGCACGGCCGGGCGCACTGGCTGGCCGCGCTCGGCGAGCTGGGCGTGCCGGCCGGCGCGATCCGGTCCATCGACGAGGTCTACGCCTGGGACCAGGTCCGCTCCCAGGGCCTGCTGGTGACCGTCGACCATCCGGTCCTCGGCCCGATCGAGCTGCCCGGCCCGCCGCTGCGCTTCGAGACACCGGACGACGCCCGGGCCGATGTCCCGCACTCCCACACACCGCCTCCGGCGCTCGGCCAGGACAACGACGCCGTGCTCGACTGGCTGCGCGAGCGCGAGCAGGCGGCGGAGGGACGCCAGGAGTGAACCGGTCAGAGCAGACGAACCGCCAGGAACGTGCGAAGCGGCCGGACGCCCGCACGTTGATCTCCCGTGTCCTCGACCCAGGTTCGTGGCGGTCGTGGGACGAGCCGCTCGTGGAGCGGGCCGCCCCCGGCACGCCGTACGCCGATGACCTGGCGGCGGCCAGGGCCAGGAGCGGATATGACGAATCGGTGATCACGGGGGAGGGGACGCTGGCCGGTCGCCGGGTCGCGATCATGGCCTGCGAGTTCTCCTTTCTGGCCGGCTCGATCGGGGTGGCGGCGGCCGAGCGCCTGGTCAGGGCCGTGGAGCGGGCGACCGCCGAGCGGCTGCCGCTGCTCGCGGCCCCCGCCAGCGGCGGCACCAGAATGCAGGAGGGCGCCCTCGCCTTCGTCCAGATGGTGAAGATCACGGCAGCCGTGGCCGCCCATCGTGCCGCCGGCCTGCCGTACGTCGTCTATTTGCGCCACCCGACCACCGGCGGGGTGTTCGCCTCGTGGGGCTCGCTCGGTCACGTCACGGCGGCCGAGCCCGGCGCGCTGATCGGCTTCCTGGGGCCGAGGGTGTTCGAGGCGTTGTACGGCTACCCGTTCCCGGAGGGCGTGCAGGTGGCGGAGAACCTGTTCGCCAACGGCCTGGTGGACGCCGTGGTGTCGGCCGAGGACGTCCGCGAGGTCGCCATCCGCGCTCTCGCCGTGCTGTCCGCGCCCACCGACGGCCTGGACCGTGACATCGACAGGGGGCCGGAACCGGAGGAGGCGGACGCCGACGTGCCGGCCTGGGAGGCGATCACCCGCTCGCGCGACGCCGACCGGCCGGGGGTGCGGGCCCTGCTCAAGCTGGCCGCCCACGACGTCACCCCGCTGCACGGCACCGGGACCGGCGAGGAGGACCCCGGCCTGCTGCTCGCACTCGCCCGGTTCGGCACGGCCCCGGCCGTCGTGCTCGGTCAGGACTGGGGGCGCCAGCGGGCGGCGGGCCCGCTCGGCCCGGCCGGGCTACGGGTCGCCCGGCGCGGGATGCGTCTCGCCGCCGAACTGGGGCTCCCGCTGGTGACGGTCATCGACACGCCGGGCGCGGCCCTGTCGAAGGCGGCCGAGGAGGGCGGCCTGGCCGCCGAGATCGCCCGCTCACTGGCCGACCTCGTCATGCTCGAAGCGCCCACCGTGTGTCTTCTGCTCGGGGAGGGCGCGGGCGGCGCGGCGCTGGCCCTGCTGCCCGCCGACCGGGTCGTCTGCGCGCAGCACGGCTGGCTGTCCCCGCTCCCGCCCGAGGGCGCCTCGGCGATCATGCATCGGACCGTCGACTTCGCCCCGCGGATCGCCGAGGCCCAGGGCGTACGGGCGACCGACCTCAAACGGGACGGCATCGTCGACCGGATCGTCCCGGAGTGTCCGGACGCCTCGGTCGAACCGGAGGAGTTCTGCCGCCGCGTGGCAAGGACGCTCGAATACGAGATCATCGGTCTGCTGGGGCGGACCGCGAGCGAACGCCTCGCCGCCCGGTTCGCCCGCTACCGGTCGCTCGGCTCCGCCTGACCGTCCGCTTCTCCGTCGCCCGAGTCCCGGCCGCCCGGCTGCTCGGCGCCGGTGGTCGGGACGGGCACCCGCTCGACGCGGATCGCGTGGACCTCCTCGCGCGGCACCACGACCTCATAGGCGCCGTGGTCGACGAGCCAGTAGCCGATGGTCTCCGCCCTCGTGCCACTGTGCCCGAGGTAGGCGATGTGCAGGCCGCCCTCCTCGTCCGTGCCGTCGCCGTCGTCCTCGTCCAGCACCAGGCACGGCTCGCCGCCGAACGCGCCGACCGTGCGCAGCAGGGTCAGTGACTCCAGATCGGACCGGCGCACCCGGAGCCGCCAGTAGCTCCCGGCCCGGGTGAAGCCGTCCTGCGCCGACTCGCTGAACAGCACCACGTCGTCGCCGCCGGGTCCGATGGCAGCGGCGAAGCTCCGGTTCCGGTAGCCGGCGACGAAGCCCAGCCCGACGGGCTCGATCCGTTCCGTCTCGCTCATCACGCGGGCCGCCAGGTGAGTCCGTCGTAGTCGGCGAACCGGCGTTCCCCGGCGCCGGTCAGGTGCACGATCTCGGCCCCGGCCGGGATCGGCATGGGCATCGTGTGGAACTGCGGCACCACATGCTCGCGCGAGGTGGTGAACCCGTTGCCCGTGAACGGCGGTGCATCGCTCCAATCCCCGCCCATGTGCTCGCCGTACGGCACGACGTAGGTGTCGATGTCCCGCGCTTCCCACCGCATGATGTACAACTCGGGCACCTCCGGGGTCAGCTCCGAACCGTCGAAGCCCAGGTCGAGGGCCTCGACGAGGGCGGCCGGGGTGGTGAGGCGCGCGCAGTCCTGCTCGCGGTAGACGTACCCCGAGATGATCGTCCGCCGGCCCGACAGGTACGGCACGAGCAGCCGCGGCGGGATCACCTTCAGCATCCGGGACCGGCCTTCTGGCTCACTCATGGGGCCAAGTTTACGATCTGTGGAGCCGCCGGTGGTCCAGTGACGGAAGGGTCGAGCGCACGCTCACGGTGACGGCGGGGTCGATCTCCCCGGTCAGTACGGCGTGGCCGGGGCCGAGGTCGTGACGTACGACCCCCATCGGGTCGACCAGCATGCTGCGGCCCACGCCGAAGCCGTCCCTGGCCGAGGGGGTGGGCGCCTGGCCGACCGCGATCGTCCACATGGTGTTCTCGATGGCCCTGGCCTTGACCAGGGTGATCCAGTGCTCCTCCTTCATCGGCCCGCTGCCCCAGGCGGCGATGACGGCGAACGTGTCGGCCCCCCGGTCGACCAGGGCGCGGGCCAGCTCGGGGAAGCGCACGTCATAGCAGGTGATCAGGCCGATCCGCAGCCCGGCCAGCTCGACCACGGCGGGGACGTCCCCGGGGGCGACCACGTCGGACTCGCGGGCGCCGAACGAGTCGAACAGGTGGATCTTCCGGTAGGCCGCGGCGAGCCCGCCGTCGGCGTCGAGGGCCACGGTCGTGTTGAACACCCTGCCGTCCGCCGACGGCTCGAAGACACCCGCGATGACCGCGATGCCGTGCTCGCGGGCCGCCTCGGCGAGCCCGGACACGAACGGCCCGTCCAGCGGCTCTGCGGTCTCGGTCACGCCCCGGCCGAACCGGGTCAGCGTCGCCTCGGGGAACACCGCGAGCTCGGCGCCCTGTTCGGCGGCGCGGGTGAGGGCGTCGCGGGCGGTCTCGAGGTTCGTCTTCGGTTCGTGGACGACCGGGATCTGGCAGAGGGATACACGCGTCACACCCACAGTGTGCCGGTCGGTCGGTGCCGCCCGCTACGCTGGCCCGCGTGAGCGAGCCGCTGGTAAGACGGATGCGCGAGTTCGGCACGACCGTCTTCGCGACGATGACGAAGCTGGCCGTGGAGACCGGGTCGATCAACCTCGGCCAGGGGTTCCCGGACACCGACGGCCCCGCGCGGATGCTGGAGCACGCCGTCGCGGCCGTCCGCGACGGGTTCAACCAGTACCCGCCCGGCCCCGGCGTCCCCGAGCTGCGCCAGGCGGTCGCCGACCATCGCAAGAAGTGGTACGGCCTGGCCTACGACCCCGACGGCGAGGTGCTGGTCACGGTCGGGGCGACCGAGGCCATCGCCGCCGCCGTCCTCGCCCTGTGCGAGCCGGGGGACGAGGTCGTCGTCTTCGAGCCCTACTACGACTCCTACGCCGCCGCCGTCGCGCTCGCCGGGGCCGTACGCCGTCCCGTGACGCTGCGGGTGGACGCCGGGCGGTTCACGTTCGACCCGGCCGAGCTGGCGGCCGCGATCGGCCCGCGGACCAGGGCGATCCTGGTCAACTCACCGCACAATCCGACCGGAACCGTGTTCAACCGGCAGGAGCTGGAGGCGATCGCCGAGGTCTGCCGGGAGCGTGACCTGATCGCGATCAGCGACGAGGTCTACGAGCACCTGACCTTCGACGGCGTCGAGCACGTCCCGCTGGCCACGCTGCCGGGCATGCGCGAGCGGACCGTCATGATCTCGTCGGCGGGCAAGTCGTTCAGCGTGACCGGCTGGAAGACCGGCTGGATCTGCGCCCCGGCGCCCCTGGTGGGCGCCGTGCAGGCGGTCAAGCAGTTCCTCACCTTCACCGCCGCGGCTCCCTGGCAGCTCGCGGTCGCGTACGGCCTGCGCGAGGAGATGGACTGGGTGGCCGGGCTGCGGGCCGACCTGCAGGCCAAGCGCGACCGGTTGATCACGGGACTGGAATCGGCCGGATTCGGGGTGCTCCGTCCGTCGGGCACCTATTTCGTGCAGACCGACATCCGGCCGCTCGGCTTCGACGACGGGCTGGAGCTGGCCCGGCGGCTGCCCGAGCTCGCCGGGGTCGTGGCCATCCCCACCCAGGCCTTCTACGATCACGCCGCCCGGGGCAGGCACTTCCTCCGGTTCGCGTTCTGCAAGAGGGACGAGATCATCGACGAGGCCGTCACCCGCCTGCGCCGCCTCGGCAGCTGATCTACTTTGTAAAGGCGCTCTCGGGCCGGTGAGCCGTACGGGCGGCGTCCTCCCCGGTTATCCGTACGGGCAGGTCCTCCTCTCGAATGGCCAGGCGGATCGCGGCAGCGAGTTCGCCGTACTCGTCGCCGCGCGGCGAGGTGGCGCGGTAGGCGAGGCCGATCCGGCGGCCGGGCGGCCGATCGAAGCGACGCAGCGCGATCCCGAACGGCGTTCCGGTCTCCGCGTGGGCCGCCAGCTCGGGGATGAGCGTCACGCCGAGACCGCCCGAGACGAGCTGGATCAGGGTCGGCAGGCTGGTCGCGTAGGTCGTCATCGTGGTTCGCACGCCCACCTCCCGGCACACGTCTATGGCCTGTTCGCGCAGGCAGTGCCCCTGGTTGAGGAGCACGATGTCCAGCCCCTGCAGGACGTCGCGGCACAGCGGCGCGTCGTCCCCGGCCAGGGGGTGATCACAGGGCAGCGCGAGGAGGAAGTCCTCGTCGTAGACGGGTTCCTCGGCGAGGCCGGTGACGTCCGTGGGCAGTGCGAGCACGGCCACGTCCAGCCGGCCCTCGCGCACCTCCGCCAGCAGGGTCTCGGTCTTGGCCTCCTGGACGATCAGCTTCATGCGGGGGAACCGCCCGGCGAACATCGGCAGCAGCAGCGGCAGCAGGTAGGGTGCCACGGTCGGGATGACGCCGAGGTGGATCGGCCCGCTGAACGGCTCGCGCGTCCGTGCGACATCGGCGACGAGGTCGTCGACGTTCGCGAGGACCCGTGCCGCGTGGGCGCTCACCCGCCTTCCCGCCGGCGTGAGCAGGACCTTCCTGGTGGTCCGCTCCAGCAGCCGGGTCTGCAGGATCTCCTCCAGCGTGGCGACCGCGCTGGACAGCGCGGGCTGGCTCATGCGGAGGGCCGCCGCGGCCTCCCTGAAGTGCAGATGCTCGGCCACGGCCAAGAACGCGCGCAGCTGGGCTAAGGTCGGGAGCGGCTCACTGATAGGGATCACCTCTCAGATTGGTCCAACTGCTTGATTTCTCGGATCAATGGTAGGTCGGGCAATCTGAAGGGGACAAATCCGAAGATTTGGTCCGGGCGGAACGCCCGGAGGAGGGGGGATTCATATGTTGACCGTGGGTGACCGGTTCCCCGAGTACGAGCTCACCGCCTGCGTCTCGCTCGACCCGGACAAGGCGTTCGAGACGATCGACCACAAGACCTACGAGGGCAAGTGGCGCGTCGTCTTCAGCTGGCCGAAGGACTTCACGTTCATCTGTCCGACGGAGATCGCCGAGTTCGGCCGGTTGAACGAGGAGTTCGCCGACCGCGACGCCCAGGTGCTCGGCTTCTCGGTCGACTCCGAGTTCGTCCACTACGCCTGGCGCAAGGACCACCCCGACCTGCGCGACCTGCCCTTCCCCATGCTCTCCGACATCAAGCGCGAGCTGTCGACGGATCTGGGCATCCTCGGTGAGGACGGCGTCGCCCAGCGGGCCACCTTCATCGTCGACCCCAACAACGAGATCCAGTTCGCGATGGTCACGGCCGGCTCGGTGGGCCGGAACGTGAAGGAGGTCCTGCGGGTCCTCGACGCCCTCCAGAGCGACGAGCTGTGCCCCTGCAACTGGAACAAGGGTGAGGAGACGCTCGACGCCAAGAAGCTGATGGCGGGCGTCTGATGTCGATCGACAACCTCAAGAGCGCCCTCCCGGGTTACGCCAAGGACATCAAGCTCAACCTGGGATCGCTCGTCACCACGTCGTCGCTGAGCGAGCAGCAGCTGTGGGGGACGCTGCTCGCCACGGCGATCGCGACGAAGTCCCCGCGGGTGATCGCCGAGGTGTCGGGCGAGGCGGCCGACCACCTGTCGGCCGAGGCCTTCACGGCGGCCAAGGCCGCGGCGAGCATCATGGCGATGAACAACGTCTACTACCGATCGACCCACCTGATCGGCGACGAGACGTACGCCACGATGCCGGCCAAGCTGCGGATGACCGTCATCGGCAACCCGGGCGTGGACAAGCTCGACTTCGAGCTGTGGAGCCTCGCCGTCAGCGCGATCGGCGGCTGCGGCAAGTGCCTGGAGTCCCACGAGAAGGTCGTCCGCTCCGCAGGCCTGTCCCGTGAGCAGGTCCAGGAGGCCATCAAGATCGGCGCCGTCGTCAACGCGGTCGCCACGACCCTCGAGGCCGAGGCCGCCCTCACCGCGGTCTGACCTTCAGCCACCTCAACAACAGCGGGGGCGCCCCACCCGGGCGCCCCTTGCTTGATGTATCGAGCAGTGAGTCAACAGGCGGTCACGGAATGCGAGCGCGGACTGAGATCGACTTTCTGGGCCCCTCCGCGATCCTTGAGTGCCGGTGACGTGCCGTTAGCGCTTGTATCCCCGACCGGTGAGCCGGCTCTTATCGTGTCGGTGGGTGCTGCGAGCGTGACGGAATGATCGCGACTCCTGACGACTACTCCTGGTTCTCCCGTGAGCGCTTCCCCGGCCTGGCGGATGCCTACTGCTTTACCTACGTCCGCGGCCTGACGCCCGAGGAACTTGTGACCCGGCTCGGCGGGCGGGTTGAAGACTGCTCTCGCGTGACGCTTGATGAGCTGATCCAGTGGCGAACCTTCGGTGCGAGTCTGCCGCCCGATCTACGCGTACGACATCGCCGATGGCGACCTTGGTGAATCTTGCCCAGGGACGGGGACCGTGTGGGCGATTGTCGCCCATGCAGGCATGTTGCGGTCTGGATAGTTTGCCCGATGTGGGCGGACGTGTACTGATCGCGCTGGGTGGCAACGCCATGACGGCTTCCGACGGGAGCGCGACACCGGCGGATCAGTGGCATGCCGTCCGGGGCGCGATGACGAGTGTCTCCGCGCTCATGGCGGCCGGTCATGAGGTCGTGCTCACTCACGGGAACGGGCCACAGGTCGGCAATCTGATCCTGAAGAATCAGCTTGCCGCCCACATGGTGCCGCCGGTTCCGCTGGACTGGTGCGTGGCGCAGACGCAGGGCACTATCGGCAACCTGATCGTGACGGCCCTCGAGCAGGCGTTGGAAGAGACGCAGGCGTCGGCGCGGGCGCCGGAACGGACGACAGCGTCCGGGCCGGCCCGGGTCGCCGCGGTCGTGACCAGGACCCTGGTCGACGCGGACGACCCCGCGTTCCACCATCCGACCAAGCCCATCGGGCGCTACTTCGACGAGGACGAGGCCCGGCGCCTCGAGGAGCAGGGGCAGACCTGGCGGCGCGGGGAGCGCGGCCTGCGACGGGTGGTCGCCTCCCCGGATCCCGTAGAGGTGCTGGACGCCCCGGCCGCCATCGCGCTGATGGAGGCGGGCTACACGGTCGTCGCCGCGGGCGGCGGGGGAGTGCCGGTCGTCCGCGACCCCGACGGGACGCTGCGCGGCGTCGAGGCGGTCATCGACAAGGATCTCGCGGCCGCCGTGCTGGCCCGGGCCGTACGGGCGAGCGATCTGGTGATCGCGACCGATGTGCCGCACGCGGTCGTCGGGTTCGGCACCCCGGACGCCGAGCCCATCGGGGCGGTGACCGTGGGCGAGCTGCGCGAACTGCAGGCCTCCGGGCACTTCGCCGGCGGCAGCATGGGCCCGAAGGTCGAGGCCGCGCTGCGGTTCGTCGAGCAGGGCGGGGAACGTGCCGTTATCACCTCGCTGGAACACATCGGCGAGGCCCTATCAGGAAATATCGGGACAAGGGTATCCAGAGGGGTGGAGGAATAGATGCCGGATCCGATCGAGGTACGGAAAGTCGCCATCGAGAGCGTCACCGACGCTTCGGGGCTCGCGCGGCTCATCGACGACGGGGTGATCGAGGCCGACCGCGTGCTGGCGGTGATCGGCAAGACCGAGGGCAACGGCGGCGTCAACGACTACACCCGGATCCTGGCCGACCGCGCCTTCCGCGAGGTGCTCATCGCCAAGGGCACCCGCACCCCCGAAGAGGTGGCCCAGGTGCCGCTCGTCTGGTCCGGCGGCACGGACGGCGCGCTCAGCCCGCACGCGACGATCTTCGCGACCGTCGACCCGGCCGAGGCCGTACGGACCGACGAGCCGCGCCTGAGCGTCGGCGTGGCGATGAGCGAGGTCCTCCTGCCCGAGGACATCGGCAGGCCCGCGATGGTGGAGAAGGTCGCCGCCGGGGTGCGGGAGGCCATGAAGATCGCGGGGATCGACGACCCGGCCGACGTGCACTACGTGCAGACCAAGACGCCGCTGCTCACGCTCGCCACGATCACCGACGCGAAGGAGCGCGGCCAGACGGTCGTCACCGAGGACACGCTCAAGTCGATGGACATCTCCAACTCCACCACCGCCCTCGGCATCGCCGTCGCGCTCGGGGAGATCGAGATGCCGACGGCCGAGCAGATCCACAGCGACCTGTCGCTCTACTCGTCGGTCGCCTCGTGCTCCAGCGGCGTGGAGCTCGACCGCGCGCAGATCGTGGTGGTCGGCAACGTGCGCGGCATCGGCGGGCGCTACCGCGCCGGGCACTCGGTCATGAAGGACGCCCTCGACACCGACGGCCTCTGGGAGGCCATCCGCAGCGCCGGCATCGAGCTGCCCGAGCGTCCGCACCCGAGCGACCTCGGCGGCCGGCTGGTCAACCTGTTCCTGAAGTGCGAGGCGGACCCCTCCGGGCGGGTGCGCGGCCGGCGCAACATCATGCTCGACGACTCCGACGTGCACTGGCATCGGCAGATCAAGGCCACCGTCGGCGGTGTCGTGGCGAGCGTGACCGGCGACCCCGCGGTGTTCGTCTCGGTGGCGGCCGTCCATCAGGGCCCCTCCGGCGGCGGCCCGGTCATCGCCATCGCCGACCTCGGCTGACGCCGCTCCCGGGTCGTGGCCGCCGGACCGGCCACGACCCCGGAGCTCGTACGGCTCCGCGCCGCGCGGCATCGCCGTACCGAGATCGCATGTCGTGCGGTCGGAGTAGTGTGCCGGACATGCAGGGCGAAGTGGGCGGACTGGAACTGCTGCGCCGGCACCTGCCGGGGGAGGGGCAGCGCCTGCGGCTCGGCGGCGGCGCCCCGGGCATCGAGCGGCTGGAGGCCGCGCTCGTGGGCGAGGCGTACTCGCCGCATCGGCACGACACCTACGCGGTGGGCATCACGCTGGCCGGCGTCCAGACGTTCCGCTACCGCGGTGAGCAGCGCCACTGCCTGCCCGGAGAATGGCACGTGCTGCACCCCGACGAACTGCACGACGGCGCGGCCGGCACCGATGACGGCTTCGGATACCGGATCATCTATCTCGATCCGTCTCTGGTGCGGGACGCCCTCGGCGGCGGGCCGCTGCCCTTCGTGGCCGACCCGGTGATCCGTACGATGCCGCCGCACCTGGCCGGCTTCCTCGCGCGCATCGACGAGCCGCTCGACGACCTCGAGGCGGCCGAGGTGACCACGGCGATGGCGGACATGCTGCGCACCCACGCGGCGCCCGCCCGGGCCCGCCCCGTCGCGCTGGACATGGCGGCCATGCGGCGCGTCCGCGCCCTGCTGGCCGACGACCCCACCACGCGTCACGCAGCCGAGGACCTCGAGGCCGTGGCGGATCTCGACCGCTGGGCGATCGCCCGTCAGTTCCGTGCCGCCTTCGGCACCAGCCCCACCCGGTTCCGCACGGCACGACGGCTCGACACGGCCCGGCGCTTGATCCGTGGCGGCCGGCCGCTGGCCGAGGTCGCCGTCATGGCCGGGTTCGCCGACCAGGCCCACCTGACCCGGAGGTTCAGGCAGACCTACGGGCTGACTCCCGCCGTCTGGGCCGCCGCCGTCGGCGCGGGCAGGGTTTCCCGGGAGGTCAGAACGCCGGCAGGTCGGCCCACCGGGTGACCGTGCCGGACCGGCTGTCGGTGCCGCACCGGGTGGCCAGCGCCTTGACGACGGCGCTGCCGCACCCGTGCTCCTCCGGCCGCCGTACGGTGACCGGCCACGTCGGGGGCGGGGTCGCCGCCGAGCTGGAGACCTCGACGCGCATGACGGTGCGCACGCCATGGCGGCACAGCGAAAGACGCAGCTCGATCGGGGGCAGGCCGTGCAGGATGCCGTCGGTGACCAGCTCGGAGATCACCAGCAGGGCCTCCTGCGTCGCGGGCCTCGGAATTCCCCAGGCGGCCAGCACACTCTGCACGCGGCGGCGCATCGCGGCGGCCGCCTGAAGCACACGCGGCACCGGCGACGTGTACTCACGGTCGGGCGACGACGCCGCGGTGACGCCGGAGCGGTCTCCGATCTGGGCGTTCATCATCGCTGCCTCCTCGGCCCTGCCGCGGGCGGGTCTCCAACGGGCGGTTCACGACCGCCCATATTGGACACTAGGCATCCGCGACCTGACCGGCTATCCGTGCCACGAGGTTCGTTATCCGGATAGCGAACGGCACGGGGTCACGCCGTGCGGGTGCGCGCCCGCAGCGCGTGGATCACCGCGGCCATGTCCGCCTGGCCGTGCCCGAGGTCGAGCGTCTCACCGAACAGGGCGTGGCAGGCGTCCAGCAACGGGGAGGAGACGCCCCGGTCGCGCGCCGCGGTCGCGATCAGACGGTTGTTCTTCAACACGTCGGCGATCGCGGCCTGCACCTCGAAATCGTCTCGGACCAGCTTGTCGGCCTTGCCCCGCGAGACGGCCGACGCCATCGGCCCCGCGTCGAGGATCCGTTCCAGCAGCGCCGCGTCCAGACCGCTCTCCTCGGCGAAGTGGAACGCCTCGGCGAGCCCGGTCACCATGGTGATCAAGAACAGGTTGACCGCGAACTTCATGACCAGCGCCGAGGGCGTGGCTCCGCAGAAGAACGCCCCGGCGCACATCGGCGCGAGCAGCGGACGGACCCGCTCGACCGCGGGCTCGGGACCGGCCAGCATCGCGACCAGTTCACCGGCCTCGGCCGGGCCGCGCGAGCCCGACACCGGCGCCTCGACGTAGTCGCCGCCGGCCGCCGCGACCTCCTCGGCCAGGTCGAGGGAGTACGACGCGTCGATCGTGCCCATCTGCACGACCGTACGGCCGTGCACCCGCGAGGCGAACTCCGGCGACCCGCGGCCCAGCACGGCGTCGATCGCCGCCTCGTCGGCGAGCATCAGCAACACCACGCCGGCGCGCTCGAACACCTCGCCCGGGCCGGCGGCACGCCGCGCTCCCGCGGCGACCACCGGGTCGCAGCGCGACGCCGTACGGTTCCACACGACCAGCCGGACGCCCGCCCGGGCCAGGTTCAGGGCCATCGGCCGGCCCATCACCCCCAGCCCGATGAACCCCACCATGTCCACAGCGCCGTTCACCTCCAACACAAGCCGCTGTCGTCGGCGTCGTTCTACGCGCGGCGGACCGCCCCTGTCTTGAACGTTCGTGCACGGGCGGGGGCGAGGAGAGGGGGAGAGCCAGCGGCCTAGGATGGGGAAGCGTGCCAGTAATTCCGCAACCTTTGCGCCCCGACGACGACGGCGGCACCGACGAGGCGGTCGCCTCGGCCCTGGCCGGGCTCCAGGCCGGTACGGCGACGGCCGCCGACGTGCTGGCCGCCCTCGCCGAGGCCAGGCTGCTGGTGCCCGTGGTGGCGCTGCTGACCGAGTCGGAGGTGGGGGAACACGGCCTGCGCCAGGAGAAGGAGAGCGAGATGGCGCTCCCCAAGCTGGTCGGCAAGGACGGCAGGGAGGCGGTGCTGGCCTTCACCGGGGTCGATCCGATGAAGAAATGGCGTCCGGACGCCCGGCCCGTGCAGGCGACGGCCCCGCAGGTGTGCCAGGCCGCCCGGCACGAGCAGGCCGCGGCGGTGGTCGTCGACGTCGCCGGCCCGGTCCCGTTCGTGATCGAGGGCGGCATGCTGCGGGCGCTCTCGCTGGTCGAGGAGGCCAGGCGCGACCCCACGGCGCTGGACCGCATCGCCGAAGCCGTGCCGGGCGCGACCGTCGCCAGGATCCAGGCGGGAGACGCGGTCGAACGTTCCAAGAGACGGTGGTGGGGGAGGCGGAGCCGCCGCTAGTGTCGGCGGCGTGACTCCCCTCATCGTCGCGGGCGTCTCGGCGTTGGGGCTGGTCGCCGGGGCGTACGTCCGGGTCTTCGCCGGTGGGTTCGGCCCGGTCGGACACCCCGGGGAGGTACGGGACGCCATCGGCGTGGCGGCGCGGACCCCGCCCGTGCCCCGCTCGCCCTACATCGCGGAGGCGGCGACGGCGCTGGCGGCCGCCCTGGTGGTCTGGCGGATCACCGGCGCCGGCGGCTGGGTCACGGCGGCCTGGTCGTACGCGATCGTGGCCGGTGTCGCGCTCGCCCTGATCGACTGGCGGACCCTCCGGCTGCCCGACGTGATCACGTTGCCGTCCTATCCGGTGCTGCTGGCCCTGCTCGCGCCGTCCGGCCGGTTGTCCGGCGCGCTCGCGACCGCGGCCGCTTTCGCCTCTCTCTACGCGGTGATGTGGTTCGTCCATCCCACCGGCATCGGTCTCGGCGATGTCAAGCTGGCCGGGCTGATCGGCCTGCTGACCGGTGCGATCGGGGTGCGGACGACGGTCGCGGCGGTGATGGGGGGCTTCCTGCTCGGCGCGCTCTACGCGGTGGCCCTGCTGGTCGCCAGGAGGGCGACGCGCAAGAGCGAGTTTCCGTTCGGGCCGTTCATGCTCGTCGCCGCGCTCGCGGCGGCGGCCCTGCCCCTGGAATGACTGTGTCTGGTGACGGTGCAGTCGGGTGCTCATGGAAGACTTGTCATCATGTTGCGTTGGTTGACCGCCGGGGAGTCCCACGGCCCCGAACTCGTCGCGATCCTGGAAGGCCTGCCCGCTGGCGTGGAGGTGACCACCGCCCAGATCGACGAGGCACTGAGGCGGCGGCGGCTCGGCTACGGCCGGGGCGCGCGGATGAAGTTCGAGCAGGACGCGGTGACCATCTGCGGCGGCGTGCGGCACGGCCGCACCCTCGGCTCTCCGGTCGCCATCCGCATCGGCAACACCGAGTGGCCGAAGTGGGAGCTCGTAATGGCGGCCGACCCCGTGGACCCGGCCGCCCTGGAGGGGCTCGCGCGCAACGCGCCCAGGTCACGGCCCCGCCCCGGCCACGCCGACCTGGCCGGCATGCAGAAGTACGGCTTCGACGACGCCAGGCCGGTGCTCGATCGGGCCAGCGCCCGGGAGACCGCGGCCAGGGTGGCACTCGGCCAGGTCGCGCGGGCCTTCCTCAAACAGGCCGTCGGTGTCGACATCGTCAGCCATGTCGTGTCCATCGGCGCGGCGAGCGCCCCTCGTGACGTGCTTCCCGGTCCCGGCGACATGGCGGCGGTCGACGCCGACCCGGTGCGCTGCGTGGACCCGGACGCGAGCGCGGCGATGGTCGCCGAGATCGACAAGGCGCACAAGGACGGCGACACGCTGGGCGGTGTGGTCGAGGTCGTCGCCTACGGCCTGCCGCCGGGTCTGGGCAGCTACACCCACTGGGACCGGCGGCTCGACGCGCGTCTGGCCGCCGCGCTGATGGGCATCCAGGCGATCAAGGGTGTGGCCGTCGGCGACGGCTTCGAGACCGCGCGCCGCCCTGGCTCGCGCGCCCACGACGAGATCGAGAACACCCCGGAGGGCGTGCGCCGGATCACCAACCGGGCCGGTGGGATCGAGGGCGGCATGACCAACGGCGAGCCGCTGCGGGTCAGCGCGGCGATGAAGCCGATCTCCACCGTGCCCCGCGCGCTGGCCACGGTCGATGTGCTGACCGGGGAGCCGGCCAAGGCGCACCACGAGCGATCCGACGTGTGCGCGGTGCCGGCCGCCGCGATCGTCGCCGAGGCGATGGTGGCGCTGGTGCTGGCCGACGCGGTGGCCGAGAAGTTCGGCGGCGACTCCGTCGAGGAGGTCGCACGCAACCTCGCGGGCTACCTGTCATCCCTTGTGATCAAATAACACAATAAGGTCTGATCATGAATTCACTCGTGGTCCTCATCGGCCCGCCGGGCTCGGGGAAATCCACGGTCGGGCGGCTGCTGGCCGACCATCTCGGCGTGCCGTTCCGCGACACCGACAGCGATGTCGAGGCCGTCGCCGGCAAGCCGGTGAGCGACATCTTCGTCGAGGACGGCGAGGCCCGGTTCCGCGAACTGGAGGCCGCGGCCGTACGGGACGCCGTGGCCGGCCACGAGGGGGTGCTGTCCCTGGGCGGCGGTGCGATCCTGCACGAGCCGACCCAGGAGTTGCTCGCCGGTCGCCGGGTCGTCTATCTGCGGGTGGGGCTCGACCAGGCGGTCAAGCGGGTGGGTCTCGCCACGGCCCGGCCGCTGCTGGTGCTCAACCCGCGCAGCCGGCTCAGGAAGCTGATGGAGGAGCGCCGCCCGATCTACGAGCGCCTCGCCACGATCACGGTCGCCACCGACGACCGCGATCCCGAGGACGTCGCCGCGCAGATCGCCGCCGAGATCACCGCCGAGAAGGCGGCGGAAGGAACGGGGGAGCTGTGAGCACGACGCGCATCACGGTGCGGGGCGACAGCCCCTACGACGTCGTGGTCGGCACCGGCGTGCTGGGTGAGCTGCCGGGCCTGCTGGGCGGCGGGGTGCGGACCGTGGCGGTGATCCACCCCGCCGGGCTGCCGGAGATCGCCCGCCCGGTCTGCGGCGCGCTGGAGGCGGCCGGATTCGAGGTGGTCCCGCTGCCCGTGCCGGACGGCGAGGAGGCCAAGAGCGTCGGCGTCGCGGCCGAGCTGTGGTCGGCGCTCGGACGGTACGGCGTGACCAGGTCGGACGCGATCGTCGGCGTCGGCGGGGGAGCGACCACCGACCTCGCCGGGTTCGTGGCCGCGACCTGGCTGCGCGGCGTGCGGGTGGCGCTGGTCCCGACCACGCTGCTGGCCATGGTCGACGCCGCGGTCGGCGGCAAGACCGGGATCAACACCCCCGAGGGCAAGAACCTCGTCGGGGTCTTCCATCCGCCGGCGGGCGTCCTGTGCGATCTGGCCACGCTGGTGAGCGTGCCGCGCCCCGACTACGTCGCCGGCCTCGCCGAGATCATCAAGGGTGGGTTCATCGCCGATCCGACGATCCTCACGCTGATCGAGGCCGATCCGGCGGGCGCCTGCACCCCGGAGGGCGAGCACACCCGGCAGCTCATCGAACGGAAGATCCAGGTCAAGGCCGACGTCGTCGGAGCCGACCTGCGCGAGAGCGGACTGCGCGAGATCCTCAACTACGGGCACACGCTGGCCCACGCCATCGAACGGGTGGAGGACTACCGCATCCGGCACGGCGAGGCCGTCGCCATCGGCCTCGTCTACGCCGCGGAGCTGTCCCGGCTGGACGGGCGGATCGGCCAGAACGTGGTCGACCGCACCCGCTCGATCCTGGAGTCGGTGGGGCTGCCCACGTCGTACCGGAGGGACGCCTGGCCGCACCTGCGCGATCACATGCGGGTGGACAAGAAGGCGCGCGGTGCGAAGCTGCGGTTCGTCGTGCTCGACGGGATCGCCCAGGTCTCCCGGCTGGAGGACCCGGCGGAGGAACTGCTGGAGGCCGCCTACGGTGAGGTCGCCCGTTGAGAAGGATCTCTCGTTGAGGTGGCCCGGTGAGGAAGGCGGCGCGGTGAGAGAGGTGGCAGGGTGAGGCAGGTGCTCGTGCTGAACGGCCCCAACCTGGGGCGGCTCGGCAGCAGGGAGCCCGATGTGTACGGCGCGCAGACCTTCGATGACCTGGTGGCCCTGTGCCGCGAGACCGGCCGCGAGCTGGGCCTTTCCGTGGAGGTGCGGCAGACCGACGACGAGGCCGAGATGGTGTCGTGGATCCACGAGGCCGCCGACAGCCGTACGCCCGTCGTGCTCAACCCGGCCGCGTTCACGCACTACTCCTACGCCCTGCGCGACGCGATCGCGCAGCGTACGGCGCCGCTGGTCGAGGTGCACATCTCCAACCCGAACGCCCGTGAGGAGTTCCGCCACACCTCGGTCGTGGCGGCGGTGGCGACCGGAACGATCGCCGGATTCGGCATGCGCTCCTACGTGCTGGCGCTGCACGCCATCGCCGATGCCGAGGAGTAACGTAACGGCGAGGCGATGGTCAGGGCGGAGTCAATGGGTTACAGGTCGTACGTCGCGGTCGGCGACAGCTTCACCGAGGGGCTGAACGACCCCGGTCTCAACGGGACGTCGGGGTTTCGGGGATGGGCCGATCGGGTGGCCGAGCGGCTCGCCCGGATCGAGCCGGGCTTCCGGTACGCCAACCTGGCGGTCCGCGGCAAACTGCTCGACCAGATCGTCGAGGATCAGGTGCCCAGGGCCGTCCGGTTGGCGCCCGATCTGGTCAGCCTGTGCGCGGGCGGCAACGACCTGCTCCGGCCGGGCAGCGATCCCGACCGGATGGCCAAGAAGCTGGCCGCCGCCGTACGCGACCTGCGCGCCACCGGTGCCGACGTGGTGCTGTTCACCGGGGTCGATCCGCGCGACACGCCGATCATGCGCCGGGCACGCGGCAAGTTCGCCGTCTTCTATCTGCACGTCCGCTCGATCTCCGACCTGTACGGCTGCCGCCTGGTCGACCAGTGGTCGATGCAGGGGCTGCGGGACTGGCGGGCGTGGAGCGAGGACCGGCTGCACATGAACGCCGAGGGGCACCGGCTGGTCGCGGCGAAGGTGCTCGACGTGCTGGGCGTGCCGATCGCCGACGACTGGCGCAAGACCTGGCCCCCGCGCGAGCAGGTGGACCCCCGGGCAAAGCGCCGGGAGGACGCGCGCTGGCTCAGGGAGCACCTCGGCCCGTGGATCGGCCGCCGGATCCGCGGCCGGTCCTCCGGCGACGGCCTCGACCCCAAGCGCCCGGATCTCACCCCCCTCCCCCCACCCCCCGCGTGATCTTGCAGTTGCTCGCACGGATGCCCTCCGACCTGCCCAAACCCCTTTCGTGATCTTGCAGTTTCGTGCACTCGTGCGCCCCGGCCAGCGGAAATCCCTTCCGTGATCTTGCAGCGGCGACTTAAAATGCGATCGTGCATATCGCCGGGATCCGTATATATCCGCTGAAGTCAGCTTCTGGGATACCGCGAGACAGTGCGATGCTCGAGCCCTGGGGGTTCGCGGGGGATCGCCGCTGGGCCGTGGTCGACGAGGACGGCGAAGACCTGTGGCTCGGGGAGTTTCCGAGAAGACTCACCGTGGTGCCCGGCAACCTCGACGACGGCGGTCTGGCGCTCACGGCACCGGGAATGCCGGATCTGACCGTCCCGCCCGCGACCTTGGGAGAGCCGGTTCCCGTCGGCTTCAGAGGTCTCGATCGCGCGATGCTCGCGGCCCCGGAGGCCCATGACTGGTTCACCCGGCTGCTGGGCCGGCCCGCGCGTCTCGTCTGGCTGGACGACCCGCGCCGCCGGTCGATCAGCCCCCGCCACGGTGGCCTGCCCGGTGACACGCTCACCTTCGCCTCCAGCGCGCCGCTGCTGCTCACCTCCCTCTCGTCGCTGAAACAGCTCGATCAGTGGATCGCGGAGAGCGCCGCAGAGCGGGGCGAGGAGGCACCTCAGCCGCTCGACATGGCTCGGTTCCGCCCCAGCGTGATGGTGGACGGCGCCGAGCCGTACGAGGAGGACCGCTGGACGGAGGTGCGCATCGGCGAGATCGACTTTCGCGTGTCGGAGCTCTGCGACCGCTGCGCCGTCACCACGATCGACCCCGCCACCGCCGTGAAGGGCAAGGAGCCGCTCCGCACGCTGGCGCGACACCGCAGATGGGACGGCAAGACCTGGTTCGGCGTCCGCCTCGTGCCCCGCGCCACCGGCACGATCTCCCTCGGCGACCCCGTCACGCCCCTGCGCCGGAGCTGAGGCGGCGCAGGGCCTCGCGGACCTTGACCGGGTCGGTGGTACGCCAGAACGGCGGCAGCGAGTTCAGCAGGAACCCGCTGTACCGCGCGGTCGCCAGCCTGGGGTCGAGCACGGCGACGACCCCCCGGTCGTCCATCGACCGGAGCAACCGGCCGGCCCCCTGAGCCAGGAGCAGCGCGGCATGGGTGGCCGCGACGGTCATGAAGCCGTTGCCGCCCTTCGCGGCGACGTGCCGCTGCCGCGCGGAGGTCAGCGGGTCGTCGGGCCGCGGGAACGGGATCCGGTCGATGACGACGAGCGAGAGCGACGGACCCGGCACGTCGACGCCCTGCCACAGCGACAGCGTGCCGAACAGGCAGGTCGCGGGATCGGCGGAGAACTGCTTCACCAGCTGTGACGTGGAGTCGTCCCCCTGGCACAGCAGCGGCACCTCCAGGCGCTCGCGCAGGGCCTCGGTGGCGGCCTTGGCGGCCCGCATGGAGGAGAACAGCCCGAGCGTGCGTCCCCCCGCCGCCTCGATCAGCTCGGTGATCTCAGTGAGGTACGCCTCAGGGAGCCCGTCGCGACCCGGCTGCGGAAGGTGCTTGGCGACGTAGAGGATGCCCCGGTGCGGGTGATCGAACGGCGAGCCGACGTCGAGCCCGGTCCAGTCGTCGGCGCCGAGACCCCACTGGCGGGCCAGCCCGTCGAACGTGCCGCCGAGCGCGAGCGTGGCACTTGTCAAGATCACCGTACGCTCGCCGAACAGCTTGTCGCGCAGCATGCCGCCGACCGACAGCGGCGCCACGCGCAGGGTCGGCGGGATGCGGCCGCGCCCGTGCTCGTGGGCGGGATCGAGCCAGACGACCTCGGCCCGGTCGACCTCGGGAGCGCGGTCCCCGGGGTCGCCGCCGGAGTCGTCTCCCGCGTCGTCCCGGGACGGCGGCCCGAACGCGTCGAGCATCCGCTGCGCCGTGTCGTGGATCTCGTCGAGCATGCCGGACGCCGCCTTGCGCGCCGCCGCCTCCTGGTCTTCCTTCCCTCGTGAGCCGAGGGCCGTACGGCACGCGGCCGCCGCGTCGCGCACCAGCGCGAGGGTCGCGCCGAGCGACCGGGGCAGGTCGTCGATCCGGCCCGGCGGGGCCACGGCGAGCAGGGCGCGCAGGTCCTCTCCCGCCTCCTGGAGGCGGTCGGCCAGCCCCTGCTCGATGAGCCTGCCCACCCGGCGGGCGGCCAGGGCCACACCGTTCTCCGACAGCTCGCCGGTGACCACCGAGGTGACCCGGTCGACGAGCTCGTGCGCCTCGTCCACGACCACCACGTCGTGGTCGGGCAGGACCGAGAAGTCCTCCATGGCGTCGATGGCCAGCAGCGCGTGGTTGGTCACCACGACGTCGGCCTCACCCGCGCGCTCGCGCGCCAGCTCGGCGAAGCAGTCGGCGCCGCTGGGGCAGCGCTGGGCGCCCAGACACTCCCTGGCGCTCACCGAGAACTGCCGCCACGCCTGGTCGCTCACCCCGGGCACCAGCTCGTCGCGGTCGCCGGTCTCGGTCTCGTTCGCCCACTCCAGGATGCGCTGCACCATCCGTCCGGTCGCGCTGACCTCGCGCGGGTCGAAGAGCTGGTCGTCCTCGTCGTCCGGGACGTCGGCGCTCATCTTGTGCCGGCACAGGTAGTTGCGGCGGCCCTTCAGGATGGCGAACTCCGGACGGTGTGGCAGGCGGTCCGCGAGCGCGTCGGCGAGCCTGGGCAGGTCACGGTCCACCAGTTGGCGCTGCAGCGCGATCGTCGCGGTCGAGACCACGACCGCGTCGCCCGTCTCGGCGGCATGCCTGATCGCGGGCACCAGGTAGGCCAGGGACTTGCCGGTGCCGGTGCCCGCCTGCACCGCGAGGTGCTCGCCGTCCTCGACGGCCTGCCGTACGGCCTGGGCCATCTTGACCTGCCCGGGGCGCTCGGTCCCCCCGAGCGCGGTCACCACGGCGGTGAGCAGCTCTTCGACGGGTGGAAGCTCTTTGGGCACGGGAGAACCGTACCTCCTGTCGCCGACAATCGCTCCGTGACCGAGTGGGCGCATCCTGACGTTCCAGAAACCCGCCCTCGGTCGGCATGGCACACTGAATTCGCACGCTTACGAGATCAGTGGTGATCTATAGAGGTCGAGTGGACGGATAAGGCCAGGTAAAGGCACTATGTCTGCCATGTCAGAAGTTGTCCCGCTGCCATCGTTCGGTGAGGTGTTCTTCGACGCCCGAGGTCAGGACCGCGTGCTCCGGGTCACCTGGCACGAGGGCACGCTGGTGCTGAGCCTCTGGCGAGGCGAGATGTGCACCGCGAGTTTCCGGATGCCGATGGCCGACGTGGACCGTCTGATCGACACCCTCGACGAAGGGCTCGCCGAGGTCGGCGGCCACGAGGGCGAGGACGCCGACGACCCCGTGACGGGTCCGTTCCCCGGCCCCCAGATCCCACAGACTCCGGGGTCCGAGGGGTACGCGCCGCCACACGAGGGTTACCAGGATCAGGTCGCCTATCAGGATCAGGGCTACCAGGATCACGCGGCGTACCAGGACCAGGGTTACCCCGACCAGGGCTATCAGGACCCGGGTTACCAGGACCCGGGTTACCAGGACCAGGTCGCCTATCAGGATCAGGGCTACCAGGATCACGCGGCGTACCAGGACCAGCCCGGTCATCACGATCAAGCGGCCTACCAGGGGCAGGCCGCGTACCACGACCAGCCTTACCAAGACCACACCGCCTACCAGGACGCCGCGCCGTACCAGGACTATCCGGACTATCCGGGCACTGGTCAGTACGCGCGGCCGCCGATTCCCCCGCCCGCGTCCAACGACGTGCTCGTCGCCCGAGGGGCGGCCACCCAGGATCGCCTGGTCGCCGCCCCCGCTCCCGAGCCCGACGTGGATCCCAACGACCCTCTCGGCCTCGGCGCGGTCCGGCCGTACGTCCCGGATCCGATGTACACCACCGGCGAGCGCCTGCGCCCGGACGAGCAGCAGCGAAACGCCCAGCCACAGCACGGCCGGCCGCACGAGGACGACTGGGGGCGCTAACCCCGCTAAATCCAGGGGGAATGCGGCGGAACTAGCCTGAGTCCCATGGAAGGGAACGAGCCCGATCCCCGCTTCACACTGGCCAACGAACGCACGTTTCTCACCTGGCTGAGCACCTCCCTCGCACTGTGCGCGGGAGGCATCGGCCTGGCGGTGGCGCCGGAGAACGTCTTCGGCTCCTGGGTACGCATTCCGCTGGCCGTCGTGCTGGTGCTGCTGGCGGCCGTCGCCGCCGGCTCCGCCTATCCCCGGTGGCGGCGCATCCAGGTGGCACTGCGCCGTGACGAGCCGCTCCCGCCGCCCGCGCTCGCCCCCCTCCTGGGGTACGGCGTGGCGGCAGTGGCGGTGCTTGCGCTCGTGTTCGTCTTTCTGAACAGGTGACTCGCCGGTGGTCGACAAGGGCCTGCAGAGTGAGCGCACCCGGCTGGCCTGGGTCCGTACGGCCGCGCTGCTGGCCGCCGGTGCGCTGGGTTCGGCGGGGGTGGCGCTGAGCCACGGCGCTCCCGCCTGGATCGCGGCGCCCTTCGCGCTGGCGGCGCTCATCGGCGCGGTGCTGCTGCTCCGCACGGGCGTCCGGTTCCGCCGCGTGGAGCGGGCGCTGCGCGACGGTCACCCCCTCGACGTCACAGCGGACGCCCGGCTGGCCTGGCTCGGCACGCTGGCGCTGGTGGCCGGCGCGCTGGCCCTGGTGATCGCCGTGGCGGCCTGAGCCGTACCTCCCCGTGATCTTGCGAATTCGTGCAAAGCGGTAGCCTGACCTGCATAGATCAATGCGCTGATCTTGCAGTTTCTCGCAGGCGAGTCGGCTGACCTGCATCTACGCGTTGGCTGATCTTGCAGTGTTGGGTGAAAGATCACGAATGGTGTTTTCGCTGTTCACAGGGTAGGTCTGCGAGAAAGTGCAAGATCAATCCACGTGAAGTGCCGGCGTGTGGCACCTGTATGCGAGCATTCGCAAGATCACGGGATTGGAGGGGGGTGATCGGATCGTGGGGCACGAGAACGGCTAGCCGTCCTCGGCCGCTGCGATGGTCTCGGCGACCTCGGCATGCCGCTCGGCCTCCTCGGCGGCGAAGCGTTCGGCGTCCAGCTTCTCCGCGATCTCCTCGTCCTGTCTCATCAGCGCGTCGAGGCTCTGCCCGGCCATGTCCAGCACCCCCATGTCGGCGTAGGCCTGCTGCAGCCGGGGGCTCCACAGCCCGATGTCCTTCACGCACGGCACGATGCGGCTGAACAGCAGCGACCGGAACAGACGGAGATACTCTGACTGGTCGACGTACCCCATGGCCTCGGCGACCTCCTGCCTGGACAGGCCGAGGGTCTCCCAGGTCTCCTTGCCGCGCAGGCGGTCGCGCATGAGGTAGCAGCCCTCGATGACGAAGTCCTCACGCTCGCGCAGTTCGGCCTCCGACAGGCTCCGGTAGTAGTCGCGCAGGGCCATCCGGCCGAAGGCGACGTGCCGCGCCTCGTCCTGCATCACGTACGCCAGGATCTGCTTGGGCAGCGGCTTGGTCGTGATGTCGCGCATCACGCCGAAGGCCGCCAGCGCCAGCCCCTCGATCAGCACCTGCATGCCGAGGTAGGGCATGTCCCACCGGGAGTCGCTGAGCGTGCTGTCCAGCAGCGCCTTCAGGTGCTTGTTGATCGGATAGGCGAGCCCGACCTTCTCCTGCAGGAACCGCGCGTACGTCTCGGCGTGCCGCGCCTCGTCCATCGTCTGGGTGGCCGCGTAGAACTTCGAGTCCAGGTCGGGCGCCGACTCGACGATGCGGGCCGAGCAGATCATCGCTCCCTGCTCGCCGTGCAGGAACTGGGAGAACTGCCAGACCGCGGTGTGCCTGCGCACCTCACGGCGCTGCTTCTCGTCCATCCGCTCCCACAGCGGGGTGCCGTAGATCGCTATCGTCTGGTCGGGGAAGCCGAGGATGTCGTACGGATCGACCTCGAGGTCCCAGTCGATCCGTTTGACCGAGTCCCACTGCTTGTCCTTGCCCTTCTGGTAGAGGGCGAGCATGCGATCACGGCCCTCGTCGTACTCCCAGGTGAAGCGGGCCGCGCCGGACATCTCCACATCCCAGGTGGAGAGCTCGGCGGGGATCGTGTAGAGCTCGTGGGTCGACACGGGAGCCTCCTAGACGTACACCGTACGTGTACTTTTGAGCGTGTCACGTACGCTGTACGTACGTCAACGGGCGCGGGAGGACCTGGTCATGCTCAGCCGGGACAGGATCGTCGCCGCCGCCATCTCCCTCATCGAACGCGAGGGCGCCGACGCGGTGTCCATGCGCCGGATCGCCGCGGAGCTGGGCGTCGGGGTGATGTCCCTGTACAACCATGTCCCGAACAAGTCGGCGCTGCTCGACGCGGTGGCCGAGACCGTGCTGTCGCGGATCGAGTTCACCGACGACCCTTCGGCGCACTGGACGGACCGGGTCCGGATGCAGGCCAGGGCGTTCCGGCAGATCGCCCACGACTTTCCCCGCTGCACCATGGTCGTGGTGAGCCGCCAGCTCAGATCGACGGCCGGGTTGCTGCCGGTCGAACGCGCCCTGGCCACCCTGCGCGACGCCGGCTTCGACGGCAGGCAGGCGGTGCGGATGCTGCGCGTGTTCATCGCCTACATCGTCGGCTCCCTGCTGCGCGAGGTGGGGGTGACCCCGACGTTCGCGCCGGTGCGGCCCGACGTCGCCGTGGCGGAGGTGGACCCGGCTCTGTTCCCGCTGGTCGGCGAGTTCGCACCGGATCTGATGGCCTGCGATCACGAAGAGGAGTTCGACTTCGGCCTGGAGTTGCTCGTCCAGGCGATGGCCGTACGGGCGGAGCAGGCCGCCGGGCGCGAAGGGCCGCATCGGCGTTAGTCCCCGGTCGGGGGATCTCAGTACCAGTTGTGGGACCGGAAGTGGCCCCAGGCTCCGCATGGCGAGCCGTACCTGTCCTCGATGTAACGCAGCCCCCATTTGATCTGTGTCTGCGGGTTGTCCCGCCAGTCGTGCGCGGCTGAGCGCATCTTCCGGCCGGGCAGCGCCTGGGGGATTCCGTAGGCGCCTGAGCGCGAGTTCTGCGCCCGGTGGTTCCAGTTGCTCTCCCTGGTCCACAGACTGTCCAGACACTGGAACTCGGTACCCGGCCAGGAGCGCCGGGTCACGAGCCGGAAGGCGTAGGCCTTGCTGCGCTCCTTGGCGGGGGCCTGCCTGCGGGCCTTGCGGGTGTCCGCCTTGGCCTGGGTCCGCCACACTCCCACCCTGGCCGCCGAGGGCGGGTGGGTCTCCGGGGGGACCGGCTTCTTCGCCCAGGCGGGCGAGCAGTTCACGAAGCCGGCGACGGCGAAGGCGATCACGGCGGTCACCGCGGCACGTTGTGCGTTTCCGCCCCTGTGCGCGTTCTCACTGCTGTCCAAATCGCTCCTTGTCGTCAGGTCGCGCACGGAGGGCGGGCGGCGGCGACGGGCGCCGTGCCCGCCGTACGGTGCCGCACCCATGGCGTGGGCACGGCCGTCCGCTCGGCCGCACCGGATCTGTGTTTCCGGTGGGCGCCGCGACGGGTCCTCAGCCCGGATTGAAATACGGGTGGGCGCCCCAGGGCCCACGGCACCGGGCCGCCGCTGGCGATTCTTTGCCGATCTCGCCCCCTCCGCAGACCCTCGTGCGGGGCGCGGTTAGAGTCACGGCATGAGCATCCTCGATATCCCCGTGAACACATTGGACGGCGAGCCGACCACGCTCGGAGACCTGCTCGGCGGCCGCGCCGCCCTGGTGGTCAACGTGGCGTCGCGGTGCGGGCTGACGCCCCAGTACGCCGGTCTTGTCCGGCTGCGGCAGACGTACGAGCAGCGCGGCCTCACGGTGGTCGGCGTGCCCTGCAACCAGTTCATGGGCCAGGAGCCCGGCTCCGCCGAAGAGATCAAGGAGTTCTGCTCCACGACCTACGGCGTCGACTTTCCGCTGCTGGAGAAGACGGAGGTCAACGGTCCGGGCAGGCACCCGCTCTACACCGCGCTCACGGAGGTCCCCGACGCCTCGGGCGAGGCCGGCGACATCCAGTGGAACTTCGAGAAGTTCCTCGTCACGGCGGACGGCGAGGTCGCCGCGCGGTTCCGCCCGCGTGTCGAGCCGGAGGCCCCGGAGATCGTCGAGGCGATCGAGAAGGTCCTCGCCTAAGGGGTCGTCAGTCGGGGGCAGGGGGCGAGGACCGTATGTCCGGGCCCCGCTCGGCTGGGCCGGCAGCGGACCGGAGCCTCCTCCCGGCGCAAGCGACCTCGCCGCTCGAGGGCTTCCTCAACGGTGTCCGTTCGACCGGTCCGGGAGCGTCGGGCCCGGTCTGGGCGGTGCTCAACGCAACCGGGGGCCGCAGCTGGCCCGTACGACCAGTTCTGTGGGCAGGGCGACCGTACGAGGGCGACGCCCCTGCCGCAGCGCGAGCTCGGCAGCGCGGTAGCCGAGGTCCTGCGCCGGCCGGGCGACCACGGTCAGCGGGGGAGAGCACAGCTCCGCCCACGGCACGTCGTCGAACATGATCAGCGACACGTCCTTGGGGATCCGCACGTCGAGCTCGCGCGCGGCCAGCACGGCCGCCTCCCCGAGGACGTTGCCCCCGGCCAGGAGCGCGGTGACGTCGGGACGGTTCTGCAGCAGCCCGGCGGCCGCGGCGTACGCCGAGTCGCGGCTGGCCCGCGCGTGCACGACGAGGCCACGGTCGGCCGGGACGCCGAGTGAGGCCAGCGCCTCGGTGAAGGCGGTCACCCGCTGCGACTGCCCGTGCCGCGTCAGGAACGCGATCTTCTTGTGGCCGAGGCCGATGAGGTACTCCATCGCGGTCAGCACCCCCGCCGCGTCGTCGGCGACGACGCTGGGCACGTCGGGCCGGCCCCGGCGGTCGACGAAGACGACGTTCAGCCTGGCACGCAGCGCCGGCGCCCAGATCTCTCCGGCCGTCTCCTCGTCACGCGACGGAACGGCGATCACCCGGTCCATGCTCTGCTCGATCAGCGCGCCGATCAGCTCGGCCTCCCGCTCGGGGTCGTCGCCGGTGACGCCCACCGTGACCGGCTCGCCGTAGGAGCGGGCGCATGACAGCACGCCGTCGGTGAGCCTGGCGTAGAAGGCGTCGGTGATGTCCGGGATCAGCAGGCCGATGCCGCCCGTCCGCTGCCGTCGCAGGTTCCGCCCGAGCGCGCTGGGGTGGTAGTCGAGCCGAGCGGCGGCGGCCAGCACACGCTCGCGCGTCTGTGCGCTCGCCGAGCCGCCCGACAGGACGCGGGACACCGTCGCGACGCCGACACCCGCCGCCTCCGCCACATCCTTGATCGTCGTACGGCGCTGCATTGGACCGTTCATGGAAACGATTCCATCATAGTTTCATGACCAAATCAATCGATATCTTGACACTGGTCGGGGTTTCGCGGGACAGTTGTGAAAACGTATCCACATCACCCGTATCGAGGGGACCGGTATGGCATCAATCGTTCTGAACAGCGTCGACAAGATCTACGCGGGTGGGGTGAAGGCCGTCAACGGCCTCAACCTCGAGATCCGGGACGGCGAATTCATGGTGCTGGTCGGCCCCTCCGGGTGTGGCAAGTCCACCGCGCTGCGTATGATCGCCGGTCTTGAGGACATCAGCGGCGGCGAGATCGTGATCGGTGACCGGGTGGTCAACCACCTGCCGCCGAAGGACCGCGACATCGCGATGGTCTTCCAGAACTACGCGCTCTACCCCCACATGACGGTCGAGGAGAACCTCGCCTTCGGCCTCAAGCTGCGCAAGATGTCCAAGCCGGAGATCCAGAAGCGGGTCGGCGAGGCCGCCAAGATGCTCGGCCTGGAGCAGTACCTCAAGCGCAAGCCGGCCGCGCTGTCCGGTGGTCAGCGCCAGCGTGTCGCGATGGGTCGCGCCATCGTCCGCGAGCCGCAGGCCTTCCTCATGGACGAGCCGCTGTCCAACCTGGACGCCAAGCTCCGCGTCTCCATGCGTGCCTCCCTCAACCAGCTCCACGAGAGCCTGGGCGTCACCACCGTCTACGTGACCCACGACCAGGTCGAGGCCATGACCCTCGGCGACCGCGTCTGCGTCCTGCGCGACGGCGTGCTGCAGCAGGTCGACACCCCGCAGAACCTGTTCGACAACCCGGTCAACCTGTTCGTCGCGGGCTTCATGGGCTCCCCGGCCATGAACTTCGCCTACGCCGACCTGGTCCGCGACAACGGCGGGACCGCGGTCGTCTTCGCCGGCTACCGGCTGCCCGTCCCCGACTCGACGTTCGCCGAGAAGCCGGGCCTCGACCGCTACCTCGGCAAGAAGATCATCCTCGGCATCCGTCCGTCGGACTTCGAGGACTCCGGGGCGGCCAACGGCAGCATCGGCGGCTGGGTGCGCGTCCCGGTGCGTGCCAACGTCACCGAGGAGCTGGGTTCGGAGATCAACGTGCTGTTCACGATCGACGCTCCGCCGGTCGAGCACAAGGACACCATGGCCGCCCAGCACGACGGCGACGAGGAGGAGACCACGCTGCCGCTGAGCGGCAACAAGTCGCTGTGGACCGCGCGCGTCAACGCCCGCAGCCACGTCCGGCCCGGCCAGGAGATCGAGCTGGTCGTCGACACGCACAACCTGCACTTTTTCGACGTCGACTCCGGCCTGGCGATCGGCCACGAGGCCAACGTCGGCCGCTGACCCTTCACGCCGACCCCCGCACGCCGACCCGGTCCGGTTTCGGGCCGGGTCGGCGGTTTCTCAGATCGCGTCGAGCGGCAGCAGCGGCGTCAACCAGGGGAACACGACGTACCACAGCAGCGCCGCCACGGAGCCGATCAGCAGCAGCGATGCGACCACCCTGGCCGCGGTGCCGCCGGGCAGCCTGCGCCAGATGAATCCGTACATGCCGACTCCCTACGTACGCTCCTCGCGTTTCGCGAGCACTCCGTACACGATCAGACGCTGCCGGGCGGAATACTCCGGATGACAGGTGGTCATCGTGATCACCGCCTTCGACGGCCGCCGGGAGGGATGCCGGGGCACGGGGTCGATGACGGCCAGATCGGTCGGGTCGACGATTTCCTTGCGGTCGACACGGTAGGTATAGCGCGCTTCCGCCGCGTCCACCACGATTTCGTCGCCCCGCCGTAGCTCATCGATTTTCTTGAACGGCGCGGCGTACGTGGTCCTATGTCCGGATATCACGAAATTGCCTATCTGTCCGGGCAGTGCCGTTCCTGGATAATGTCCGGGCCCCTTGCGCAACTCCTCCGGGCCGACGCCCTCCACTATGGCGTATTTGTAATCGGCACCCAGCCGTGGGATGCGCAGCAGCGCCAGGGCATGTCCGAGTCTGATCTTTCCTATCGGCTGTTTTCCGGTCTTTCCGTGTGCGGACCCGTGGCCGAGCTCCTGGCCGAACACCTGGTCGAGCTGACGCTGCAGCGCGCGCTGCTGCCCTTCGGTATAGGAGTCGGTGCCCCAGAGCAGGTACGCGTAGAACAGCAGCAGGACCAGCCCGACGGCGACGCCGAGCTCGCCGATGGCTCGCAGGGTTCTCATGGCGAAGTCAGGTCGGTGAGCACAGATCGAGTATCGCCGTGCCGCGTGAAAGACGGCGGAGGTTCGACGGGAATTGGCGAATTCTTTGGCGCCGCCGAGATCGGCCGCATTCCTTCGGCTCGTCGAGATGGCCGAAACGAGGGCCGAACGTCAACGAACCGGGAACGGTAGCCGATGATTCGGTAAGCAACGCGTATCCAAGGGACACGTCACGGCCCGGACCCAATATAACTGTTGGCTGGCAAACACGGCGCCGAACCAGAGCAAATGCCGTACAGACCTGAACAACAGTTACTGGGAGTCCAGGTGACACGAAAGCATGCGGGACCTATTCTTCTCGCGCTGACGGCCGCAGGCGGTCTGGCGCTGGGGAGCAGCGCCAGTGCGGCGGCGGAGACCTGTCCGCCGCCGAAGGCCGCGGTACGGGAGAACCCGGGCTCCGCCCGGCCGATCCTCGCCGCCTCGCTCGGGGTGTTCACGCCTCGGCACAAGCGCGTGGCCTGCGGGGCCGAACGCCTCGACCGCGTCTGTCCGCAACGCCCCGCCTGCCGGGAGAACCAGGAGAACCGGGTGAAGCGGGCCGCCGACTGCGGCAGCGACTCCGGCGCCCGGGCGGCACGCGCGGCGGCCGACCGCTGCGACGACAGGGGCGACGGCACGAACGCGACCGCGACCAGCGGGATCAACGAGATCGCCCCAGCGGAGCCGACCGCGGAGACGGGCAGGGCAGCGCGGGTCGCCCCGGGCGAAGCGGACATCCCCGCGCGCGCCGACAGCGAGACGCCGCAGGAGGACGGTTCCACGCGGGTCGTTCCGCTCGGCGGGCCCCGGTCGCCCATCGAAGCGGCGGCGTCGCTCGGGGGCACGGCGTCGCTCGGCGGAAGGGGGCCGGCCGGAGGTACGGGGCCGGTCGTCGGAACCGCGCCGGTCGGGGGAGCCGGGCCGGTCGGGGGAACGGCGCCGCAAGGCTCCGGCCAGGCCGCTCCCGTCGTCGCGCTCCCGGGCACCGGCGGCGGAATGCCGGTCGGCAACGCTCCCGGACAGCCGGGACAGCAACAGCCAGGACAGCCCGGACAGCCGGGTGGGGCGCCGGGCGGGCCGGGACAGCAGACGGCCCCCGGCGGTCCCGTCGACCCGGGAGCGCGGACACCGGACGAGGAGAACACTCCCGAGGAGATCTCCACACCGCCGCAGGCCGCCGACCCGGGGGACGTCGGGCCGTTCGGTCGTGTCTCCGGAGTGTTGCCGTTCACGGGTGCTCCTGCGGGGATCGCGCTCGCCGGAGCGGGCCTGCTCGCCGCCGGTTTCGGCGCGACCATGGTCTCCGTACGGCGCCGCCGTTCCGCCGCGAAGCAGGCCGGCAGGCCGTGAAATAGGCCGTTGAACAGGACGTGAAACGGGTCCCCGTCCCGGCCCTCGGCGGATCGCCGACCGGGGGCCGGGGTGGGAACCGGCGGGGTCCGATCGTCAATTAACCGGGAACGCTCACCGATCTCTCGGTAAGCATCGTGCGGCGGGTCGGGGCCGCTCATGGGCCGGACGCATATAACTGTCGAGGGGTGAACAGGTCGCCGACATTTCGGGCGAACTGCCCTATGACCTGAACGACGGTTATCGGGGGTCCAAGTGGCAAGGAAGAATACGATACCCATTCTGCTGGCGGTCACGGCCGCCGGCGGACTCACATTGATGACGGGGGGAATCGCGGCGGCGGCGACCGGCTCGTCGCCGTCGGGCGTGCTGGTACGGGAGAACGGGGCCTACCCGCCGGTCCCCGCCGCGCCCATCGGGGCCTTCGTGGAGCCGGCCGAGCAGGTCGTCGCGCCGGCCACCCAGTTCCAGTCCGACCCGACGCGGGTCGAGCAGGCGCAGACCAATCCGGTCGTGGTCGACCAGATCCCGGCCAACCAGACGACTCCGGCCGTTCTGGGTAACCCAGGCAACGCGGTCAACGTGGGCAATCCGATGTGGTTTCCCCAGGGCGGTTTCGGGCAGTTCATGCCGAACATGTGGCCGGGGATGGGCATGGGCCCGGGAACGGGCGGCAACACGGCCCCGCAGGGGACCACCAGCCAGACCACCCCCATCATCGCGCCCGTGGGACAGGACGGGGCCGCTCCCATGGGACCGGTCCAGGGCCAGCCGGGCGTCACAGAGGCGGGCCCGGTCCAGGCGGGTCTGGCGGACGCCCAGGCGGCGGGACCGTGGGATGACATGACCGCCGACGACGAGGCCGAGCCGGAGGAGTCCGAGGAGTCGGAAGGCGAGGAAGAGGCGCCGGACGAGTTCGCCGAGGAGGAGGCCGCCGGGCCGGAGGACATGCCGATGGACGGCCCGATGGGCGCTCCGATGGGCGCTCCGATGGGGGCCATGCCTCCGCAGGCCGGCGGGCCGGTCGGCGGGATGGCGCCGGTCAGCGCGGGCCGGCTGCCGTTCACCGGCGCACCGATGGGGATCGCCGCCGCCGGGCTGGGCCTGCTGACCGCGGCCGTCGGCTGCATGCTGGCCTCCGTACGGCGCCGCCGCTCTTCCGGTGCGCAGTAGGAGGAGTCGCCGGGTCGTAGTCATCGGCCTGCCGTCGCTAGCCCTCGGCCTCATGCTGGCCGGGGGCTGGTCGGCGCATCTCGCGTTCAGCACGCGAGAGCATCTCGAGGCGGCCCGGGACGCCCTGCTCCGGCTCCGCACGGCGGACCTCGAGTCCGCCCCGGCCGTGGCGGGGGTGCTCGCGGACGCCCGGCGACACGCGGAAGAGGCTCGGCGGCTCACCGACCGCCCGGAGTGGCGGCTGTTCACCCATGTTCCGGTCGTGGGCGAGGGAGCCACGACCACCCGCGGGCTGGCAGCGGCCGCCGCGCAGCTCACCGATGTGCTGTCCGAAATCCAACGCGCCGGCACCCCGCTGATCGAGGCCGGGACGCGTTCCACCGGCGTGGGCGACCTGCGGCCGATCCTGGCCGGCCTCGACGCCGTGGCGCCGGCCCTGGACCGTGCCGTCACGCGGATCGCCGCTGTGCGGACGCTGGTGGCCGGAACGCCCGAGCACACCGGTGTGCCCGACCTGGACCGGGCGCGCGGCACGATGCTGCGTGAGGTCGACCGGCTGAGCGGCTGGGTGCGCGCGGGCGCGGACGCCGCCACGCTTCTGCCTCCGATGCTGGGCCGCGACGGCCCGCGCCGATACTTCCTGGCATTCCAGACCAACGCCGAGGCACGCGGCACCGGGGGACTGGTCGGCGCGTTCGGCATCCTGACGGCCGATCACGGCAGGCTCGGCATCGAGCGGCTGTCGGCCAACAACGGGCTCGCGTCCAGCTCGACCCCCGTCGCCGACTTCGGGCCGGCCTTCACCTCGCGCTACGGCCGGGGCGCGACCTCCCTGCTCTCCGTCTCCAACCTTTCGCCGCATTTTCCGTACGCCGCGGCCACCTGGACCGGCCTGTGGGAGCGGAAGACCGGTCGATCGCTGGACGGCGCCATCGCCACCGACCCGGTCGGCCTCGCCCACCTGCTGCAGTTGATCGGACCGGTCAGGCTGCCCGGAGGCGAGACGGTGACGGCGGCCAACGTCGTCGATCTCACCGAGCGCACGTCGTACGCCCGATATCCGAATCCGGCGGAGCGCAAGAGGTACCTCATCGAAATCGCCGCCGCCGTCAGCGAGGCGCTGGTCGACGCCAAGGCCGCCGCCGATCCCGCGCGGGTGCTGCCCGTGCTGTCGCGGCTGGTGGACGAGCGGAGGATCCAGGTCTGGAGCAGAAGGGACGACGAGGAACGGCGCCTCGCCGCCACCCCGCTCGGCGGAACACTGCCACGGCGGCCCGGCCCCTTCGCCGCCCTGGTGATCAACAACTCGGGCGGGACCAAGCTCGACTACTACCTCAAGCGTTCCTTGACCTACACGCTCGGCCCCTGCCGGGGTGACGGCCGACGCACCAGCACGGTGCGGATCCGGCTCGTCAACGACGTGCCGCCCGGGCGACTGCCCACCTACGTCACCGGCCGGCTCGACGCGCCGCGGAGTCGGCACAGGCCCGGTTCCAACCGGTTGTGGGTGTCCCTTTACGCGGGAATCGGCACCAGGGCGACCGCGGCACGCCTCGACGGTCGTCCCGTCGGCTACTACGCCGAAACGGAGCTGTCGCATCCCGTCTACTCGACGGTGCTGGAGTTCGCCCCGCGGCAGGCGAGGACGCTCGAGTTCGACCTGGTCGAGCCCTACTCGGCGGCGTCGCCGGTCGTCCCGGTGCAGCCGCTCGTCCGGCCCCAGCAGACCGTGATCCGGCAGGAAGGCCAGAACTGCGCCTCCTCACCGTAAAGGACGGCGTGCCATGGGGGCGGCCCGTCCAGAGCCGCCTACCTTGGCGCCCATGGACGGCGGCTTTCACATTCTGTTCGTGTGCACCGGCAACATCTGCAGGTCGGCGCTGGCCGAGCGGCTGGCCAGGTCCGCGCTCGGGCCGGGCTCCCCGCTCGTCGCGACCAGCGCGGGCACCCATGCGGTCCGGGGACGGCCGATGGCCGAGCGGGCGCGGCGCGAGTTGGCCCGGCTCGGCGGAGAGGCCGAAGGCTTCGTCTCGCGTCCGCTCACCGCCGAACTGGTGGTCACCGCCGATCTGGTGCTCGCGGCCGCGTCCGAGCACCGTGCCGAGGTGGTGGCGCTGCATCCGCCCGCGGCGGCGCGTACGTTCACGATCGCTGAGTTCGGCGCGCTGGCCCGGGCCGTCCCCGCCGAGAACGTCGTGTGCCACCCCGACCCCGTGCGGCGGGCCGCCGCCCTGGTCGCCGAGGCGAGGTCGCTGCGCGGACTGGTCCGATCGGAGCGGCCCGACATCGCCGACCCCTACGGCCGGTCCCGCCGGGCCTACCGGATGGCGGCGCGGCGAATCGCGGAGTCGCTCGCCGCGCCGCTCGGGCTGCTCACGGCCGCGCCGGTCGCGAACGCGCCGATCATACGCTCGCCGGCGCCCTGACCGTCTCTGCGGCGGGCTCCTCCTCGGGGCCGTAGCCGTACCCGTAGCCGTAGTAGGCGCCGTGCCTGGCCGGGGCGAAGTTCAGGACGCTCCCGATGAGGCGGACACCGGCCGACATCAGCAGCTCCTGGGCGCGCGTCACCTGCTCGCGCCGTGTCTTGCCGTACCGCACGACGAGCAGCGCGCCGTCGCAGATCGCGCCGAGCGCGGCCGCGTCGGTGACGGGCAGCAGCGGCGGCGCGTCGAAGATCACGATGTCGTAGTCGCGCGTCAGGCGGTCGAGCACCGAGCGCATTCCCTGCGAGCCGAGCAGTTCGCTGGGGTTGGGCGGGACCTGTCCGCTCGGCAGCACCGACAGGCCCGGCCGGCCCCACGTCTGGATGACCTCCTCCAGCCTGGCCCGGCCGATCAGGACGTCGGTGAGGCCGACCCCGCCCTCGATGCCGAGGTAGTCGGCGATGCGGGAGCGGCGCAGATCGGCGTCGACCAGGAGCACCCGCCAGTCCGCCTGCGCCAGCGCGATCGCCAGGTTGGCGGAGGTGGAGGACTTGCCCTCGCTCGGCAGACAGCTGGTCACGACGAGCGACTTCGGCTGCCTGTCCACCCCGATGAACTGAAGATTCGTCCGCAGGGACCGGAAGGACTCCGATCGCGACGACCGGCTGTCGCCGCGGACGATCAGCGGATGCTGCCGCGCGTCCCGCTCGAAGCCGATGATCCCGAGGATCGAGCTCTTGGTGAGCTGCTGCAGGGCCTCCGACGTCTTGACGGTCGTGTCCAGGCGATCGCGCAGCACGAGTCCGACGATGGCGGCGAACAGCGCGAGCAGGGCGCCGAGCGCCACGTTGAGCAGCGGCCGGGGCGAGACCTGCTCACGCGGTGTCTCCGCCCGGTCGACCACGGTGACCCGGACCGTCGGGCGGGCGCCGGGGGAGGGCCGCTCGATCTGGTCGATCAGTTTGGCGAACGTGGCGCCCAGCGCGTTGGCCCGGCCGGCGGCCCGGCGCGCGTCGGTGTCGGTGACGGTGGTGCGCAGGAGCGTGGTGTTGGGAATGGTCTCGGCCATGACGTTCGCCTGAAGGGTCGGGATGTCCGCGCCGTGCGCGATCTGGCCGATGACCCGGCGGCTGGTCAGCAGGGCGGCGTACGACTGCACCCGCTGCTGGGACAGCGCCCCCGCCTGGAGGGCGGCGGCGACGCTGTCCTCCCTGTCGTTGGCGGAGACCAGCATCGTGATCGTCGCGACGTACTTGGGCGGGGTGTTCGCGGTCACGACGAGGGCGCTCCCCACCCCGACGCCCAGCGCGAGCAGGAGCAGCAGCCAGTTCCTGCGGACGAGTTGCGCGTAATAGAGCAGTTCCACGATCTTTACCGCTTTCCGGTAGGAGTTCTCTGCGGCCGAGCCGACGGGTAGACCCGGACGCGTTGCGGCAGGCCGATGAGGACGCAGGCGGCCCCCAGCCCGATGAGCGACGCGCCGAGCGGCGAGATCCAGCCCAGCGTCATCACGAGGTGCAGCATCCCGGCGGCGGCCGCGAGGGCGGCGAGTGCCAGTGCCGTGAGCCTCGTGCTGAGGCCGAGCTTGCGCAGGCGGTGGGAGAGATGGTCGGTCCCGCCGCGCAGGATCGGGCGTCCCGCCCTCTTGCGCGACAGCAGCACGATCCCGGTGTCGACGGTGGCGACGAAGGTCGGCAGGAGCAGGCCCGCGACCGTGGTGCCGGCGTTCCCGCCCGTGGCCAGCAGGGCCGCGGAACAGGCGAGGACGAACCCGATGAACAGCGAGCCCGCGTCCCCCATGAAGATCTTCGCGGGCGCCCAGTTGTACGGCAGGAAGCCCAGGGCGGCGAGGGGCAGGGTGGCCAGGAGCAGTCCGATCACCGGCTGGGCGGACACGAAGGCCGCGGCCGCCAGGAGCGTGGCGCTGACCACCGTCACGGCGCCGAGCGCCCCGTCCATGTTGTCGAGAAGGTTGAAGGAGTTGGTGACGACGACGATCCACAGCACGGTGATGGGGATGTCCGGCCAGCCGCCGGTGAGCGTGACCTGGACCCCGCTCAGCACCACTCCGACGGCCGCCGGCGTCTCGACGGCGAGCCGGGTCAGCGGGCGGAGCGGCCGCAGGTCGTCGATCAGCCCGAGCAGGGTCACGGCCAGCGCGCCGATGACGATCGCGGCGGCATGCGCGTCGGCGAGACCGGCGAGCGCGGCCGGGGGGAGGACGGCGCCCAGCATGATGGCCACACCGCCCAGATAGGGAGTGGGCCGCCGGTGCGCCTTGTGTCCCCCGGGCCGGTCGGTGAGTCCCCAGTGCAGCGCGACCCGGCGCAGCACGTGGGTCGCGGCCGCGGCGACGAGAAAGCCGCTGGCGGTGGCGGTGAGGAGGATGGAACCGTTCATCACCGGGAGTTCGCCAGTTCGGCCCGGGCCTCGGCGATCGTCTCCGCCAGGATGTCGTCGAGCGTTCGCACCGGCGACCATCCGGTGAGCTCGCGGATCTTGGCGATGTCGGGCACCCGGCGCTCCATGTCCTCGAACCCCGTCCCGTACGCCTCGGCATACGGGATCAGCTCGATCCCGGACGTGCTCCCGGTCAGCTCCGTGATCAGTTTGGCCAGCTCCAGGATGCTCACCTCGTCGCTGCAGCCGACGTTGAACGTCTGGCCTACGGCGTCGTCGTGGTCGAGCAGCCGGACCAGGGCCGCCACGACGTCCAGCACGTGGGCGAAGCAGCGGGTCTGGGTGCCGTCGCCGAAGACGGTGAGCGGGAGCCCGCTGATCGCCTGCCTGACGAGCCGCGGAATGACCATGCCGTAGGCCGGGCTCTGCCGGGGGCCCACGGTGTTGAACAACCTGACGATGATCGCGGGCAGGCCGCGCTCCCTGTGGTAGGCGTTGGCCAGGATCTCGTCGACGGCCTTGGCCGTGCTGTACGCCCACCGGACGACGCCGGGGCTGCCCAGGATCCGGTCGGACGTCTCGGTGAGCGGCCCGCCGGAGTTCTTCCCGTAGATCTCACTCGTGCTCGCGATGAGGATCTTGCGCCGGTAGCGGTGGGCCGCCCCGATCACGATCTCCGAGCCGCGGATGTTCGTCGTCAGGGAGCGCAGCGGCTGCTCGACGATCAGCTTCACACCGACGGCGGCGGCGAGGTGGACGACGGCGTCGCACTGGTGGACGAGCTCGTCCACCATCAGCTCGTCGAGCACCGAGCCGTGCACGAACCGCAGGCGGGGGTGCCGGCTGAGGTTGGCCAGCCGCCCGGTCGACAGGTTGTCCAGGACGACGACGGAGTCGCCCCGCGCGAGCAGCGCGTCGGCGAGATGGGATCCGATGAAGCCGCTGCCACCTGTGATCAGGTAGGTGCGCCGTGGCGAGTTAGTCACCGACTTCTCCAAGGAATCGAGGCCGGCCGGGCCGGCGGATCAACGGGGTCAGACATGCGGGGCGGCCACGCGGGGCCGCGTGAGCGCAGGCTCGGGCGGGACCGGCTCGGGCGTGACCGGTCCGGCGGCCTTCTCGAGCCCGGTGGTCTGCTCGAACCAGGCGACGGTCGCGCGGAGCCCGTCTTCCAGCGGCACGGGACGGACGCCGGGGAACAGGTCGAGGAGCAGGCGCGAGGAGGCACGTGACTCGCGGATGTCGCCCGCCCTGGCCGGCAGGAAGGCCGCCTCGACGGGACGGCCGAGGACACCGGCGAGGGTGTCCTTCAGCGACAGCAGGGAGATCCGGTTGCCGAATGCGAGGTTCACCGGCGCGGCGCTCGTCACCCGGCGGAGCACGGCGTCGGTGAGCACCTCGGTCACCGACCCCACATAGGTGAAGTCGCGGGCCTGGTGCCCGTCGCCGTGGATCGGCACCGGCCGGCCGCGCAGCGCGGCGGAGACGAAGGCCGGGACGACGGCGGCGTACGCGTGACCGGCCGGCTGCAGCGGGCCGTAGACGTTGAAGAAACGGAACGGCAGGATCGGCAGGCCGAAGCTCTTCGAGTAGGCCAGCGTGTAGGCCTCGCCGGCGAGCTTGCTCGCGCCGTACGGGCTGAGCGGCCGGGTGGGCAGTTCCTCGTGCTTGTGCTCGGCGGGGCTGTCGCCGTAGACGGACGACGACGAGGCCATGATCACCTGTGGCCGGGTGGCCCGGCACGCCTCGAGGACGTGCAGGGTGCCGGTGGCGTTCACCGTGTGCGAGGCCAGCGGGTCGGCCAGGGACCGGGGCACCGAGGGCCGCGCCGCGAGGTGGATCACCGCGCTGACGCCCGTCACCAGGCGGGCGAGCAGGTCGGGGTCGAGGATGGTGCCCACGACCAGGTCCACGGGAAGACCCGCGAGGTTCGCCGGATCCCCGGTGGACAGATCGTCCAGCACGGTGACGTGCTCGATCTCGGGCCGTGCGAGCAGCGCGCGGCACACGTTCCCGCCGATGAACCCGGCACCCCCCGTCACCAGGACTTTCATCGGATGCTCTCCTCCCGTTCCGGGCGCGGCCGCAGGCCGCGGTGACATGAACCCCCGTACGATGAAGGCCCGTGTGTTGAATGCCGGTGCAGCGACCGGTAGAGGTTCTCCGTGTCTGCGACCAGCCGCTCCACCCCGAACGCCGCCGTCGTCCACCGGCGGGCCGACTCGCCCATGCGACGGGCGAGCGGCCGATCGCCGAGCAGCCGCAGGACGTGTGCGGTGAGCTCCGCGGCGTCGGGAGCGGCCAGCAGTCCGGTCCGCCCGTCCCTGACCACCTCGCCGACGCTGCCCACCCGGGGCGCCACCGCGGGTGTGCCCGCCATCCCGGCCTCCACGAGCGTCAGCGGCGTGCCCTCGTTGTCGGAGGTCAGCAGCGCCACGTCGGCGGCGGCGTAGACGGTTTCGACGTCCTTCCGCCAGCCCAGCAGCCGGTAGGAGTCTCCGGCGTCGCCGACGCCGCGCTCCACCTCCTCGCGCAGCTCGCCGTCCCCGCAGATGAGGAACCGGCAGTCGGGCACGCTGTCGAGCACCGCGCTCGCCACGGCGAGGAACCGGTCGGGCCGCTTGACCCGGGTGAGCCGGCCGACGAAGGCGACGACCGGCGCCTCCGGGGGGAGGCCAAGAGCGCGCCGGGCCGTCTCCCGATCGGGCACGGGGCCGATCCGGACGCCGGGCGGGATCACGACGTACTGCTCCGGCCTGCCGATGCCGGCGGCGAGCAGGTCGTCGCGCACCCCGGTGCCGACGGTCACCAGCCGGTCGGACATGGCGGCGAGGAGCCGCTCCGTCCGTACGTACAGGCGGCGCTTGAGCGGCGAGAAGTAGCCGTGCAGCAGGTGTCCGTGGAACACGTGCACCCGGGCGGAGCCGACGCCGGCGAGACGGGCGGCGGTCCGGCCGAGCGCGCCGGCCTTGGCCGTCCTGGTGTGCACGATGTGCGGCCGGAACTCGCGCATGGCGCCGATCAGCCGCAGCAGTGCGCGGGCGTCGTCGGCGGGCCTGACGGAACGGCCGAGGCCGGGGACGCGGTGAACCGGCGGAGCGGCGCCCCGGAGCCGGAGATGGTCTCCCTCCGCCTCGTCGACGTCCCCGGCGTAGAGACGGTGGTCGAACTCATCGCGGTCCAGTCCGTCCAGCAGTCCCATGATCTGCGTCGCGGGGCCGCCGACGTTCATCCGCGCGATTATCTCCATGACCCGAATACGGCCGTCCGGTCTCACTTACGAGCTCCTCGGTGATGGGCCTGTTCACGTTGGAGAAGCTAACCCGCGATTTGAGATTTTCGCTGCCACCGTCACGGCGGCGACGAAGCCTTTTCATATTCCCTACCGACGCATGATCCGGGCCGATCGGTACGCCTCCGGCAAAAAGGTAAAGCGACGGAGGGAATCGGAAAGGGGCCGATCGGCCGTGGGCGCCGCCTTTTCCGGCCGGTCCCGGGCGCCCCCGGCGTACAAAGGAGTGGCAAGGACTCCGCCGGGCCGCTGCGTCGCAGCCGGAACGTTCCGTGCGCGGTCGCGAGGCTTGCCCCCATGGCCGAGACATCGCCCGGCACGCTGTGCGGAACAGTGCAGGGCAGGACTGACCAGGGCAGGACCGACCAGGGCGGCACGCGACAGGCCGGGACGGGGCCGGAGGGGTGGCCGCGGCCTCGCGCGTACGACCGTTTGTCCCGTCCGGGCCGGCTGTCGGCGTGGCTGCCCGCGGCGACGGTGACCGCGTTCACGGCCGCGGTCCTGCTGTACTTCGGGGTCTCCGTCCGGGACCTGCTCCTCTTCTGCGCCTATGCCGTCGCCTGCGTGGCCCTGCCGGGGACGCTGCTGGTCCGCGCCCTCTATCGGGGGCGGCGCACGCTGGCCGAGGAGATCGCGCTGGGCGTCGCGCTGGGCTACGTGCTGGAGGTCCTCGGCTACATCGCGGCCCGGGCCGCCGGGGCGCCGCTGCTCGTGCTGGCCTGGCCGGCCGCGACGTACGCTGCCGTCGCCGCGTTCCCCCGGCTGCGCGGACGCGGTGCGCGGGAGTCGCGGACGCCCGCGCCGCTGTGGTGGTCCTGGGCGCTGGCGCTGATCGTCGCGAGCCTGGTCGCCTGGAGCGCGGCCACGTTCTTCCGGCACACCGCCCTCACCTGGCCGCTGATGGCGACGGCGAACGTGGACCTGCCGTTCCACCTGGCCCTCATCGGCGAGCTGAAGAACCACGTGCCGCCCACGGTCCCCCTCGTCGCGGGCGAGCCGCTGCTCTACCACTGGTTCGTGTACGCGCACTACGCGGCCGCGAGCTGGATCACCGGGATCGAGCCGCTGGTGCTGCTGTTCCGCCTCGGCATGCTGCCCGTGCTGGCCGCGCTCGCCGTCCTGCTGGCCATGGTGGCCAGGCGCGTCGTCAGGTCTCGGGCGGGGGCGCTGGCCGCCCTCGCCGGCACGTTCTTCATGGCGACCCCGCAGCCTTACCTCGGGCCGAACACCGGTGTGTTCACCTGGCGGATCCAGTCGTGGACGAGCCCGTCCCAGACGTTCGGCGCGCTCCTGCTCGTGCCCGTCGTGCTGCTGGTGATCGAGCTGCTGGAGCGCCGCACCGCCGCCGCCCGGCACTGGTCGCTGCTCGGCGTCTTCCTCGTGGGGGTCATGGGAGCCAAGGCCACCCAGCTGCCGCTGCTCGCCGCCGGGCTGGCGGCGGTCGGCGCGGCCGAGATCGTCCGGCGCCGGCGGCTCTCCCCGGCCTTGGTCGGCGTCGCGGCCGTGACCGGGGCATGCCTGCTGTACGCGCAGTTCGTGCTGTTCGGCGGCGCGCGCAACGCGATCATCGTGGACCCGCTGTCGCTCATGCGGTTCACCTGGCACGAGCTGACCGGCCAGGAGGAGGCGCACGCCGGGATCTCCGCCTCGCTCGGGGTGGCCGTCCTGTACCTGCTGTGCTGGACGGCGATCTGGGCGGGCGTCCTCGGGCTGGTGGGCCGGTCCCGGTCGCTCGCACGGCCGGCGGTGCCGCTCATGCTCGGCATGGGCCTGGCGGGACTCGGGGCCGTGCTGGTGTTCGGACACTCCCAGATGAGCCAGATCTACTTCCTGGCGGGGGGCTACCCCTACCTGGTGATCCTCGCGGTCCATGGGCTGTCCGTCGTACGCCGGCGGGCGCGGTTGACCTACCGGACGGCCGCCGTGGCGATCGGGACCGGGGTGCTGGCCGAACTGCTGGTGCGGCACCTGTGCGGGGTCACGGTCCCGCTGGCCCCCGGCCTTCCCGACACGCTGCTCTACCTGCCGTACGTCGCCCTTTGGGCGACCGTGGCCGTGGTCGCCGTCGTCCTCGCCGCAAGGGGATGGCGCCGGATCCGTCTGTGGGCTTTCCTGGTCTTCATGGTCACCGCCCTGGGCCTGCCCTCCGCCTGGGCCGCGCGGGTGCTCCCCTCCGGCGGCGCCGGGGGCGGCGCCGCCCCGGACGGGAGCCCGGTGCCGGTCTCGGCCGTGCCCGCCGGAGCGATGAGCGCGGCGCGGTGGCTGCGCGCGCACTCCGACCCCGGCGACGTCGTCGCGACCAACGCCCACTGCCTGTGGGGGTACGAGAATCCCTGCCAGCACCTGCACATGTGGCTGGCCGCGCTCGCCGAGCGGCGGGTGCTCGTCGAGGGCTGGACGTACACCCCGTCGAACAACGACCGCTGGCGGCCGGGACAGCGCACCGAGACGCTTCCGTTCTGGGACGCGGAACGGCTACGGCTCAACGACGCCGCCTTCCGTGACCCGGCCTCCGCGGCGATCCGGCTGCTGCACGCCCGCTACGGGGTGCGGTGGCTGGTGTTCGAGCAACGGCCGGGAATGGTGCGGCCGCGGGCCGGGGAATGGGCGAATCCGGTGTACCGCTCCGGCGACTACGCGATCTACCGAATTACATGAATTTCCATGCCGTGCTGTTTTCCGAGATATTGAGTTGCGCTCCGCATCGTGAATGAATCCCGCACATAACATTCGACCATGGATATTCGCGTCGTCGCTCGAAATGCCGTCCGTCCCGCCTATCTCCCGGTGATGACGCGGAAAATATGGTCCCGGGTGACGTGCGGACACGACCGGGAAAGGAGCGCGGCCCGCGCCTGGGCCGAGAAACACGCCGAGGACATGGACGCCTGGGGGAACGGAGTCGATCCGGTGCTGTGGCGGGAGGGCGCCCGGTTCGCCGGATCCCTCGCGGAGTCGGCCCGCCCGCGCCTGGCGGCGCTCGCCGAGGCCGGTGTGGACCTGGGCGGGGGCGGCGGCGTCGAACTGCTCTACCTGCTGACCAGGGTCGTCCGGCCCTCCCTCGCCCTGGAGACGGGGGTGGCGGCGGGCTGGTCCTCCGCCGCGGTGCTCGCCGCGATGCGGGCCAACGGAACGGGCCGGCTGATGTCCAGCGATTTCCCGTTCTTCCGGCTCCCCGACCCGGAACGCTACATCGGCTATATCGTGCCGGACCACCTGAAGAGCGGGTGGTCGCTGCGGATCAGGGGTGACCGGCGCAATCTCGAGGAGTTCCTGCGCCCGGACACGATGGTCGACCTCGTCCACTACGACTCCGACAAGACCAGAGACGGGCGGGAGTTCTTCCTCCGGCGGGTGCGGCCCCATCTGACCGCCAGGCACGTCATCGTCATGGACGACATCCAGGACAACCTGGTCTTCCGGGAGCACGCCGAGCGGCAGGCGCATTTCCGCGTCTTCGCGTACGAGGGAAAGTACATCGGCGTCACGGGCCCGGGGTTGCCGGCCGTCGAGTGCCGCTAGTGGACCGATGCGACGCCTTCCGAGGGAATCGAGCGCGATGCGCGGTATCCATGTCTGTGAAGTGATCAAGACGCTCGACGTCGGCGGCGCCGAGGTGCTCCTCGTCGAACGGCTGCTGGCCGCCCCCGACCGGGCGAACCGCTACACCGTGGTGTGCCTGAGCGCGTCCACCGACGAGCTGACCGGGCGGCTCCGATCGGCGGGGATCGAGGTCGTCGACCTCACCTCCTGCCCCCGTCCGCTGCGGCTCGCCCGCCTGCTCGGCGAGGTCAGGCGCGTACGGCCGGACGTCGTCAACCTGCACTCGCCGCTGCCCGGCGCACTGCTGCGGCCGGTGTCCCGGCTGTGGCGTCCCCGGCCGGTCCTGGTCTCGACGGTGCACAACGTGCGCTACCGCCCGCTGACCATGCTGCTGGACCGGCTGACCGGATGGCTGGACAGCCGCACCGTGGCGGTCTCGCCCCAGGTCGCCCGGGCGCGTACCGGCAGGCGCGGCCGCGCCCCGGACGTGTGCGTGCACGGTGTGCGCGTGGCGGAGCAGCGGCAGCGGGCCGCGCTGGCCGCGCAGACCCGGCGTGAGTGGGGCGTCCCGGACGACGCGTTCCTCATCGTGAACGTCGCGAACTTCCGTCCGCAGAAGAATCACGGGCTGCTGGTCGAGGCCGCGGCCGGGGTCGTGGCGGCCGAGCCGCGTGCCGTCTTCCTGCTCGCCGGGTCGGGCCCGGAGACGGAACCGACGGCCCGCCGAATCGCCGGGCTCGGACTGGAGGCCGCGGTCCGGATCGTCGGCCACGTGCCCGACGCCGCCCGGCTGATCGCCGCCGCCGACCTGCTCGTACTCAGCTCCTCCTACGAAGGGCTGCCGGTCGTCGTCATGGAGGCGCTGGCCGCGGGGGTGCCCGTGGTCTCCACCGCCGTGGGCGGCGTGCCCGACCTGATCGAGAGCGGACGCAACGGCGTCCTCACCGTGCCGGGCAGCGCCGAGTCCCTGGCCGAGGGCATCCTGCACGCGATGCGGCCCGGCACGCTGGCCCGGCTGCGCGCGGGCGCGGGAGACAGCGCCGACACGGTCGACATCGGGCGGGCCGCGCGGTGGTTCGACGCGCTGTACGCCGAGGCGAGCGCCGGGAATCCCGGGTGACGCCGGTGGAGTACATCATCGTCATCGCCGTCTCGGCGCTGCTCGTCGTGATGGCGCACATGACCCTCGAACCGCGCGTCGCACGGCGCGCGCTGCCCGTGCTGTTCGCCGCCTTCGTGCTCCGGCTGGCCGTCCACGTCCTGATCATGCGCTCCGGCGGGTTCGCCTACGGCGGCGACAACCTCACCTACGAGGCCAGGGCCATGGAGATCGTCGAGCTGTGGCGGCACACCGGAGTGCGCTTCGTCACGTCCGACGAGCTCGCCTCGCTCTCCGGCGTGACGGTGCCGTGCCACGTCTTCGCGCTCGTCATGTACCTGTGCGGGGGGCGGGCCACGCTCGCCTGCACCGCCGTCGTGGCGCTGGTCGCCTGCGGGGTCTGCATCGTCCTCTACCGGTTCGCCCGGATCGTCGGCGCCGACGAGCGGGCGGCGTTCCGGCTGCTGGTCGTCGCGGCGTTCCTGCCCGGGTCCGTGCTGCACACCTCGGACACGTTCAAGGACGGGTTCAACGCGTTCCTCGTGGTCGCCTGCCTGGGCCTGGCCGCGTCGAACATGCAGCGCTTCGACCCGCGCAAGGTGCTCCTCCTCGGGCCGATGCTGTGGGCGCTGTTCAACGTCAGGCCGTACATGGTGGTCATGTGCGCGCTGCCGCTGCTGGTCGGCGTCGCCCGGATCAAGCGCGCGCTGTCCGGTCGCGCCCTGGTCGTGTTCGCCGCGCTGGTGATCCCGGCCCTCGTGCTCCTGCAGGGCATGGACCAGGGCGTCGACGGGCCGCTCGGCGCGGTGCAGGAGCAACTCGACCGCGGGCAGTCGGAGCACGTACGGCTCGCCAACGCGGAGGGGGGCTCCGGCGTGGTCTTCGACGACGGCGGGAACGCGTGGGGCGCCCTGGGGCCGAAACTGGCCTACACGCTGCTGTCCCCGTTCCCGTGGACGGGCGGAAGCGCCACCCTGCAACTCGGCAAGCTGGACACCCTGCTCTGGTACTGGCTGCTCTACCACGCGTTCCTGGGCGCACGCCGGCTCTGGCGCGACGATCGCCGGATGTTCCTGATCCTCCTGCTGTTCGTCGTCCCGGGGTCCATCGCCTACGCGACGACGATGTCCAACATCGGGCTCATCTTCCGGCAGCGCATACCGATCGTGATGGTCACGAGTCTGCTCTCGGCGGTGGCGTGGACGAGGACCCGGCGTGACGGAGAGACCGCCGTGGAGCCGCGGCCGGCCGCGCCGCCCGCGACCGTCCCCGCCGGACCGTCCGTACGGGAATGAGACGGGCCGATGCCGGAGGGAGACGAACGGCGCGGCGTGCCGCGCGGCGCCGGAAGCGTGGGAAAGCTGCTGCGGACCATGGCCAGCCAGGCCGTCCCGCTGGCCCTGGCCGCGGTGGCCGGAGTGTTCCTCAGCCGCTGCCTGCAGCCCGAGGGCCGGGGCGTGTACGCCACGGTCACCGTCACGGCCGGGACGGCGCTGGTGGTGGGGCACCTTTCCGTGGGCAGGTCGCAGCTCGCGCTGTGGCCGGTGCTGACCCGCCACCGGCCGCTCGTCGGCAACGCCGCGATCCTCGGGCTGCTCCTCGGGGCCGTCTCGGCCGCGGTGGCCTTCTGCCTGGTGAGCGTCCTGCACGTGGCCGCCGACCCCCGCCTCATGGTCATGGCGCTGCTCGCCGTGCCGTTCGGCGTGGCGGCGGTCAACCTCAGGGGGATCGCCCTGCTGCAGTCACGGGTCGGGCTGGCCAACCTGGCCACGGTCCTGCCGGCCGTCGTGCTGTACGTCCCGATCCTCGTGCTGGCCGTGACGGGGGCGGCCACGGTGCCGGTCGTGGTCGCCTGCTGGGCGGTCTCCACGATCCTGCCCTTCGTGCTGTTCTTCCGTCCCCTCGGCCTGCCCGCTCCGGGTGAGGTGACGCTCGCCCGCCGGCAGCTGACGCTGTCGGGCCGCTATCACCTGGGCACGGTCGCGGTCCAGCTGCTGCTGACCGCGGACGTCCTGCTCCTGAACGCCCTCGTCGGACCGGCGGAGGCGGGCCTCTACACGGTCGCGACGTCGTTCCTGGCGCTGTCGAGGGTGCCGACCGACGCGCTGGCCCAGATCGTGGTCTCCCGGCAGGCGGTGCGGGACGAGTCGGACGCCCGGGCCGTCACCGCGCGGGTGATCCGCCTCACCCTGCTACTCGTCTGCGCCGTCGTGGGCGTGCTGGCGCTCGCCGCGCCCCTGGTGATCCCGCTGGTGTACGGCCCAGCCTTCGCCGGCAGCGTCGCCCCGCTGCTGGCCCTCGCACCGGGCATGATCCCGTGGTCGCTGCAGCGGCCGGTGGAGCAGTATCTGGTGCGGCTGGGCCGGCCGATGACGATGACCGCCGCGGCCGCCGCCGCCCTCGCGGCGAACCTCGCGCTGAACGCCGTGCTCATCCCGCACTGGGGAGCGCTCGGCGCCGCGCTCGCCTCCACCGTCGGCTACAGCGCGCTGGCCCTGGTGGAGCTCGCATGGTTCGCGCGTACGGCCCGCCTCGGCCTCGCGGACCTGCTGCCCCGGGCACGGGACGTCCGGTGGGCGATCTCCGCGCTGCGGTCACGGCGCCGCCCGGCCCGTGGGGAGGCGGGCGTCCTGACCGGGTCGGCCCGGCGGTGATCCGGGCGGCGGGAATCGGCCGGTCGATGACTTGGCAAGAAAAGGGCGGCCGGACCGCGTCGGGCGTGCTCCCGGGCCACGGCGCGATCAGGCTTGCGCTCATGCGCACCTCCTCCTATCCGCGGCCGGACACGTGTGCGACGGCGCCGGGGAGTTCCACTGTCACCGGTCGGGCGGTCCGGCCGGGGAGCCGCCGGCGGATCGCGGGCCGCCTGCTGGGATCATCCCTGCTGCCCGCCGTCCTGATGGGCGCGGCCGCGGTCGCCGTGCTGCTCCGCTACGACGTCGCGCCGCGCGACCTGCTCGCCTTCACCGCCTATCTGCTGCTGTGCCTGGCCCTGCCCGGGGTGCTGCTGGTCAGGGCGCTGTGGCCCGCGCGCCGCACGGCCGCAGAAGAGATCGCGCTGGGGCTGGCGCTGGGCTACGCCGTGGAGGTCCTCGTCTACATCGCGGCCCGCGCGGCCGGTCACCCGCTGTCCGTGCTGGCCTGGCCGGCCGCGACGTACGCGCTGTTCCTCGGCGTGCCACGGCTGCGGCGGCACTGGAGGCGCCCGCAGCGCCGGCCGGCTCCGCTGTGGTGGTCGTGGGCGCTCGCCCTCGTCATGTTCTATCTGCTGGCGCTCGGCGTGCTGACCTTCCTGGGGAAGAACGCGATCGCCTGGCCCGCGATGGCCACCTCCTACATCGACATGCCCTACCACCTGGCCCTGGTCGGTGAGCTGCGCGCCCACATGCCGCCGACCGTGCCGGCCGTGGCCGGGGAGCCGCTCTTCTACCACTGGTTCGTGTACGCCCATCTCGCGGCGGCCGGCTGGGTCACCGGAATCGACCCGGTCGTGCTGCTGTTCCGGCTCGGCATGCCGCCCATGATGGCCGCCATCACGGTGCTGCTCGGCATGGTCGGCAGGCGCGTCACCGGTTCGTACGCGGGCAGCCTGGTGGCGCTGGCCGGCACCGTGCTCATGACGGCGCCGAACCTCTACCACGGGGTGAACGTGGGGACCCTGACCTGGCGGGGGTTCCAGTCCTGGACGGGGCCGAGCCAGACCTTCGGGGCCCTGCTGTTCGCGCCGGTCGTGCTGCTGGCGATCGACCTGTTGGCGGCCCGTCGGCGTGACCCGCTTCGCATGCTTGTGTTCTGCGTGTTCGTCCTCGCCGTGATGGGGGCGAAGGCGACCCACCTTCCTCCGTTCGCCTTCGGCCTGGCCCTCGTGGCGGGGGTCCGGCTGGTCACGCGCCGCCCGCGGGGACCGGTGCTCGCCATGCTCGGAGTGACCGCGATCTGCTGGGCGTACGCGCAGTTCGTGCTGTTCGGCGGCGCGCGGCAGGCCATGATCGTCGCTCCTCTCTCGCTGCTGGAGCGCGCCTGGGGGGAGCTGACCGGCCGGCCGGGCGCCGCCGTGCCCGTCGGCTCGCTCCTCGGGATCACCGTGGTCTACCTGCTGTGCCTCGCGGTCACCTGGTGCGGCGCCCTCGGGCTGCTGGCCCGGCCCCGGCTGCTCCTGCGGCCCGCCGTGACGCTGCTGCTCGGCATGGGCGTCGCCTGCGTCGGGGCCGCGCTGGTCTTCGGCCACCCCCATCTCGGCCAGCTCTACTTCTTCGGCGCCGGATATCCGTACCTGATGATGGTCGCGGCGTACGGGCTCGTGACCGTGGTGCGCCGGGCGGCGGTGACCCCGCGGACCGTCGGGTACGCCGTGGTCGCCGGGGTGGGCGGCGCCTGCCTCGTGTGGGCGCTGTGCGGTGTGCGTACGCCGCTGCCTTCCGGCGGCCCGGAGGGCCTGCTCTATCTTCCGTACGCCGTGCTGGCCGCAGCCGCGGGCGCTGCGGCGGTCGTCGTGGTGCTGACCAGGCGGGGCGTACGCGCCTGGGCGGTGGTCCTCGTCGCGTTCGCCGCCGCCGGCTGGCCCGCCGCGTGGTCGGCCCGGGTGCTGTCGACGCTGGACCGGACCCCGCCGGGCGCGACGTCCGCCGAGGTGGCCCCGGTGGAGCCGGGGGCCGTGCCGGACGGCTTCATGACCGCGGCACGCTGGCTGCGCGCCCACTCGTCTCCCGGCGACCTGGTGGCGACGAACGTCCACTGCCGCTGGGGCCACGGTCATCCCTGCGACAGCCGGCAGTTCTGGGTGTCCGCGCTGGCCGAGCGGCGGGTGCTGGTCGAGGGATGGACCTACACCGGCACCAACATGAGCCGGTGGCGGCCCGGTGAGCTGCCCGAGCTCCTGCCGTTCTGGGACGGGGAGCGGCTGCGGGCGAACGACGCCGCCTTCACCGCACCGTCCCGGACCACGACGGGACTGCTGCGCGACCGGTACGGCGTGCGGTGGCTGCTGGCGGACGAGCGGTACGCGTCCCGGCGGCCCGGGCTCGGCGCCGTGGCCGAGCTCCGCTTCCGCTCGGGTGACTGTGCCGTCTACCACCTGGGCCGTCGAGCGCCTGGCGTGACATCGATTCCGGAGAGGGCGACGTGAGGATTCTGCACATCGGATATCGGCTGGCCCCGGAGCCGGGCGGCAAGGAGCGCTATATCGCGCGCCTCGCCCGGGAGGAGCTGCGCCGTGGACACGAGGTGCTCGTCGCCCGGCGACGCGGCGCGATCCCGCCGGGTGCGGCCGCCGTCGCCCTGCGGCCGACCCGGGTCGGCCGCGCGCTGGCCGGCCGCTCCGACCCGGTCGCGTTCGCGCTGGAGTGCGCCCGCGCGCTGTCGGGCCTGGGGCCGCTGGACGTGGTCAACCTGCACGGCGACCACCGCGAGGCGCTGTTCCTCGGCCCGGCCGCAGCGCGGCTGCGGATTCCGCTGCTGCTCACCGTGCACGGCGCGCTGGCCATGCGGCACCGTCCGATCATGCCGTTGGCCTTCCGGCGGGTGGACGGGTTCGTCGCCATCGGCGCGCGTCCGGCGGCGGAGCTGTGCCGGGCCGGGGTCTCGCCCGCGGCCGTACGGACGATGTCCGGCGGACTCGATCTGCCGCGTCTGGACGCCGTCAGGGCGCGTACGGCCAGGGAACCCGGACTGATCGTCAGCGTGGGCAACCTCCTGCCGGTGAAGAACCACGCCCTCACGATCGAGGCGTTCCACCGGCTGCGCGCCGTACGCCCCGGGGCGCGTCTCGTCATCGCGGGAGAGGGCCCGGAGCGTGCGCGGCTGGAGCGGCTCGCGGCGGCGGGGCCGGGCGTCGAGCTCGCCGGACATCTGCCGGGTGATGAGGTCTACGCGCTGATGGCCAGGGCGGAGATCTTCGTGCTCGCCTCACGCAGGCTCCCCTCCATCGGGGAGGGGATTCCCACGGCGGCGCTGGAGGCCCTGGCCCTGGGCACCCCGGTCGTCCTGTCCTCGGAGGCCACCCTCGACCCGGTGGTCGCCGACCCGGCCGCCTGTCGCGTCTTCCGCAGCGGCTCGGCCGGCGACCTCGCGGCGCACCTGCGGGTGCTCGCCGAGGACGGGGCCGTACGGGCGCGGATGGCCGAGCGTGGGCGGCGGGCGGTCGCCGACCTCGACTGGCCCCGGGTGGCCGCCCGGATCGAGGATCGGTACGAGGCCATCAGGTGCGGCACGCCGTCACGACGGCGCCGGGTCACCCACGAGGCCGGACGGATCTGACGTGGGTCGGCCGCGCCCCCGCCGGGGCGTGGCCACCTCGTGACGGTCGCGCGCCGCGCAGCGCCCGCCGGGCGGTCGTCTGCTGCGGATCGGGATCGAACAGCACGTCCACCCAGTAGTTGGAGGAGTGGTACGTGTTGGTCGGGAAGGCGTTCGTGGCGCTGTAGCGGTAGACGCCGTTGCCTCCCGCCGTGCCGTCGGCCGGCGCGGACAGCGGGTCGCGGATGTAGGGGTTGACGAAGTAGTACGGGTCCAGCGAGTAGTACCCCGACGTGGTGAGGTACGACGCGACGTACGTGGTGTCGGCGTTGATCGAGATCGGCGGTGAGAACGTCGCCTGCTGCCAGCCGCTCGCGGTCTCGCCGGTGAAGGTCACGCTCGCCAGGAGCTGCCCGGTGGCGGTCCACAGGCTGCCGACGTGGGTTCCCGTGTTCTGCGGGCCCTTGTAGAACCTGATCCCCCGGATCTTGCCGGATTCCGTCGATTGGAACTTGACCCCGACGACGACCGACTTGTTGTCGGGCTGGGACGCGATCAGCGGCGTCGCGGTGTCGTCCCACAGGGTGGTGGCCGGTGCGAAGACCACGTCGACGTAGTAGTTGGTGGTCTGGTAGGTGGAGGACGGGAACGTGGCCGCCGCGCTGTAGGCGTACAGGCCGTTGCCCCCGCCGTCGCCGTTCGCCGGGGCGGTGATGAGCCCGTTGGAGTACTGCGCGGTGAAGTAGGGCCTGGTCACCGAGTAGAAGCCGGACGTGTGGTAGGAGACGACGTAGTCGATGTTCTCGGACACGAGCACGGGGTCGGAGAAGTTCACCTGCTGCCAGCCGCTCGTGGTCTCGTCGGTGAAGGTCGCCTGGGCCAGGAGCTGCCCGGTGGCGGTCCACAGGCTGCCGACGTGGGTTCCCGTGTTCTGCGAGCCCTTGTAGAACCTGACCCCCGAGACGTAGCCCGGCGAGGTGAAGCGGAACCTGACGCCGAGCTCCACGGGCCTGGTGTCGTTCCAGTTGGCCTGGGCGGGTGTGCTGTCCGGAGCCCAGAGCGAGCACGGGCAGCCCGCGTTGACGTTCACCGTCCGCGTGGCCGGGGTGGTCTGGACGTTGCCGATGTCGTCGATCGCCCGCGCCTGGATCGTGACCGTCTGCGATTTGGGCGTCGTCCAGCGGTAGAACCAGGTGGTCCGGCCGGTGGCCCGGCGCCAGGTCGTGCCGCCGTCGGTGGAGACCTCGACGCCGGCCACCACACCGCCTCCGTTGTCCGCGGCCGTTCCGCTGATCGTCACGGTCGTCCCGCCGGGGATGGGGGCGCCGGTCGACGGGATGACGATCGTCGAGGTCGGGGGCGCGGTGTCGGTCGACTGCGTCGCCGGGACCAGGCCCGACTGCAAGGTGGCCGGCTGAACGTTGGCCATGTCGGCGAAGAGGTTGACCGTCGCCTGCTGCATCCGGATGTCGGTGGGGGTGCCGGGGTTGTCGTGTACGGCGTCCAGCCCCCAGGCCCACTGGGTGGTCCCCGCGCCGAACACGACCGAGCCGCTCGTGCTGCGGTAGAGCGACAGGTGGTGCGCGGCCGTTCCGCCGCCGTACGAGCTGCCGTAGTTGAGCAGGAACTTGCTGGAGGTGGTCACCTTCGTCTCCGAGAGCAGCACCGCTCCCGGCGGGGCGACACCGTTGTCGGGCGCCTCGTCCCACTCATAGCCCAGCGTGCCGGTCGGGAAGACGGCGATCTGCCCGGGCTGGAGGTTCGCCACCGACGTGTTGCGCCACAGCCGCATCTTCGCGTAGTCGGCCGGGACCGTCATCGCGTCCGAGGAGACCCCGTTGATCCGGAAGAGCGTTCCGGTGACGGTGTTCTCCGGCCGGCCGCCGTCCGAGGGCGGCGAGAAACGGGGGTCCCGCCAGGTGCCGGTCCACTGCGTGCTGGGGTCGATCTTCGCGTTGGCGAGCGTCTCCTTGTAGCAGACGATCGTACGGAACGGGGTGCCGGAACCGTCGATGCTGTTCTCCCACCGGGTCTTCCAGAACGACTCGTTGCCGGAGAAGAACGCGATGCCGACGCCGCTGTCCCTGGCGTTGGTCACGTTGGTGCGCGTCTCGTTCGACCAGTACTCGTCGTGCCCGGACGAGATGAAGATCTTGTGGTTGAGCATGGCGGAGGGACGCGACGCCGTGTCGACGCCGCTGGTGTAGGCCACGTCGTAGCCGTTCGCCTCGAGCCATCTGACGAACGGGTATTCGGAGTCGAAGAAGTTCGTCTCCGGCCGGGAGGCCCGGGTGAGCAGCGGACGGTTGTAGCTGACCTTGTACGCCCGGCCGGCCGGGTTGCCCTTGTAGAGGCTGTTGCCGCCGTAGTCGTTGTACGCCTGCCACGTCGTGTCGGAGGTCTGGACGAGGATGTCCGCGTTCCGGGAGTCGTTCCGTACGACGAAGATGTTCTGACTGACCCCGCTGGTGCCGTCGGTCCTGACGAAGTTCGCCAGGTAGACGCCGGAGACGGCGTCGGCGGGCACGGCCCACGACGCGGAGACGCTCCAGTTGCCGCAGTCGATCAGGCCCGTCGTCGTGTCGGTGAGACAGCCAAGCTGCGTCTGCGGAAGCGGCACGGACGGAGTCACCGTGGCGACCTTCCGGGCGCCCATGCCCTGGTAGTAGCCGACGCGGTAGATGTCGATGCGATATGAGGTGATCTTCGGCGCGTTCACCTTGAACTGCTGGGTCTGCCCGGCGTTGACGCTCATCAGGGTGGGGAAGCCGTTGATGGCGTCGTCCCCCGCCCCCGGCACGTTCCACTCCGACGGCGGGGTGCCGGGCAGGCTGTTCTCCAGGCAGATGACCGAGGTGGGCGGGCAGGCCGCGGCGCGGAGCCCGGCACCACGGAGTCGATGAGCGCCGCGGAGTCGATGAGCACCGCGGAGCCGGTCACCGCGAGCAGGGCCCGTCGAGGGGGCGGGCTCATGAGCGGGCTTAGGACCGGGCGCGGTGTGCGCGCCGGACGGTTCCGGCGAGCCACCCGGAGAGGGCGCCGGGTCGGCGGCGCCGGCTGTCGAGCCTTCCGGTGTGCTTTCCGGCGAGGCCTCCGGCGAGGCGCCGGGAGGGACGCTCGGAGAGGCGCTTGGGGATGCGCTCGGCGAAATGATCGGGGATGCGCTCGGCGAGGCGATCGGGGATGCGTGGACGTCGCCGGGGGGTGGTGCCCACGCGGCCATGAGCAGTACGGCCACCGCGGCGAAGGCGGCGCCGAAGATGCGCGTGGCCGGGGTCCTCCGCCTCAACTCGGCGGCTCCTTTCCATTCGCCTGGCATGGTGCACCTCTGATGGGACGCAGTGGAACGCCACGAACCGGGGGAGGTCAGCGCAGGATAACGATCGCCGGACCCGGCCCGGCGCCATGACGGGAAACGGCGTGTTCCCCGTAATACGGAATCTCCTTCGCGTTTCTCAGACATCCATTTATCCGGAAATAAGGGCATTTGGTGGTTGTTGTGATCGAGGATGGGTGGAATTAAGGGAGAGGGAAACAAAGGGTGGAAATCATGAATGTCCGGGAGTAGCATTCAGGCCGGGTGAGTCAATCACGTAGATCATCCCAGCTCACTCCATAGATCATCAGTACAGGCGCGGCAATCCGCGGCCCCGCCCGCCCTTTCCCGCGTCATCGTTTCCAGGTGACAACTCTCGCCCCTGGTGTCCCGCCGACTCCACCGGCCCGGCAGCCCGCGACCGGTCGCGCCCCATGGCACGAGAGCACCGAGAGCTGGTTCGCATACAGAACCCATCAGGACGCGGGCGAACACGTGCGTCCGCGGCACGACGCGAGGCAGGTCGGAAATGAGACACCCAGCCGCCACAGAGAAACGCGGGCGGGAGCCCGCCGCGACCCGATCGGATGGGCGCCGTCGCGGTCCTTCCCGCCGCACCCGTCGTCGTCGGCTCGCCGCGGCCCTGCTCGCCGCGCTCACCGCCGGCGCCCTCGTCACGGCGCCGCGGGAGGTCGCGGCCGTCGCCTCACCCGACCTCGGCAGCTCCGCCTCCTACCCGGTCCTGGCCTCGATCTCGGTCACCAACACGGACCTCACCCAGGTCTTCGGCGACCTCGGCGTGAGCCCCGGCAACTCGGTCAGCGGCTTCCCGCCCGGCAGCGTCACCGGGACCATCCACAAGGGCGACTCGGCCGCGGCGAGCGCCATGGCCGACGCGGTCGCGGTGCGCGACACCATCGCCGGGATGCCCCGCACCGCCACCATCGGCCCCAACCTCGGTGGGACGACCCTGGGCCCCGGCGTCTACGAGACGGCCACCGCCGCATTCTCCCTCGACGGTACGCTCACCCTCGACGCCCAGACCGACCCCGACGCGATCTTCGTGCTCCGCGCCACCAGCCTCGACGCCGCCAGGATCAGCAACATCGCCCTGGTCAACGGTGCCCAGGAGGACAACGTCTACTGGCAGCTCAGCGGCACCGCGTCGATGGCCATGTGGGCCACCTTCCGCGGAAACGTCCTCGCCAACGGCAACATCTCGGTGGGCCCCGGCGCGAACGTCTACGGCAGGCTCTTCTCGCTCGGCGGCACCGTCGCTCTGCAGGGCACCTCGCAGATCCCCGCCACACTCATCATGCTGCCGAACGACCGGCCCACGACCACGACCCTGACCAGTTCCCCCAACCCCTCGCACACCGGAAAGGTGGTCACCTTCACCGCGATCGTGCAGGCGCAGTCGGGCTCGATCCCTCCCTCCGGCGAAGTGGCCTTCAAGGAGAACGGCGTCGTCCTCGGCAAGGTCCGGATGAGCGACGGCCAGCCCGCCAAGTTCACCACGTCCCGGCTCGCCGCCGGACAGCATCAGATCACCGCCGTCTATCTCGGCGGCGTCACGTTCGACAACGAGGCGCCCGTCTACTTCGCGCCCAGCACGTCGCAGCCGGTCGCGCAGACCGTGACCACCACCGGCCTGTGGAGCGACAGCGTGACCCCCGCGGTCGCCTCGCAGAACGACCCGAACGCCGTCGTGGTCGGGGTCAAGTTCCGCTCCACCCAGGACGGCATGATCACCGGGATCCGGTTCTACAAGGGTCCGCAGAACACCGGCACGCACACCGGGAGTTTATGGACCATCGACGGTCAGCGGCTCGCGAGCGTGACGTTCACCGGCGAGACCGCGTCCGGCTGGCAGGCGATGAGCTTCTCGGACCCGGTGGCCGTCTCGGCCGGCACGACGTACGTCGCGTCGTATCACACGACGTCGGGGTTCTACTCGGTCGACCGGGACTACTTCACCGCGCAGCACGTGAACGGACCGCTCGCCGGGCTCGCCGACGGCGCTTCCGGCGGCAACGGCGTGTACGCCTACAGCGCCACCGACACCTTCCCCACCAGTTCCTTCCGGGCCTCGAACTACTGGGTCGACGTCATGTTCAACCCCGCGGCCACCCTCTGGCCCGACACCGTGACCCCCGCGACGGTGACCCAGCCCGACTCGCAGGCCGTGATCCTCGGGGTGAAGTTCAGGACCACGCAGGACGGCCTGGTCACCGGGATCCGGTTCTACAAGGGTCCGCAGAACACCGGCACGCACATCGGGAGCATATGGACCGCCGACGGCGGCCAACTGGCGACCGTGACGTTCACCGACGAGACCCCGTCCGGCTGGCAGACGATGAGCTTCCCGGAGCCGGTGGCCGTCTCGGCCGGCACGACGTACGTCGCGTCGTATCACACGACGTCGGGGTTCTACTCGGTCGATCGCGACTATTTCACCTCGCAGTATGTGAACGGCCCGCTCATCGGGCTCGCCAGCGCCGCGTCAGGGGGCAACGGCGTGTACACCTACGGCCCGACCAACGGTTTCCCCACCAACACGCACCGCGCCTCGAACTACTGGGTGTCGCCGGTGCTGGAGTTCGGCAGTTGACGCGCGAGCGCCGGTAAGGCTTGCGCAATGACATGCCCACGGCGGGTGGTCGGGCACGCCCGCCCCCGCCGGGGCGTTGTTCACTACGGCGGTGAGCACAACCAGCCTGAGGACCGTCCCCTTCAACCGGACCCACGTCTGCGACAACGAGCTCGGCTACCTCGCCGAGGCCGTACGGCACGGCTCCACCTGCGGCGACGGGCCGTTCACGCGACGCGCCACCGCACTGCTCAAGGAGCTGACGGGGGCGGGGGACGCGCTGCTGACCACGTCGTGCACCCACGCGCTGGAGATGTCGGCGATCCTGCTCGACCTCCGGCCCGGCGACGAGGTGATCATGCCGTCGTTCACCTTCTGCTCGACGGCCAACGCGTACGCCCTCAGGGGAGCGGTGCCGGTGTTCGCCGACTGCCGGCCGGACACCCTCAACATCGACGAGCGGCTGATCGAGGCCGCGATCACCGAACGCACCCGGGCGGCCGTCGTCGTCCACTACGGCGGGATCGCCTGCGAGATGGAGACGATCGGTGAGATCTGCGAGCGGTACGGCCTGGCCCTGATCGAGGACAACGCCCACGGACTGGGCGGGTTCTACCGAGGCCGCCCCCTCGGGTCGTACGGCCGCATGGCGGCGCAAAGCTTCCACGCGACCAAGAACGTGCAGTGCGGCGAGGGCGGCGCGCTGCTGCTGAACGACCCGGAGACGGCCGTCCGTGCCGAGATCATCCGGGAGAAGGGCACCGACCGCAGCCGCTTCTTCCGCGGCCAGATCGCCAAATACCAGTGGATCGACATCGGGTCGAGCTACCTGCCCTCGGACGTTCTCGCGGCCATGCTCACCGCCCAGCTGGAGTCGTTCGACCGGATCCAGGCGCGGCGCCACGCGGTCTGGCAGGCCTACCACGAGGGACTGGCCGACTGGGCGGCGGCCAACGGCGTCCTGCGGCCGACGGTTCCCGACGGCTGCGCGCACCCGGCGCACCTCTACTACCTGCTCATGCCCGACCTGCACCATCGTCAGCGGTTCATCGCCCACCTCGCGGCGGCGGGCGTGCAGGCGGTGTTCCACTACCAGCCACTCCACAGCGCCCCGGCGGGACTGCGGTACGGGCGCACCGCCCCCGGCGGCTGCGCCGTCACCGAGAACGTCGCCGACCGGCTCGTACGGCTGCCGCTGTCCGCCGGCCTCGACGGCGACGAGGTGACCCGGGTGATCGACGCCGCGCTCACCTACGAGGTGCGCTGATGGGCTGGCAGGAGGTGATCGAGGCGCCGGAGGCGCCGGAGCGCGTCCGGGCCGTCGCTTCGCCACTGGAGTCCGCGAGGTTCGGCCGCACCGTGGCGCGTATCACCGTGTCGGCGGAGTCCACGACGCCGCTGCGTGACGTACGCGCCGCCGTCGCTGAGTCCGCGGCCGACGTCGTCGTGCTGCGTTACCCCGCCGCGTACGTCGGCTGGTTCGCCGAGCTGACCACGCTCGGCCGCACCGCCGTGCTGGCCGACTCGCTCGCCTACTGGCGGTTGCGCGCGGGGGAGGGCCGGGCGCCCCGGCCGACGGCCGACCTGACGGTGGGCGGCGGGGCGGACCCCGCCGAGGTCCGGGCGCTCGTCCGCGACGTCTTCGCCGCGTACGGCAACCACTACCTGGCCGATCCCCTCTTCGATCCGGCCGCCGCACTGGCCGGTTACGAGGAGTGGGCACTGGGGTCGACCGCCGCGGGGGAGTGCCTCACCCTCCGCGGCCCGGCCGGCCCGCTCGCGCTGGCCACGCTGGCCGAGGACCCGGCGCGTACGGAGATCCTGCTCGCCGGGGTGGTGGCCGCCGCCAGGGGCCGCGGCGTCTACGCCCACCTGCTCAGGGCGGTCGAGGAACGCACCGTGTCACGCGGCGCGGCCGAGGTGGTCATCTCCACCCAGGGGCACAACACCGGGGTGCAGCGGGCCTGGGCCAGGTACGGATTCGAACCGGTGCACACGGCGCTCACCGTCCATCTGATCCGAAGCCCACTCCCGAGATGACCACCGGCTCGCGGTTCGCGTCCGTCCGTTCGCTCACCACGTAGGTCGGGCGGCCCATCCCGCTGCCGTGGATGCGGCCGACGTACTCGCCCAGCACGCCGATGGACATCAGCTGCGCCGACGAGAACAGCGCGACCATCGAGGCGATCGTGGTGAAGCCGGCCACCGTGGTGTCCCCGGCGATGAACCGCCACAGCACGACGGCGCCGAGCACCAGGCCGACGATCCCCGCGAGGAAGCCCAGATAGCTGGCCGCACGCAGGGGGGCGGCGCTGTAGCCGAGCAGCATGTTCACGGCATGCCGCACCAGCATCCTGGGCGTGTAGTTGGACCTGCCGTCTTCGCGCTCGCTCATGTGCACGTGCACCGACCCCACCCGGGTGGTGGCCCACGAGAGTGCCACGTCCACCGAGGCGTGCGGCCCGGACAGCCCCTCGAACGCGTCGCGCAGCCGGGTGCGGAAGGCGCGGAACGCGCTGATCTCCCGGGCCGTACGGATGCCGAGGGCGGCCGACATCCCCGCCTTCACCGTGCGGGAGGCGAGGCTGCGCAGGAAGCCGTGCTCCTCCTGGTACGGCATGCCGTACACGAGGTCGAGCTGTTCGCCCCGTAGCGCGGCCAGCAGGTGGGGGATCTGCTCAGGCGGGTGCTGGAGGTCGTCGTCCATCGTGACGACGACATCGAACCGGGCCTCCCTGATGCCCGCGACCAGGGCGTTGTGCTGCCCGTAGTTGCGCGACAGGCGGACGGCGCGCACGTTCTGGAACCGGTGCGCCAGATCGGCGGCCACCGTCCAGGTGTCGTCCGGGCTTCCGTCGACGACGAGGATCACCTCGTGCGGCGGGGAGACGTCACGCAGCACCGGCAGCAGCCTGGCGACCAACTGCGGAAGGGTCCGCGCCGAGCGATAACACGGGATCACCACCGACACCGACATTGATTCCCCCGGTTCATTCTCAGCACCTATTACACTGCGCGACATGCTCGAATTGAAGAGCCGAGATCACAGGAAATCTACGGCGGCGCGGTGGGACTCGCTCCCGGCTCTCCCGCGCCTTCTCGTGTCGCTTCTGCGGGGCCAGCGCAGCACATATCTACTGGCCGGCGCCATGACCGCCGGTGTGTATTACGCGCTTCTTTGCCTGGGATTGCTGGTGGCCGGGGGAGCGGTGCCCTATCTTTTCCTCGTCGTGGTCGGGCACCTGATCACCGTGGTGATCGTCTACCCGGTCTACCGGCTGGTCGTGTTCCAGGCCCGGGGTGGCTGGATCACCGGCTACCTGCGCTTCTACGTCGTCGGGCTGAGCTTCCTCGGCGCTTCCGTCGTCGGCCTGCCCGTGCTGGTGGAGCTCGCCGGGATTCCGGTCCTCATCGCACAGGCGCTGATAATCCTGCTGAGCCCGCCGCTGAGCTATGCGATTAACCGGTCGTGGACGTTCCGGGACCGGGCGTCTGAATCCGGCAAGGTATGCGACGTCGTTCGGTAAAAGCGGCCGGTGCGGCGGAACCCGGCGATTCCGCGACCGATAATTTCAAACGGAGATCCGGCCGCTCGGCGTGTTCTCTGCTCGGGCGGCAAAATCCAGGAAAGGACTCGGCACGCGTGAAGGCACTGGTTCTGGCGGGTGGCAAGGGGACGAGGTTGCGCCCGCTCACCCACACGTCGGCGAAACAACTGGTTCCGGTCGCCAACAAACCGGTGCTCTTCTACGGGCTGGAGGCCATCAGAGACGCCGGCATCACCAGCGTGGGGATCATCGTCGGCGACACCGGGCGGGAGGTCAGGGAGGCCGTCGGCGACGGCTCCGCCTTCGGCCTCGACGTCACCTACATCGAGCAGGAGGCCCCGCTCGGGCTGGCGCACTGCGTCCTCATCGCCCGGGAGTTCCTGGCCGACGATCCGTTCGTGATGTACCTGGGCGACAACTTCCTCGTCGACGGCATCACCGGTCTGGTCGACGCCTTCCGCGCGGACCGCTGCGACGCGCGCATCCTGCTCACCCGCGTGGCCGAGCCCCAGTTCTACGGCGTGGCCGAGCTCGGCCCGGACGGGGAGATCGTCAGCCTGGAGGAGAAGCCCGAGCACCCGCGCAGCGACCTCGCGATCGTCGGCGTCTACACGTTCTCGCCCGCGATCCACGAGGCCGTACGCGCGATCGAGCCGTCGGCACGCGGGGAGCTGGAGATCACCGACGCGGTCAAGTGGCTGATCGACACCGGCCACCGCGTCCGCTCCCACCTCGTCACCGGCTACTGGCGCGACACCGGCCGGCTGCAGGACATGCTGGAGTGCAACCGCATCGTGCTGGAGGCGATCGAGCCCGACACCGGGGGGACCGTGGACGGCCTGTCGGAGGTGACCGGCCGCGTCGTCATCGCCCCCGGCGCCGTCGTCGAGGGCTCGGTCATCCGGGGGCCGGCCGTGATCGGCGCGGACACGAAGATCATTCGCTCGTACGTCGGCCCCTACACCTCGATCGGGGAGGGCTGCGTGCTGGAGGACGCCGAGGTCGACTACAGCATCGTGCTCGGCGACTCGGCGATCAGGGGCGTCAGCGGGCTGACCCACTCCCTGATCGGCCGCAACGTCGAGGTCACCCGGGCGGCCGGAGTGCCCAACACCCATCAGCTCATGGTCGGCGACCACAGCAGGGTTCAGGTGCGCGCATGAAGATCCTGGTCACCGGCGGCGCCGGGTTCATCGGCTCCCACTACGTGCGGTCGCTGCTGTCCGGGGCCTACCCGGGTTACGAGAACGCCCACGTGACCGTGCTGGACAAGCTCACCTACGCGGGAACGCTGGCCAACCTGGCCCCGGTCGAGACCAACCCCAGGCTCGCCTTCGTACGCGCCGACATCAGCGACATGAACCGGCTCAGAGACGTCGTCCCCGGGCACGACCTGATCGTGAACTTCGCCGCAGAGACCCACGTCGACCGCTCGATCACCAGCGCGGGCGACTTCGTGACGACCAACGTCCAGGGCACCCAGCGGCTGCTGCAGGCGGCCCTTGAGGCGGGCGTCCGCACGTTCGTCCAGATCTCCACCGACGAGGTGTACGGATCGATCGAGACGGGATCATGGACCGAGGAGGAGCCGCCGCTGCCCAACTCGCCCTACTCGGCCGCGAAGGCCGGCGCCGACCTGCTCTGCCGCGCCTACCACCGCACCTACGGCCTGGACGTACGGGTGACCAGGTGCTCCAACAACTACGGTCCCTACCAGCACCCGGAGAAGGTCATCCCGCTGTTCGTCACCCGTCTCATCGACGGCAGGCCCGTCCCGTTGTACGGCGACGGCCGCAACGTGCGGGAATGGCTCCACGTGGCCGACCACTGCCGGGGCATCCAGCTCGTCGTGGACAAGGGCTCGGCCGGTGAGATCTACAACATCGGGGGCGGGGTCGAGCTGACCAACCTCGAGCTCACCGAGCGGCTGCTCGCGGCCTTCGGCGTCGGGTGGGAGATGGTCGAGCACGTACGCGACCGGCCGGGGCACGATCTGCGCTACTCGGTCGACTCCACCAAGATCCGTTCGATCGGCTACGAGCCCGTGGTCGACTTCGACGAGGGCCTCGCCGAGGCCATCCGGTGGTACCGAGACCACGAGCACTGGTGGCGCTTCCGCTCCTGATCCACCCCTCTTCAACGGCGAATACCCCGTGATCTTGCGAATCCTCGCACGTCGGGCCAGGAGCAGGGATTTCCCGTTCGTGATCTTGCAGTTTCTCGCAGTCACGTCCTCTGTGCAGTGAAAACGCATTTCGTGATCTTGCGCTCGCGACTGCAAGATCACGCAACACGTAGGCGCAGGTCGGTCGGCTCGCCTGTGAGAAACCGCAAGATCACGGAGTCGATTTGCGCAGGTCAGAAGTATGACCTGCGAGAAAACGCAAGATCACGGGGAGGGGTTGCCGAGGTCGCCTGACGATGGGCGGCGTGACGACGCGCCGCCCATGCGGCGACCGCCACGGTGATCGAGGTGGGCAGCGCCAACCCGGCGGTGATCGCGCCGATGCCCCGCCCGCAGACCAGGACGGTCGCCGCGGCGGCGAGGACGAACCCGGCGAACAGCGAGGCCGATGGGCCCAGCCGCCTCCCCCCGCCACCGAGGCAGGCGCAGGCCAGCCCGGCGAGCAGCGCACCGGGCAGTACGGCATGGGCCGGCTCGGCCGAGGCGAGCGCCGCGCCGGCGAGGCAGGCGGCCGCCGCCACGGCGGCCCCCGTCGCGGCCCGGTCGAACCGGTCGAGCAGGGCGAAGCCGTTCGTCGCGGCCACCGTCCACATCACCGTGACCGGACCGTCCACCAGATCACCGGTCAGCGTGATCTGCAGGCCGCAGAGCACGATCCCGCCGGCGGCCAGCGACTGCACGCTCAGCCGCGTTATCGCGGGAAGCGGAGAGATCTCCTCGACCACGCCGAGTACGGCGACCGCCCACGCGGCCAGCAGGATCGTGGAGATCCGCCAGTCGGCGAAACCCGTGGCGGCCACCGGCGCCGTCGTGATCGCGGCGATCGCGATGCCCCTCATCGGCGGGCGGCTCATCTCGGCGCGCCGCAGAGCGACCGGTAGAGCGCCTCGATGTCGGCGACGAGCCGGTCGACCCCGAACGCCCGTGTCGTCCAGCGGCGGGCCGCGTCGCCCATCCACTTGGCGAGGCCGGGATCCTTCAGCAGCCGGACGGTGTGGTCGGCCAGGTCGGCGACGTCGGGACCGGCCAGCAGCCCGGTCCGCCGGTCCCGCACGACCTCCTCGACTCCGCCCGTCCGGGTGGACACGACGGGGACCCCGGCCATCCCCGCCTCGACCAGTGCCAGCGGCGTGCCCTCGTTGTCGGAGGTCAGCAGCAGCACGTCGGCCGCCGCGTAGACGGTCTCCACGTCACGGCGCCAGCCCAGCAGTCGGAAGGAGTCCCAGATCGGGCGGATCGCCCGCTCCACCTCCTCCTTGAGCTCACCGCCGCCGCAGATGAGGAAGCGGCAGTCGGGCATGTGCTCCAGGACCTCGTGTGCCACCTCGACGAACCGGTCCGGCCGCTTGACCCTGGAAAGGCGCCCGACGTAGGCGACGACCGGCACGTCGGCCGGGATCCCGAGGGCGAGCCGGGCCGTCATGCGGTCGGGAACCGGGCCGAGCTGGACACCCGGCGGGATCACGACGTACTGCTCGTGGCTGCCGACGCCGGAGCTCACCAGGTCGTCCCTGACCTTCGCCCCGCCGGTGACCAGCCGGTCGCAGCCCACCGCGACGTACCGCCGCAGCCGGACGCGCAGAGACCATCTGAGCGGTGACGGGCGACCGCGGGGGAGCGGGGTGTGGAACACGTGGATGCGCGCCGCATCGACACCGGACAGTCGTACGGCGAGCCGTCCCAGCGCCCCGGCCTTGGTGGTCCGGGTGTGGACGATGTTCGGCCGGAACTCGCGCATGGCGGCGACCAGCCGGCGGAGGGCGCGGTAGTCGGCCGGCCTGATCGATCGGCCGAGGCCCGGGATGCGGTGGACCGGGATGATCGCGTCGCGCAGATGCAGGTGGTCGCCCTCGCCGCCGTCCACGTAGCCGGTGTAGAGGCGGTGGTCGAACGCGTCGGAGTCGAGCCGCTCGCATAGCCCCGCCACCTCGGTAGCGGGGCCGCCGACGTTCATCCGGGTGATGACTTCCATGACACGAATCCGGTTGTCCGGTTTCATGCGGGCTCCTCCCTGATCACGTCGGAGAAGCTAACCCGTCGCCCTATTCCGTCGCGCCCACCGTCGCGCCGTTTCGTGGAAGGTTTTCCAGATCTCTATCCGTGCCTTGCCTTCACGCACCGGGGGCGTACGAGGCTCGGGCGAGATCAGGGATCGGGCGTGCCCAGGAACCTGGCGATCAGCTCCTCTGCCCGGGTGCCGAGGAGCGACGCGCGCGTCCAGCCCGCGTAGTGGGTGAGGAAGGAGACCACCTCGCGCAGTTCCTCCGGGGTCAGCGCACCGGTGCGCAGGGCCGCGTCGAGCTGGGTCTCGATCATGTCGTGCATGCCGTCGCCCACGAGGAGGCCGAGCAGCAGCAGACGTCGGTCCCGATCGGTGAGCGTCTCTCCGGACCACACCTCGGAGAACAAGCGCTCAAGTGCCGCCCCGTCCATTCGCTCAGCTCCCCTACCGGCCAAGGATTCCCTGACAACATTGAAGATGTCGTGTCCGAGGTCGTCAGGCGTTACACCCCCCGCAGGTCAGGTCCTGATAACCTCGGCATTCCCCGGTGTCGACGTCACGAGGCCAATCAAGATTCGGACAAGATTTGGTCAAATTCCTTCGGGCGTCGTGGAACGTGCCAGTGACGGAGAGTCGGAAAAGCGGGCATGAACACCTCGTGCATCCGCTGAGTGGTCGGACGCTGATGGGGGCGGCCCTCGCCGCATCGCTGCTGTCCGGTTGCGCCGGTCCCGAGTACACCTACATACGCGACGATGACGGGGCGACCTACTTCAAGGTGCCCGCCGGATGGCGGCAGGTCGACCAGAAGGCGATCGAGAAGGCGGTGTTCGGAGAGGACGACCGCGAGGACCGATCGGCCCTCAGGCGGACGGTCTGGATCGTGGCCTTCGACGCCGACGAGCGCCCGTCGATCGATCACCTGGTCACCGGCCCGGCCGGGGCTGACGACCGGCCGTTCGTGCTCGTCAAGGTGCAGAAGCTCAACGCGGAACAGCGGAACCGGGCCTCGCTGAACATGCTGCGCAACTCCCTCGGCTTTCCCGTCGCGCTCGACGACGACATGCGGCGCCGACTCGACGAGAGCGGGATTTATCCGTACAAGGACTTCAAGCTGCTGACGGACCGGGTGCTGCCGGTGGTGGACGGGGTACGCGGCGTGCGCAGCGTCTTCAACCTGCGGCACGGCAGCGGGCCCGTCCAGACGTACGACGAGACCGCCTACCTGTCGGCGGACGGGTCGCGGATCTCCTCCCTGGTCATCGGCTGCTCGCCCGAGTGCCATCGGGAGCATGCCGCGGAGATCGGCCTGATCGCCGAGTCCTTCAAGGTCAAGCGCATCCTCAACCCATGAAGGAGTCCCTTGTATGAGCCTTCGCGCACCGGGCTCCGGTCCCGTCGACCGAGATCCGGGGACCAGGAAGCGACTCGCGCCGTGGGACAGGGGGAAGTTCCTGATCCTGCTCGCCGTCGCCTTCGGCGTGCTGATGTGGAGCGACATGGTCGCCTTCCCCGGGCTCATGTCGGCCCGCGACGCCCTGGTGCGGACGGTCACGGGCTCCGCATGGATTCTGTGGCTCGCCGGGCTGGAGGTCGCCAGGCAGGTGCACTTCCTGGTCAGTGAGCGTTCCGCCGCCTATCACCGGTTCTGGACGCACCGGGTCTTCGGCGGCTGGAACCGCTGGACACGGCGCAGGTTCAACGACTGGAACCGCTACCGCATCGCCCGCGCGGTCAAGTGGGCCGTCTGGATCATGGTCGTCGCGTTCGTGCTCGGCGAGGTGCGGCACGTCTCACCGATCGAGGCGTTGTACGGCGTGCCCGCCACGGTCTGGGGCTTCCTGCCCACGGTGCTGCAGGTCGTGCTGCTCATGCTGCTCGCGGTCGGTCAGTTCGTGGCGATCTTCTGGTTCCTGTCACGCGGCGGCGTCGACGTCTACTACCCCGACGACATCAAGACCCGCTTCTCCGATGTGTGGGGCCAGGACCACGTCGTCGAACGGGTCAAGGAGAACATCGTCTTCCTGGAGAAGCCCGACGAGATCGAGGCCAGGGGCGGTTACGTGCCGAGCGGCATCCTGCTGTGGGGGCCGCCGGGCACCGGCAAGACCCTGCTCGCCGAGGCGGTGGCCGGATCCACCGGCAAGCCGTACGTCTTCGTGGATCCCGGCGCGTTCATCAACATGTTCTTCGGCGTGGGCGTGCTCAAGGTCAAGTCGCTGTTCCGCAAGCTGCGCAAGCTGGCCCTCCGCTACGGCGGTGTGATCGTCTTCTTCGACGAGGCCGACTCGCTCGGCAACCGCGGGGCGCTGGCCCAGGGCGGGCCCGGCGGCGTCGGCGGCTGGGGCCGCGCCACGACCGCCCCCCTGTCCGCCCCCTTTCAAGCCGCGCCGTTCCAGCGGGCCGGCTGCAACGGTTTCGCCTACCTCGGCGAGGACACCCGCCGGCTGATCGCCGACCGCCTGGTGTACGGCGGCGGCATGGGCGGCGGTGGCGGAATGGGCACGCTCGAGGCGCTGCTCACCGAGATCTCCGGTCTGAAGAAGCCACGCGGCTTCGTCAACCGCTACGTGCGGCGACTGCTCGGCATGCGGCCCAAGCCGCCGCCGAAGTACCGCATCCTGATCATGATGGCGACCAACCTGCCCGAGGCGCTCGACGAGGCGCTGCTGCGGCCGGGCCGGATCGACCGCATCTACAAGGTCGGCTACCCCTCGAAGGCGGGCCGGATCCGCACCTACCAGGGCTACTTCGGCAAGGTGCGGCACGAGCTGACCGCCGAGCAGATCGACAAGCTCGCCACGATCACTCCGTACGCCACCGGGGCCACGATCAAGGACCTCGTCAACGAGTCGCTGATCACCGCGATCCGGGACGGCCGCGAGGTCATCACCTGGTCCGACGTCATGCGGGCCAAGCGGCTCAAGCAGCTCGGCCCGCCCGAGGACGTCGAGTACATCGAACGCGAGCGCCACGCGGTGGCGGTGCACGAGGCATGCCATGCGGTGGTCGCCTACCGCACGCGGCACCACCTGGAGATCGACATCGCGACGATCGAGAAGGGCGCCGACTACCTCGGCATGGTCGCCGGCATCAAGCCCGAGGACCAGTTCACCCGGTGGCGATCGGAGTACGAGGCGGACATCATGGTCTCCCTCGCCTCCCTGGCCGGGGAGCGGATGTTCTTCGGTGAGGACAACTCTTCCGGGGTGTCGGGCGACCTGCAGTCGGCCACCATGCTGACCGGGCTCATGGAGGCGCACTGGGGCATGGGCATCGGTGTGGCCTCGCTTCCGGCGCTGCAGGAGCTGGGACTGCGTGAGGGCAGGGCGGCCCAGGGTCGGCCCGGGGCCGTACGCGATGAGATGCTGCCCGACCTGCTTCCGGAGCGGATCGAGTTCAACCTCGCCCGCCTGCTGGAGAAGACCACGGAACTGCTGCGCGACAACCGCCGCGAGGTGCTCTCGGTCGCCCACGCACTGGAGCAGCACAGGACGCTGAGCGGCGACGACGTGGTCGCGGTCATCGAGTGCGCCGGGGGACCGCTCGTCGACGGCGGCGTCTACGGCTCCGACGAGTTCTACGCGGAGATCGAGACCTACCACGAGGCCGCCGCGCAGGCGCACCGCGTGCACAGCACCGTCTCGGTGGAGCTGCCCGTCCCGCCGCGGCGGGAACTCGCCCCCATACGCCCGACCGGATCGGCGCCGTCGACCACGCCCCGACCACCGGTCACACCGCCCCGACCACCGGTCATGCCGCCTCGACCGCAGGCCACGCCGTCCCGATCGCCGGCCACCAGGCCCCGCCCGGCGGGCGTGCCGCCGGCGCCGAGCGCGCCGCCGCCCGCGCTGGTCGCCCCCGCCTTCGTCCGGCACGACGGCTTCGCGGCCCGCAGCGGCGGGTCACCGCCGGTGCGGCACGCCACCGCCGCGGGGAGGTCGTCCGGCGGCACGTTCTGGGCGATCGCCGGCGCCGTCACGGCCGTGCTGCTGTTCGTCCCGCTCGGCATGGTGCTCGCAGAGCCGCCGAAGGGCATGCCGAGCGGGCTCGTGCTCGCGCTGGCCGTCACGCTCATCGCGTTGATCACCGGTCTGACCGCGGCCGTCGTGGTGGCGCGCACGCAGCGGAGGGCCCGCAGGCAGGCCGAGGCGGCCAGAGACCGGGCCGCCGAGCGTGCCCAGTTGCTCGCCGCCGCCATGGATCCCGAGGTCGCGATGCGGCTGCTCGGCTACGACGGCCGCCGCGGCCCCGGCCCCGGCACATCCGTATGAGGCCGGTCGCCGCGCTGGGAGGAAGCTTGGGTCCGCTGCGAAGCCCGCTGGCGTGGGCTTCCGCGTGCGGTCCTCGCTCCCTCCCGCTCCGCTCCCTCGATCACGCGAAGACCAGTGAATCGAGAGCCGATGACTCGCCGGTCAGAGCCGGAAGCCCAGATCGGGCGTGATCTCCGCCACGTCCATCTGGGCCTTCTGCAGGCGGCCCGAGTAGTCCCAGTTCATCGCCTGCCACCGGGTGAACTGGTCGAGGACCCACATCCCGCTCTGCCTGCTCCCGTTGCCCGACCTGCCGTTCCCGCCGAACGGCAGGTGGGCCTCGGCGCCGGACGTCGAGTTGTTCACGCTGACCATGCCCGCCGAGATGCCGGACCGGAACCGGAACGCCGCTTTCGGATCGGTGGTGTAGATCGACGACGACAGTCCGTACCCGGGCCGGTTGGCCAGCTCGATCGCCTCGTCCAGCGTGCCGAACGTGGTCACCCCCACGATCGGCCCGAAGGTCTCCTCCAGGAACAGCCGGTCGTCGGGGCGGACCCCGTCCACGATGACCGGGTGGTAGTACAGGCCCGTGCCGTCCATCCGGCCGGTCGGCTCGGGCAGCACGGTGTGGTGCGGCCGGACCCAGGTGAGGTACTCCTCGTATCGCTCGGCGAACCTGTGGTCCAGCAGCGGGCCGTACAGCACGTCGCCGGTCGGGTCGCCGATCTTCGCGTTCCGTACGGCCTCGGCGAACCGGCCGAGGAACTCGTCGTGGACGTCCTCGTGCACGATGACCGTGCCGAGCGAGGTGCACCGCTGCCCGGCCGTGCCGAAACCGGAGAACAGGGCGCCCTCGACGGCGAGGTCGAGATCGGCGTCGGGCATGACGACCATGGGGTTCTTGCCCCCGAGCTCCAGGCACGGCGACTGCAGGTGCCGCCCGCACAGCTCGCCGATCTTCCGGCCCACCTCGCTGGACCCGGTGAAGCCGACCTTCTGGACGGTGCCCTCGGCCAGCGCAGCGTCCAGGCCCGCGTAGGTGTCGGCGCCGGAGGCGAAGACGATGTTCAGCACGCCGGAGGGCAGCCCGGCCGCCGCGAACAGCCGGTAGAGCGCGTGGGCTGAGGCCGCGGCGTACTCGGCGGGCTTCCACACCACCGCGTTGCCGCAGAGCAGGGCGGGCACCAGATACCACGAGGGGACGGCCACCGGGAAGTTGCCCGCCGTCACGATCGCGGCCACCCCGACCGGCACCCGGAACGTGAACAGGCTCTTGTCCGGCATCTCCGACGGCACCGTCTGCCCGTAGAGGCGGCGGCCCTCGCCCAGGAAGAAGTCGCAGGTGTCGACGATCTCCCGCACCTCGCCCAGCGCCTCGGCGTACGGCTTGCCGATCTCCTCGGTGACCAGCCTGGCCAGCGCCTCGGTGTTGGCCTCGACCAGGCGGCCGATCGACGCGATCACCCGCCCCCGTACCGGCGCCGGGACGTGCGCCCACTCCCGCTGGGCGGCCGCCGCCGTACGGCACGCGCCGGCGAATGTGTCGGCATCGGCCAGCATGACGGTCGCGACGATCTCGTCGGGCCGGGCCGGGTTGATCGACTCGTAGGCCGTGCCGGAAACGGCCTCACTGTCCCCGATGACGGAAACGATCTGGCGGGTCACACCGACCTCCGGATTTTTTGGTGTCTTCAGCCTCGACTACACCGTATTCTCCAGCGGGCCTCCTGCCTACACGCCTCCGCGGTGTCGTCGTCGACGCCACTGGAGCATGGGGTCGACCAGGGGATTCTTCCAGTGGGAGGGGGCAGCGGCTACGACCGAGATATGTCAGACCCATCTGGCAGGCTCCTGGCATGGAGATGACCCTGCAACTGACGATCGACTGCGCCGATCCGCGGAGACTGGTGGCGTTCTGGTGCGAGGCCCTGGGGTACGTGCCTGAGCCTCCTCCGGGGGGACACGCCACGTGGCGGGATTATTGGGCGGACATGGGGGTGCCGGAAGAAGAGCTGCCGGCCGGTGCCGGAGACAGCCCGGAGTCGATCGTGGACCCTGCCGGGCAGGGGCCGCGGGTGTGGTTCCAGCAGGTTCCAGAACCCAAGGTCGCCAAGAATCGGGTGCACCTCGATCTGAAGGTGGGCGGTGGGCGCGACGTCCCGTTGGCGGTACGCACGCAGCGGGTCACCGCTACCGTGGAACGGCTGACCAGGGCCGGTGCCACCGTACTGCGGATCATGGACGATCCGGGCATGGAGTACTACGCCGTGGTGCTGCAGGATCCGGAGGGCAACGAGTTCTGCGTCGTCTAGAGAGTCGGTCAGTAGCCGCCATCCGGGGGCAGGGAGCGGAGCGGGAGGGAGCGAGGACCGCACGGGAAGCCCGCGGCCAGCGGGCTTCGCAGCGGACCGGAGCTTCCTCCCGGCGCAGTGACCGACGCCGCGGCAGCGGTGACGATGCCTGACCGATGCTCTAGTCTTCGCCGAGGTAGGCCTTGCGTACCTGGTCGTTGCCGAGCAGGGCCTGCCCGTGGTCTTCGAGCACGATGCGGCCGGTCTCCAGCACGTAGCCGCGGTCGGCGAGGTTGAGCGCGGCCTGGGCGTTCTGCTCGACCAGCAGGATCGTGGTGCCGGACTCCTTGAGCGCGGCGACGGTCTCCATGATCTTCTGCATCATGATGGGGGACAGGCCCATGGACGGCTCGTCGAGCATGAGCAGCTCGGGCCGGCTCATCATGGCTCGACCCATCGCGAGCATCTGCTGCTCGCCGCCCGAGAGCGTCCCTGCCGCCTGCCTGCGACGCTCGCCGAGCACCGGGAACAGCTCATAGGCCCGCCGCACGTCCTGCTCGATCGCCGCGCCGTCACGGCGCAGGTAGGCGCCGAGCAGCAGGTTCTCCTCGATCGTCATGCGGGGGAAGATGTGCCGGCCCTCCGGCGAGTGCGCGATCCCCAACTCGACGATCTTGTGCGCGGCCATGCCGTCGATCCGCCGGCCCTTGAACCTGATCTGGCCGCCGACGGGGTGGAGCAGCCCGGACAGGGTGCGCAGCGTGGTGGTCTTGCCGGCGCCGTTCCCGCCGATCAGCGTGACGACCTGCCCCTGCTCGACCCGGAAGCTGATCCCCTTGACGGCCAGGATGTTGCCGTAGGCGACCCGCAGGTCGTCCACCTCGAGCATCGCGGTCATGACTGCTCCGATCCCGCCGGCGTGCCGATGTAGGCGGCGATCACCCGCTCGTCGCGCTGCACCTCGCCCGGGCTGCCCTCGGTGAGCTTGCGTCCCTGGACGAGCACGGCGACCCGGTCGCAGAGGGTGAAGATGAACCGCATGTCGTGTTCGATCACCACCACGGCCAGGCCGCGTTCCCGGATCTTGAACACCAGGTCCTTGGTCTGCTGGGTCTCCTGCGGGTTCATTCCTGCGGTCGGCTCGTCCAGCAGCAGCAGGCCGGGGTCGCTGGCCAGTGCCCGGGCGATCTCCAGCCGCCGCTGGTCGCCGTAGGACAGGTTGCGGGCCAGGCCGTCGGAGGTGTCGGCCAGGCCGACGAAGTCGAGCAGCTCCCGGGCCCTGGCCTCGGTCTCCCGTTCCTCCCGCCGATACTTCGGGCCGCGCACCAGCGCGGAGAGCGCGCCGACGGTGGTACGGCAGTGCCGGCCGACCTTCACGTTCTCCAGCGCCGTCATGTTCGGGAACAACCGGATGTTCTGGAAGGTGCGGGCGATGCCGGTCTTGGTGACCAGGTGGGGTTTGCCGGAAAGCGGAGTGCCGCGGTAGGTCACCCGGCCGGCCGTGGGCACGTACATGCCGGTCAGGCAGTTGAAGAACGTGGTCTTGCCCGCCCCGTTCGGGCCGATCAGCCCGACGATCTCCCTCTCGCCCACCGCGAAGTCGACGCCGTCGACCGCGGTCAGCCCGCCGAAGCGCATCGTCACCCCGGACGCCTCCAGCACCGGACCACGCTGCGTGTCCTCGCCGGCCGACTTCATCGCGCTCCCTCCGCCTGGGCCTCCCGGCCGAGCCGCTCGGAGATCTCCTCCTCGTGGAACTCCGCCTGCCGGCGCTTGTTCGCGATCATTCCCTCCGGCCGGAACCGCATCATCAGCACCAACGTCAGGCCGAAGATCAGCAGCTTGTTGTCCTGGAAGAACCGGAACTTCTCCGGCAGCAGCAACAGCACCACCGACCCGAGCATCGCGCCGGTGACCGTGCCCATCCCGCCGAGCACCACCGCGGCGACCAGGAACGCCGAGTTGAGGAACTGATAGGAGTCGGGGGTGATGGAGGAGATGGCGTGTGCCTGGATGGTGCCCGCCATCCCGGCGAGCGTCGCACCGAGAGCGAAGGCCAGCAGCTTCAACCGGAACGTGTTGATCCCCGCCGCCTGCGCGGCCACCTCGTCCTCGCGGATCGCCAGCCAGGCCCGGCCGAGCCGGGAGTTGTTCATCCGCGAGAACACCAGGATCACGAACGCGATCAGCACCAGTTCCAGGAAGAAGTAGTTCGCGAAATATCCCAGGTTCATGCCGAAGATCGTGTGCGACTGGCCGAAGTCCACCCCGAGGAACACCAGGTCCGGGATCCCCGGGATGCCGTTCGGCCCGTTCGTCACCTGCGGGCCGGTGCTGCCGTCGAGGTTGTTCACGGTGATCCGGAAGATCTCACCGAAGCCCAGCGTCACGATCGCCAGATAGTCGCCGCGCACCCGCAGCGTCGGCGTCCCGATGATCACCCCGACGATCGCGGTGACCACCGCGCCGATCACCACGGTGACCGCGAACGGTGGATTCCAGCCGATGGAGCTCGCCGCGGCCCCGGACAGCAGCGCCCCCACGTACGCGCCCACGCCGAGGAAGGCGACATATCCCAGGTCCAGCAGCCCGGCCAGGCCGACCACGATGTTCAGTCCGATCGCCGTGGTGGCGAAGATCCCCACGTTGACCATCACGTTCAGCCAGTGGTTGTCCGAGCCCTGGGTGAACGGGAACGCCGCGGCGACGACGAACGCGGCGGTCACCGTCACTCCCCGGTGCCGCGCGCCCACCGCGGAGATCCACGCGGCCAGCCCCAGCCGCCAGGCCGCCGCCAGGGCAGCGCCAAGGGCGACCAGGTAACACAGGAAGATCTCCCACTCGGGGATCGCCAGCGCCTGCACGAACGCGGCCAGCGCCAGGCCCAGCACCACGGCGATGACCAGGAACTCCACCCAGTCCGGCAGGCGGTACGACCACACCGCCGGCCGATCGGCGGGCAGCAGCCGGGCGGCCACGGCGAACACCGCGGCGGCCACCAGGGCCACCCAGCCGCCCCACTCCACGTTGATCAGCCCGCCCAGCTCGACGCCGATCGCGAGCACCGTGAACGCCGTGATCAGGAACACGCCCGAGGCCAGGACGCGGACCGTGCCGCCCACCCCGCCCGGCGTCACCACCCGGCGCAGAGGGCTGACCTCGATCAGCAGCAGCGCGATCGCGACCGCCGCCAGCACCAGCACGTGCACCTGGGCGCCGCCGGGGTAACCGTAGATCGTCAGGTCTCCGGGGAACGCGCTGCCGTACGACCAGGCCAGGAACGTCGAAGCGAGGCTCGACGCCGCGCCGAGCAGCGTCGCCGTACGGGCCGTGGCCGTCGACGCCCGGCCCTTCTCGACCAGCCGCCGCAGTGGGGTGTTCGCTCCGCCGCTCATGCCCGGTCCGCCACTCGCTCACCCAGCAGCCCCTGCGGCCGGAAGACCAGCACCAAGATCAGCAGTGCGAACGCCCACACGTCCTTCCACGCCCCGCCGCCGAACTGGCCGGGGATGTACTGCACCGCCATCACCTCGACCAGGCCGAGCGCGAACCCGCCGACCACCGCGCCCTGGATGTTGCCGATCCCGCCCAGCACCGCCGCGGTGAACGCCTTCAACCCGGCGATGAACCCCATCCGGAAGTCGATCTGCCCCAGGTACAGCCCCTGCGCCATCCCGGCCACCGCCGCCAGTGCCGCCCCCAGCACGAACGACACCACGATCACCCGGTCGATGTCGATCCCCATCAGCCGGGCGGTGTCCGGGTCCTGCGCGGTCGCCTGCATCGCCCGCCCCATGCGGCTCCGCCGTACGAACAGCGTCAACGCCACCATGCAGAGCACCGACACGAGCACCACCACGACCGAGGCCCGGTCCACGCTCGCGCCGAATCCGATCGGAATTGGCGACCCGCTGATCAACTGCGGGAACGCCAGCTTCGACCGGGCGTCGGGGTAGTAGAGCCGCACCGCCTCCTGCAGCGCGATCGACACGCCGATCGCCGTGATCAGAGGCGCCAGCCGCGGCGCGTTGCGTAACGGGCGATAGGCGAACCGCTCCATCGCCACGGCCACGAGCACGGCGGCGAGCACCCCGCCGAGCAGCATCAACGGCAGCGCGACCCACAGGCTCGTCCCGTCCGGCAGGACGTACCGGTAGACCGTGAACGCTCCGAACGCGCCGATCATGAAGATCTCGCCGTGTGCGAAGTTGATCAACTGGATGATGCCGTACACCATCGTGTAGCCCAACGCGATCAGGGCGTACATGGCGCCCAGCACGACCCCGTTGGCCAACTGCTGCACGAACTGGGTGAGCACCCGAACCTCCGCGGACCCGTCACCACACCTGACGGACTACTTGAAGGAGTCGGTGTGGGCCGCCGTCCACTCGCCGCCCTCGACCTTGTAGACCGTGAGGATCTTCGTGGTGTTGTCGCCGAACTGGTCGAACGCCACGTGCCCCGAGGTTCCCTCGAACGACGTGTTCTGCACCGCCTGGATCGTCGCCTCGCGCACGTCCGTGGTGATCTCCGTCGCGTCCTTGAGCGACACCTTCAGCCCGTTGATGATCGCGTTCGCGGCGTCGAAGGCGTAGGCGCCGTACGCCGAGTAGGACTCGCTGAACCCGGCCTTCTGGTAGGCCTCGACGAACGCCTTCGCCGAGTCCAGCGCCTCCACCGGCGCACCCACGCTGGTGCCGAAGTCGCCGACCGAGGTGTCGCCGCCGAGCTCGATGTACTTGGGGTCGACGATGCCGTCGCCGCCCATCAGCGGGATCTTCAGCCCGCGCGCCTTCATCTGCCGGCTCAGCGGGCCGCCCTGGGGGTACTCCCCGCCGTAGTAGAGGAGGTCGGGCTTGGCCGCCGCCACCTTGGCGATCACCGACGAGTAGTCGGTGTCATCCGGGTTGATCGTCTGCTCGGAGACCACCTCGCCGCCGAGAGCCTTGAACTCCTTGGTGAACTGCGCCACCAGGCCCACGCCGTACGTCTTCTTGTCGTTGATCGTCGCGATCTTCTTGATGCCGAGCGTGTTGTAGACGTAACGCGCGCCGAACGGCCCCTGGATCGCGTCGGTGGTGCAGGTGCGGAAGTAGTTGTGGTAGGGCCGCTTCGGGTTGTCCAGGTCCTCGCCCATGGTCAGCGCCGGGCCGGTGTTGCCGGGCGACACCTGGACGATGCTCGCCTTGTCGAGCACCGGCATCACGTTCTGGGCCACGCTCGAGTTGTACGTCCCCACCACTCCGGCGATCGCCGGGTCGTCCGCCAGCGTGCTCGCCGCCTGCTGGCCCACCTGCGGAGTGGCCTGGTCGTCCTCCGCCCGCAGTTCGATCTTCCAGCCGGGGAGCGCGTTCTGCTCGTTCGCCTGGCGGATCGCCAGATCGACCGAGTTGCGGATGCCCAGCCCGATCGCCGACAGGTTGCCGGTCAGCGGCGCGATCACTCCGATCTTCACGACCTTCTGCCCGTCGGCGGCGCCGCCGTCGGACTCGTTCGCCCGCGTCCCGCACGCCGCCAGCGCCAGGGCCCCGACGACCAGCAGAGCGCCGCTCCTGAGAAATGCACGCTGACGCACGGTTTCCTCCGCAAGTTATTCATGAGGGGAAGGGGAGATCGCGAGACGATGTGAGGACGGTACTCGCGATGCGAGCCGGCCTAGCCGGGTCGTTCCAAACCGTTACTCTTGCGTTATTTCTTGTCATGACCGGAAGTCGTGTCGCCGCGGCGGCGGCTGCAGGTCCCTTTCCCGCATGGCCGATCCGGTGGTCGCCGTGACCGAGACACCCGTCCCTTGGGCGTAGGGTCTATCCGAAGGGGGGTCAGGTGCCGCGCGTCCGAGAGCTGGAGGTCTTCAGGATGACCCTGCCGTACGGCAGGCGTCCGGAGACCACGCTGGTCAAAATCACGGACTACGGCGGCGCGACCGGCTGGGGCGAGGCCCTTGGGACGGCTCCCGGGGTGGAGCGGTCGCTTCCCGCCCTCGTCGGCGTCGACTGGGAGCACCCGGCGGAGCTGGGGGAGATCCCCGGCGGGTCGGCCGGGGACATGGCGGTCTGGGACCTGTGGGGCCGGATGAACGGCGTCCCGCTCGCGCACGCCCTCGGCGGAAGCCGCACCTCCCTGATCGGCACCGTGCGGCTGGCGGCCGACCGCTCGCTGGAAAGCATGATCGCCCGGGTGAACCGGCACGTCTGCGCGGGTTACGGGCATGTGACGCTCGACGTCTACCCGGGCTGGGACGTCGAGCCGCTCCGGGCGGTCCGCGCCGCCTATCCGGGCCTGGCCATCGCCGTCGACGGGCACGGCGCCTACACCGGGACGGGCCAGCTCGAGGCGCTGGACGCCTACGGCGTCGTCGCCATCGAACGCCCGTTCAAGGACCTGCTGACCAGCGCCGACCTGCAGGACCGGGTGGCCGCGGCGGTGGCGGTCGAGGTCGGCTCGGCGGCAGAGCTGGACGAGGCGGTGGGCCTGAAGGCAGGTCGCGCGCTGCTGCTGCGCCCGGCGCTGATCGGCTCGCTCGGTGCCGTACGGCTCGTGCACGATCACGCGGTCGCCGCCGGATGGGACATCATCTGCGCCGGTGGGCACGGCGCGGGGCTGGCCCGTGCCGCCACCGTGGCGGTGGCGAGCCTGCCGGGCTGCTCGATGCCGAGCGACGTGGCCGAGCCGCCGCGAAGCGCCCAGGTCGTCCTCCCGCCCGTCGACGCGTCGGGTGGCGTCGTCGCCGTGCCGCTCACCCAGCCGGGCCTCGGCCACACCGTGGACGAGTCGCGGGTACGGCGCCTCGCCCGCGAGTCCTTCCGAGTCTGAACCCGCCCCGCATCCCTCCCGTGATCTTGCGTTTTCTCGCAGATCACCCTCCTGACCTGCGTTGATCCATCTCGTGATCTTGCAGTTTCTCGCACGCGGGCCGTCTGGGCCGCACCTATGTATTTCGTGATCTTGTAATCGCAAGTGCAAGATCATCAACGATATTTCCGCTGCTCAGGGCATGTGTCTGCGAGGAAATGCAAGATCACGAACATGAAATCCCTGCTCACGGCTCTTCCTGCGAGTATTCGCAAGATCACGGCGTGGGGGAGGGGGTGGCTTGACGTCAAGTTGACTTGATGTAGGACGGTGGACTTCCCAACGATGAGAGGAAGATCCATGAAGGTCGCCTATGTCACGAAGCCCGGTGGACCGGAGGTACTCCAGACGCGTGAGGTTCCCGACCCCGTGCCCGGCGCGGGTCAGGTACGGGTACGGGTGCGCGCGGCGGGGGTCCAGCCGTTCGACCTTGCCGTCCGCGCTGGGTGGCGACCGCCGTACGCGACCGGTGAGCTGCCGCCCATCCCGGGCAACGAGTTCGCCGGAGTGATCGACACCGTCGGGGACGGCGTGACCGGCTGGCGGCCCGGTGACGAGGTGCTCGGTTTCACTTTGCTCGGCTGCTACGCCGAGTTCGTGGTGGTCGGCGCCGACCAGATCGTCGGCAAGCCGTCCTCGATGTCGTGGGAGGTCGCCGGTGGGTTCACCGCGGGGGCGCAGACCGCGGAGATCGCCTGGGAGGAGGTACGGCCCGGGCCGGGAGACGTGGTGCTGATCCACGCCGCCGCCGGGGCCGTCGGCGGCTTCGCCGTACAACTGGCCCGGTTGCGCGGTGCGCGAGTGATCGGCACAGCGCGCTCAGATCACCACGACTACCTGTGCCTGCTCGGCGCGGAACCCGTCGACTACCGGTCGGACCTCGTCGGGCAGGTGCGCGCTCTGGCGCCCGACGGCGTCGACGTCGTCCTCGACGGCGCCGGGCGTGAGGCGCTGGCGGCCACGCTGGAGCTGGCCAGGGACCTCACCCGGACCCGCACGATCTATGAGCACGAGGAAGGCCCGAAGGTCGGGGTCGCCACCCTCTCCGGCACCCGCTCCGCGGAACGCCTGGGTCACCTGGTCGAGCTGTACGCCAAGGGCGAGATCACCTCGCTGATCCGCTCGACGTACCCCCTGGACCGCGCCGCCGACGCCCATCGCGAGCTCGGTACGGGGCACGGGCGCGGCAAGATCGTGATCACCATGTCCTGATCGTCATGGCCGCCGGGGAAGGCGCCGCGCCCCGGTGCCTTCCCTGCCGAGCACGTCTTCGGGGTTGGAGTAGGGGCAGGACCGCAGCGACAGGCAGCCGCAGCCGATGCAGTCGGAGAAGCGGTCCCGCAGCGCGGTGAGCTCTTCGATCCTGGTGGTCAGATCGTCATGCCACTGGCGTGCCAGCCGGGCCCAGTCGCGTTTCGTGGGCACGCGCTCCCGGGGCAGCTGGTCAAGCGCTTCCCTGATCTTCTCCAGCGAGACGCCCACCCGCTGCGCGGCACGGATGAACGCGATCAGCCGCAGCGTGTCACGGGTGTACTCGCGCCGGTTCCCGCTCGTGCGGCGACTCCGGATGAGCCCCACGCTTTCGTAGTAATGCAGCGTGGAGACGGCGACACCGGCCCGCTCGGCGATCTGTCCCGGCTTCAGCCAGATCACACCCGGTTCAAGCTGGGGCATCCGGATCTCCAAACGACTCCGACATCAAGCCGACTTGATGTGTCGAGTCTAGCCACACCACCTCGCGCACAGAATGACAGGCAGCAGTGAGCACATCATCAATCGTCGCCGCCGACGGGGCGGCGACACGGTCACGGCTCTGGACGGCACGCACCTGGCCGGTCATCGCCGGCATCCTCGTGCTGATGACCTTCATCGCGTTCGAGTCCGTGTCGATCTCCACGGTGCTCCCGGTGATCGTCGACGACCTCGGCGCGCGGGCATGGTACTCGCTCGCGTTCGCCGCGACCCTGACCACGGCCCTGATCGGAATGATCGTCGGCGGCGACTGGGCCGACCGCAGCGGCATCACGTCGCCGCTCGCGATCGGCGGCGGTCTCTTCGTCACCGGCCTCGCCGTCTGCGCGGGGGCGCCGGACATGGCCGCCTTCGTCGTCGGGCGGCTGCTTCAGGGACTCGGCGGCGGCATCGACTCGGTGCTGCTCTACGTCATCGTCGCGAAGGCCATTCCCCAGGCCGCGCACGCGCGCATGTTCGGCCTGCTCACCGCCGCCTGGATCCTGCCGTCGATGGTCGGCCCCCTGGTCGCGGGCGCCTTCGTCGAGGTGGCGCACTGGCGCGTGCTGTTCGCCGTGGTGGGTCTCGGCGCCGGGGCCGCGCTCGCCATCCTGGTGGTCGCGACCCGGCGTCACAGCACCCGGGCGGACACCCGGCGCGTGCCCGTCTTCGGCCGGCGCGGGTGGTGGGCCGTCGCCACGGCGGCCGCGCTGCTCGCCGTCCACGTGGGGGGTCAGCGACCCGTGCCGCAGCTCTACGGCTGGCTCGGCATCGGCGTCGTCGCCCTGATCGTGGCGGGAGCCCGGCTTCTGCCCGGGGGAACGCTGCGCGGCCGCCCCGGGGCGCCGCGATTGATCGCGCTGCGCGCCATGCTGGGGGCCGCCGTCGCCGCCACCGACGTATATCTTCCGCTCTACCTCCAGCAGGAGCGCGGCCTGCGGCCGGCCCTCGCCGGTCTCGTCGTCGCGGTCGGCGCTCTCGGCTGGGCGGCGGGCGCCTGGCTCCAGGGGCGGTTCGCGGAGCGTGCCGGGTCGGCGGTCCTGCTGCGCTGGGCGGCCGGACTCGTGCTCGTCGGCCCGATCGGCGCGGCATTCATGATCGGGGGCCTCGTGCCGATCGGAGCCGTCGCCGTGAGCGGCGTCGTCATGGGGGCCGGCATGGGCCTCGCCTACCCGGTGATCACTTCGGCCACGCTCGCCCTCGCGCCACCGGATCTCCACGGCTACTACAGCTCCTCGCTCCAGGCCGGTGAAAGCATCGCGGCCGCGGCGTTCCTCGCGTTCACCGGGGTCGTCCTCACGTCGATCGCCGGCACGGGCGGCTACCTCACCGCCTACACGCTGATCGGGCTCACCGCGCTGCTCGCGTCGCTGACCGGCCGGCGCGCGCTCCACGCCGTCTAGGCAGCGCCGCAGCCGTCGGAGATCGGGGCGGTGGCGGACGGCGCCGCCGAGGCCCGCGCACGCCGCTTGGGGGAGGGACGCGGCTCGATCGCCTTAGCGGTGAGCTCGCGGATGCGGCCCCAGTCGGGATGGACCGTACTGATCATCGGCGGCATGAACTGCAGGCTCCTCACCTCGGCCCGCTTCACCTTCCACGCGAGCGGCACCAGGTGCTCCAGCATGGGCCGGGGGATGTCCGTACGGATGATCCCGCGGGCGATCGCGGCGATCTCGGTGAAGCGGCGCAGCACGGCCGCCGGGTCGGCCTGGGCGAGCAGCGCGTTGAACACGCAGCGCTGTCTGCGCATGCGGACGAAGTCGTCGCTGAAGGTGCGGGACCGGGCGTACCACAGCGCCTCGGCGCCGCTGAGCCGCCGGGTGCCCGCCGGGAGCAGGCCCTCGTCGTACCGGCCGAACACGATGTCGTGGTCGATGGTGAGGACGAGGCCGCCGAGCGCGTCGATGATCTTCGCGAAGCCCCAGATGTTGACCAGCGCGTACCAGTCGATCGGGATGCCGAGCGTGTACGCCACGGTCTGCTTCAGCGTCTCGGCGCCCATGCCGCGGCGTCCGCCGAACAGCTCGGGGTGATCGTCGGCGTACTGCCACACCGAGAACAGCAGGTCCTCGCGCCAGCCCGGCTTCGACTCGGGCAGCTCGAAACCGTAGGGGAAGCGGCGCTCCATGGGGCTGCCCGGGGGAAAGCGGACGTGCTCCAGGTTCCTCGGCAGGCCCAGCAGCACCGTCTCGCCGGTGCGGACGTCCACGCTCGCCACGTTGATGCTGTCGGTCCGCACGCCGATGCGGTCGCGGCCCCAGTCGCCGCCGAGCAGGAGCACGTTGATCCGCTCGCGGCCCACCCATGGATCGCCGCTCCGCGGGCCGGTGACCGGCGTGCCGAAGACCGAGTCGAGAGTCTGCCGGGAGACGGTCAGATATCGGGCGGCGAGCGCGAACGGCGCCGCCGAGGCCACCGCGAGCACCCCGGCGATCAGCCCGGTGGCGACCTGTCCCGAGTACGGCAGCCGCCTCGGCCGCAGCACGAAGTACGAGTGGAGGACCAGGCAGAACCACGCGACGGCGGCGGCCCCGGCGACCGCGGCGATCTGGCTGAGCCAGTTGAGCGCCCGCCCGGCCAGCCCGGCGTCCGCCCCGGCGGCCACCAGGATCACGGTGGTGACGGCCGACAGGTGGCAGACGAGCAGCATTGTTCCGGTGCGCCGCCAACCGGCCCGCAGGTGCGCGACGCCCGGCAGCACGGCCGACAGCGCCACCCAGCCGATCAGCGCGGCGCCCCGCCCCGTCTCCTCTGGCGCTCTCCGCTCCTCAGTCGCTTCCCGCATCGCCGACACGCCTCAATTGAAGCGGCCACGCCGCGCGAAAACCGGGCTCGTGAGCCGGCTGGGAGAGTCGGTACCGCCATTTGACCGTCACCAGGGAATGGCGAACAGCCCGAAGTAGGCGGCCGTGAGAAGCAGCAGCCCGGTGCCGCCGAGGACGCCCGCGAGCACGCTGCGCTGCCAGCGCGTGGGCTCCCACCCGGCGCGCAGCGCGGTCATGACGGCCACCGCCGCCGTCACCTCCTGCATCAGCATCACCACGGCGAGCAGCCGTACGACCAGCCATCCTGCCTGCACGGCGGGCCACGCGCCGGCCTGGTTGACCGAGAACAGCACGATCAGCGTGATGAAGGCGATGACCGCGGCCAGCTCACCCAGGCCGACCCAGGCCATCCGGCGCAGCCGTCGCCGGATGGCCGGCCACATCTCCAGGTCCGTCTGGAGACGTGGGTCGCGACCCCGCAGCCGGACGACCATCTCGGTGACCGGGGCGGCGACGTAGCCGACGGCGGCCAGGCAGAGCGTCAGCCACAGGATCGAGGTGTGGCCGTACCATGGCGCGGCCGGCACATCGCTGGCCTCGTACCGCTGCACCGGGGTCGCCCCGGCGATCGCCGCGGCCGGCGTGGCCGTACGCGGCAGGTCCTTGATCCAGTTGGCGAGCGTCGGCAGGTAAGCGGGCGCGTACGGCCCGCCGCCGATCCGCATCGCGTGATCGGCACCGGCGAGGAAGCGGATCGTGTAGTCGGGGTTGCCGCCGTCGCGTAGCGCGTTGACCAGCGTTTCCGTGCTCTCCACGAACGGGATCGACGGGTCGTCGGTGCCGTACAGGGCCAGGACCGGCTGCTTGATCCCGCGCAGCGCGGGGACCCCGTCGTGGCGGAGGAACTCGAAGCCCACCCCGCCCATCGCGCGGGTGAGCAGGTCGCGCACGCCCGGCGGGGCGTGCAGGCGCAGCAGCTGCTCGTTCAGCGCCCAGGCGACCTGCCGCATCGGCGACACGTTCGGTGAGGACACCAGCACCACGAAGGCCGCCTCACCGGTGCCGGCGGCGATCGGCGCGACCCAGCCGCCCTCGCTCACGCCCCATAACCCCGCCCTGGCCGGGTCGACGTCGGCCCGCTGCCGCAGCACCCGCAGCATGCGCAGGGCGTCGTCGGCGAGCAGGGAGAAGTCGCGGGTGGGAAAGGAGTAGCCGACCGTGCGCTTGTCATAGGCGAGCGTGACGATGCCCGCCCTGGCCAGCCACTCGGCCTGCTGGTCGAACTCGGATCCGTTGCCCGACCCCGAGCCCTGCACGAACACCATGGCGGGATGCCTGCCCGGCGTCAGCGGATATCTGATGACGGCCTTCAGCGTCTCGTGGCGGGCCGGCACCGTGATCGTCTCGGTGCGGATCGGCGCGTTCGCGGCGACCGGGCGGGTCTCGCTCGCGGGCTGCGGCGGCAGGGAGTGGAAGCTCTCCGAGGCCGCCAGCGGCGCGGGGTCGAACGTCGGAGGCGAGAGCACGTAGCCGAGCGTGGCCAAAACCACCATCAAACTGCCGGCGATCATCCCGATCGTCCCCCGGCCGACGCTCATACCCCATCTCCCGGTACGACTTCGATACCGAATCCAGATTAAGTCATTACTCGATCGACGAGGAGGTAGCCGCCGGCGCCGAGGGCGGCCACGGAGACGAGCAGGAAGAGCACGACCCAGAAGGCGCCGGGGACGCGGGTGAGCCGGGCGAGCTGGTCGGCGTCGGAGTCCGGGGCGCGGCCGCGGCTGCGCTTGGATCGCAGCTCCAGGATCGGGCGCACCCCGCCGAGCAGCAGGAACCACACCCCGATGTGCGCGCAGACGGCCCGCACCTCCGGCGGGGCGAACCAGGTCAGCGCGAAGATAGCGCCGCCGACGACGAGCAGCGACACGGCGCCGAAGACGTTTCTGATCATCAGCAGCATGCAGGCCAGCAGCGCGATCACGGCCCACAACAGGAGCGTGACGTGCCCGTCGGCCAGCAGCCAGGCGGCGCCCAGCCCGATCAGCGACGGCGCGATGTAGCCGGCCGCCGCCGTGATGATCATGCCGGGTCCGGTCGGTCTGCCCCTGGTCAGCGTCAGGCCCGAGGTGTCGGAGTGGAGCCGGATGCCCTTCAGCCTGCGCCGGGTCAGCACGGCCGCCAGCGCGTGGCCCCCCTCGTGCGCGATCGTGATCAGCCCGCGGGAGGCGTGCCAGGCCGGGCCGTACGCCACGAGCGCGAAAGCGGCGAACCCGGAGAGCACGACCAGCCACAGTGGGGGCGGGGGCTGGATCGAGGTCAGTTCGTGCAGGTTCAGGGGGACACCTCCGCCCTGCATCGTACGGCTTCGCGAAAGGCGACGGGCGCCCGCCGGTGATGGCGGACGCCCGTCGGAGTGCGGGTGTGGGTCAGCGCCTGACCCACACGTAGTCGCGGTGGGAGTACGAGCGCTTGGCCTCGTCGTTGCCGGAGAAGACGACCCGCCAGGTGCCGGCCAGCGACGCCTTCGTCTTGGTGTAGAACTTGCCGGAACCGTTGGTCCGGGTGCTCTTCACCGACTTCCAGTGGTGGCTGCCCGCCTTCTTGAACTGCACGGTGACCTTCTGGTGGCCGAAGCCCACCCAGCCGCGCTCCCAGATCTGGAGCGTGCCCCGGAAGTACATGGTCCGGCCGCGCTTGACGGGTTCGGGACCCGCGTTGAACTTGACGATGCGGGTGGCCGACCGCGGAATCACCACGACCGGCGGCTCGGACGCCCGCACGCGCACGTGGTCGGCCTGGCTCACCGATCCCCGCACGCCCTTGGCGCCGGCGTACTCGGCCCGCCACCAGCCCGAGGCGGTGGCGGTCACGTCGGCCTGGAACCGGCCGCGGTGGTCGGTCCGGTCGGAGGTGACGTACCGCCAGCCGTAGCCGCGGTCGGGCCTGAACATGATCTTCACGAGCTGACCGCGGTGGCCGTCCCGGTTCCACCGGTCGCCGACCTGCAGCGTGCCGCGCAGGCGGAGGGTCCCGCCGTCCACGACGGGCTCGGGGGAGGCGTCGAACCCGGTGATGCGGCTGTCGCGCACCGAGGTTCTGACGTCGACGCGGTCGCTGTCGCTGACCGCGGCATCGGCGTCGGAGGTCCCCGCGAACTCGGCCCGCCACCAGCCGGACCGCCAGGCCCGCTCGGTGATCCAGAACCGGCCGCTGGAGTCGGTCGTGACCGTGCCGACCTTGCCATAGGAGCCGCCGCCGAACGGCTTGAAGGCGAGGTCCACCTGCTGGCCGCCGTAGCCCTTCCACGCCGGGCCCTGCCGGTACTTCAGCGTGCCGCGAAGGTGGACCCTGTCACCCCGTCCGACCACGTCGGGTGAGGCGTCGAAGTCCAGGCTCGTCGCCCGCTGGACCTTGACCTGGACCTGGAACGACAGGTCGGCCTCAACCGACTCGCCGTCCTTGATCGCCGTCGCCACGAGCTTCCACGTGCCGGGCCTGTCGGCGGGCGTGAACGTGCGCTTCGCCGTGTAGACGCCCGCGCCGGTGACGCTGATGGAGCCGAAGTTGACGGTGTCGCCGCCCGCGTCGACGAGCCTGGCCGAGCCGCTCGTGCCGGCGGCGGTCGTGAAGGTGAACGTCGCAGCCGTGCCCGCGTCGGTGCTGACGATCACGGGGTTGGGCGACACCGCCAGGCCGTCCGGCGCGGGGGGCGCCGTGGTCGCGGCGGCGGGCGGCGCGATGAGCATCGCACCGGCCATGGCCGCCGCCGCGACCACGGCATGAATGCGTTTGAACATTTGCCGGCCTTCCTTGTGAGGGTGCTTGGTGCTGGCCAATCAGGAGACGTCCGGATAACGGGGAAGGTTCAACGGGGCGACTTATCGTCATCAATCCGTGTCAAAAGAATCGCTCCACGGACGATGGTCGGAGTCCTGCGACATAATCGGGCTTGTGACGCGGGACGCTGTGGAGACGCACTTCGCCGAGGCCGTCGGGGCGCTGACGCCGGGGCCGCCGAAAGACCCGGCACTTCCGGTACGGCCGGGCACGACGCTGACCGGGGTGATGTGCCGGGAGATCTTCGCGGTCCAGCTCGCCAGTCGTCTCCTCGACGTCGCCGCCCGCGTGCTGCGTGAACAGGACGAGGGTTTCTACACGATCGGATCGGCCGGCCACGAGGGCAACGCCGCGGTCGCCGCCGCGACACGCGTGTCGGATCCCGCGCTGCTGCACTACCGCTCGGGGGCCTTCTACCTGACCCGGTCGGCCCAGGCGGGACGGCTGGCCGAGGAAGGTCTGCGCGACGTGCTCCTCGGGCTGACCGCCTCGGCCGAGGAGCCGATCGCCGGCGGGCGGCACAAGGTGTTCGGCCACCCCGACCTCGCGGTGATCCCGCAGACCTCCACGATCGCCAGCCATCTGCCCAGGGCCGTCGGTGTGGCCTTCGCCATCGAGCGGGCCCGTGTGCTCGGCGTGCCGTCCAGGTGGCCGGCCGACGCGATGGCCGTGTGCGGCTTCGGCGACGCCTCGGTCAACCACGCCTCCGCGCTCACCGGGCTGAACACCGCGGCCTACGGCCGGTTCCGCGGGCTGCAGATGCCCGTTCTGTTCGTCTGCGAGGACAACGGCATCGGGATCAGCGTGAAGACCCCGCCGGGGTGGGTGGAGCAGGCCGGGCACCCGCTGCTGGAGCACTTCACCGCCGACGGCTGCGATCTCGCCGATGCCTACGATGTGGCGCGCCGGGCCGTCGACCACGTCAGGTCCACCAGAAGCCCGGCGTTCCTGCACCTGCGCACCGTGCGCCTGATGGGACACGCCGGATCCGACGTGGAGATCGCCTACCGGACCCGCAGGGAGATCGCCCAGGACCTGGAGCGCGATCCCCTCGTCGGTACGGCACGGCTGCTCGTCGAGGCCGGTCTCGCGCTGCCGGACGAACTGCTCACCCGCTACGAGGCCGAGCGCGACCACGTGCTCAAGCTCGCGATGGAGTGCACCCGCCGGCCGCGGCTGAGGTCGGCGGAGGAGGTGATGGCGCCGATCGCGCCGCGCCGTCCCGGCGTGGTCGCCGCCGCGGTGGCTCGGGTCGCTCCGGAGCGGGAGCGGGCGTTCGACACGCTGCCGGAGCTGGAGGGCAAGCTGACCTTCGCCCAGGCCGTCAACCGGGCGCTGGCCGACGCGATGGCGCTCGACCCGGAGATCGTCGTGTTCGGGGAGGACGTGGCGCGCAAGGGCGGGGTGTACGGCGTGACGCGGGGGCTGCTGCGCAGGTTCGGCGCGGAGCGCGTCTTCGACACCCTGCTCGACGAGCAGGCCATCCTCGGCCTCGCGCTGGGCGCAGGGGTGTCCGGGCTGCTGCCGGTGCCCGAGATGCAGTACCTGGCCTATCTGCACAACGCGCTCGACCAGATTCGCGGCGAGGCGGCCACGATGCAGTTCTTCTCGCAGGGCGCGTATCGCAATCCGCTCGTCCTGCGCGTGGCGTCATATGCGTATCAAAAGGGCTTTGGGGGACATTTCCACAATGATTCCTCAATTGCCGCATTGCGGGATATTCCTGGCATTATTCTCGCGTCACCGTCCCGGCCGGACGACGCCGCCGCGATGCTGCGGACCTGCCTCGCCGCGGCCCGCGTCGACGGGAGCGTGTGCGTCTTCCTGGAGCCGATCGCCCTCTATCACACCCGCGACCTGTTCGAGAAGGGCGACGGCGGCTGGCTCGCGCCGTACGCGCCGCCCGCCCGCTGGGCGGAGACGCACGTGCCCGTCGGCCGGGCCCGTTCGTACGGTGAGGGCCGGGACCTGACCATCGTCACCTTCGGCAACGGGGTCAGGATGAGCCTGCGTGCCGCGGTGAAGCTCACCGCCGAGGAGATCGGCTGTCGCGTGCTCGACCTGCGCTGGCTCGCGCCGCTGCCGGTGGCGGACCTCCTGCGCGCCGCGGAGCTCACCGGCCGGGTGCTGATCGCCGACGAGACCCGCCGCACCGGCGGCGTCTCGGAGAGCGTGATGGCGGCGCTGCTCGACAGCGGCTTCACCGGCCCGATCGCCCGGGTCACCTCCCGCGACAGCTTCGTCCCGCTCGGCCCGGCGGCGCAGACCGTGCTGATGTCCGAGGCCGACATCGAGCGGGCCGCACGCGAGCTCCTCAAGAGATAGAACGGGTGCTGTGGGCGTGACCGGGACGTGGCAGGAGGGCTTCGAGGAGCACCGGGGGCACCTGTGGAGCGTCGCCTACCGCATCCTCGGCACGGTCGGCGACGCCGACGACGCCGTCCAGGAGGCCTGGCTGAGGTGGCGGGACAGCGACCACGGGTCGGTGGCCGACCGGCGCGGTTATCTGACCACCATCGTCAGCCGGATCTGCTTCGACCTGCTGACCTCGGCGCGGTCGCGCCGGGAGACCTACGTCGGTGAGTGGCTTCCGGAACCGGTGCTCGCTCAGGACGGGCCGGAAGACCGCGTCATCATGGACGAGTCGGTCGGCATGGCGCTGCTCGCCGTCATGGAACGGCTGACCCCGGCGGAGCGGACCTCGTTCGTCCTCCACGACGTCTTCGCCGTGCCGTTCGACGAGATCGCCGCCATCATCGGCCGCACCCCCGAGGCCGTGCGGCAGCTCGCCTCGCGCGCCCGCCGCCGGGTCAACGACTACGCCCCCCGGCGGTCCGCCGACCCGTCGGCCCACCGGAAGGCGGTCGAGGCGTTCATCGCGGCCGCGACCTCCGGCGACCTGCCCGCCCTGGTCGCGGTGCTCGACCCCGATGTCGTCTGGCGCGCCGACGGCGGCGGCGTCGTCTCCGCCGCCCGTCTCCCCGTCACCGGCGCCGAGAAGGTGTCGAGGCTCGTGCTCGGTCTGGTCTCCCGCTGGTACGCGGGCACGGGGATGTCCGTACAGGTCCGCACGGTCAACGGCCGGGCCGGCCTGGTGCTCGTCGAGCCGTCGGGTGCGGTGAACAGTGTCGCCGCATTCACGGTCGCCGACGGCCGTATCACCGAGGTGGACGTCGTCCTCAACCCGGACAAGCTGCGCCATCTTCGGGTGTGACACGCCTCATAGTCACATCGGCCGCCGCTGCCGGGTCCTCCTTGCAGAACCAAGGAGGCACACATGGCTCAGCACATCGTCGTCATCGGTGCGGGTTACGCGGGCATGACCACCGCGCTGCGGGTGGACCGGCGCCACCGGGTCACGATCGTCAGCGCCGAGGATCACTTCACCCAGCGGATCCGGCTGCACGAACTGGCGGCGGGCCGGCCGAGCGTGACCGTTCCGCTGGCCGAGCTGACCCGCGGCACGGGCATCACGACGGTGACCGCCCGGGTGACCGGCCTCGACCTCGACGGGAAGCGAGTGCGGACGCACGACGGGCGGGAGATCGGCTATGACACGCTCGTCTACGCGCTGGGCAGCCGCACCGACACCGACGTACCCGGGGTGAGGCGGCACGCCTACACGGCCGAACGGGCGGTGGAGCTCAGGAAGCGGCTCGGCGACGACGGCGCCGGGGATCTCGTGGTGGTCGGCGGGGGACTGACCGGTGTCGAGCTCGCCACCGAGCTGGCGGAGGCCTATCCCGCCTGGCGGGTGGCGCTGGTCACCGGCGGTGATCCGGCCCCGGGGCTGTCGGAGAAGGGGCGGGCGCACCTCGCCGGGGTGCTCGGCCGGCTCGGTGTGCGGGTCCACGCGCACACCCAGGTCGCGGGCGTCGACGAGGGGCGGGTGCGCACCGACGCGGCGGACATCCCGGCCGACGTGGTCGTGTGGGCCGCCTCGTTCTGCGTGCCGTCGCTGGCCGCCGAGTCCGGTCTGGCCGTGGACGAGCGGGGGCGGGTCCTCGTCGACGACACCCTGCGCTCGACGTCCCATCCCGAGGTGTACGCCGTGGGCGACGCGGCGGCCGTCGAGGTGCCGGGCGTGGGCACGCTGCGGATGTCGTGCGCGACCGGGATGCCGATCGGGGCGCACGCCGCCGATGCGATCAACGCGCGGGCCTGGGGCCGTACGCCTCGGCCGTTCCGGTTCCGGTACGTCATCCAGTGCGTGAGCCTCGGCCGCCGCGACGGCCTGATCCAGTTGGTGCGGGCCGACGACACGCCCGGCGACCGGATCGTCACCGGCCGGGCCGCGGCCTGGGTCAAGGAGCTGATCTGCCGTTTCACGGTCGCGTCGCTCCGCCTCGAGCGGCGCAGGCCCGGGAGCTACATGTGGCTGAAGAGCCGGCACACGGCGGCGATTCCGGCGCCTGCCGCGCACCGGCAGCCCTGATCTCCCGGCCGGGAGCCGCAGGCGGACTGCCGAGGCAGAGCCCGGCCGGGCCCGCCGGAGGGGGTGTTGCGTGCCCGGCCGGGGCTTGTGTCGGCGTCAGCGCCTGCCGACGGTGAGGAGTGCCTTGTAGGCGGGCTTGGGAGCCAGTTTGTCGTCCGTGATGCAGGCGGCGCCCTCACCCTCGAACCAGCCGGGCACCCAGGAGTGGCGGTCGGTGAAGCCCCAGACGGTGAACTCGACGCAGCGCTTGTTGGCGGCGCAGGTGGACAGCATCCGCTTGTAGTAGTCGGCCTGGGTGGCGAGCTTCTTCGGCGTCACCGGCAGAACCATGCGCACGTCCGCCTCGGTGATCGCGGCCTCGAGGCCGAGGTCGGTGAACTTGCGCATGATGTTGGGGAAGTCACCCGGGTAGTCGTACTGGATGCCCAGGTGCCCCTGGAAGCCGATGCCGTCGATCCGCACGCCCTTGCGCTGGAGATCCTTGACGATCTTCAGCGTGGTGTCGATCTTCTTGGTGTCCCACTCCAGGTTGTAGTCGTTGATGTAGAGCTTGGCGGAGGGGTCGGCCTGGTGCGCCCAGCGGAAGGCGTCGGCGATATAGCCGGGGCCGAGATGCTTGAGCCAGATGCTGTCGCGCAGCTTGCCGTTGTCGTCCACCACCTCGTTGACCACGTCCCAGGCGCGGATCTTGCCGCGGTATCGGCCGACCTCGGTCTTGATGTGGTCGCGGAGGATCTTGCGCAGTTCCTTGGCGTCGATGCTGCCGTCCTCGACGCCCTCGGTGAGCCAGGTGGGGAGCTGGTTGTGCCAGACGAGGGTGTGCCCGCGCACCTTCTGCCCCCACTTCATGGCGTTCCGTACCAGCAGGTCGGCGTCCGTCCAGTTGTATTCGCCGCGCTCGGGCTCGACCGACTCCCACTTCATCGCGTTCTCGCCGGTGAGATTGGTGAACTCGCGGTTGATCATCCGGCGATAGTCGGTTTCGGTTCTGAACGCGGCAGGGTCGACGGCCGTACCGATCCGAATTCCGAGCTTGTGCGCCAGGTCGCGCAGATCGTCCGGTGACTTGCCGACGCCGGCGCTCGCCGGAATCGGAGTGACCAGTACGAACGCGACGGCGGCCAGCCCTGCCAGGAGACGTTTCATGCTTCCTCACTTGGATGTCCGGTAACGATCTTGCCGTCCCCCGATGACGACCACGACAAGAGGCTTACTGAAAGTTTCTGGCTACACCCGAGATGTTTCGTGAGATCAAACCGTAGGCTGAACCTACTTGCACGTCAATCTTTCGAAATCTTTCGGTCCCATTTGTCCTAATGGCGACCTCAGACTCGAAGACGAGGAGGCCGACTCGAAGACGAGGAGGCCGACTCGAGGACGAGGAGGCCGACTCGAGGACGAGGACGCCGACCGCTCAGTGGCCGAGCTCTCCATTCGCACGCATCCCGACCTGCCCTGCGCCTGGATGCGGTAGGAGGATGACGATCACGCCTCTTCCAGGGACATGAGGGCGGTGCGGGCCATCCGGTGCAGGAGCTCGGCCATGGCCTCGGGCGGGAGCTCCCCGGCGCTGTGCGGGGTGGAGTTGAGCAGCCCGAAGACAGCGTGGGTGGCGGCGCGCAGCCGCGCCGGGGCGCAGGCGGGGCGCAACTCGGTCAGTACGGTCACCCATTCCTCGACGTAGAGCCGCTGCAGCCGCCGGATCGCCCGGCGGGCCGGGTCGGGCACGTTGTCGAGCTCGCGCTCGTGCACGCGGATGAGCGCGGGCTCGCCCAACGCGAACTCGATGTGCCCGCGCAGCAGCGCGTCGAGCGCGGCATCCGGCCGGTCGGCCGTGGTCGCCAGCCTGGCCCCCTGCTCGTGCAGCCGCCCGCTGATGTCGAGCAGCATCTCGGCGAGCAGGGCCTCCTTGCCGCTGAAATGCCGGTAGAGGGCGGGACCGGAGACCCCCACGGCCGAGCCGATCTCCTCGATCCGGACCCCGTGGAAGCCGCGTGCGGCGAACAGCTCCGCGGCGGCCGACAGGATCTCGGCGCGGCGATTGCGGGTAGGGGTGGCCATGGGCCCCCATGGTAGACGAAGCAAGTTAATGATGGTTAACATCCGGGCATGAGCACGAGCGGATGGCCGGCCCTGGAGAGCCGGTGCGATCCCGGCGGCGAGCCGTACAAGCGGAACGCCGAGGCCAACGAGCGCCTCGCGGCGGAGCTGCGTGAGCGGCTGGCGGCCGCCGCGCGCGGCGGCTCGGAGCGGGCCCGCGAGCGGCACGTCGGACGCGGCAAGCTGCTGCCCCGGGACCGGGTGGACACCCTGCTCGACCCGGGCGGTCGCTTCCTGGAGCTGTCGCCGCTCGCCGCGACCGGCCTCTACGACGACCAGGCCCCGGCCGCCGGGATCATCACCGGCATCGGCCGGATCTTGGGCCGCGAATGCGTGATCGTCGCCAACGACGCCACGGTCAAGGGCGGGACGTACTATCCGATCACCGTCAAGAAGCACCTGCGCGCCCAGGAGGTCGCGCTGCACAACAACCTCCCGTGCGTCTACCTGGTCGACTCCGGCGGGGCGTTCCTCCCCAAGCAGGACGAGGTCTTTCCCGACCGGGAGCATTTCGGGCGGATCTTCTACAACCAGGCCACGATGTCGGCCCGGGGCATCCCGCAGATCGCGGCCGTGCTCGGCTCGTGCACCGCCGGCGGCGCGTACGTCCCGGCGATGAGCGATGAGGCCGTGATCGTCCGCGGCCAGGGCACGATCTTCCTGGGCGGCCCGCCGCTCGTGAAGGCCGCCACCGGCGAGGAGGTCACGGCCGAGGAACTGGGCGGCGGCGAGGTCCACTCCCGCATCAGCGGCGTCACCGACCACCTCGCCGCCGACGACGCCGACGCGCTGCGGATCGTCCGGGACATCGTGGCGACGCTCGGCCCGCGACCGCCCCGCCCGTGGGAGGTCGCCCGCGCCGAGCCGCCCGCCTGCGATCCGCGTGAGCTGTACGGAATCATCCCCACCGACACGCGGACGCCGTACGACGTGCGCGAGGTGATCGCCCGCATCGTCGACGGCAGCCGCTTCCTCGAGTTCAAGGCCGAGTACGGCCCGACTCTCGTCACCGGATACGCCCACATCCACGGCCACCCGGTGGGGATCATCGCGAACAACGGCATCCTGTTCGCCGAGTCGGCGCTGAAGGGCGCCCACTTCATCGAGCTGTGCGACCGGCGCGGCATCCCGCTGGTCTTCCTCCAGAACATCAGCGGCTTCATGGTCGGCAAGGCGTACGAGCACGGCGGCATCGCCAAACACGGCGCGAAGATGGTCACCGCGGTCTCCTGCGCCCGGGTGCCCAAGTTCACCGTGATCATCGGCGGGTCGTTCGGCGCGGGAAACTACGCCATGGCCGGCCGGGCCTACTCGCCGCGTTTCCTCTGGATGTGGCCGAACGCCCGGATCTCGGTGATGGGCGGGGAGCAGGCCGCGACCGTGCTGACCATGGTGGGCGACGCGGACGCCGACGAGATCCGCGCGCAGTACGAGCACCAGGGCAGTCCCTACTACTCGACGGCCCGGCTGTGGGACGACGGGGTGATCGATCCGGCGGACACCAGGACCGTGCTCGGCCTGGCCCTCGGCGCCGCCGCCAACGCCCCGCTCGAACCCGTCGGCTACGGCGTCTTCCGGATGTGAGTGAGTCAGTGATGTTCGCGAGCGTACTCATCGCCAACCGCGGCGAGATCGCGGTCCGGATCATCCGGACGCTGCGGGCCATGGGCGTCCGCTCGGTCGCCGTCCACAGCGACGCCGACCGCGACGCCCGCCATGTGCGCGAGGCCGACCTCGCCGTACGGCTGGAGCGCGGCTACCTTGACATCGACGCCGTCATCGGGGCAGCCCGGGCCGCCGGCGCCGAGGCGGTCCATCCCGGGTACGGATTCCTCGCCGAGAACGCGGAGTTCGCCCGCCGATGCGCCGCCGCCGGCCTGGTGTTCGTCGGGCCGCCGGCCGAGGCGATCGAGGCCATGGGCGACAAGATCCGGGCCAAGGAGACGGTCTCCCGGGCCGGGGTGCCCGTGGTGCCCGGCGGGGCGGAACCGGGCGACGACCTCGTCGAGGCGGCGACCCGGATCGGCTTCCCTGTGCTGGTCAAGCCATCGGCCGGGGGCGGCGGCAAGGGCATGCTGCCGGTGTGGTCGGCCGGCGAACTGCCCGCCGCGCTGGAGTCGGCCCGCCGTACGGCGCTGGCCGCTTTCGGCGACGGCACGCTGCTGATCGAGCGGCTGGTGGAGCGCCCCCGGCACATCGAGATCCAGGTCCTCGCCGACGGCCACGGGAACGCGGTGCATCTGGGGGAGCGCGAGTGCAGCCTGCAGCGCCGCCACCAGAAGATCATCGAGGAGGCGCCCTCGCCGCTGCTGGACGAGCCGACGCGGCGGCGGATGGGCGCGGCGGCGGTCGAGGCGGCCCGGGCCGTGGGCTATGTCGGCGCGGGAACGGTGGAGTTCATCGTCTCCGGTCGCGAGGGGCCGATCGAGTTCTCCTTCATGGAGATGAACACCCGGCTCCAGGTGGAGCACCCGGTGACCGAGATGGTGACCGGGCTCGACCTCGTCGAGCTGCAGCTGCGCATCGCCGCCGGCGAGCCGCTGCCGTTCGGGCAGGACGAGGTGCGGCTGCGCGGCCACGCCGTCGAGGCCCGCCTCTACGCGGAGGACCCGGCCAGGGACTTCCTGCCCACGGGCGGGCGGATCCTGGCCCTGCGCGAACCGGCCGGGGCGGGCGTCAGGGTGGACAGCGGGCTGGCCGAGGGCATGGTCGTGGGCAGCGACTACGACCCGATGCTGGCCAAGGTCGCGGCCTGGGCGCCCGACCGTGCGGGCGCACTCACCGCTCTCGACCGGGCACTCGGCTCGACCGTGATCCTGGGCGTGACCACGAACGTCGCGTTCCTGCGCGATCTGCTGGGCGACCCCCGGGTGGCCGCCGGGCGGCTCGACACCGGCCTCGTCGAGAGCCACATGGCGGAACGGCACGCCGCGGAAGACCTGACGGGTGAGCCGGTGGCCGTGGCCGAGGAGGTTCTCGCGGCGGCCGCGCTGGTCTTCCAATCGGAGGCGGGCGAACCCTCCGGCGAGTCGCCGGGCGATCCGTGGGACGTCGCGGACGGCTGGCGCATCGGGGAGCGGGCGTGGACCCTCCACCGGCTCGGCGTGCCGGTGCGGGTGCGCGGCCCCGTGGACGACGCGGAGATCGAAGTTAACGGTCGTTCACTCGGCCGGGCGCGGCTGGTGCCGTACGCACACCCTGGGCCGTACGGGAGCGAGGCGGCGGTCACGGTCGGCGGGGTCACCCGGCGCTACGCCGTGGCGAGGGACCGCGACGCGCTCTGGCTCGGCGCGCTGTGGCACGAGGAGGGCGGCCACACCTGGCGGATCACCCGGGCCGAGCCCGGCCGGGACAGCGAGGCGGCCGGTCACGCGGGCGACGGGGTGGTGCGCAGCCCGATGCCCGGGACCGTCCTGGTGGTGAAGGCGGCGGAGGGCGACCGGGTGACCGCGGGCCAGCCGCTGCTGATCGTGGAGGCGATGAAGATGGAGCACACGCTGACCGCTCCGGTCGACGGCGTGCTCGCCGAGCTGCGGGCCAGACCCGGCCAGTCCGTGGAGCTCGACGCGATCTTGGCGAGGGTGACGGCGGTGACGGCATGAAAGTGACGATCTACGAGGTGGGCCCGCGCGACGGCCTGCAGAACGAGTCCGTGACGGTGCCGGTCGAGGTCAAGCGGGAGTTCGTCCGGCGGCTGGCCGAGGCGGGCCTGACCACGATCGAGGCGACGAGCTTCGTGCACCCGAAATGGGTGCCCCAGCTCGCGGACGCCGCCGAACTGCTGGCCGACCTGCCGCGCGCGCCCGGTGTCCGCTATCCGGTGCTGGTCCCCAACGAGCGGGGGCTCGACCGCGCCCTGGACTGTGCTCTCAAACACGGGGGGGTCACGGACATCGCGATCTTCGGCAGCGCCACCGAGACGTTCGCGCAGCGGAACCTGAACCGGACTCTGGAGTCCCAGTTCGAGATGTTCGCCCCGGTCGTCGAGCGGGCGCTGGCGGCCGGCCTGCGGGTCAGGGCGTACGTCTCGATGTGCTTCGCCGACCCGTGGGAGGGCCCGGTCGCGCCGGAGCAGGTGGCCCGGGTGGGCCGACGGCTGCTCGACCTGGGCTGCTACGAGCTGTCGCTGGGCGACACGATCGGGGTGGGCACACCCGGTCACGTGGACGCCCTGCTGGACGCCTTCGAGGACGCCGGCGTCGGGCTCGACCGGCTGGCCGTCCACTTCCACGACACCTACGGCCAGGCCCTCGCCAACACCCTCGCGGCCCTGCGCCGGGGGATCACCGTCGTCGACGCCTCCACCGGCGGCATCGGCGGCTGCCCGTACGCGAAGAGCGCCACCGGCAACCTGGCGACCGAGGACCTGGTGTGGATGCTCGACGGTCTCGGCGTGGAGACCGGTGTCGACGTCAGATCACTGGCGGTCACCAGCCTGTGGCTCGCCGACATCCTCGGCCGTCCGAGCCCGTCCCGGGTCGTCCAGGCTCTCGCTAAGGAGTTGTAGAAGATGCTCAAGGACGAGCACATCGAGCTGCGCAAGTCGGTCGAGGAGTTCGCCCGCGAGGTGGTCGCCCCCGTGATCGGGGACTACTACGAGCGGGGCGAGTTCCCCTACGAGATCGTCCGGAAGATGGGCGCGATGGGGCTGTTCGGCCTGCCCGTCCCGGAGGAGTACGGCGGCATGGGCGGCGACTACTTCGCCCTGTGCCTCGCACTGGAGGAGCTGGCCCGGGTCGACTCCTCCGTCGCCATCACGCTGGAGGCGGCGGTCTCGCTGGGCGCGATGCCCCTCCTGCGGTACGGCACGGCCGAGCAGAAGGAACGGTGGCTGCCGAAGCTGGCGTCGGGGGAGCGGCTCGGGGCCTTCGGCCTGACCGAGCCGGGGGGCGGGACCGACGTGCCCGGCGGCATGCGGACGACGGCCGTCCTCGACGACGGCCAATGGGTGATCAACGGGTCCAAGGCGTTCATCACGAACTCGGGGACCGACATCACCGCCTTCGTCGCGGTCGCCGCGATCACCGCCGGCGAGGGCCGGCGACCGGAGATCTCCACGATCATCGTCCCCTCGGACACGCCGGGCCTCACGGTGTCGAAGAAGTACTCCAAGGTGGGCTGGTCGGCCTCCGACACCCGTGAGCTGTCGTTCACCGACTGCCGCGTGCCGGAGGAGAACCTTCTCGGCGAGCGCGGCCGGGGCTACTCGCAGTTCCTGCGTACCCTCGACGAGGGGCGCGTCGCCATCGCCGCCCTGTCGGTGGGCCTGGCCCAGGGGTGCATCGACGAGTCGCTGCGCTACGCGCGTGAGCGTACGGCCTTCGGCCGGACGATCGGCGGTTTCCAGGCCATCCAGTTCAAGATCGCCGACATGGAGGCCAGGGCGCACACGGCGCGGCTCGCCTACTACCACGCGGCCGAGCGAATGCTGGCCGGCCTGCCGTTCAAGAAGGAGGCCGCCATCGCCAAGCTCGTCTCGTCGAACGCGGCGATGGACAACGCCCGCGACGCCACCCAGATCTTCGGCGGCTACGGGTTCATGAACGAGTTCCCCGTCGGCAGGTTCTACCGGGACGCCAAGATCCTGGAGATCGGCGAGGGCACGAGCGAGGTGCAGCGCATGCTCATCGCCCGGGAACTCGGCATGGACGCGTGAGCCGGTCTTTTGGGGAGGTGACGGTCGGGTCTTTTCGGAAGTGATCCGTCTCACCGTGACTTGCGGCGAATGGACGTGTCCGCCCGGCGAAACCTAGAGTCTTCCCATGACGTCTGGTCAGCTGATGTTCCGTAAGGCCGAGAAGTCCGATGCGGACCAGATTTTCGCGCTGGCGCGGGAGTTCGCCCTGACGTTCCGTCCGGAGCGTGCGTCGTTCGACGCGGCCTTCCCGCAGCTCCTCGAGAACGAGGACACGCTGCTGATCGTAGCCACGCTCGACGGAGCGGTGCGTGGCTACCTGCTCGGTTTCTCGCATCTCACGTTGTTCGCCAACGGCCCGGTCGCCTGGGTGGAGGAGGCGATGATCGAGAACAAGTACCGGCGCCACGGCATCGGCCGCAGGCTGCTCGAGGAGTTCGAGACGTGGGCGCGCTCGCGTGGAGCCGGCTACGTGGCGATGGCCACCCGCCGGGCGGCCGAGTTCTACGGCGCCCTGGGGTACGAGGTCGCCGGCACCTACTACCGCAAGATGTGCAACTGACCCCCATCCTTTCCAGAACTCCCCCCGTGATCTTGCGAATACTCGCACGGGGGTCGCTCCACCTGCGGCTTGTCGTACGCGATCTTGCAGAATCTCGCACATTGTCCAATCTGTCTGCGGTCTCACCATTCGTGATCTTGCACTCGACACTGCAAGATCACGAATGGTGAAACCGCAGGTCAATGGACATGGCTGCAAGGTTCTGCAAGATCACGGCAGGTGAATGGCCAGGTCAGGCGGCCCGTCTGCGAGCATTCGCAAGATCACGAGGGGACGGAGGTGAGCTGGGCGTCGAGGCGGTAGCCGTCCACGGTGACGTAGACCGAGTCGCCCGGCTGGGCGTTCAGCCGCATCAGGACGGGCTGGAGGGAGTCGAAGACCGGCTGCCGGTCACGCCAGACGAGCACGACCGCGTTGTCCCCGGGGCCGGTGACCGACAGCAGCGTGCCGGGACGCATGCCGAGCTGGGCGGCGTACCCCTCGGGGACGGCCACCGGCTCGCCCCGCAGGTGCCCGCTGGTGACGTCGATCCGCTGCCAGCGCCGGGGGTCGGAGGCGGGGCTGGACGCCGGACGGGGATTGGGCACGAGATGCGGCCGCGGCTGCTGGCGCGGCGCCCCGCCGGTGAGCGCGTTGAGCGCGGCCAGCGCGGTCGCCGCGTCGGGCCCGTTGTTCGCCTGTGACGGTATCGGCACCCCGCCCCGGTGGTGATGGTGGCCGTTCGCCCCCGGCGTGCGCCTGGGCAGCGGTGTGGGCTTGTCCGGCTCGGCGGTGGGCGCCTCGGGCCGCGGCATCGACTCCAGCCAGGCGCGCGCCGAGTGCGCCCGGATGCCGAGCCGGCCGAGCAGTTCGATGACGTCGGCGTCGGCCGGTTTGCCGGCCAGCAACTGGCGCGTCTTCTCCCGGAGCCCGATCAGGTCGCCGACGACGAGCCAGCCGTCCTGGAGGCGGCGGTCGGGCATCAGCGTGACGAGCACCCGCCACAGCGGCACGCCGAGAGCCGGCACCTCGACCGGATGGGAGGGGTCGGCGGAGATGAGCTGATCCTGGGTGGCCGCAGCGCCGAGCCACTCGGTCAGCCCGAACAGGTGACCGGTGAGCGGCGCGGAGTCGGGGGAGCGCAGCCAGTGGAGGACGCGCTCCTCGGCGGCCCGCTGCGCGTGGGACAGGGCGTCGCGGTCGACGTTCAGGTTGTGGGCGAGCTCGCGCAGGCCGACCGGTTCTGCCGCGAACAGCCGCTGGGCCGCGACGGCCCTGGTCAGCGGGTCCCAGCCGCGGAACAGCCCGTCCACGAGCACGACCATCGGGTGCTCGCCCGGCGGCGGGGGAGGCTCGGCCGCGGGGGCCGGGGCCGGTGCCGCCGCCTGCGTCGGCACGGCCGGCATCGGCCCGGTCTGCCGCACGGCGGGCATCGGCCCGGTGTGCCGTGCCGTCGGGATCGGCCCGGTGTGCCGTATCGGCCCCGTCGGCGGCGGCGCCTGCTGTGTCGGAGCCGGTGCCGGAGCCGCCTGTGCCGGGGGCGGCGGTGCCGGAGCCGTCTGCGCCTGCTGCGCCGGGACCTGCTGTGGCGGGGCCGGTACGGCCGCAGCCCGGGCTGCGGGCCCCGCCGGGAGGGCCAGATGGCCGAAGACCTCCCGGAAGACGGTGGTGAGAATGACCTCGGGGGCGGCGGGAGCGGCGGGGGCCTGTAGGTCGCAGGGCGTGAGGCGGCGCAGGCGGTACCAGCCGCCCAGACCGTTGACGAGAGAGCGGACCGGTTCCGGCCAGCTGGGCATGGCGGGGTCGACGGCGTGCACCTGAAGCGCGGGGAGCAGATCGGTGAGCGGGAGATGGTCCCAGCGGCCCACCGCCAGCCGTGCGAGCCGTTCGCAGAGCCAGTCGACTCCGGTCGCCTCCATGGCCTGTCTGAGCGTGACGGAGGCCCACCAGCCCCCGGGCAGACGCGGGTCGGCCAGCATTTCGGCCACCTGCTGCGGACGGCTCCAGCGCAGGGCGGGGACCATGTCGCTCAGGCAGATCCTTGACTCGGCGTCCATCGGATTGACCGCACCCTCCCGCGAGTGACGCATGTTGCTAATGGTGCAGCTTACGCCGCTGACGAGCAATTGGTGTCAATAGGATAAAGTTCGCGGCGACCTGTCGGCCACCGGCCGCCCGCCGACCTGTCCGACGGCCGCCGATCCCGCCGCGCAGCCCTTTCTGAGGGCGTCTTCGAGAGCCAGTCCGGACAGCAGCCCGGCGAGCAGGCCGGCCGCGAACGCGTCCCCCGCACCGGTGGAGTCGATCACATCGTCGATGGCCGCCCGAGCCCGCGCGACCACCCGCCCGTCCCGGGCGAGCAGCGCCCCCTCGGCGCCCAGCTTCACGACCGCGAGGCCGTACGTCACGCTGAGTGCCTCGGCGGCGGCCTCGGCGTGCGGCTCCCCGGCGAGCAGCAGCGCCTCCTCCTGGTTGGGGATCACGAGCCCGGCGAGGGAGGTCTCCCGGAGGAACCGGCCGGGACCGAAGTCGCGCAGGAACCCGGCGGAGGCGGGGTCGACGCTGATGGTCGCGCCGCGCTCGGCGGCCTCCCGCATCGCCAGCCGCGCCAGCTCCAGCCCCGGCTCGGCGAACAGCGTGTATCCCGACACGTGTAGGTGCCCTACGCCGTCGAGCAGTGAGGACGTCCAGTCGGCCACGCCGATGCGGCCGCCGGCCCCGCGGTTGGTGAGCATGGACCGCTCACCGGTGTCGTCGACCATCGAGATCACGACCGCGGTCGGCCGCTCGGGGTCGATCCGCACGTGCGGCCGCACGCCGGTCCGCGCCAGTTCGGTGGTGTGCCACTCACCGGTGTCGCGGCCGGCCCGGCCGAGGAAGCGGGTGTCCACGCCGAGATGGGCGGCCCAGGCCGCGGTGTTGGCCCCCGAGCCGCCCGGGCGCAGCGTGATGTCGGCGGGTGTGTCGGTGCCGGTGGCGATCGGCTGCGAGTGCAGCGCCACGACGTCGGTGACGACGTCGCCGATCACCAGCAGGCCGCCCATCAGACCACGCCGTCCATCAGATCCCCCCGGTCCAGGATGCCGCGATCTCGGCGGCGAGGCGGGTGTTTCCCCGTACGGCGGCCAGGTTGGCCTCCAGCGAGGCGCCGCCGGTGCCCTCGACGAGGTACTCCAGCAGGAACGGCGTGATCGCCTGGCCGGTGCAGCCCTGCTCGTCGGCCGCGCGCAGGGCCTCGGCCAGCACCCGGTCGTGCAGGGCCGGGTCGAGTTGCAGCTCGACCGGGACGGGGTTGGCCACGATCAGCGCGGTCTTCGGGCCGCCGAGGGCGTCCTGGGCCCGCATGATGCCGGCAGCTTCGGCGGGCGTCTCGATGCGCCAGTCGACGGGCTCTCCGGAGCTGTGCAGGTAGAAGCCGGGGAAGTGGTCGGTGCGGTAGCCGACGACGGTCACCTGCCGGGTCTCCAGACGCTGGAGCGTGGCGGGCACGTCGAGGATCGACTTCACCCCCGCGCAGACGACGGTGATTCTGGTACGGCTCAGCATGTCGAGGTCGGCGGACTCGTCCTGCACGGTCGTCCAGCCCCGGTGCACGCCGCCGAGCCCCCCGGTGGCGAACACCCGGATGCCTGCCCTGGCGGCCAGGAACGAGGTCCCCGAGACCGTGGTCGCGCCGCTGAGGCCGAGCGCCGCCGCCGGAGCGAGATCGCGGAAGCCGAGCTTGCGTAGGTCCGGCTCGGTGGCGATCCGCTCCAGGCCGGTCTTGTCGAGGCCCACCTGCGGGACGCCGTCCAGCACCGCCATCGTGGCCGGTACGGCTCCCGCCGCCCGGACGATCTCCTCCAGCTCCAGGGCCACCTGGAGGTTTCTGGGCTGCGGCAGCCCGTGGGAGATGATGGTGGACTCCAGTGCCACGACCGGCCTGCCTCCGGCCAGCGCCTCGGCGACCTCGTCGGATACCCGCATGGTTCTCCTGCCTCTTCCGTTAACGGGATTTGTCCCGCTTCGGGACATTATGCCGGTCATAGTGTCTTTTGGGGTGCTTGAGGCGCTGGGACACTCGTCCCGGCGGCCCGGACACGGCGCCGCCGGTCGGTGACACGACGGGAGGGAACACGGCGCTCTACGTCCCGGACTCCCGGATGACGACCCGGAGGTGGCGCTGCTGGTGGACGCCTGTGTCGGCGGCGCTCCCGGCTACCGGCCGCTGGCGCCGGGCGGTAGTCCACAGAGCATGGTGGAGTTCGACGACTGGGTTCAGCGCACGCTCCTCGACCCCGGTCGCGCCCTTTACTCGCGGGTCGAGGCGGAAATCCTGCTGCGTGAGGATCCGCGGATCACCCATCGCACCCTCTACTACGATTTGCTGTCCGCGGTCGCACAGGGTGCCTCCACTCCCGCGAAAATCGGTGGCCTGCTGGAACGTCAGCGCTCGACGGTGATCGCCCCGTTGGAGGTGCTCGAGTCCGCGGGCTACGTGCGCAGAGAGCAGGATCTCCTCAAGACTCGCAGCCCCGTGATCACCGTCGCCGACCCGGTGATCCGTTTCAACCAGCTGATCACCCTGCCGCTCGTGGACATGGTCGAGCACGGTCGTGCCCGGCAGGCATGGCAGGAGTCCCGCCCTACCTTCCACTCCAAGATCCTGGGACCGCACTTCGAGGAGCTGGCCCGTCGGTGGACCCGAGCTTTCGCCCCCGACGAGACCACTATCCGAGCCGGAGTGGTGGGCTCCACGGAGGTGCCCGATCCCTCGGCGAAGACCAAGCATGAGGTGGATGTGCTCGCGCTCGCGCCGGGCGAGCGCCCCCAGTCGGCACACGCCCGGATCGCCCTCATCGGCGAGGCGAAGGCGACGATTCAGCCGCGCGGCATGCGGGACGTGGACCGTCTCCAGCGCATCCGCGACCTGCTGGCGGGCCTGGGTCACCACATCGAAGACGCCGCCCTGGTGCTGTGCTCCCTCCACGGTTTCCCTCCCGACGTGCAGCGGGCCGCGGCTCGACGCCGTGACCTGCTGCTGGTCGACCTACCGGCGTTGTACGGAGACGGACCGGTACATGGGGGCCGGTGACCCGGCCGAGCATCTCGGCGGATCGCTCAGGAGGGCATCCAGGAGGGCGGCCGCTTCTCGCGGAAGGCCCGGATGCCCTCCTGGCCCTCCGCCGATGTGAAGCGTTCCGCCGACAGGTCGGCCATCCGGCGCAGGCCCTCGTCGAACGACAGCAGCGGCACCTCGCGCACGAGCCGTTTGGTCGCGGCCAGCGCCTCGGGCCCGCCGCGCAGAAGCATGTCCGTGTAGCGTGCCACCTCGGCGTCGAGGTCGTCGGCAGGCACGGCACGGGTCAGCAGCCCGATCTCCACCGCCCGGCGGGCGTCGAAGACCTCGCCGGTCAGGAAGTACTCCGCCGCCGCCCGCTGGTCGAGCCGCCGCAGGCAGGTCACCGCGATCATCGCGGGGGCCACCCCGAGCCGCACCTCGGTGAAGGCGAACGACGCGGAGTCGGGTGCGATGGCGAAGTCGCAGGCCGCCACCAGGCCGAGGCCGCCCGCCCGGGCCGTGCCGTTCAGCCGGCACACGACCGGTTTGGGACTCTCCCAGATCAGCCGCAGGACGTCGGGGAACGACGCGGTGACCGGCGCGCCCCCGCTCCGCTGCTCCTTCAGGTCGGCCCCGGCGCAGAAGACCGGCCCGGAACCGGTCAGCACGATCACCCGGACCGACGGCTCGGCCAGCGCCAGGCGCAGCGCGTCGTCCAGTTCGCCGAGCAGCCGGGACGACAGGGCGTTGCGGTTGTGCGGTGAGTCGAGCGTGATCGTCGTCACGCCGCCCGCCCGCTCGTGGCGGACCAATGGCTCCATGGAACCTCCTGTCGATCGATCGGCGGTCAGCCGCAGTGGGACCACCCGCTGCGCCACGTGGCGGAACCGTACCCGCCTCCCCAGATGACGCACTTGCGCGCCGCGGCCAGCCTGAGCGGCCCGGCGTAGACGGTGTAGGAGCCGGAGTCGGCGGCCGACGCCCCGCCCTGCACCTGCAGCACCGCGCTCATCTTGATCTTTCCGGGGATCTCGTACTTCGACAGCGTGATCACGCAGTTCCGGCCGGTGGCCGCGTCGTAGAGAAGGTACGTCGTCGCCGCGCCGCCGTACGAGTGCGAATTGATCACCTTGAAGCCGGCTCCGCAGACCCCCGCAGCGGTGTACGGATTGGGCTTGGACGGGGGCGGGGACGTCGGCTTCGGTGAGGGTTTGGGCGACGGTTTGGGTGAGGGCTTCGGCGATGGCGCCGGCGACGACGGGTCCGGCCGGCTCGACGGGGATAACCGCGACGGGAGGGATGAGGGCTTCGCCGACGGCTTCGGCGACGGCCTGCCCGAGGGGGCCCGCGACGCACCGGTCGTGGGGCCGGGCCGCCTCGTCGGGACGACGACGGCACGCGCGCCGGGGGTGGGGGTGGGCCGTTTCCTGACCGACGGGGTGGGGGAGGGGCGACGCGGCCGGTCCGGCACCGGCGCGAGATCGGTCTCGCCGCCGGGCGTCTCGTCGCCGACGGTGGGCGTGGCCGCCGCCTGACCACCCCGGCTCTCGCTCCCGCTCAGCGATATCGCGGTCGCCGTTCCCGCCGCCGCCACCGCCATCGCGGCCGCCAGGGTCAGGGGCAGCAGCGGTACGCGCGGCCTGCGCGGCCTCCCCGGATGCCCGTCTTCCGCCTGCGGCGCCACGGTCACGGGCACGGGCGTGGCCGGCCCGCCGGTGAGCCGGGCGACGATCTCCTCGGCCGAGGGGCGCAGCGCGGGATCCTTCGCCAGGCACGCCGCGACGAGATCCCTGAGCGGCCCGGTCAGCAGGCCGAGGTCGGGCTCGGCGGTCAGAATGCGGGTGATCACCGAGGGGATCGTGTCCGCGCCGAAGGCGGGCCGCCCCGTCGCGGCGAACACCATCGTGACGCCCCAGGCGAAGATGTCGGCAGCGGGTGTGGCCGTTCCCCCGCTGAGCAGTTCCGGCGCCAGGTAGGACGGCGTGCCGATCGTGGTGCCGGTGGCCGTCGCCTGGGGGGAGTCCAGCGCCCTGGCCACCCCGAAGTCGATCACGACGGGGCCCTCAGAGCCCATCAGCACGTTCGCCGGTTTGAAGTCGCGATGGGTGATCCCGGCCCGGTGGATGGCGACGAGGGCGGTGGCCATGCTGATGGCGAGGCGTTCGAGGGCGGCGCCCCGGCGTGGTCCCTCACGGTCCACCAGCTCGCGCAGCGACGGCCCGGAGACGAACTCGCTGACGATGTACGGCCGGTCGCCCGCGAGGTCGGCGTACAGCACCGGCGCCGTGCAGAACCGGGCGACGCGTCGCGCCAGCGCCACCTCCCGCAGGAACCGCTCCCTGGCCTCGGGATCGGCGACGAATCGCTGGTGCAGCAGCTTGACCGCGACGGGTTCGCCGGTCGGGCCGCGGCCCAGGAAGACGACGCCCTGACCGCCCTCCCCGATCCGGTCGATCAGCTCGTACGGCCCGAGCCGGCTCGGATCACCTGCTGCCAACGCCACCATTGCCCCCGTTTAGCATCAAATAGTGTGACTTGGCGGAACGTTAGCAGCGTTAGATCGCTTTGCCGGGATTCAAGATGTTCAGCGGGTCGAATACCTGCTTGATGCCCTGGTGGATCTCGGTCACCACCGGTCCCGTCTCCAGGCCGAGCCAGCGCCGCTTGATCACCCCGACGCCGTGCTCACCGGTCAGCGTGCCGCCGAGCGCGAGGGCCGCCCGAAACACCTCGTCGGCCGCGTCCCAGATCTCCGGCGGCGGCTCGGCCAGGCCGCGCTCGAAGATGAACACCGGGTGTGCGTTGCCGTCGCCCGCGTGCGCCACAGTGGCGATCCTGACGCCGTGCCGTGCCGCCACGTCCTCGATCGTGGAGATCATGTCGGGCAGCGCCGACCTGGGCACGCACACGTCCTCGACCAGGCACTGGCCGAGCCGCTCCTTCGCCTGGTAGGCGAGCCGCCGCAGGCCGATGAGCTCGGCGGCCTCCTCCGGGCTCGACGACACGGCGACGAACGACGCCGCCCCGCACAGCTCGGCCATCCGGTCCGGCGAGCCCTCGCACTGGGCGATCAGCATCGCGCGGGTGGCCGGCTCCAGCCCGATGTTCTTCCACTCGTCGATGGCCTCGAGCGTGGTGCGGTCCATCAGCTCGAGCAGGGAGGGGTTGCAGCCCGCCGCGATGATCGCGGCAACGGCCGCGGCGGCGTCGCGCAGCGAGGTGAACTCGGCCGCGACCGTGGCCAGTTCTGCGGGCGCCCGCCGCAGCCGCAGCGTCGCCGCCGTGATCACGCCGAGCGTGCCCTCCGAACCGACGAACAGACCGGTCAGGTCATAACCGGTCACGCCCTTCATGGTCCGGCGGCCGGTTTCGATGATCCGCCCGTCCGCCAGCACGACCTCGAGCCCCAGCGTGGAGTCGCGGGTCACGCCGTACTTCACGCAGCGCAGTCCGCCCGCGTTGGTCGCGAGGTTGCCGCCGATCGTGGAGATCTCGTACGACGAGGGGTCGGGGGCGTACATCAGCCCGTGCTCGCGGGCCGCCCGGTCCAGGTCGGCGGTGATGACGCCGGGTTCCGCCACCGCGATCTCGTCCTGCGGCGACAGCTCGCGGATCCGCGTCATCCTGGCGAGCGAGAGGATCAGGCAGCCGTCGGTCGCGGTGGCCCCGCCGGCCAGGCCGGTGCCCGCCCCCCGCGGCACGACGGGCACCCGGTGCTCGGTCGCCCAGCGCATCGTCGTGACCACGTCGTCCCGTGACTCGGCGAGAACGACGCCGAGTGGTCTGCCCGGCGGCACGAAGGTCCGGTCTCTGGCGTACGACTCGGTGACGTCGGGGTCGGTGAGGACCCGCCCGTCCGGAAGTGCGGCGATAAGGTCTTGCACGCCTGGACTTTACGCCATACTCCCGGCACCGGTGGTAACCGGAGCTTTACATAACTTTTTAGTAGATCACGGTTTTACAACCGATATTGGTTCTCTTTACCTTTTCGCTTAAGGTCCCGCATGCGCGCTCATCCCGGCGCGCCGAGCATGGGCGTCCGGGAACCCCGGACGGGAAGGGATCTCGTTGTCCAATACACTCCGGCGTCTCGCCGTGATGGTGCCCGCGCTGAGCTTGGCGGCCGCTGGCCTGGCCGCCGTCAGCACGGCCACCCAGGCGGCCACCGACACGGTCACCCCCACCGCCGGCTATCAGCCCTCGGCGAAGGACCACTACATCAACTACGCCCCACCCCGCATCCAGAGCGACACGACGCTCATCGACGAACGGGTCCCGGACAAGGGCGCCAGGCGTACGTTGGCCCTGGCGCACTCGATCGACCGCAAGTTCGCCATGGGCAACCCCGTCGCGGCGCGGGTGCTCGCCAAGCACGAGCGGCAGGCCATCAAGACCGGGAAGAACCCGTGGGACTTCATCTACAAGAAGTCGAAGACCACCAAGCAGGCCAAACTCCTCACGCTGCTCGTCGAGTTCAACGACCAGGCCAATGACGACTTCTCCGGCTGGTCGCACCCCAAGACGATCAACGACGTCAACGACTGCGTCACCGAGCCGCCCGGCACGAAGCTGAACGGGCCGCTGCACAACCGCATCCCCGACCCGGCGCTCGCGGCCGGCGGGGGCAAGGACAACAACTCGATGTGGGTGCCGGACTTCAACACGGCGTTCTACAACGACATGCTCTACAGCTCGAAGGGGATCACCAAGCGGGTCCGCACGGACCTGACCGACCCCCGGGACGGCAAGAAGGGCATCGACATCTCCGGGTACACGATGAAGAACATGTACGAGGAGATGTCGAAGGGGGCCTACACCGTCACCGGTGAGGCGGTTGGCTGGATCAAGGTCCCGCACTCCGAGGCATGGTACGGCGCGGGCAAGTGCGGCACCTTCCCGCAGGACATGGCCGGCCACCCCGACAACCCGCGCGGTCCCGCCCAGCTCGCCATCGACGCGGTCGACACCCTCGCGGCCCAGGACCCGTCGTTCCCGTGGGCCGACTACGACCGGGAAGACGTCTCGGACTACGACGGCGACGGTAACTTCGACGAGCCCGACGGCGTCATCGACCACCTCGTGCTGATCCACGCCGGTGAGGACAAGTCCGGCGGCGGCGGCGCGGAGGGGACCTTCGCCATCTGGGCGCACTCCAGCGACGTGGCGGGCGGTTACACCGTGCCCGGCACGAACGTGAAGATCTCCAACTACATCGTGCAGCCGGAGAACTCCGGCGTCGGCGTCTTCGCCCACGAGTACGGCCACGACCTCGGCCTGCCGGACCTGTACGACACCAGCGGCAACGGCGACTCGGACGTGGACTTCTGGGACCTCATGTCCAGCGGCTCCCACTCCGGGCCGATCTTCCAGTCCATGCCGACCCACATGGGCCTGTGGGACAAGTGGGTGCTCGGCTGGGCCAACCCCAAGATCCTCGACCCGGGTGACCACAAGAAGCTGCTGGCCGTCGGCCAGACCTCGCGTACGCCCAAGGGCACCGAGGACGGCGTGCGGATCAACCTGCCGGACAAGCACGTGGTGCTGTCCACCCCGCACAGCGGCGACAACCTGTGGTGGTCCGGCAATGACCAGGCCTGGGGCGACTCCAAGCTGACCAGGTCGGTCGAGGTCCCGGCCGGCTCGGACGCGAAGTTCGAGTGGTGGAGCGACTGGACCATCGAGCAGGACTGGGACTTCGGCTTCTTCGAGGTCTCCGCCGACGGCGGCGCCACCTGGACCGAGCAGAAGGTCTACTTCGAGGGCGGCGCGCTCGCCAGCACCGGCGACGACTACACCGACCCCAACAACCGCCTGAAGGACTACGGCAACAAGAAGTACGGCATCACCGGGGAGAGCGGCGGCTGGGTGAAGCTGTACGCCGACCTCGCGCCGTTCGCCGGCCAGACCGTGCAGGTGCGCCTCCGGTACGCCACGGACGCGGCGGCCATGGAGCGCGGCTGGTTCAACGACGACTTCTCGGTCACCTCGGGCGGCACGGCCGTCTGGAGCGACGACGTCGAGAACGGCGAGAACGGCTGGACCGCCACGAAGGGCACCTTCACCGACACCACCGGCGCCGGCTGGGTGATCCACTCCGGTGAACTGAACGCGGCGCAGTACTACCTGGCCGAATGGCGCAACCTCGACGGGTTCGACAAGGGCCTGCAGTACGCCTACGACACGACCTACCAGCGCGACGGCGCCTGGAAGGTGGAGAAGGTCAAGTACAACGCGCCCGGCCTGCTCGTCTGGTACCGCGACGCGGCCCGCACGAACAACAACGTGTCGGACGCGGCGTTCGACCTGCCGTCGGTCGGCCCGAAGGGCCAGCTCCTCCTCGTGGACTCGCACTTCGAACCGCTGCGCCGTACCGGCGAGGCGGCGGAGAAGGACGGGAGCGTCCTGAAGAACCTGCCCTCCCGCCCGCAGTCGTCCAACGCGGCGTTCAACTTCTTCGGCACCTATCCGTTCAAGGAGTGCATCGAGGGCGAGCCGTTCGTGGAGTACTGCACCTCGTTCGCCAAGCTCCCGGCGGTGAAGACCTTCACCGACGCCAAGGGCTGGTACCCCGGCCTGGAGATCCGGGACGGCGCGCTGTACTTCCGGCACCGTGACGCCTCGGTCGTGGTTCCGTCCAGGAACAACGAGGCCTACACCACCCGGATCGTCCACCCCGACGGTTCCCCCGCCACCGAGCTGTACGGCACGGACATCGGCGGCCCCATCCTCGGCACCGGCAACCCCGGCGACGAGGGCAAGCAGCTCGGGGTGAAAATCCAGCTCGTCAGCCCGCTCCCGGGCAACCTGGGCGCGCTCGTCTACGTCACACCGGCAAAGAAGTGATGTCCGACAGGCAATGACAGGTTAACGCAACGCCTAGCATGTGATCATGCGGACGAAGGCGGAGCACACGGCGGCCATCCACGACAAGCGGATGGCCGCCGTCGTCGTCAACACCAGGTCGCGGCGGGGCCGTCGCCACTACCCCGAGGTGCTGCGCCTGCTCCAGGCCAGGGGCTTCCTGCTCACCGGCGTGCACGCGGTGACCGACCCGGCACGGCTGCGCGAGACCATCACCCGCGCCCTCGCCGACGAGCCGGATCTGCTGATCGTCGGCGGCGGTGACGGCACGCTGAGCAGCTCGATCAAGCACATCGCCGGCCGGGACGTCGCACTCGGCGTGCTGCCGCTCGGCACCACCAACAACTTCGCCCGCAGCCTCGGGCTGCCGCTGGACCTGCCCGGCGCGATAGCCGTGCTGTCCGAGGGGAAGGTCGCCGACATCGACCTCGGCATGTGCGGCGACCGGCCGTTCGCCAACCTGACCAGCTTCGGGGTCTCCGTCGAGGTGGCCGGCACCGTCCGGCCGCTGCTCAAGCGCGTCCTCGGCCGCGCCGCCTATCCGCTGACCGCGATGCGGATCCTGCCCGGCCACCGGCCGTTCCGGGCGTTCGTCACGGTCGACGGCGTGCGCCACGAACTGCTCACCCACCAGCTCAACATCGCCAACGGCCGCTATCACGGGGGCTGGCAGATCGCCAAGGACGCCGGCATCGACGACCGCAGGCTCGTCGCCTACCAGCTCGGCTCGGGCAAGCGGCTGCGGCTGGTCGTCGAGACCCTCGTCAGAGCCACCACCGGCAGATGGCGCAGCCTCGCCGGCGGTCCCTTCGTCACCGGTGGCGAGATGCTGGTGGAGACCGACCCGCCGATGGCCGCCGACATCGACGGCGAGGTGCGGCTGCGCACCCCGCTGGTCGTCAGGACGATCCCCAACGGAGTCCGCGTGATGGTCCCGGCGGACTTCGTCGACACCTGATCGCTACCCGCCGTCGCCTTCGTCGTCGGCGCCGGTGGCGAAGGCGCGGTAGGCGGGCCGCAGCAGGTCGAGGAGCGGAATGTGCCGCGCCTTCACCGGCGGCGGGTCGAGCGCGCGCAGCAGCAGATCGGGTGGGGAACCGGAACCGGCCGACGCGTCCGGGGCCGGGAACAGCCGGGCCGGTGACACGCCGGATTCGTAGAAGTCGTCGATCCGCTCCGCGAACGGGACGTCGGCCACGTCGAGAAGCCCCGGCGTCGGGCCGCCGTCGTCGCCTCCGGTTCTGCCCCCGATGTGGCGCAGCGCGTCGAGCAGCGCGTCCCTGGCCATGCCCCGCCAGGCCAGCACCAGGAACGGATCGTCGTCGAACGCCTCCGCCAGGACGTACAGCACGGCCGACAGGTGCTTGCACGGGAAGCCCCAGTCCGGGCAGGAGCAGTCCATCTCCAGCCCCCGCTCATCGGGGAAGAGCGGCAGCCCGCACCCGTCGAACACGTCCTCGATCTCGGGCGGCATCTCACCGGCGAGCAGCTTGGCCCGGTGGAGTGCCTGCGCGGCCAGCGCGCCGACCAGCTCGCGCCACTGCTCCCGGTCATAGGCGGAGATGCCGATCGTCATCCGGTACGGCGTCGGCCGCGACCCCTGCACCCGGGCCTCGACCAGACCCGGCCCGATCTCGAGGCCGAGGACCTGCCCGGAGCGGGCGTACGAGCGGCCGCGGCCCAGCCGGCCGGGGTCGCAGACGCGCTCCAGGATGTCGACGAACCTGCGCGACCACCACTGCTCGCCGATCGAGCCGCGTTTGCCCCGCACCCGGATGCCGCCCTCGACCCGGATCGGCCGGGATCGCTCGAACCATCCGGACTCCCGCCGCGCCATCACGCGACCGCCTCGGGATCGAGCCGGAACAGTTCACGCAGGCCGTCGGTGGACAGCGAAGCGATCCAGTCCTCGCCCGTGCCGACCACGCTCTCGGCCAGCGCCAGCTTGCGCTCGATCATCTCGTCGATCCGCTCCTCCAGGGTCCCGGCGCAGATGAACTTCCTGACCTGTACGTTGCGGCGCTGGCCGATGCGGAACGCCCGGTCGGTCGCCTGGTTCTCCACGGCCGGGTTCCACCACCGGTCGAAATGGATCACGTGGTTGGCCGCCGTCAGGTTCAGTCCGGTGCCCGCGGCCTTCAGCGACAGCAGGAAGATCATCGGTTCGTCGTCGTGCTGGAACCGCTCCACCAGCGCGTCGCGCCGCTTCTTCGGCAGCCCGCCGTGCAGCCACAGCACCGGATGGTCGAGGTGCGCCGCCAGGTACGGCTGAAGCATCGAGCCGAACTCGGCGTACTGCGTGAAGACCAGCGCCTTGTCGCCCTCGCCAACGATCTCCTCGGCCAATTCCTCCAGACGGGCCAGCTTCCCCGAGCGGTCCGGCAGCCGGGAGCCGTCCTTGAGCAGGTGGGCGGGATGGTTGCACACCTGCTTGAGCTTGGTCATCGCGGCGAGCACGTTGCCGTGCCGTTCGATGCCCTCGCTTCCGGCGATCCGGTCCATCATGTCCTCGACGATCGCCTGGTAGAGGCCGGCCTGCTCCGGTGTGAGCGTGCACCAGACCTTCATCTCCATCTTCTCCGGCAGATCGGAGATGATCGTCTTGTCGGTCTTGAGCCGGCGCAGCACGAAGGGCCCGGTGGCCCGCTTGAGCGCGGCTGTCGCCGCCTCGTCGCCGTCCCGCTCGATCGGCTCCTGGTAGCGCTTCCGGAACGTCACGGCCGGGCCGAGCAGGCCGGGGTTGCAGAACTCCATGATCGACCAGAGCTCGGCCAGGTGGTTCTCCACCGGGGTGCCGGTCAGCGCCAGCCTGGTGCGCGCCGGGAGCGATCGTACGGCCTGGGCCTGCCTGGCCGCGCTGTTCTTGATCGCCTGAGCCTCGTCGCAGACGACCCGCTCCCACTCGAAGGCGGCGAGGACGTCGCGGTCGCGCAGGGCCGTGCCGTACGTGGTGAGGACGAGGTCGGCCCGGCCGACCCGCTCGGCCAGTTCCTCGCCGCGCAGCCGGCCCGCGCCGTGATGCAGGTAGACGTCGAGCGACGGGGCGAACCTCGCCGCTTCCTTCTGCCAGTTGGTCAGCAGCGACATCGGGCAGACCAGCAGCGTCGCCCTCTGCTGGTTTTCCTGCTCACGCTCGTTCAGCAGCATCGACAGGATTTGGATCGTTTTCCCGAGTCCCATATCGTCCGCGAGGATCGCGCCGAGTCCGATGCGGGACATGAAGTCGAGCCAGGCCAGGCCGCGCTCCTGGTACGGCCGGAGCGTGCCGTGGAAGGCGGCCGGAGTCGCGACCGGTTCCAGGCGGCGGTCGGCCTCGCCGGACAGCAGATCGCCGAGCAGCCCGTCGGCGTCCACCTCGACCAGCGGAAGACCGTCGTCCCCGCCGTTGACGACCTCCTGGAGGATCTCACCCGCCGTCGTCTCACCCGACCCGTGGCGCGCCACGGCCTCCAGCGCGGCGTTCAGCTGCCGGACGTCCAGCTCGACCCACTGTCCGCGCAGCCGGATCAGCGGCACCTTGAGCCTGGCCAGCTCGGCCAGCTCGGACTCGCTGATCGTCTCGTCGCCGACGGCCAGCTCGGCGCGGAAGTCCACGAGCTGCGCCAGCCCGAACCCCCCGTCCACGGCGGCACGGTCGGCTCCCGGCCCGGAGCGGGAACGCGCGGTGAGCTTCAGCCCGAGCCTGGTGCGGCCCGCCCAGGCGGGCAGTTGCACGCCGAACCCGGCCGCCTGCAGGAGCGGCGCGGCGTGCCGGAGGAAGTAGAAGGCCTCCTCCACACCCAGCTCGATCCGGGCCGGCCGGGCCTCCCGGAGCGCGTCGTCGATCTTCGGGTAGAGGCGGGTCGCCCGGCCGAGGCCCGCGAGCAGCGTCTCGTCGAGGCGCCCGGGCAATCCGGGCGCTGTCTCGCCCGCCCAGACGAGGGGAGCGGGCAGATAGAGGCTCGGGTCCTCGGCCGACCGGAGGGCGAACTCGACGGCCCACCCACCGGTGTCCTGTTCGGGCTCCCGCTTACCGGTGTCCGCTGCGGGCTCCGGCCCGGCGGTTTCCGGCTCGCGTTCGACCAGGGCGGTTTCGGGTTCGACCAGGGCGGTTTCGGGTTCGACCAGGGCGGTTTCGGGTTCGACCAGGCGGAAGCACACGCTGACCGGGCCGTCGAGCTGGTGGGCGGCCCGGAACCAGTCTTGGAGCGGCCGGGCGAGCTCGCCCGCCTCCGCCTCACGTACGCCGGGAAGGGCCGCGGCCTCCCCGGTGAGCGCCACCGTCCACCGGTCGGCCAGCGGGCTGCGCTGCCCGGGGCGATGCCCCCGCAGCAGGCGCTCGGGCAGGGCCTGCCGTACGACCGCGTCGGTCAGGCAGGCGAGCGCCTCGTTCAGCACGTGGGCCGAGGGCAGTTCCTCCCGTACGGCCCGGCACACCGGCGGCATCGCGGCGGCCAGCTCCCGGAAACGCGCGGCGTGCGGACCCGTCAGGACCGGCCGCCAGCGTGCCGCGTAGCCGCCGTCCTCCGCGACGAGCTGGGGCAGCACCCGCCCGCGCCGTACGATCTCACGGGCGTGCGCGGCGACGGCCGCGAGATAGCGCAGGGACGGCCCGGCCGTCGGCGGCGGCTCCAGAGCCGCGGTCAGCATGCGCAGCGCGGGCCCCGGCTCGACCAGCAGAGCGGGCACCCGCCACATGCTGATCTTGGCCTGGCGTGCGGCGGCCTGAAGGCCGGTCTCCGGAGAGGGGAGCGGACGACGCGCCGAGCTCGGCAGCAGCAGCACGGTCTCGCCCGACGCGGCCTTGCCCGCCGCCTCGGCCGCGGCATCCCCCCAGCGGGGCAGCTCCGCGGCGAGGGCGGCGGCGGAAGCGGCGAAGGGGTGGGGACGGATCTCGGCCCGGGAGGCGCTCGGCCCCGCGTCCGTCGTCTCCTCGGCCCAGAGGACGAGCCTCCCGTCGTCCCAGGCCGCGTGGATCACGAGCATGCCGCTTCCTCCCGTCACCCCCGGAACGCTAGCAGCGAATCCGCCCCCCGATTCCGATGGGATCACCGGGGCGGGGCCGCGGGAACGGCCTGTTTCACGAAACGATCTGCTGCACGAGACGGGCGCGGGTGAGGACCGCGAGGTCGGCGGCGTGCAGCGCGTCGGTACGGTCCCACATGGCCGATGGGACCATCTCACGCTGCCGGACGTGCTCGATCACCTCGAAGCCGCGCTCCCGCAGCATGGCCGACATCTCATCGGGCGACAGCAGGGTCAGCCATGGTTCGCCGTGCTCGGCGGCGAAGGGCATGACCTGATCGGCGTAGGCCTGCCCGTGGTCGTCCCGCAGTCCCTCGGGGAGCATGTGCTCGACGATGATCTCACTGCCGGGCGCCAGGCCGGCCAGCATCGAAAGGGTCCGTCCGACGGCGTCGCGGGTCAGATACATGGTCACACCGAGCCAGCCGACCAGCGCGGGCCGTACGAGGTCGAGGCCGTGCCCGGCCAGGTGCTCCAGTGGTGGTCCGGCCTCCAGATCGGAGGGGACGAAGGTGAGGGCGGGCGGCGCCTCGATCCCCGCATCGGCGAGGGCCCGGCGTTTCCACCGCTGCGTCGCCGGGTGGTCGACCTCGAAGACCCTGACCCCGTCGGCCGGCGGTGCCGCACCGGGCCGCATGGTCTGGGCGGTCTGGGCGGTCTGGATGCTCCGGGTGGTCTGGGTGGTCCGGGTGGTCTGGGTGGTCCGGGTGGTCTGGGTGGTCCGGGTGGTCTGGGGGGTTTCGGCGGGCCGGGCGGCTTGGTGGGTCCGGTAGGCGAAGGAGTCCAGCCCGGCGCCGAGGATCACGTATTGCCGGACGCCGGCGTGGATCGCCTCGTCGAGGCGGGCCTCCGTGTAGTGACCGCGGGTGACCACCGTGGTGCGCGCCTGGGCGAGGACGAGGTGGTCCCCATAGGTCCGGTGGAAGCCGACGAGTTCCTCGGCCTGCTCTCCGAGCAGGGCGTACGCCAAGGTGTCGCGGAAGATCAGAGGCTCGCTGTCGACGATCAGGTGTGCTGCGCGTGCCGCCGCGGCCGTGAGCGCGGTCTGGCTCGGTCCTCCATTGCTATTCACAATGAGGAAACTAATACACGATTGCGGCATTATATCATAAAATAAAAACTTTCATAAGAGCATGGTTATTTCTATTGGATATCGAATTCTCGTCTGAGCGTCTCAGGAGGTGAGGGCCTTTTCCCCTACTTGTCGTGCTGCCGACGCACCATCTCCGTGATCCAGATGGGCGCGAACGGAGATGTGCAGTTCGGCGGAGTCGGGTAGTCCTTGAGCACCTCCAGGCGCTCACCGATGTCGATGGCGCGGGCGCGGTGCTCGGCGTGCTCGATGCCGATCTGAGCCAGGCAGTGGTTCATCGCCCACTGCAGGCGATCGGGGGCGTCTTTCATCTCCGCCTCGATGACGTTGAGCAGTCCCGCGAGGTCGAGTCCCTCGGGCTTCTTGGCCACGCGTTCTGTGGTCAGCGCCCAGCCGGCGCTCGCGACCACCGGATCCGGATCGGCGTACCAGGCCAGGCGCAGCTCTTCGGAGTGCGGGCTCTTCTTCACCACGTAGTTCACGAGCCAGTCGTGCACCTTGGGGGTGCCCGCCGAACGCAACATGACGTCCAGTTCGTCGCGCTCGAACGCCTTCGGGCGGCAGATCAGGATCGCCAGCAGCCTCGCCGCCGGGTCACCCGTCTCCCAGAGTCGGCGCGCGAGGTCCTGCTGCGTCTTCAGCCGCTTCGCGAGCGCGCGCAACCTGGTGAGGTTCACGCCGTGGTCGTCGCCGTGTCTCCTGTTCACCTCGCGGATCTTCGGGTCCTCGAGCGCGGCCAGCTCGGCCATCACCTCGGTCACCGTCGTCTCGATCATCTGAACCTCCTCCGCGGCGGTCCGGTCACCGCTTTCCGAGTGCGCCATGGTGTCGACCTCGATGGCCGGGTTCAATGTATCGGGCGGCGGCGGGGTCAATCGGTCGGCGGCTGCTCCACGGCGATGTATCGGCGCAGGTCGTCGTCGGTTCGCGGAGTTCCCGGAAGCGCGGGTCCGGAACCGGCGCGCAGGCCGGCCAGCATGATCTCCATCACCCGGGCCATGGCCGGTTCGCCGGGCGTGCCCGGCGGCGAGTAGACGTGCGTGGTCATCAGCAGAGCGATGTCGCCGGGGCCGATGTCGCGGCGCAGCGCGCCGTCCGCCTGTGCCCGCTCGGTCATCCGAAGGACGGCGTCGGTCACCTGCTGCCGCATCTCGTGCAGGTCGTGGCCGGCGCGCAAGCGCTGGTGCAGGTGCGGCTCCAGCTTCGCCGACAGCACGCCCATGTGCAGTTCCGCGCAGCCGCGAAGGAAGCGGCACAGCGCGTGCCAGGCGTCCGGTTCCTCGCGCCAGGCGGTCTCCGCCAGATCCACCAGCCGGCGCAGGGTGTCCTCCCCGACGGCCCGCAGCAGTGCGTCTCGGTCGGGGAAACGGCGGTAGAGCGTGCCGATGCCGACCCCCGCCCGCCGTGCCACCTCCTCCAGCGGCACGTCGACGCCCTGCTCCACCAGCAGCCGTCGGGCGGCAGCGACGATCAGGTCCCGATTGCGGCGGGCGTCGGCGCGCAACCTCGTCGTCCCCTGCCGCTTCGCCTTCTCCACGCCACCCGCCTCGGTTGAGAAATGGACGTTTTCCCTCCGGTTAGGATACCGTGGCATAGGCGGAGGAAAAACGTCCGGTTAGCGAGGTTGTCATGAGTGAGCGAACGGTGCTGGTCTCCGGAGCGGGCGTCGCCGGGCCGGTCCTGGCCTACTGGCTGGCCCGGCACGGCTTCAACGTCACCGTCGTCGAACGCGCGGGAACGCTGCGCTCCAGCGGGAACCCGGTGGACGTCAGAGGACGCGCCGTGGACGTCGCGAAACGGATGGGCGTCCTGCCCCGGCTGCGCGCGGCCGCCACCGGCACGACGGGAGTCAGCTTCGTCGACGCGGCGGGCAGGCGCGTCGGCCGGGTCGACATGCGCGCTTTTCAACGGCCGGACGAGGTCGAGTTACCACGCGGCGACCTCGCGTCGATCCTGTACGAGGCGAGCCGCGACCACGCCGAATTCGTCTTCGACGACTCCATCGCCACCCTCGACCAGGATGAGCACGGGGTCGATGTCACCTTCGACCACGGCGGGCCCCGCCGATTCGACCTCGTGATCGGGGCCGACGGCCTGCACTCGATGACGCGCCGGCTGGCGTTCGGCCCCGAGAACGAGTTCGTCCGGCACATGGGCCTCTACGTCGCGACGACGCCGCTCGGCGACGGTGCGGGATCGGGACGGGACATCCTCATGCACAACACGCCGGGCAGGGCGGTGGCCGTCAGCACCACCACCGGCGGTGCGTTCTTCCTCTACCGGAGCCCGGCCGAGCCCGGCTTCGACCACCGCGACACCGAGCAGCACAGGCGCATGCTGACCCGCGCGTTCGCGAATGTGGCCTGGCGGGCGCCCGAACTGCTCGAGCGGGTGCGCGTCGCCGAGGACCTCTACTTCGACTCGGTGAGCCAGGTGCGCCTGCCCCGTTGGTGGAAGGGCCGGATCGCACTTCTCGGCGACGCCGCCTCCTGTGTGTCGCTGTTCGGCGACGGCTCCACCCTCGCCATGGTGGGGGCGTTCACCCTCGCCGGGGAACTCGCCGCGAGTCCCGGTGACCCCCGGGCGGCCTTCCGCCGATACGAGGCCGCACACCGGCGTCTGGTGGATCCGAAACAGCGGAACATCGGTCAGGCCTCGGCGCTCCTGGTCCCGGCCACGCGTCGCGGCATCCAGATGCGGAACCTGGCCACCCGTCTGTGGCCCGCCCTGGCCGCGGCCGAGAGTCTGAAGCGTGTTCTTAGCAGGCCTCGTCCGGCCGATCCCGGCGGCTCGCCGGCCTGACCGTCCAGCCCGGGGCAACTCCCTGCTGCCTCCGCTGTTGGTGCTGCTGGCCGTACGCGCCCCGCGGCGTGAGTTCGTGCGGCGCGGCCTCCTCGCTCGTACGGCTGCCGCCATCGCGGCGGTGACGGCGGTCTTCCTGCTCGCCGCGGAGTCGGCCCCTCCTGTTCTGGACGATCAACGGATGGGACGAAGGCTACGAGGGCACGGTCCCCGAATTGGTGGAGAACCCGGTCGGAAGTGAGCGCTCGGCCATCGAGGGGAGTGCGGACCGGCTCGTCCCATGCGGATATGGCGGCCGGCTGGACGGCGTCCTGGAGCGGGCCGGCAACCTGTGGCCCCGCACGGCCGGGCTCGTGGATCGCCGCCGGTCAGGCCAGGCCGTACCTGGCCCTGATCGTCCTCGCCTGCTCATCCGTCACCTCGGGCGGTGTGGCGGCCAGCGCCTGGCGTAGGTCGGCCACAATGGCGTCGGCGCAGCCGCGGACCCGGGCACGATGGTGGGCTAGCTCCGCGTCGAAGCGCTGCGCGGCCGGCCCCGTCCACACACCGCCCGAGTGGAAGGTCCGGAACGGTGTGTCGATGCCGTTCGTCATCTCCTGCAACAGCGGCTCAGCCGTACGCAGGGCGTCTCCCAGCGCCTGATGAAGCGGATTGGGCACCAACATGGCCATGCTGTGAATCAGTCCTTCTCAGGAGAGGGGGACGCGGTCGCTTCGGGAGCGCTTGCATCGGTGATCAGCCTCGGCGCGATCAGCTTCATCAACGCCGCCACATCGGCCGCGTTGTCCCGCCCCTCGACGCCGGTTTCCAACTCGATGATGAGTTCCGCTTCGCCACGGACGAGCTTCGCGTACGCGGCGCTGCGCTCACTGTCTCGATCCTTGAAGTAGTAGCCAACGGATCCAGGAACAACCTCGGGCAGAGGGAGTGCGCCGTCCTTGATTTGCTTTTCGACCCGCTCTTGGGTTCCGCCCGGGATCAGGACGATATGCAGCACTCTCAGTCGCTCGCCGTCCCGTTGATAGGCCGCGCAGCGTCCATCTCCGAGCCCTCCGGCCGTCGTGAGGTCAAAATCGCCGCGAACCAGTGGATCACGCACCCCGGTCATCAGCTCGACAGCCTTCAGGGGAATGTATTCGCAGATGTAGGGCGGGGCCGCCACCGTCGGGAGCGGCGTAAGGTCGACCTGGGGGTCTTCTTGTCGGCAGCCGCTAGGCAAAGCCAGCACGCACAACAGCGCCGTCATCGTGGCGGCTCGCATCCTGGTCATGATGCGTAATGGACGAAACCGTCGGAGAACCCGTGATCCAGCCGATCTCGGAGACGATCCCAGCGCTCCCCTGCCAGCCCGCCATGAAGCCATCGTTTGTAGGCATCGAGTCGCTTTTCTTGGTTGCCTGAGGTCGTTTCGTCGATCATCTCGTCCCTGGTCATAAGTGTCCGGCCATCGTCATTGAGGAAATTTCTGGGGTTGTCGCGGGGATCGTCGCCCTTCTTCAAATCCTGAAGCGAGGCCCAGGGGTGGGTTGGGGCAGGCGGGGCGCTCGAGCCGAACAGACCGTGCTTGAGCATGGCCTGAGCGGTGAGATCGTGAATGAGGTCTCGGGATTGAAGCACGGCGTTGTTGGCTTCGGCGCGGGCCTTGTCTTCTGCGTCTCCTTTTACACTGTCCTCGATCAGGCCGGTCCAGGCGCCGATGATGCCTGCAGTGATCGGCCAAGTTCCTGTCTGAGGGATGGCGAGCCCGGTGTTCAGCGTCGCGGTCAGAATCTTCATGTTCCGCTGCTGTGCTTCGTCGAGTTCCTTGCCCTGCTCGATTTTGGCGAGTCCCGCCGCGTCGGCTATGAAACCGAACCCTGCACCGATCCATCCCGCATTGGCCACGAGTGCCCTGTCACCTTGTCCGGTGGCCATCTGCGCAGCACCATGGTCAAGGAGACGCCCGGCGAATGCCGTCTGGGCTCCCATGACGGCGGTGAACGCCTTGGAATCCTCGAATGTCTCTTTCATCACCTCATGTAGTTCTTCCCTCTTGAACTGTGGCCCCCAAGGGTCCTGACCAGAGAGGTTGGGATTGTCGACGTCTGTCACATCGGGAACCTTGGTGTTGCCGGCATCCGTGGCGATGCGGTTCACGTCGGCGATGTAGCCGGCGAGGATGTGGCCGGTGGTGGTGGGCGGCACGCGTGAATCGGGAGGAGATCCCTCGGAGATGCGTTGGGCCTCCAGGTGGATGAACTCCGAGGCCAGTTTGGCGGACAGGTAGCCGCGGGATGGCTGCTGCGGTGAGCCGTCATGGTCGCGGAAGGTGAGCATGGCGGCCTCCAGCGCCGTGCCCAGCGCCGCACCGCCGTCGGGCATGGTCTGCCAGGTCAGGTAGCGCTTCATCATGTTGGGATCGCTCGCGAAGAAGTCCTGAGCCGCCGCGGGATTTCGGCTGAGCGCCTCCATGAGATGCATGCCGGTGGTCGGCCCGTTGTACGCCGTCCACTTCCATGTGTCGATCTTCTTGGCGACCGCCAGCAGGAAGGCGGAGTCGAAGGTGCCGTGCTTGAGCGCCAGTGCCAGCCCATAGCCCGAACGCCACTCGACGGTGGAGTGGCCGAGGTCGTCGGTGAGCTCGTCACGCCAGGACGTGCTCAGCCTGGAGCTCGCCGTGCCAAGGGTCTTGCCGAGCGCGGTCTGCAGCCGTGCCACGTTCTCATCCTGCTGACGATTCACCGTCTTGGTCATCAGATTGCGGAATCCCGCCGCGCCCAGCGCGTTCATCAGCGCCACGGCGAATGTCGAGTCCCCTGCCCGCTTCTCCAGCGCGGCCACGGTCTTCTCGTCGACGTCGCCGTTCTCGACCGCGGCGGTCAGCTTGCTGACCGCCGCGTAGACGTCGGGATCGTGGGCGGCCTTGCCGTACAGCTCCTCGTCGAAGGCGGTCAGTCCGCTGGGCACTCCGGAGGATGCCGCCCACTCGGTGTGCTCGGAGCGGATCGTCTCGCTGCGGCGCCGCAGGTCGGGGCGGATGGTGCCGATCCAGCTCTGGACCTCGCGCAGGGCGCCCAGGCGTGAGGTGTCCAGGTCGAGCCGCTGCAGGATGCGGCGGAGCTGTGGCTCGTTGCGGCCGAGTGCGTCCTGCGCCTGGCCGAGGCCTCGCTCGAAGTCGTCCATCGCGGCGGGATCGATCCCGGAGAAGCCGCCGCCCACCCCTCGATCCGGGGCGGTCGGGGTGGCTTGGGGGAGTGGGGAGGGCGTCGGGGAAGGCCGCGAATCTGACGTCGACGGCTGGGGTGAGGGCGGCGGAGTGACCGAGGGCTGAGGGCTCGGCGAAGGGACGTCGTCCGGGGTGGACCGGCCGTTCTGAATCGACCCGGATGACGGTGGCGGAGACGTCGGCACCGGCTGAGGGGTGGGTGACGGCTGAGGGGTGGGTGACGGCTGAGGCGTAGGCGTCAGATCGGTCATATGGGCCGGGCTCCCACGATGTCGGTTGAACGCGACAACTCCGGCGGCAAGATTATTTACGATCGCCTCGTCTCGTAAACATATCCGTCAGATCCGGTATGACCGGATCAGCCGCCGCCGACTCTTTCATAGTGTCCGGCTCAGCCGGTCACCGGGGAAGAATCTTCCCGACCTGCTGCTCCAACGGAGTTGACGACACATGCGGCTGGCCATGCTTGCTCGCCACTGACGCGATCGTCGGTGCGGCCCCGGCCTGTGCCGTACTCTCAGCTCGCCGACCGGCGCGGGTGCTCGTGGAATCGGCTGTCCGGCCGGTTCACGGCCCGTTCGAGCGTCAGCACCACGGCAGGGGCCTGCAAGCCGGCGGCCGTACGGAAGACCTCAAGGCGGGCCGTCCCGGAGGTCTTCAGGAAGACCTCGTGAAGGGCGAGGTGAGGCTAGGCGGTGCGGTGCGGCCGGATGAGTGTTTCGACGGCCTGTGCGGACATCGCGGACAGGGCTCGGGCGGCGACACGACGACCCCGTGTGTCGAGTAACACCCGGTACGGCACCTCTGCACCTCTGCACCTCTGCACCTCTGCACCTCTGCGAGTCTCTCGGCGAGGACGACCCGGCGCAGGCTGATCTGTTCAACGATAAGGTCCGCTCCGAGTACGGCCCAGCCGGTGTCGGTCTCGCTTCGCGGGGGTCGGCCGGGCGTCGATCGGGTCGCGGGCCTCGTCGCCGGTCGTCGATCGGCAATGCCGGCGCTGGATCGCC
>NZ_BCBX01000037.1:31631-319548 GCF_001417795.1 Sphaerimonospora mesophila | reverse complement strand
CCCCGTCCGTATGACTGGGCCATGGTCGCCATCGCCAGCCCACGGCACGTGCTGTTGATCCGCCGGTCCATCACTACCCCCGTCTGAGCTGGCGTTCTTCTACTGTCACGTGCCCGAGGGCCGCACGTTGGCCCTGCCCGTCCTGGTGAAGATCGCGGGTGTCAGATGGGCGGTGGAGGAGGATTTCCAGCAGTCCAAGGGGCAGGTCGGCCTCGACCACACCCAGGTCCGCCGGTACCGCTCCTAGCGGCGGCACGTCATCTTGGCGATGGCCGCGCTCGCGGTCCTGGCCGTCGTCGTCGCGGTCGAGCGACGCCGCCACCCCGCCCCCGTCGTGCCACGTACCAGCCAGGACGCCCCGCCCGACGACTACGGGATCATCGCGCTGACCGTGCCCGAGATCCGCCGCCTGCTCACCGTGTTCACCCAGGTCAGCACCGTCGTGACACCACGGATGGCCGCCCTGCGACGCGAGTTCGAACTTCGCTGGAGCGAGTGGCGACGCCGCCACCAGGCCCGCGCCCGCTGGTACCACTACCGCAAACGCCTCGCCGCAGCATAACCGCAGGTCGCACCGCTATCAGGCGCTCATAGAGGCGGAGAGCCAGATCTCAAAGTACGGCTGTCGTACTAGAGCAGACAGGTCTCCTCAGCTACATTCCCCGCCGCATTCCACACGGTCCACAGATTGCAAAATATGACGAACTGCTATCAGCCAATTCCGGAATATGTCTTTCCAGAAGACAGAAGGCCACCGGCCACCCAACCCCATCGATTGTCTCAAAACGATAACGGCAGAAATGGCACGTTGATTGCCGCATGTGAGTCATGTACCTTCATTTAAGTAAAGTCCGCAGTCAACCTCATGGCGGCGACGACCTGCTCAAGCTTGAGAAATGAGCCTCAGGCAGGGTGCAAACGCAGAGACGGAGTGTGAGCGAGAAAATTTAGACGTCACAGTAAGGTTAGCCACGAACGGGAATGCTGGCAGGCCCCCGCCCGTGGCGTGCACCTTGTCGATGCACAAAGGAGTCTACTACAACATGCGCCTACAACGCATTCTCGTCGCCCTTGCCACTGGCATCGCGGCAGCGGCCGCGGGTTTCGGCAGTGCGGCAAACGCTGTGCCAACTAGCGGCCCTCTCGCCTCTACACAAGAGCCGTCCCCGAGTTCGGAGGGCACGTCGCCCCCCAGGCCCCTCACAGCTTGCGGGACAGAACCAGTCGCGACGTTTTCCTACACGTGGCAAGGCCTTACGTTCAACATCCCCACCGGGGTCTTCTTCACTCACTGCATCTACGGTAGCGGGCTAATCGGCACCGACGACTATGCAAGCATCGACCGGGTCGGCCCCGGCTATTACAGCGGTCAGTTCTGCAACTGGCGCATCGACTTCAAGTATTACGATATCAACGGAAAAAATTACCAGACCAGCGCCGGCACCACCCAAAATTCCTGCAACTGGCTACCCGATCGGCGCCGCCGCCAAAGCTTCCAGATGAAGTCTGGTACGGCATGCGCCATCCTCTACGTCCTCAACAAGGAGCGCGTGAGACAGTGCCATAACATCACCCCCTAACCCGCTCGATCTTATGCTGGCGTGGAGTGGCCATGAGTGATAAAATGGCCACTCCACGTCGCGAGAGGAGGGCGGCCATGGAATCGGCCGAGGAAATTAATCCACCAATATTAGGGTGGATTATTTCAGCGTTGCAAACGACGGTCGCAATTGCTGCGATCCTTACTCTCATCTTACTCATTTTGCGGTGGATTGCGACGAAGGCGTTCGGGGCACCACTTATTCCAAAATGGGCGCTTTATTTCTGCTTCGGCAGTGCCGTGCTCAGCTTTGCCCTGGTGATGGGCATTCAATCTATTCGCGCGTTTGTGAGTCTCTTTTAGGCTCCAAGCCGAACGGGGGGTGCGAGTAGCCCCGAAGGTTACGGTCCGCTGACTACAGCGAGGTCGTCGCGGAGACCATCGCGGCCGCAAATCCCACCAGAAGCCCGCCGAGTTGCTAATGCGCATCAGCCCCGGCGACACACCGGTGGTCGGGCTTGTAGGCCACGTCGCCCGTTCCATCAAGGAGCTGCTGGTATTGCTGGGTGGGGAGATGATGGACAGGTGCTTGCGGATGTCATCGACTACCTGATCTGCCCGGTGTGCGGGGCCGTCCCATTCCTGACCGGGGGTGCGGTCCGCTGTGAGCGAGGGCACAGCTTCGACGTGGCACGGCAGGGATACGTCAACATGCTGACCGGAGCCGCGGCGCCGGGCACGGCCGACACGCCCGCGATGGTCGCCGCCCGGGCGGAGTTCCTGGCGACGGGCCACTACGCTCCGCTCGCCCGCCGTCTCGCCGAGCTGACCGCGGACGCCGAGGTTGTGGCGGACGCGGGCGCCGGGACCGGCCACTACCTGGCGGGGGTCCTGGGTGAAGAGACGGCGGATGCCGGGGCCGTGGGCATCGCCCTCGACGTGTCCAAGCATGCCCTGAAGCGGGCGGCGCGCGCCCATCCCCGGATCGGCGCGGTGGCGGCGGACGTGTGGCGGGGCCTGCCCGTACGAGATCGCTGCGTGGACGTGCTGCTCAACGTCTTCGCGCCGCGCAACGCCGCGGAGTTCGCCCGGATCCTCCGCCCCCACGGCACGCTGATCGTCGTCACGCCAACCACCGGGCATCTCCGTCCCCTCGTGGCGCGGCTGGGGCTGCTCTCCGTCGACGAGGACAAGGATCGCCGCGTCGAGGAGACCCTGGGCGGCAGGTTCGCGAGAGCCGTACAGGAGGTGATCGAGATCGGGTTGACGCTCCGCCACCCGGCGGTCACGGCGGTGGTGGGAATGGGCCCGAGCGCCTGGCACACCCGGGCGGGCGAACTGGCCGAGCGCATCGCCAGCCTCCCCGATCCCGTGGAGGTGACCGCGTCCTTCCAGATCACCCAGTGGGCCGTACGCGCCTAGCGCTCGCGTCGAGAGCGGCATGATGATGGTCGTGCTGGGACTGTCCACCGGGAGCGGCCCATGATCCCCACGATGATTCTCTTCGGCCTCGTGCTCGGTCGATGGCCGCGTCTTACGCTCCTCCTTGCCGCACTCGTCTGGCCTGTCCTCCTGCTCGTCAGCGGGGTGGCCTCGTCGACTCCATGGCCGACCGTGGTCCTGGGTGGTGCTGTGTTCGGTGCCATCAATGCCTTCGTGGGCATCGCCGTACATCAGGGCGTGCTCTGGGTCGTGCGGTGTCTGCTCGCCCGGCGTGGCCGAGTGAGAGAAGAGTCATAGCCGCGCAAGCGTACGGCCCGGCCTGCCTGAACTGCTGACCGCAGCGTCTCAGTGAGCCGTCCGCACCGCGTGTCGATCAGGGCGCGCGCAGCACGAGGATGGCCAGGTCATCGGCCATCGGCTCGGATGCGAAGTCCTGTACGGCACGGCGGATCCGCTCGGCGACCGCCCGGGCCGACAGGTCGACGCACTCCGCGAGCAGCCGGGACAGCCCGCCGTCGTCGTCGAGGAGGCGGGTGCCCGACCGCCGCTCCGTAACCCCGTCGGTGACTCCCAGCAGCACGTCGCCGGGGCCCAGGTGAGCGCTCTCCGCGCGGAACTCCGCCTCGGGGAAGACCCCGAGGAGCGACTGGGGCGAGCCGACCACGTCTACGGCGCCGTTCGGCCGCAGCCGCAGCGCCTCGGGGTGACCGGCGGAGACCAGGGTGACGGCGAGCCCGTCGTCGACGCGGGTGATCTCCCCGTGCAGCAGGGTCAGGAAGCGGGCCCGCTCCCCCTCTTCGAGAATGGCGTGGTTGAGGCGGCCGACGACGGCGGCCACGCCGTACCCCTCGCGGGCGAGCAGCCGCAGCGTGTGCCGGGCGAGCCCGGTGACGGCCGCCGCTTCCGGACCGGTGCCGCAGACGTCGCCGATGGCGAACCGCCAGACTCCCTCGCCCGTCGGGAACAGGTCGTAGAAGTCCCCGCCGACCTCGTTCGTCTCGCCGGCGGGTTCGTAGATGACGTGGAAGTCGAGCCCGGGAGTCGTCGGTTCGTCAGGCGGCAGCAGGCTTCGCTGCAGCGCCCGGTTCGCCGCCGCCTGCTGGGCGTACAGGCGCGCGTTGTCCATGGCCAGCGCCGCGCGGCGGCTGAGGTCCTCGGCGAGCTGCATGGACTCGTCGGGGAACCGGTCGTGCCGGCCCAGGCACATCACCCCGAGCCGCCGTCCCCTGGCGGTCAGCGGGAAGGCCAGCGACTGCCAGCCGTCGATGTGGAGCACCACGGGGCCGTCCTCCGACGGCATCTGGGCATCGGCGAGCCGCTCTCGCAGTCCGTCGAGCTGCATCTCGTCCGCGTGCCACAGATAGGCGAGCCGCAGCGGCCCGGCGGCGTGCTCGGCGGTGTAGACGGCGCACCAGCTGGCCAGGCGGGGCACCACGACCTGCGCGATGATCGCCGGGACCATGTCGGGGTTCAGCGTGCCGGCCAGCAGTTCGCTCGCGTCGGCGAGAAAGCCCAGCCAGCCCGGCCCGCGTGAGGCCTCGGCGACCCACTCGTCCGGGGGCTGGATCTCACCGCCCGGCAGTTCGAGCCGGGCCCACCTGGTCCGAAGCGAGGAGTTGAACGTGACGCCCCAGGAGGCGGCCCCGGCGGGCGGGCCGAACTCCGCTTCCTCGGACTTCTCCCGCACCTCTATCTGCACGCTGTCGCCCTGATGGATCCAGACGATCTCGAACGGCGCTTGCGGGGCATCCTCCACCAGCTCGGCCGCCAGCCGCTCGGCATCGGCGTGCACGGACACGGCGGCCCACGCGGTCATCACCTCCCGGGTGAACCGCTTGGCATCGGGCACGGCCGTCTCCCCTGGCGTGAAGGAGGCGGCCAGGACGGCACGAGGAGAGCTTGTCACTGACATCGTGCATACCACATTCACGCTCTTAGGAGTAAACAAGAGGACGTCGCATTCGACGGAACGTGACAGACTGACATGGAGTCCGCGGCTGGATGGCTGGACGTCTTGGTCGCCGTACATCATGGTCTTGGTCGCGAAACCCCCCCGGGGGGAAGGAGGCTAGATGTCGTCCGCCAACGTCGAGGTGGCCGGGCCGGAGCGGAGCTACACCGAGTCCGATCTCAGGCCATTCCTGGAAACGCTCATCATGTGGCGTGACGGCAACTTCCGTCGGCGGGTGCCGCACGCCCCACCCGGGATGCTGAGCGAGATCCGGCTGCTGCTCAACGAGGTGGCCGACCGGCGTGAGCACCTGGCCAACGAGCTGAACAGGGTCCGCCGGGAGGTGGTCAAGGAGGGCCGGTTCAACGAGCGGCTCAGCCCCGGCCCCGGCGTGGGACTGTGGTCCGAGAGCGTGGACTCGGTCAACGACCTGATCGACGCGCTCGTCACCCCCGTCAGCGGCGCGGCCGACGTCATCGACGCGGTGGCCAAGGGAGACCTGTCCCGCAAGATCGACCTGAACCGCAGCTCGCGCGGGGAGGTGCGGCGGCTCGGCAAGGCCATCAACGGCATGGTGGACCAGCTGTCGCTGTTCACCTCCGAGGTGACCCGCGTGGCCAAGGACCTGGGCACGGAGGGCAAGCTCGGCGGCCGCGCCAATCTGAAGGGCATGTCCGGCAGCTGGCGGGACCTCACCGAGTCGGTGAACACCATGTCCACCCGCGTCTCCGCCCAGGTGCGCGACATCGCCGAGGTGACCACGGCCGTCGCCAACGGCGACCTCAGCCGCAAGGTCACGGTCGACGCGGTCGGCGAGATGCTGGAGCTGAAGAACACCGTTAACACCATGGTGGACCAGCTTTCGGCGTTCGCCGAGGAGGTCACCCGAGTCGCCCGCGAGGTCGGCACAGAGGGCCAGCTCGGCGGCCAGGCCCAGGTGCGCGGCGTCTCCGGCGTCTGGAAAGACCTCACCGACAACGTCAACTCGATGGCGAACAACCTGACCTCACAGGTGCGTCAGATCGCGGCCGTCTCCACCGCCGTCGCCCAGGGCAACCTCACCAAGAAGATCACGGTCGATGCCCAGGGCGAGATCCTGGAGCTCAAGGAGACCCTGAACACGATGGTGGACCAGTTGTCCGCCTTCGCCGACGAGGTCACCCGAGTCGCCCGCGAGGTCGGCACAGAGGGCCGCCTCGGCGGGCGTGCCGAGGTGCGCGGCGTCTCCGGCGTCTGGAAAGACCTCACCGACAACGTCAACTCGATGGCGAACAACCTCACCTACCAGGTGCGTAACATCGCCCAGGTCACCACGGCCGTCGCCAACGGCGACCTGACCCGGAAGATCGACGTCGACGCCCAGGGCGAGATCCTGGAGCTGAAGAGCACCATGAACACGATGGTCGACCAGCTCTCCTCGTTCGCCGACGAGGTCACCCGAGTCGCCCGCGAGGTCGGCACAGAAGGCCGCCTCGGCGGCCAGGCCCAGGTGCGCGGCGTCTCCGGCGTCTGGAAAGACCTCACCGACAACGTCAACTTCATGGCGAACAACCTCACCTCACAGGTGCGTCAGATCGCGGCCGTCTCCACCGCCGTCGCCCAGGGCAACCTCACCAAGAAGATCACCGTCGACGCCCAGGGCGAGATCCTCCAGCTCAAAGACACGATGAACACGATGGTGGACCAGCTGTCCGCCTTCGCCGACGAGGTCACCCGAGTCGCCCGCGAGGTCGGCACCGAAGGCCGCCTCGGCGGCCAGGCCCGCGTCCGGGGCGTCTCCGGCGTCTGGAAAGACCTCACCGACAACGTCAACTCGATGGCGAACAACCTCACCTACCAGGTGCGCGACATCGCCGAGGTGACCACGGCCGTCGCGAAGGGCGACCTCACCCTCAAGATCGACGTCGACGCCCAGGGCGAGATCCTCGCGCTGAAGACCACGATCAACAGAATGGTCGACCAGCTCTCCTCGTTCGCCGACGAGGTCACCCGGGTCGCCCAGGAGGTCGGCTCCGAGGGCCGCCTCGGCGGTCAGGCCCAGGTCGAGGGCGTCGAGGGCATCTGGAAGGGCCTCACCGAGAGCGTGAACGAGCTGGCCGCCCGCCTCACCACACAGGTGCGTGCCATCGCCGCGGTGACCAGCGCCGTCGCCCGAGGCGACCTCACCCAGTCGATCACCGCGGAGGCGGAGGGCGAGCTCGCCGACCTCAAGGACAACATCAACACGATGGTGGCCAACCTGCGGGCCACTACCAAGGCCAACGAAGAGCAGGACTGGCTCAAGTCCAACCTGGCCAGGATCTCCCGGCTCATGCAGGGCCACCGTGACCTGTTCGAGGTCGCCAGGCTGATCATGAGTGAGCTCACCCCGCTCGTCTCCGCCAGCCACGGCGCCGCGTACCTGGTGACCGACGGCCAGCTCAACCTGATCGCCGGGTACGGCATTCAGCCGGGATCGAGCCCCCGGCAGCGCTTCGCGCTCGGCGAGGGCATCGTCGGCCAGGCCGCGACGGGAGACCACCCGATCATCCTGGAGAACATCCCCGGCGAGAACATCACCATCGAGACCGGTCTCAGCAGGTCGCAGCCGGCGCAGATCGTGGTCTTGCCGATCCTGTTCGAGAACCAGGTCCTCGGCGTGCTGGAGATGGCCTCGTTCACCCACTTCAGCGAGGTTCACCTCGACTTCCTCGCCCAGCTCGTGGAGACCATCGGCGTCACGATCAACACGATCATGGCCAACTCCCGCACCGAGGACCTGCTCAAGGAGTCGCAGCGACTGGCCCACGAGCTGCAGGAGCGCTCCGACGAGCTGCAGCGTCAGCAGGAGGAGCTGCGCAGGTCCAACGCCGAGCTGGAGGACAAGGCGGCGCTGCTGGCCAAGCAGAACCGGGCCATCGAGATCCAGAACTTCCAGATCGAGCAGGCCAGGCGGACGCTCGAGGAGCGGGCCGAACAGCTCGCCGTCTCCTCGCGGTACAAGACCGAGTTCCTCGCCAACATGTCCCACGAGCTGCGTACCCCGCTGAACAGCCTGCTCGTGCTCGCCAAGCTGCTGGCCGAGAACACCGAGGGCAACCTGACCGCGCAGCAGGTCGAGTTCGCCCGGACCATCCACGACGCGGGCTCAGCGCTGCTCCAGCTCATCAACGACATCCTCGACCTGTCGAAGGTGGAGGCGGGGCGGATGGACATCGACCCGCAGCAGCTCTCGCTGGCCAAGCTGGTCGACTACGTGGAGGCCACCTTCGCGCCCCTCGCCCAGGACAAGGGGCTGTCGTTCGCCATCACGGTGGACCCCGCCGTACCGAACGAACTGCACACCGACGAGCAGCGCCTGCAGCAGGTGCTGCGCAACCTGCTCTCCAACGCCGTCAAGTTCACCCCCAAGGGAGAGGTGCGGCTGGAGGTCACCCCGGCGCCGCGGCACGTGTCGTACAGCGACGAGACGCTGCAGGGCCTGGAGGGCGTAGTCGCGTTCAAGGTCGTGGACACCGGCATCGGCATCGCCCCGGACAAGCTGGAGGTCATCTTCGAAGCGTTCCGGCAGGCCGACGGCACCACGAGCCGCAAGTACGGCGGCACCGGCCTCGGCCTGTCGATCTGCCGCGAGATCGCCCGCCTGCTCGGCGGGGAGATCCACGTGGACAGCACACCGGGGATGGGCAGCACGTTCACCCTCTACCTGCCGATGCTCTACTCGGGGCCGCTGGCGTCGCCCGACGGTGGAGCCACCACCGGCGGGAAGACCGCCGCCCCGCGCATCTCGGTGCCCGTCCTCGAGGCGGAGGAGATCCGCCCGGAGCTCCCGATGCCCACGGACATGCCGACGTCCCAGTTCGTTCCCTCGATGGACGGGCAGGACTGGCAGGGTGACGACCCACTCACCGGCAGCAAGATCCTCATCGTGGACGACGACATCCGCAACGTGTTCGCACTCACCAGCGTGCTCGAACGGCACGGCACGACCGTGGTCTACGCCGAGAACGGCCGCGAGGGCATCGAGCAGTTGGAGCGCAACGAGGACGTCGCGCTCGTTCTGATGGACATCATGATGCCGGAGATGGACGGCTGGGCCACCACCTCGGCGATCCGGCGGATGCCCCAGTTCGCCGACCTCCCGATCATCGCGCTGACCGCGAAGGTGATGCACGGAGACCGGGAGAAGAGCATCGCCTCGGGAGCGTCCGACTACGTGCCCAAGCCGGTCGACGTCGACCGGCTCCTGGAACGACTCCGTGGCTGGTTGATGCGCGGACGCGCCGACGCGGCGGAACGGATACGGTCCTCCTCGAGCACAGAGCCTCGTGACACCGACGAAGGGGCGTGATCGATGGCTGAACGCGTAAAGGTCCTCCTCGTCGACGACCGCGAAGAGAATCTGATCGCGCTTGAGGCGATCCTCAGCTCACTGGACGTGGTCCCCGTACGGGCCCGATCCGGTGAAGAGGCGCTCAAGGCCCTGCTATCGTCCGATTTCGCACTCATCCTCCTCGACGTGCGGATGCCCGGGATGGATGGTTTCGAGACCGCCGCGCACATCAAGCGGCGGGAGCGGACCCGCAACATCCCGATCATCTTCCTGACCGTGGTGGACAGCGCCCCCGATTACGCCTTCCGGGGGTACGCCGCCGGCGCCGTCGACTACCTCACCAAGCCGTTCGATCCGTGGGTTCTGCGCGCCAAGGTCGCCGTGTTCGTGCAGCTCTACACCATGAATCAGCGGCTCGCCGAGCAGTCGGCGCTGCTGCGCGAGCGGCTCGCGGGCGAGGTGTCGGATGGTGTCCCGTCAGCCGGGGGCGTCGGGCAGGTGTCCCTGCTGGCCGAGTTGTCCAACCGGATCGTCGCCATCGAAGACGAACTCAAGCGGGTCCGCGAGCTCGCGGACAAGTCGGGAGACAGCATGTTGACCGGGGCGATCAACGAGCTGAGCGAACGTGTCTCTCACCTACGGGCGGGCTTCGACGCCCTCCAGTAGTGACACCGCCCCCAGCGGCAGGCGAAGCACAGGTCAGTGGCGTGCCCCCGCCCTGCCCTTGGCCTCGCTCCGCGCGCCGCCCTTGGCCTCGCTCCGCGCGCCGCCCTTGGCCTCGCTCCGCGCGCCGCCCTTGGCCTCGCTCCGCTCGGTGGGAAGGGATGGGAAGGGAACGGGCGCACACCCGAGTGACCCGCCGACGTCATCGATCAGTGGCGTGCCCGTTCCAGGGCATCCCAGAAACCGCGGCGGAGGGCGTGGCGGACTTCGTCGTGGAGCAGGAAGTCGATCGGCAGCGACGACCCCTGCAGCAGACGCGCCTCGAGGTCGGACGGCATGCGGGGCTTACGGGCCAGCACCGCCTCAAGCCACAGGGCGGGAGCGTCGCGCGCCACCGAGTCGCCGAAGTCATGCCCCTCCTTGTGCGCGGCCTGCACCGCCTCGGCGAGGGTCTTGGTGGTCCCCGACTGGGGCGGCGTGGACGGGATGGGGGCGGGATGGGGGCCCGTGTACGGCCCCAGCACGGGCGAGTAGCCTCCGGAACCGCTCCCGTACTGGTGCGACGGTGCGGACGCCGGGGTCTGGGGCTGCGCCCCCTGGGACGAGGCACCGTGGGACGGCACACCAGCAGACGGCGCAGCGTGGGACGGCGGAGCCTGCGGCGGCGGAGTCGACTGCGGCTGACGCCGCGCCCGCTGAGGTTGCCGCTGGGACGGCGGCGACAGCGGCTCGGCGAACCCCGGATAGCCGGACGGTGAGCTCTGCGCGGGGGGCGACTGTGCCGGGGACTGTGTCGCCGGGGACTGTGTCGCCGGAGATTGGGCCGACGACGGCTGCGCCGGAGAAGACTGTGCCGGGGAGGAGTGGGCCGGTCCGGACGGCGGCACAGAGCCGGACGGAAGTGCGGAACCACTCGAGTGTGCTGACCCGGATGGGGCCGACCCGGACGATTGGCTGGAACCGCTCGACTGCGCGGGGGCTGCGGGCTGGGAGGGACCGGGCGGCGGCGCCGGCGGGAGCTGCGGGGGTGTCGACGGCTGTGCGGGAAGCGCGGGCTGAGAGGGGCGTGCGTGCGTCGATCCGGAGGACCGGCCGCCCTCCGATGCCCCGTTCACGTGCGGCACCACGCCGTTGCTGTGCGCCTGGCCGTTGCTCGCCGACTGCTGATGGCGGTGCTGGCCGTTGCCGCTCGGCAGACCGCCGGGATCCACGTTGGTGATCATTGTGACGTACGGCCTGAGCTGGCCGCCGCCGATCTCGATGAGATCGTCGCACTCCTGCCGCAGCGTACGAGAGGCCGCCCACGCGCTGTCGGCGGCGATCTGCATGACGGTCACCCGGATGCCGAGGTCCTGGGCGTCGCTGACCACCTGCGCCAGATCTTCGTCGCCGCTGACGACCACCGCGTCGCAGATCGCGTTGTTGCGGGCGAGCGTCATCAGGTCACGATGCGCCTGGGCGTCCACACCCTCCCGACGGCCGGGCCTGATGCGGGCGAGCCGCAGCTTGAGGCCCGGGATGTCGGCCAGCACGTCGTGCTCCGGCGTCCGGCGCCCCTCGACGGTCGCCTCGTACCAGTAGCATCTCAGCAACGGCAGACCCGTGCGTTCACGCGACAGGCCGGTCAGGAGCTTCAGCAGACCGGGATAGTCCCACGCGACGGCTTCACGATGGCGGGTCCCATGCACGGCCATCGCGCCGTCGGCCAGCAAATAGCCGGCGTCAACGAACAGCGCGCACCGATCCACGTGACACCGCCCTTCCTGCGTGGCCCTATCAGGGTAGTCAAGCGGGTAGATCGCGCGAGGCGATTCCCGGCGATTCGGCCGGCGCCCCTGACGTCACAGTGCTTACGCAGACCGTACCAGTTTGCCCCGGTCCTGCCCTCCCTCTGACAGTTAGGACCATGTACGGGTGGTGATGGCGGCGACTCCGAACAGGAGTCCGTCGCGTTCGGCCGTCAGCCGCAGCACCGGGCGGCGACCGAGAAGCGTCTGGAAGGTGTCGACCGCCACCGCCGAGGCCCCGGTTCTCCTGCCGCGACGGCCGGCATCACGCCGTGCCCCGTCGTTCACCGTCACGACGCCGCCCCCGCCGCGCGTCGCGTTCCACAGCACGAGATCGACCCTGGCGGGAGCGCCTCCGGGGGTGAGGCCATCGAGCGGGATCGTCATCGTCTCGCCGCCGCCGGCCGCCGCGTCCAGAACGGCCGCCGTGCCGTACGGCTGCCGCCTGTCCTCGGCCACCACGACCAGGCTCCAGCCGGCCTGCCTGGCCGCCCCCGGCCCCGTCGGGGCGTCGGCGACCCACCAGCGGCCCCCACCGGACCCGCGGACCATGGCGGTGACGTCCGCGAACGCCTGATAGCCCGGCCGCCGATCCCGATGCGTCACCTCGGCCGCCCTGACCGTCTGATAACGCTCGGCGCCCGGCGGCCGGACCTTCACCTCCCGCCCCGAAAAGGGACGGGCCGTTTCCTGACCGACCGCCGACCAGTAGAGGCCGGCCCAGAGCACCCGGCTTCCGGCGGGCAGGTCGAGGTGCGCGCAGCTGGAGGTGCGCGTGGTGGAGTCGTGATCGAGGTCGATCGGGACCGCCGCACCCGGGTCGCCGGTCCCCTCGACCGGCTCGCGGGACTCGCCGGACGCGCAGTCCGGACGGCCGCCGGCGGGGCCCACCAGCGCGTTGCCGATGGTCCGCGTCATCACCCTGCCGGTCGCGGCGAATCGGGCCGCGGCACCGGCCTCCCGTACGTCCGAATCGGACTCGGCGACCGTCTTCAACGGGCCGGACCGCACCGACGCCCCGAGTCCCCCGCTGGTCGGCGCGTCGGCCGCCACGTTCACTCTCAGGAAGAGCGTGCTGCTCTCACCGGCGGCCAGTCCCGGGCGAGCGCACCGCACCCGCTGCCCGGCCGTACGGCAGGACCAGCCGTCCTCCGTGCCGGAGGCCATGAGCATGACACCACGCGGCAGACGTACCGTGGCCGTGACGTCCTGCCCCGCCGCCGTCCCTGCATTGCGAAGCCGCAGGGCGACGATCCCGGGCCTGGCGCGGACGAGCGCGCCGAGCGGGTCGATGGTCGCGACCAGAGTGGACCGCCTGACGCCCGTCCGGCCCTGATCAGACCGACTCTGATCAAATCGGCCCTGATCCGACTGGCCGGGGCCCGCCCGATCCGTCCTGGCCGAGGGCGACGCCTGCCGCCTGACCCGCTCACGGGTGACCTGCGGGGCGGCCAGCGCGCTGCGCCCGCCGAGCGCCCGCAGCGACGGGGCGCTCCGCGTCGGCCTCGGACGGGGAGTGGAGAGCGCCGAGGCCGTCTTCTGCTCTGACTCGGAGGCCGCCTTCTGCTCCGAACTCGTCCTCCGCTCGGATGGAGCCTCCCGGGAGCGGTCCTGATCAGGAGCGGGCGAGGAGGCGTCGGATCCCGCGCCTGCGGGGGTGGGAGCGTGGGGGTGGGCGGGCGGGCCGGAGGCGCTGCGCGGGAACAGCGCCGCCTCCTCGCCGGCCAGGGGTCTCTTCACGGTCGGCCCGGAGACCAGCAGGAACAGGCTCAGGGCCAGTGCGGCGGCGGCCGCACCCGCGATGACGGCCCGGCACGGCGTGGGCACCCGGGAGAGCACGGGCACACCCCGTGGCTCGGCCTTCATCGCGTCACCCGCCCCGGCGAGATCCGCGAGGTAGTCGTCGACGGCCGGCCCCGCCACGAGCGGACCGACGATCACTCGTAGCCCCTGCGTCAGGTCCGCGAGCTCCAGGAACACCGACCTGCAGTCGATGCATCCGGCGATGTGCTCGTCCACGTCGCCGACCGCGCGCCTGGGCAGATCGCCCTCGACGTACTGCACGATCTTGGGCAGGATCGGGCGGCACTCCTCGTCCGGCCCCGTCTCCTCGTGGAGCCTGAGGTACGCCTGCCGGAGGCCTTCTCGGGCCTGCGCAACGAGGGCCGCCGCGCCCTTCCGGGAGAGCGCGAGGAACGAGGCGACCTCCGCGGGACCGGCGCCCTCGACCTCGACGTGCCACAGCACCATCCGCCACTGCTCGGGCAGCGCGAGGTAGGCCCGCGCGATCGCCGAACGCTCCAGACCGGCCAGCTCCGGGTCCACGTGGACGTGGTCGGGGTCGGCCAGGTCGACCTCCCCGGTGGTCACGTAACGCCGGACCGCCGTCAGCAGGTAGGGCCGGAAGGCGCAGACCGGGCCGGCCCCACCCCGGATCAGGTCCAGGACCTGGGCGAAGGCCGCGACCAGGACCTCCTCGACCTCATCGGTGCCCTGCACAAGCTGCCGGGCCAGTGACCTGGCCGCTCCCACGTGCCGCTGGTAGAGCACGCCATACGCCGCGGTGCTCCCACCTCGCACGGCTTCCAGCAACTCGATGTCGGTTTGCCGGGCTTTTCTACTCATCGTGACCTCGCGATTACCCAGTGTTGCAAGGCCATTAATTCCGCACCCTCCCACATGGCTAAACCGGGGTGACCGCTTTACCCGGAACGGCAGGTGCCCGACGGGTCATCGCGAAGCCGTACGCTGAGCACCATGAGTGACCGCGACAGCCTCCTTGACGAGATCAAGAACAAGGGAATCGTGCACGGCCGGGTCGTGCTCTCGTCGGGCAAGGAGGCCGACTGGTACGTGGACCTGCGGCGCATCACGCTGGACGCGGTGGCCGCCCCACTGGTGGGCCGGGTGATGCTGGACCTCACCGAGGACCTCGGCTACGAGGCCGTCGGAGGGCTGACGCTGGGCGCCGACCCGGTGGCGACGGCGATGCTGCACGCGGCGGCGGCCCGTGGCCGCGCGCTGAACGCGTTCGTCGTACGGAAGGCGGGCAAGGCGCACGGCCTGCAGCGCAGGATCGAGGGGCCGGACGTCGCCGGGCGGCGGGTGCTGGCCGTTGAGGACACCACGACCACGGGCGGCTCGGTGCTGACCGCGGTCGAGGCGCTACGGGAGGCGGGCGCCGAGGTCGTGGGCATCGCCACGATCGTGCACCGCGGCGGCGACGAGAACCTCGCCGCGACCGGCCTGCCGTACCGCTCGGCCTTCAGCCTCACCGATCTCGGGCTCGCGTGACGCTGAAAGATTCACGTTCGCCGGGCGCGCCGGCGGCGCGGAGTTCGCCGTTCTCGAACACCTGGACCACGCTCCCGTCGGCCAGGACCACGTCGAGTTCCGGTTCGAAATAGGACGTCTGCTCACCGCGGGTCAGGTCTCGGTCGATGAGCACGTCGCCGCCGGGCACCCGTACGAAGACCGGGCAGCGGTCGGCCTGGCAGACGATGCGCACGGTGGGCACCCGCTCACCCGGCGGCCGTCCGGTCTCCGCGGGAGAGGCCGTGGCGGGGGTCGAGGCGGACGCCGTCGGGGACGGCGCGGCTTCCGGCACGTCCTCGGAGCCGAGCGCGGACAGCAGCGCCCGCGCGCCGATCACGACCAGCGCGAGTAGCAGCAGCGCCGCCAGGCTGACGAGTGCCAGCCTGGCGAAGCCCATCGGGTCAGACCTGTGCCGTCCCACATTGTGGAAGGGTAGGCGACGGCTCCCTCTAACGGCGAGTCACTTGCGGGCGTGGTGTCGGCCCTTCGGCTCCACCCGGGCGGCCTTGCGGTTCTTGAGCACCTCGCGGACGATCGGGAGGATCGACAGGAGGACGATCACGAAGACGCCGGGCAGGATGTACTTGTCGATGTTCTCGACCTTGGTGCCGAGGAAGTGGCCGAGCATCAGCAGGGACTCGACCCATACGACTCCGCCGACGACGTTCCAGACGAAGAAGCGGCGGGGGTCCATCTCCAGCACACCGGCGACGGGGTTCATGAACGTGCGGACGATCGGCATGAACCGGGCGACGACGACGGCCTTGGCCGGGCCGAATTTCTCGAAGTAGAACTCCGCCTTCTCGACGTGCTCCTTCTTGAACAGCCGGGAGTCCGGTTTGTCGAACATCTTGCGGCCGAATCTCGAGCCGAGATAGTGGCCGAGTTGCGCTCCCGCGATGGCGGCGAGCGGCGTGAAGACGAGCAGCGTGGGCAGCGAGAGCGGTTCGATTTCCAGGCTCTGCGCGGCCGCGGCGCCACTGAAGATCCCTGCGGCGACCAGCAGCGAGTCACCGGGGAGGAAGAACCCGACGAGCAGTCCGGTCTCCGCGAACACGATGGCGATGACGCCGATCGTGGCGAAGGCGCCGAGCATGCCCAGCCACCACTTCGGGTCAAGAAGATCCAAGAGGACATCCACGAGGCGAGCCTACCCGTCGCGCATCAGCCGAGAGTTAACCGAAACGGACCCTCCGGCCACATGTGGCGGCCGACGGCGGTGCCGCTTTCCTCTCCGGCGTGACCTTCGGGATACTGGGCATCGCCGGGTTAACGTCCAAGAGGAGATGACTACCGATGCCTATCGCGACCCCAGAGGTCTACGCCGAGATGCTCGATCGGGCCAAGGCGGGTGGCTTCGCCTACCCGGCGATCAACGTGACCTCGTCACAGACGTTGAACGCCGCGCTCCGCGGCTTCGCCGAGGCGGAGAGCGACGGAATCATCCAGGTCTCGACCGGTGGCGCCGAGTTCCTCTCCGGCACGACCGTGAAGGACATGGTGACCGGGTCGGTGGCGCTGGCCGAGTACGCCCGGGTCGTCGCCGACAAGTACCCGGTGACCGTGGCCCTGCACACCGACCACTGCCCGAAGAACAAGCTGGACGGCTTCATGCGCCCGCTCATCGAGATCTCGCGCGAGCGGGTCTCCCGGGGCCAGGATCCGCTGTTCCAGTCCCACATGTGGGACGGCTCCGCCGTGCCGCTGGAGGAGAACCTCTCCATCGCCGCCGAGCTCATCGAGAAGTGCGCCGCCGCTCGCATCATCATGGAGATGGAGATCGGCGTTGTCGGCGGTGAGGAGGACGGCATCGTCGGTGAGATCAACGAGAAGCTGTACACCACGCCCGAGGACGCCATCGCCACGGCCGAGGCCGTCGGCCTGGGCGAGCGTGGCCGCTACATGCTGGCCGCGACCTTCGGCAACGTGCACGGCGTCTACAAGCCCGGTCACGTCAAGCTGCGCCCGTCGGTGCTCAAGGAGATCCAGGACGCCGTCGGCGCCAAGTACGGCAAGGACAAGCCGTTCGACCTGGTCTTCCACGGCGGCTCCGGCTCGCTGCTCGAGGAGATCCACGAGGCGATCTCCTACGGCGTGGTCAAGATGAACATCGACACCGACACGCAGTACGCCTTCACCCGGCCGATCGTGGACCACATCTTCAAGAACTACGACGGCGTCCTGAAGGTCGACGGCGAGGTCGGCAACAAGAAGACGTACGACCCCCGTTCGTACGGCAAGTCCGCCGAGGCCGGGATGGCCGCCCGGATCGTGGAGGCCTGCCAGCACCTGAAGTCCGCCGGCACCAAGCTCAAGTAATCCGCCGGCGCCGGGCTCAGGCGAGTCGGCCTGCAGCGCGGGAACGGAAGATTTTTCGACGATCTTCCGTTTCCGCGTTAAGGCCGCGAACACAACCGGGACCCGCCATTACCTCCGGGCGTTTCACAGGTGAGACTGTGCACTATGGAATCGCACGAGAACCTCCTTGCCGGTCCGCCGCCCACCCTGCTGCCGGACCACTCCGAGGCCCGCGAGATGCTGGAGGCGGGCACGAAGGCGGCCGACGTCGCCGCGCGTTTCCCCGCCTACGCGGCGGCCTGGGCCACTCTCGCTGACGACTACTTCGCGGCGGGCCATGCCGTGACGTCGTACGCCTTCGCGCGCACCGGTTACCACCGGGGGCTCGACCAGCTCCGGCGCGCCGGATGGAAGGGCCACGGCCCTATTCCGTGGGAGCACGAGCCCAACCGGGGGTTCCTGCGATGCCTGTACGCGCTTTCGCGGGCGGCCCAGGCGATCGGGGAGAAGGACGAGGCCGAGCGCTGCGCCCAATTCCTCCGGGACAGCAGCGCGACCGCCGCCGACGTCCTCATTCACGCCCCCTGACTGATTTCAGGCGATAACAACCGATCTCCCAGGTCTCGCCGGGCTCGGGGCCTGGGATAGTCTCTGGTTGCAAGAGCCCCTGCCGCGCTTGCGCCAGGGGTTTTCCATTTGTGCTCGGGAGTGGGACCATGCCGGCTGTCGTTCTCGTGGGCGCCCAGTGGGGCGACGAGGGCAAGGGGAAGGCCACCGACCTGCTGGGCGGCGACGTCGACTACGTCGTGCGCTACCAGGGAGGGAACAACGCGGGCCACACCGTGGTCATCGGAGATCAGAAGTACGCGCTGCACCTCCTCCCGACCGGGGTGCTGTCGCCCGACGTCGTGCCGGTCATCGGCAACGGCGTCGTCATCGACCCCGGCGTGCTGCTCAGCGAGATCGACGGCCTCGCCGAACGCGGGATCGCCTGCGACCGACTGCTGATCTCGGCCAACGCCCATCTGATCATGCCCCACCACAAGGCCATCGACAAGGTGACCGAGCGCTACCTCGGCAAGTCCAAGATCGGCACGACCGGGCGGGGCATCGGCCCGACGTACGGCGACAAGATCTACCGCATGGGCATCCGCGTCCAGGACCTGCTCGACCCGGGCATCCTCGGCCAGAAGATCGAGGCCGCGCTCACCGAGAAGAACCAGATCCTCACAAAGATCTACAATCGCCGTGGCCTGGAGCCCGCCAAGATCCTTGCGGAGTACCTCGGCTACGCCGAGCGGCTGCGCCCGCACATCACCGACACCTCGCTCGTGCTGAACCGCGCCCTCGACGAGGACAAGGTCGTGCTGCTCGAAGGCGGCCAGGGCACGCTGCTCGACATCGACCACGGCACCTATCCCTTCGTAACGTCGAGCTCGCCCACCTCGGGTGGCGCCTGCACCGGCTCGGGCATCCCCCCGACCCGGCTGACCAGGATAATCGGCATTCTGAAGGCGTACACCACGCGCGTCGGCTCCGGGCCGTTCCCCACCGAGCTGCTGGACGAGCAGGGCGAGTGGCTGCGCCAGACCGGCGGCGAGTTCGGCACCACCACCGGGCGCAACCGCCGCTGCGGCTGGTTCGACGCGGTCATCGCGCGCTATGCGACGCGGATCAACGGCGTCACCGACTTCTTCCTCACGAAGCTCGACGTGCTGTCCGGCCTGGAGCGGATCCCGGTCTGCGTGGCCTATGACGTCGACGGCGTGCGGCACGACGAGATCCCGATGACGCAGACCGAGTTCCACCACGCCAAGCCGATCTACGAGGAGCTGCCCGGCTGGCAGGAGGACATCACCGGCGCCAAGACCTTCGAGGATCTGCCGCCCACCGCCCAGTCGTACGTCAGGGCACTTGAGGAGATGAGCGGCGCCCCGATCTCCGCCATCGGCGTCGGTCCCGGCCGCACCCAGACGCTGCAGCTGCGCCCGCTCGTCTGAGCCTGTCGGCCTGGCCTTCAATGCGAGGCCATCGGCTGAGCCACGCGGCGGTCACGTACGGTTGAACCCCGTACGCGTGAGTCCCATGCATGGCGTTCCGTCCGGTAAAGTCCCGTGCGGCCACGCCATACGGGACGGTAATGCACGGCACTGAGTCGGCGACCCAGTAGGGTACGCCCTTGTGCTTGAAAAAGTTGAGTTGCATGGTCACAGAGGGGCGCGTGGGCTCCGGCCGGAGAACACGCTTCCCGGCCTGGCCTACGCGCTCGAACTCGGGGTGGACGCACTGGAGTTCGATGTCGCCATGTCGGCCGACGGCGAGATCGTCCTCACCCATGACCTCATCGTCTCGTCCGTGACCAGCGCGGACACCGGCATGGCGGCACCGCACGACGAGATGTTCCCCTATGTCGGCAAGCCGATCATCTCGCTCACACTGCCCCAGCTGCGCACGCTCGACGTCGGCGTACGGCTGCCGCAGCGGCCGGACGACCAGTTCGCGATGACCCAGGTGCCGCTGCCGGACACCCGGATGCCGACGCTCGGCGCGGTCCTCGGCCTGATCGGGGCGCTGGGCGCGGACGACGTACGACTCCACGTCGAGCTGAAGTCCGATCCCACCCGCCCCGATCTGTCGGCCGACCCCGGCAAGTTCACCGAGCTCGTGGTCACGGAGCTGGAACGGCACGACCGGCTGTCCCGGGCGGCCCTCCTCAGCTTCGACTGGCGGATCCTCGAAGCCGCCAGGCCACTGGTCGAACGGCGATACGCCCTGGTCGAGCGGCGCACGATGCACCCGGTCTGGATGAACGGGCTGCACCTCACCGATTTCGCCGCAGACTCCCCGGCCGGCTCCCCCGACGACCCCGACGGCGAGGTCGCCGGGCTCACCGGGGCGGCGGCCGCCGTGGGCGCCACGACGCTGTCTCCCGACCGCAGGATCGTGGACCCGGCCCTGATGGCGGACGCGGCCGCTCAGGGCCTCCCCGTCGTCGTGTGGACGGTCAACGACCCCGTGGAGGCCGGCCGGCTCATCGACATGGGCGCGTCCGGCATCGTCACCGACTATCCCGACCGCATGCGACGCCTGTGGGCGACCCGGGAGCTGCCTCTCGCCGAACCGATCAGCCCCCTCCGCCCGGTGAGCGCATAACCTACGGAGTGATCGACAGAGCTCCCGAAGGGCAGAGCCGTACGGCCTGCTCGACCGCCTCGCGCAGCGACTCGGCCGGTTCGGGGTCGAGCAGCACCACGGTGCCGTCGTCATCGCTCTGGTCGAAGACCCCGGGCACGGTGAGCGCGCACATCCCGGCGCCGACACACCGCCCGGTATCCGCGTTGATCTTCATTTCCCCCTCCTACCAGGCCACGGGCAGGCGGTGCACGCCGTAGATGGCCATGGCGGTCCGCATCGGGACCTCCTCGGGTGGTACGGCCAGGCGCAGGCCCGGGAAGCGGCGCAGCAGGGCGGGATACGCGATGCGCATCTCCGCCCGGGCGAGCTGCTGCCCAAGGCACTGGTGGACACCGTGGCCGAACGCGAGATGGCCGTGCGCCGATCGGGTGACGTCGAGCACCGTGGGGTCGGCGAACCGTTCGGGATCGCGGTTGGCCAGGGGCACCGACAGCAGCACGGAATCCCCCGCGTGGATCAGATGGTCGCCGATCTCCACGTCTTCCAGGGCCGCCCGGATGAGGCCGAAGTGGATGACGGTGAGATAGCGCATCAGCTCCTCGACCGCGTTCTCGACGCTGTCGGGGTCGTCACGCATGACCGCGAGCTGCGCCGGAGTGGTCAGCAGCGCGAACGTGCCGAGTCCCAGCATGTTGGCGGTCGTCTCGTGCCCGGCGATGAGCAGCAGCAGCCCCATGCCCGCGATCTCGCGGTCGGTCAGCTCATCCGCGGAGATCAGCCCGCTGAGCAGATCGTCCTCCGGCTCCCGCTTCTTGCGCAGCACGAGGTCGTGCAGATAGTCGAACAGGTCGTCCAGGGCGGCCCGTGACTCCTCGACCGGCGTCTCCAGGTTCAGCAGCGTGGCGGAGTCTCGCTGGAACCGCTCGCGGTCGCCGTACGGCACGCCGAGCAGCTCGCAGATGACCAGGGAGGGGATGGGCAGCGCGAAGGACGACACGAGGTCCACCGGGGGGCCCATGCGCTCCATCGCGTCGAGGTGGTCGGCGACGATCTCCGCGATCCTGGGCTCCAGCAGCTTCATCCGGCGCACGGTGAACTGGCCGGTGAGCAGCTTGCGGAACCGGGTGTGGTCGGGGGGATCCATCCGGATGAAGAAGCCCGGCGGCAACCGGTCCAGGTCCTCCTGCCGGATCGGACGCTGCGGGAACGGGGAGTGAAGGAGCTCGGGGCGGGTGGAGAAGCGCGGGTCGGCGAGGATCGCGCGGGCTTCGGCGTACCCGGTGACCACCCAGCCCTCATGTCCGTCCGGATAGGTCATCCGGCGGACGGGCGTCTCCTCCTGCCAGCGTCCCAGCTCGTCCGGCGGATCGAAGGGACGCTCGCGCGCGGTGGGAAAGGTCATCAGGCGAGGTGCGGCCTCTGTCATGACACGCTCCTGTAAAAGTGGAAACGGTCTGCTGTCGAGGTACTACCCCTCCAGGTAACGATATCAATCGGGAAATCGCAATGAATAAAAATGCATTGCGTATGTCGTGAAATTTCGGGAAGGATTGCGGCCAGATCCGGCCGATGCAGCGGAAAGCGGGGCGACAGCGCGGCAAGCCGACGAGTTCGGCTACGTCGGCGCCCATCGGGGGCCGTGCTCGCGGAAGCCCTCCGACTCGGGTCGGCCCTCGGCGATCCATCTGAAGCCGGGCGAGCCGCCGATCATCCGGGGTCCGGCGGGGAGGTGGGGCCGGCCTCCCCCGAGAGCCACGGCCAGGCGACGAACTCGCCGCCGTGTCCGGGCGCACACTCACGCCGGCTCATCACCAAGTCCACGGGTGAACCAGAACGGGATACACCAGGTCCGGGGTACGAGCACGGAAAGGAGCGAATCCCCTTGTGAACGACGACGAGGACCGAAGCCTCCGAGACGGCCTCCGCCGTTAACTCATGTACTGTCCGCCGTTCACATTGACGTTCTGACCGGTGATGAACCCGGCGCCGTCCGACATTAGGAAGGCCACTGCATGCGCCACGTCGGCGGGTGCTCCGATGCGCTTCACGATCTGCTCGTCGATGAACCCTTGCTTGCGCTCTTCCGTCAGGCGTCCGCCCATGATGTCCGTGTCGATCGGTCCAGGTGAGACGGTGTTGGCGGTGATTCCGAATTCACCGAGTTCTCGAGCCACCGATCGGGTGAAGCCGATCAGACCGGCCTTGGCCGTCGAATACGGCGTCTTGCTGTACGTACCACCACCGCGCTGGGCGGAGATCGACGAGATGCTGACGATTCGGCCGATGCCGTGCCTCACCATAGAGCGAGCCGCGCGCTGGGTGACGATATGGACGCCGGTGAGATTCACGTCGAGCTGACGACGCCACTCGTCGAGCGTCAGCTCGAGGTACGGCGTCGGCGATGAGATGCCCGCGATGTTCGCGAGCCCCACCAGCGGCGGCAAGGAGGCCTCAGCCTCGTCGAGTGCTCGCGAGATCGCATGGGGATCGGAGATGTCGGCCCCCCATCCCGAGGCGAGGACATCGAAGCGCTCGGCGAGCTCGGACGCGGCCTCCGCGGAGGCGCTCGCGTCGAGGTCGATGATCCCGATACTCCATCCGTCTTCCGCGAGTCGTTCCGCGACGCGTCGGCCGATGCCACGCGCCGAGGCCGCTCCGGTGACGATCGCGGTGCGAGCGCTGGGGAGATTGTTCATCACGGGGTTCCTTCTTCTGGTCGCTGGGAGGACCCGGCGGGCTGTCACCGCGGGCTACACGTAGGCGGACGGATGCCGACGGTGGTGGTCGGTGTGCCGCTGGAATGCTTGCGCGAGAGCGACGATCGTCGCCTCACGATCGGACGCCCCGACGATCTGGAATCCGATCGGGGCCCCGGAGCCGGTGACCCCTCCAGGAATGGTCATGGCCGGCAGACCCGCGGAGTTGATGGGACACGTCGCCATCATGATGCGCGTACGCCACTCAGCACCGACTCCGATGTCGTCCAGGTACTCCGCGGTAGGCCCGGCGATGCCGGTCACCTGCAGCAGCAGAGCGTCGATGTCGGCGAACGTCTCGCGGACGCGTCCCGAGAAATCTTGCCGTCTGTGGAGAATCCGCTGGTAGTCGACTCCGGAAACCGCGAGCCCCTGAGCGATCAGCGCGCTCAGTTGGGGTCCGTAGACCTCGGGTGAACGGCGGAAGACATCTTCATGCACGAGTGCCGCCTCGACCGCGCAGGCAGGCGTCCAATCGTCGACGATCTGCTCCACAGATGGAAGCGCCACCTCGACGAGCTCGGCTCCGAGCGACTCGAGCACCGCTGCGGCGGCGAGGATCACGTCACGTGTCTCGGCATCGCAAAGAGCCAGGAAGGACGGATCGAAACCGATGCGGGTGCCGCCGACGATGTCTTCCGCGTGCTCGCATGCTTCGGTCAATGAGCTCCCGGGACGTCGCAACGTCACCGGGTCATCGGGGTCGGGGCCCGATATGGCGTCGTACACGATTGCACAGTCGCGTACGCTTCGCGCCATCGGCCCGGGGCAGTCGAGGTCTCGCGCGAACCCGACCATTCCCGCTCGCGACACTCGGCCCCAGGTGGGCTTCAGCCCGCTCAGCCCCGTCGCGGCGGACGGAAAACGGATGGATCCTCCTGTATCGGAACCCATGCTCGCGTAGCAGAGCCCGGCCGAGGTCGCCGCAGCATTGCCACTCGATGACGCGCCCACCCAGAGGTGATCGCCCCAAGGATTTCGTGGCGTGCCCAGCTGCGGGTGATGGGCGGCGAACGCACCCTCGGACATGTTCAGCTTGCCGATGATCACCGCGCCCGCGGACCTCAAACGCTGCACGACGGTCGCATCGAATGCCGCGATTTGATCGTCGAATGCTCGAGTACCTGCAGTGGTGGGCGTACCCGTGACCGCGAAAAGATCTTTCACGGCGATGGGGACCCCGTGGAGCACGCCCGGTTCCCGGCCGGCGCCGTATCGCGAGTCGCGCTCCTCCGCCTCCTTGCGGGCCGAATCGGCAAGGACATCGCTGAAGCTCGACAGGCGCGCGTCATACCGGTCGATGCGCTCCAGCATCGCTTCCGTGACCTCGGACGAGGTTGCTTCCCCTCGTCTGATCAGCGTCGCAATCTCGTGGAGCTCTAGGAAATGCACAGCGCATCCTCTCCTCTGCACCGGACCCCGGGATCGACTCTGATGCCGTGCCGCGCCGGCAAGGCCCGCACGTGATCATCGATCCTATAGGATATGGGAAGATCGCTGCAATGGACGAGGAGAGGCCGATGGAGTGCCGCGCGCACCGCCACATCGTCACCTCAACGGACACGGCATCCTGCGCGTCGACGCCGCGCTCTCACAGGTCGGTCTGCCAGCTCGGGTCCAGGCGGTCCTCGCCGTCGATCAGCACCGGTACGGAACCCGCATGCTGACCCTCTTCGCGCTTCTCCCGGCCACCCACCAGAGTCGATCACCCGCATCGGCCGGGTGACCCTGCCACTGTCGGCGGGCTGTCCGGTCGATCTCCACCACGAGTAGGCGGGCGCAGACCGCACACGCTGTGCCACGTTCTGCGACCCTTGATGCGCTAATCATCGATCCTATAGGATCGCCGAAACGCTCGCCGCGATGACGAGGAGAGTCCGATGGAGCACACACACGGTAAAGAGGCCGTAACCGTCGCCGCGACCACCTCACCCCTGATCGCGGTGCGGAACGTCGTCAAGAGCTACGGCGACAACCCTGTGCTCCGGGGTATCGACCTGGACGTCGAGCCCGGTGAGGTCATCGCTCTCGCCGGGGAGAACGGTGCCGGGAAATCCACGCTCATGAAGATTCTCGCCGGCCTCGTCATCCCCGACGCCGGAGAGGTCGGCGTATCGGGCGAGCCGCTCAACCTCGGTTCGGTGCGCGAATCGCGGCGGCGCGGCATCGCGATCGTTCCGCAGGAACTCGCACCGGTTCTCGACCTGCCCGTATATGCCAACATCTTTCTCGGTCGCGAGCCTCGCACCACGCTCGGTGCACTCGATCGAAAATCAATGATCCGCGATTCCAGGGAATTGCTCCGGTCCTTCGACCTCCACGTCGACCCCCGCACTCCGATGCGCACGCTGAGCACAGCGATGCAGCAACTGATCGAGATCGTGAAATGCATCTCCATCGGTGCGTCGGTCATCCTGCTCGACGAGCCGACATCTGCGATCTCCCAGAACGAGGTCGATCGGCTCTACCGGATCATCCGCGATCTGCGCGATCAGGGCGTCGCGATCGTTTACACGACACACAAGATGGCTGAGATCAGGGCCGTCGCCACCAGAGTGGTCGTGCTCCGCGACGGGGTGCTCATTTCCGACGAGGCGATATCGAGAATCAGCGACGAACAGATCGTCACATCGATGATCGGTCGCGAACTGGACGATCTGTACCCGGCGCTCCAATCACCCGGAGGCGGCGAGTCCATCCTCTCGATCTCAGATCTCGTCGTGACTCCCGGCGGACCCGCCGTCTCGCTGACCGTTCGCAAGGGCGAGATCGTGGCACTCGCCGGACTCCTCGGCGCGGGGCGCACAGAGCTGATGGAGGCGGCGTATGGTGCCCGGCGCGCATACGGGGGGCAGTGCGCGATCGACGGGCGCGTCATCCGGAGCCACGACCCTTCGGCAGCGATCCGAGCCGGGATGGCGCTCGTGCCGGAGGACCGCAAGGTCGGCGGAGCCGTTCTGTCGATGAACATTCTCCTGAACGGCATCCTTCCTCGACTACGACGCTTCACCCGTTTCGGCTGGCTCAATAAAAAGGAAATCGTCGAACACGTCACCCACAACATGGATGCCGTACGTCTGAAGCGTACGAGCCTCAAACAGGAAGTCGGCCACCTGTCGGGCGGGAACCAGCAGAAGGTCGTGATCGGCCGCTGGCTGACCGGTGATCTTAAAGTCCTTCTGCTCGACGAACCCACCCGAGGGGTGGATGTGGGGGCGCGCAGCGAGATCTATCAACTGATCACCGATCTCGCGAGGGAGCACAACGTCGCCATCCTGATGGCGTCATCCGACATGACGGAAGTCATCGGGCTTGCCCACCGCATCGTGGTCATGACCCAAGGAGAAATCGTTGCCGAATTCGATCGAGCCGATCACCCCGACGCCGAAGTCCTTCAAGAACTCGTCTTCAGACATGCCGCCGGCATAGCCGAACCTCACCGGGAGAGCCGTCATGCGAACTGATACCACTGCGATTCCATCCTCCATCACGACGGAGGTGTCCAAGACATTCTGGCGGTCTCGCGGCGGCGTGTTCCTCATCCGAAACTCCATGGTGGGCGTCATGCTCATCGCGGTGCTGGTGTTCACTCTTGCGACCCCACGATTCGCCTCCCCTCAGAACCTTCAGTCCATCCTCATCGCCGCCGCGCCCTTCGCGCTCATCGCGCTGGGCCAGACGTTGGTCATCCTGACGGGAGGCATCGATCTCTCGGTCGGCTCGGTCATCGCGCTGAGTGCCATGACATCGGCCTGGTTCGCGGTCAACGACCCCTCGAGAATCTGGCTGGGCTTCGCGATCGGAGTGCTCGTCGGCCTTGCGGTCGGGATCGTGAACGGGCTCTTGGTATCCGTATTCGCCATTGCTCCTTTCGTGGCCACCCTGTCGACGCTGACCGCCGCGAGTGGGCTCGCCTACGCGGTCGGCAAGGGTGCGCCGATCTTGGGCATCCCAGCCGCGTATGGGGAACTCGCCAATACTCGCCTCGGCGGCCTGCCCGTCCCGGTCTGGCTGATGTTCATCGGTCTTCTCGTCATCGGCGTGCTCTTGCACAAGTTCGCGTTCGGCACCCGCATCTACGCGGTCGGCGGCAACGCCGTCGCGGCCGAGATCGCCGGGATCAAGGTAAGCCGCGTGCGGTTCCAGGTGTACGCCATCTCCGGTCTCCTCGCAGGAATCTCGGGAGTCCTGCTCTCGTCGAGAGTCGTCAACGCCGCCCCGAGCCTCGGAGCCGGATATGAACTCGACGCGATCGCGGCGGTCGTGATCGGCGGCGCAAGCCTCTTCGGCGGCCGCGGCACCGTGTGGGGCACGGCGATCGGACTCCTACTGATCCAGACGCTCAACAACGGCCTCGACATCATGCTCATCCCCTCCTATTGGCAGGACGTCATCAAGGGGCTACTGATCGCGACCGCCGTCGGTGTCGACGTGTTCGCAATCCGCAGACTCAACCGTTGAGGCAGCCCCCATCTGACGACGTGGCCGCACCGATGCGACCACACGAAAGGAAAAGAAAAGTAAAATGAGGATTCTCAAGACTCGGGTGCTCGGCATTGCCGCCGCAGCGGCGCTGGCCCTCGGCATGAGCGCATGCAGCACATCGGACAGTCCGGGCAGCGCAGGAGGCGACGGTGACCGCGTGCGGATCGGCGTGACCGTCTACGGCCAGGACAACTTCGCCGCACAGGGCAAGGAAGGAATCGAAGCATACGCCAAGGCCCGCGACATCGAACTCCTCTGGAACTCCGCCAACGGTGACGTCGCCACCCAGGCCAACCAGATCGACCAGTACATCCAGGCGCGCGTCGACGGGATCCTGGTCGCTCCCGTTCAGTTCGACTCCCTCGCTCCGCAACTGAAGGCAGCGAAAGACGCGGGGATCAAGATTGGTTTCGTCAACGCCACAGTGCAAGACGACAGTTCGGTCGATGTCGCCGTACTTCCCGACAATGTCGCGGCCGGCCGTCAAGCGGCGCAGATGATGATGGACCACCTCGACGGCAAGGGCAAGGTGGCGATCCTGCAGTGCTTGCTGGGTGCGTCGTACGAGATTCAGCGCACCAAGGGCATGGAGGAAGTGCTCGCGAAATACCCCGATGTCGAGACGGTCGCCAAGGACGGAGCGCAGAACATCGCGGAAGCCATCGACAAGGTAAAGAACTGGATGACCGCTGTCCCGCACATCGACGGTGTGATCGCGTGCGGTGACGAAATCGGGTTGGGTGCCGTCCAGGCGGCGACCGAAGCCGGAAAGACCGTCGCGGTCGTCGGAGTCGACGCCACCGAGGACGGACTGAACGCGATCAAGGACGGGCGCTTCATCGGCTCGCAGATGCAGCACGCCCGGACCGAGTTCGCGGCCGGCCTCGCTGCGCTCCACCAGGTCGTGAAGGGTGAGAACGCGGAATCGAACTACACGTACACGATGGCGCCGGTGACGAAGGAGAACGTCGATGACTTCTATGTCAACGTCGTCTCCGGCAAGGATGCCTTCCTCGCGAGGATCGCCGACGTGGTGGACCGCAACCTGAAGACAGGCAAGATCGAAGACGAGAGCTGAGGCTCTCCCTCGTTCTGCGGCCGGCGCCACAGTGCGTCGGCCGCGGAACCAGATCTACGACGACAGAAAGCGAAGAACTGCGGCATGTCCCCTCAATATGGACACTCAGCATCGCGACCTTCCCGTCGATCCCTCGCCGACAGCATCTACGAGATCCTCCTCGATCAACTGATCGACGGAACGATTCAGGCAGGCGCGGCGGTGAACATCGATTCGCTCTCTCGGGAATTGTCCGTTTCTGCGACCCCGATCAGGGAGGCCTTGGCACGGCTCGAGGCAACCGGACTCGTCGAACGAGAGGCTCTGCGCGGCTATCGTGCCGGCCAGTTGATCACAACAGAGCAACTCCTGCAGCTGACGGATGCGCGATCGATCATAGAGGGGCCGAACGCACGCCTTGCTTGCCTCAATGCGGACGACGCCTTCATCCAGGCCCTTCGGACGAACGTGGCAGAGATGAAATCGCTCGCCGGGCGAGAGAGGAGTTACGGGGAGTATCGCAAGACCGACGAGGAGTTCCACGACCTCATCGCCCAGCAGGCGAACAATCCGTTCCTCTTCCGTGCTTATAAATCACTCGAAGCGCACGTTCAGCGTTTTCGGCTGTTCGGGGCGGTCGGCCGTTCGGACGTCAATCATGCGGTCGGCGAACACAACGCCATCGTGGATGCCATCGAGAGTGGCGAGCCGGAGCGGGCATACGCCGCGATGAGCGACCACATCGAAGGAGTGAAATTGCGTGCGTTGCGGGACCGAGCGAAAGTCGACGACCATTCCGGCGCTCGGCCCGGTATCAACTAGAAAGACACGCTCTAACGAGATGACGGCGACAAGAAAAGATGTCCGCACTGTGGTGCTGGACGACGACCCCACGGGTACCCAGAGCGCTACGGGAGTCCGCGTTCTCTTCTCGTGGGACAGAGAGACCATACTGAACGCGCTCAAGGAGAACCCGAGTGTCTACATTCTGACCAACACCCGATCAATCGACGAGGCGGCCGCCGTCGAGCTGGTCAACGAGGTGCGTCGCAACGCCAACGCGGCGGCCGAAGCCCTCGGCGTCGAAGTACGCTTCGTGCTCCGAGGAGACTCCACACTGCGCGGCCACGTTTTCGCCGAATCCGCGCAGTTCATGGATCCCGACTCCGTGCTCGTATTCGTGCCGGCCTTCCCTGCGGGCGGCCGCAGGACCCTCGACAACGTTCATTACGTCTCCATCGATGGAGTGGATGTACCGGCCCATCAAACGGAGTTCGCCGATGATCCGGTCTTCTCCTTCCACAGTTCGACGCTCACGGACTACGTACGCGAGAAGTCGTCCTTCCGCCCAGTGAGCATCAGCCTTGCCTCCGTTCGCTCCAACGGCCTCCTACGGGTGCTTCACGAGGCGCCCAGCGGAAGCGTCGTATTGCCCGACGTCGAAAACGACCAGGACATCGCCGCCATCGCCGACGCCATCACGGGTGCGAGCGCCCGTGGCCGGAGAATCGTCGTGCGGTGCGGCGCCCCTCTCGCCGCCGAGCTGGCAGGCGTGCGCAGCACCACCCCATTTCGCCCGGCCCTCCAGCCGCCACGGGCGACGCTGCTCGTATGCGGATCGCATACAGCGGCGGCCAGTGCGCAGTTGCGCGCCGTCGAGGAGCGCTGGGGACCATCCGTCGTCCTTGAGACCGCCGAAGCACTCGCCGACCCGATCACTGCGGGGAAGAAACTCGCGGCGACCGCCGAGCGACGCCTCGATAAGTCGCCGCTAGTCGTGATCTCGTCTGAGCGGAACCGCAATGAGGAGCACGGGACCTTGCGACACGGTCAGCGTGTGATGGAAGCCTTGACGACCTGTGTGTCCGAGCTGGTCGAGCACTTCGACCTCGTCGTCTCGAAGGGGGGAATCACCTCGGCCGAAGTCGCTCGCACCGGCATCGGCGCAACATGCGCGACCGTTCAGGGACAGATCGTGCCAGGGGTTTCCGTATGGCGGCTGAGCGATCGTTTCTCTCGTCCGCTCGACTATGTCGTGATTCCGGGAAATGTGGGCTCCGAGAAGACGATAGTCGAGATCCTCGACGATTTCCAGGTTAGGACACCGACTCGACCATAACGTCAGGTCGAGGCCGCCGCTTGATCATGGTGAGCGCCTTCTTAGCGCCCTTCCCGTGTTAGCGCCCTTCCCGTTATCGCCCTTCCCGTGCTGCTGTAGAGCGGGCTGCATTCCTCAAAGGGGGCCTTCGTCGGCGAGATGCACGACACGCTCGATGAGCGCCGGATGAGCGCAGGGGTGGCCCGGGGGATAATCTCACCCCCGGGCTCAGGGCGACTTCGAAGTCCGACCATCAAGGTTCCGGACCGGGGGAAATTGGGGGTCAACCGAGACGTGGACGGTCAGAGCCAGCCGTTGCGACGGAAAGCGCGGTGGAGGAGGGTGCAGGCCACGACCATCAGGCCGATCACGAGGGGGTAGCCCCAGGCCGTCTTGACCTCCGGCATGTGTTCGAAGTTCATGCCGTAGATTCCGGCGATCATCGTGGGGACCGAGATGATCGCGACCCAGGACGAGATCTTCCGCATGTCCTCGTTCGCCAGCGCGTTGGAGCGCGCGAGCGCGGCCTGCAGAATCGAGTCGGACAGTTCGTTGGAGGCCTGGACCTGCTCGCACACCCGGGAGAGGTGGTCTCCCACGTCGCGGAAGTACTCCCGCATCTCTGAGGGGATCATGCGGCGCTGCGGCAGCGCGCTGAACGGCGTCTGCAGGGGACCGACGGCCCGCTTGAGCTCCAGCATCTGCCGCTTGAGCTGGTAGATCCGATTGATGTCGCGAGAGCTCACCTCGGCGAAGACGGCGGCCTCGACCTCTTCGAGCTCGGCCTGCATCTGGTCGGCGACGTGCAGATATCTGTCGACCACGTGGTCGGCGATCGCGTGCAGCACGCCGACCGGCCCCCGCTTCAGCATCTTCGGCTCGGTCTCCATCCGCTCGCGTACGTCGCCGAGCGGACAGTGCCCGCCGTGCCGTACGGTCACCACGAAGTCGGGCCCGACGAACAGCATGATCTCGCCGGTGCCGATGATCTCACCGGAGCCGGCGGTCGCGTCGTGGTCGACGAAGGCAACGGTCTTGAGCACGACGAACAGCGAGTCGCCGTACCGCTCGACCTTGGGCCGCTGGTGCGCCTTGATCGCGTCCTCGACGGCTAGCGGGTGCAGACCGAAGAGCTCGGCGAGCCACTCGACCTCGGGAGCGGCGGGTTCGTGCAGGCCGACCCACACGTAGGCGTCGGGGACCGGACTGTCGTGGTTGTGCTCGCGGACCAGCCTGACCGCCTCGGGGATGCCCTGGGCCGCGACCTTCTCACCGCCGACGTAGGCGCCGAACTCCACCACGGAGTCGTCCGGCGGGCCGCTCGGCCCCGTTGCGGTGGCCGACACGGCCCCGTTGAGGCGAGGGGGAATCATCCTGCCGTGCCTGTTGATGCGGGTGAAAAGAATCGAGGAGCGCATGGCGAGCCTTTCCCGCCCGAGCCGGCACGCTCTCCGCGCGACGTGATGTCACCCCTCAATTACAGGCGTGAGCTGCCCCTCAGGCTTTGGTCTCAAGGTGGTCGGGAATGCGCACGTCGCACGTGCGCCGGCACGTACTGACAGGATCACCAGGGTTCATCCCGGACCACCTCCAATCGCCACAAGACAGCACTGACAGCCTGCCCAACCTACCACAGGACAGCACCTTTACCAGGGTACCCCCAGGAAGCATGGCCGATCATGCACTTCCTGCCGAAAGCGGCCGGCACATCCTGGCCATACCTGTGGCATCCGATTGGGCTTCACGAGAATCCGCGGGGGGATTCGGCTGCGGGGATTCGGCTCTGGGGATTCGGCGGGGAGAGGACGGGTCGGGGCGGTGCGAGACAATATGCCGGTGCGCGTACTAGTCATTGGAAGCGGGGGGCGCGAGCACGCCCTCTGCCGTGCCCTGCGGCTCGACCCCACCGTCACCGAAGTCCACTGCGCGCCCGGGAATCCGGGCATGGCCGAGATCGCCGAACTGCATCAGGTGGCCGCGACCGACGGCGCGGCCGTGGCGGAACTGGCCGGGCGACTGGAGGTCGGCCTCGTGGTCATCGGGCCCGAGGCGCCGCTCGTCGCCGGAGTCGCCGACGCGGTCAGGTCGGCCGGCATCCCGTGCTTCGGCCCGTCGCGGGAGGCGGCGGCGATCGAGGGGTCCAAGGCGTTCGCCAAGGACGTCATGCTGGCCGCCGGCGTGCCGACCGCCCGGGCCCGCACCTGCGTGACCGACGCGGAGGCCGCCACCGCGCTCGACGAGTTCGGCCCGCCGTACGTGGTCAAGGACGACGGCCTGGCGGCAGGCAAGGGCGTGGTCGTGACCGACGGCCGGGACGAGGCCCTGGCGCACGCCGGGGCGTGCGAACGGGTCGTCATCGAGGAGTATCTCGACGGTCCGGAGGTGTCGCTGTTCGCACTGTGCGACGGCGTGACCGCCGTACCGCTGCAGCCGGCGCAGGACTTCAAACGCGCCTACGACGGGGACAAGGGGCCGAACACGGGAGGAATGGGCGCCTACACGCCGCTGCCGTGGGCTCCCGCCGGCCTCACCGAGCAGGTCATGTCCGAGATCGTGCTGCCGACCGTCGCGGAGCTGGCCCGCCGCGGCATGCCGTACACCGGCGTGCTGTACGCGGGCCTGGCGCTGACCGAGGCGGGCCCGCGCGTCATCGAGTTCAACGCCCGCTTCGGCGACCCGGAGACGCAGGTCGTGCTCGACCGGCTGGAGACGCCGCTCGGCGGCCTGCTGCTCGCCTGCGCGACCGGCGCCCTCGCCGCGCACGAACCGCTGCGCTGGCGAGGCGGCGCGGCCGTGACGGTCGTACTGGCCGCGGAGAACTATCCCGCCGATCCCGTCAAGGGCGACGCGATCGACGGCCTCCCCATCGGTGTCGAGGGGGCGTACGTCCTGCACGCGGGGACCGCCCTGGACGGGAGCGGACGGCTCGTGTCGAACGGCGGGCGGGTGCTCAACGTGGTCGGCACCGGGGCGGACGTGGCCGAGGCCAGGACGCGCGCCTACGACGCGCTCGGCGAGATCACGATGCGGGGCTCCCACCACCGCTCCGACATCGCCCTGCACGCGTCCGGCGCCTGAGCCTGGTCTGGGCCGGCTCTGTCCGGGCGTGGCTGGGTCTGTCGGGGTCTGGTGCGATCAGGTCCGTCTGAGCCTGGTCCGATCAGGCCCGAGCCCGACCTCGGATCTGAACGGGGCCTGAACGGAGCCTGTGAACAGGCCTGTTTCAGCGCCCCGGCCCGGGGCACTGCTCAAACCAGCCCGGACCGTACGGTCACCCCCGTCACAGGAGCCCGTGCGAGTTCGGCTGAACCATCCGGATCAGGGGCTACGCTGAGGCAAAGCCGCCGCCTCATGCGGATCCCCCATCCCTCCCCCAACATAGGAGTTTCGTCCATGGTTCGTTACCGCGTCCGTGGTGGCAACGTGCTGCGTGGTACCGCTTTCATCCAGGGTGCGAAGAACGCCGTGCTGCCGATGATCGGGGCGGCGCTGATGGCGGCCGAGGGCCGTACCGTGCTGCGCAACGTGCCGGTGATCGAAGATGTGCGCCGGGCGGTCGAGCTCGCACAGGCCGTGGGCGCCAAGGTGGAGTTCCACGAGACCGAGCGAACGCTCGTCATCGATGCCTCCCGGCTCACCAGTCCCGTCCTGCCCGCCGCGATCGCGCGACGGTTCCGCGGGTCCGTGCTGTTCGTGCCGGCCCTGCTCCACCGGCTCGGCGAAGCGGTCATCGAGGGCATCGGCGGCTGCAACCTGGGCAGCCGCAACCTGGACTTCCACTACCTCGGCTACAAGCGCCTCGGCGCGGTCGTGGACGAGGGCGAGAGCGTCATCCACATCAAGGCCGCCGGGCTCGTGGGCCATCCGCTCTACCTCGACACGCCCTCCCACACGGGCACCGAGAATCTGATCATGGCGGCCTCGCTGGCCAGGGGCACCACCGTGATCGAGAACGCGGCGCTCGAACCCGAGGTCCTCGACGTGATCGCCATGCTGAGCCGGATGGGCGCACGGATCCGCGGTGGCGGCACCGGCTTCATCACGGTCGAGGGAGTGAACGAGCTGACCGCGGTCGAGCACACGGTCATGCCCGACCGGCTCGACGCGGGCGTGTTCGCGATGGCGGCGGCGATCACGGGCGGCGAGGTGAACCTGGTCGGCGCCTCCCTGGAGCACCTGGGCGTGGTCCGCTGGAAGCTCGAGCAGATGGGCGTCGAGTTCGAGACCCACGGCGCCGTACTGCACGTCCGGCGGGAGCGGGCGCTGCGCCCGATCAACGTCATCACCGACACCTACCCCGGCTTCGCCACCGACCTGCAGTCGCCGCTGATGACGGTCGCGTGCCTGGCGGAGGGATCCAGCTATATCCACGAGCGCATCTTCGACGGCCGATTCGCTCTCGCCGGCGAGCTGAACAAGATGGGTGCGAACATCGAGGTCGACGACAGCCGCGCGGTCGTACACGGTCCCACCCCGCTGCACGGCACCGAGGTGACCGCGCACGATCTGCGATCCGGCATCGCGCTCGTGCTCGCGGGCCTGGCCGCCGAGGGCGAGACCACGATCGGATCGGGATATCTCATCGATCGCGGTCACGCGGCGCTCGCCCAGCGCATGCAGGCGCTCGGCGCAGATGTGGAACATGAAATTTCCACTTTGAGCGAGGCGTGAGCCTGCAATCCCATTTTTCCGTCTTGACCAGCGCAAACATTGCATTGTAGAGACCGGGCCTGCGACACCCGAATGGTATTCCGGTAAATCCGGGCGTGACATTTCGGCCCTAACCAGCGATCGTTCCAATGGAAGCCATGACGACGAAGGCACGTGGGATGGGACGAACATTGGTCGAGCGCACGGAAGAGAATCCGCGCGGATCGCGTCTGAGCACGGTGGCACCGGACCTCACCATCGGTGTGGTCGGGTCACATGACCTGGTCGAAAGGGTGATGCTCATGGGGCACTCAGCCGCCCCGGTGCCCTGTCGCCTGGTCGCGGCCGCCTATCGGGACGAGCAGGAAGCGGCGGACAAGGTCACGCGGCTGGGTCCCGGGGTGGACGCCTGCCTTTTCGCGAGCCCGGTGCCCTTCGAGCTCGCCCGGCGGGCCGGCGTGCTGACGATGCCCGCCACCCACGTGCAACTCGGCGGGGCGGCTCTGGTCGCGGCGATCGCACGGGCGGCTCTGGACGACCGGATCGATCCCCGGCGGGTGAGCATCGACGTGGTGGGCCGTTCGGAGATCGACGAGGCCTACGTCGATCTGAACCTCCCGTCGAGCGAGGTGCACAGCCGGGAGGACACCGGCTCGGTCAACACGATCGCGGCCTTTCATGAACGACTGATGCGCCAGGGGTCGACGACCGGGGCGCTGACATGCGTACAGGGGGTGGCCGACCGGCTGTCGGCCGCCGGGGTGCCCGCCGTACCGGTCCGCCCGACCGCCGCCGCGGTCCGTACGGCGCTGCACACGGCGGCGCTGCTCGGCACCCGGCATCGGCTGGAGGAGTCTCAGCTCACCGTCGTGCTGGTGGAGGTGCCGACGCTGCGCGAGCCGATAAGACGGACCTCGCCTCGCTTCTGGCGGGACGAGCTGCGGCTGTCGCTGCACCGCCTGCTCGTCCAGGAGGCCAACCGGATCAACGCCAGCGTGTGGCCGATCGACGACCACGGCTATCTCGTGGTCGGCACCAAGGGCTCGATCTCGGCGGCCACGGATGGTTTTCGCATGCTTCCGTTCGCCGCCAGGATCCGCGACGAGCTCGGGCTGGCCGTCGAGGTGGGCATCGGCATGGGGCGGACGGCGCACGAGGCGGAGACTCACGCCCGGGGCGCGCTGGCCCGCACCCAGGGCGGCAAGCAGACACAGGGGTTCGCGGTCGACCGCGAGGGCCGGGCACTGGTGCCGCCGCCCCGCACGCCTCCCCACCCGGCCGTGCCGCTCAAGCCCAAGGGGATCGAGGTGCTCACCCGCCTGGCCGCCAAGCTGGAGGGCGGCGACACCGTCGTGGACGCCGAGAGTGCCGGGCGGATGCTCAGCGTCACGCCGCGTACGGCCCGGCGGTTGCTGCGCACGCTGGTTGACGAGGGGCTAGCGTGGCCGCTTCCGCCGAACCGCACACCCCAGCCCGGCCGTCCGCGCCAGCTCTACCGGCTCATCGTGGAGAAGCTGAACCGCTGAGTCCGCCCCCCGGGTCTATTGTCATGACCTATGAGACGAGACGGTCATGACATGCGGGTGTGGTCGGCGCTCGGAGCCGTGTACGTGGTGTGGGGCTCGACGTACCTCGGCATCATGATCGTCATCGAGACCATGCCCCCGCTGATGAGCGGCGGACTCCGCTTCATCGCGGCCGCGCTGATCCTTGGCACGGTCCTACGCGTGAGGGCCGTGCCGCTGCGCATGACGCGACGGGAGCTCGGGGGCGCGGCACTGGTCGGAGTCCTCCTCCTGACCGGGGGAAACGGCATGGTCTCGGTGGCCGAGCAGCACATCTCCAGCGGCCTGGCCGCACTGCTCGTCGCCTCGACCCCGCTGTGGCTGATCGTGCTCAGGGCGGTCTTCCGCGACCGGCCGCACGCGCTCACCCTGGCCGGGGTGCTGGTGGGCTTCGCCGGCGTCGCGTTCCTCTCACTCGGCTCGGTCGGCGGCGGCCCCGCCGGCAGCGGGGTGGGGATCACCGTGGTCGTGCTGGGGTCGCTGTCGTGGTCGATCGGATCGTTCATGTCCCAGCGGATCACGATGCCGGCGAACCCCTTCGTGGCCAGCATGGCCGAGATGGCTGCGGGCGGCGTCGCGCTGCTCGTCCTCGGTACGGCGAAGGGCGAGCGACTGCATCTCGCCGAGGTGACCTGGCAGTCGTGGGCGGCCCTGGCCTACCTCGTGCTCGCGGGTTCCCTCATCGGCTTCACGGCCTACATCTGGCTGCTCGGCAACGCGCCGATCTCGCTGGCGTCGACCTACGCGTACGTGAACCCGGTCGTGGCGGTGATCCTCGGGTGGCTCATCCTGTCCGAGCCGGTCACGGCCACCATGCTGGTCGCCGGCGCACTGATCGTCGTGGGCGTCGCGCTCGTCGTCTCCACCGAACGCCGCAGGCCGACCTCGCTACCGAAACGCGTACCGGCCCCTCAGTCCTGCACAGAAACCTGAGCCGACTGACCAACAGCGGATGTCGACACATTCCGGAACCGCCTATAACGATCACGCTGTCTGGCTACTTATGGCCATTGGGCCTGCTACCAAGGTCATGAAGGCTGTCGGCATCGCCTGAAGTGATGGTTGGAGTGACCGGTGCGTAAAGGGATCACTTACTCGGACGCGGTTCGGCTTCTCGGCCAGGAGAGCAAGGTGGCGAAGGTCCTCGGCGGCGCGCTGCTCGATGCCACCCCGATCGCCGGTGTCCTCTCCCTGTTCGATGTCAAGGACGAGGTCGTACGGCTTGGCACCAATGTGGCGGGCAAGCTTCGCGACCGCGTCACGGGCCTGAACCGCTACGACCGTACGGCGCGGCTCGAGGCGGCCCACGCCGCCATCATCGTCGCCGCGTTCTTCCAGGCTCTCGATGAGATGCCGTTGCCGTTCGACCCGAAGGAGCTCCGCCTCACGAAGGACGAACAGGTGACGTTGGCCGGTGGCGGCACACACCAGGGATCGTTCATCGCGAAGGTGATGACCATCGAACCGGCCGGTTTCCGAGCACATCACTCCTACGCCGACACTCTGTACTCGATTCGGCAGTATTACCGCGAACTCGCGGCAGAGCTGGCCTCGTTCGTCTCCGGCCTGGCCGTTCGAGACCGATTGAACGCCACCGAGTGGACTCAGACCGAAAGCGCCCTGCGGCAGGAACTCCCCGAAACCGCGTGCCGGAAGTACGAGGAGCTCCACCGGCAGTTGGCGGTGGATGTTCCTGAGTTCGCACTCTGGCGTGACGCGATCGAACGACATCATCTGGCCACGGGCCTGGGCGAGTTGGAGGCGCTGCTTACCCGAATCGCCGCCCAGATCAGGAGGCCGGGACACCCGCATACGCTCTCCCGTGCGCATCGGGCGGTCCTCAGTCGGCCGATCGCGCAGTCGGGCGAAATTCCCATGGGGATGAGCCTGCCCACGCTCGCCGAAGCGTACGTGAACCCGGACTTTCGAATGACCGAATACGCCGAGCACGCCGTTCCCAGCGTGGAATCGTGGTGGAACCAAGTCGAGCCGAACGACGATATCGTGGCGTTCCTGGCCCGCTATCTCACCTCGCCTGAGGCGACCAGGCTGCCGCTGGTCGTGCTCGGCCAGCCGGGTGCCGGCAAGTCCGTGCTCACCAGGATCCTCGCCGGCCGACTGCCGGAGGGCGACTATCTGCCGGTACGGGTGCCCCTGCGTGAGGTGCCGTCGGACGGGACGATCCAGGAGCAGATCGAGGCAGCCGTCCGGGATGCCATCGGAGAGCAGCTGAGCTGGCCGGAGCTGGTGCGGTCCGCCGGCGGCGCGCTGCCGGTCGTCATGCTGGACGGGTTGGACGAGCTGCTGCAGGCCACCGGCGTCCACCGGTCGGACTACCTGGCACAGATCGTCGACTTCCAGCGCCGGGAGACCGAACTCGGCCGCCCGGTGGTCATGCTGGTGACCACGCGGACGACCGTCGCCGACCGGATGCGCTTTCCGCACGGATGCCTGCTCGTGCGGCTCGAGCCCTTCACCGAGGTGCAGGTTCGTCGGTGGCTGTCGGTATGGAACTCCGCGAACCGGGACTATTTCTCCGCCCACGGGCTGGATCCGTTGCCGGCGGAATGTGTGCTGGCACACGGGGAGTTGGCGTCACAGCCGCTGCTGTTGCTGATGCTCGCCCTGTACGACACCGACGGCAACGCCCTCCAGCGCGGCGAGACCACGCTCAGCCAGGCCGAGCTGTACGAACGGCTGCTGACCCGCTTCGCCAGGCGTGAGGTGGGCAAGCACCGACCGGGTCTGGCCGAGTCGGACAGCGCACAGGCTGTGGAGCTGGAACTGCGCAACCTCGCGGTCGCGGCGTTCGCGATGTTCAACCGCGGCAGGCAATGGGTCACCACCGATGAACTCGAAGCGGACCTCACCGCTCTGCTCCCGGCTCCCCCGGCCCAGAGCACGAGCTTCCAGGCGCCACTATCACGGGCCGACAAGCTGATCGGGCGGTTCTTCTTCGTTCACCAGGCTTCCGCAGTGCGAGACGGTGCGTCCTTACATACGTATGAGTTCCTGCACGCGACATTCGGCGAGTATCTGGTCGCACGAATGGTCCGTGACGTTCTTCGTTCGATGATCAGGCGTGAAACGAACGCCGACGCCTTCTTCGGTCCGTCGCCGCTGGAGGACGGGCTTCTCTACGCGCTGCTGTCATTTTCCCTGCTGACCGAGCGACAGCCGACCCTCGATTTTCTGATCGAGTTGCTGCCCGGTCTGGATCGCGACCGGGCCAAGGGACTACTCATCCGGCTGCTGCACGGGGCCGAGACGCGAACCGATCACAGTTACGCGGGCTATCTGGCGGAGCAGTCGACCTTCATCACCCGGTACGCCTACTACACCGCCAACCTGGTGATCCTCAGTGCTCTCGGCGCCGAGGGCATAGCGGGTAGCGAACTTTTTTCGCAGGCCGAGCATCCCGGCATCCCCTGGCAGCGCCTGACGTCCCTGTGGGATTCCAGGCTTAGCAGAGAGGCCTTCACCAGTCTGATCAATTGTTTTCAGGCGCAGCGAACGACATCTGATAGCCGCGACAACAAATTGATCATCAGGTACATCGGCGACAAGAATGGCGGCGAGACCGGAAATTCAGACCCAGAATGGCATATGGGCTCGCTAATCCCCATCCCGACCGATAGAACGCTCGAAACAGCTTACTTCATGTGCAATCCATGGTCGGATGCCCTGGCGTTCGCCGCAAAATCACCTATCGAAGTGCTGAACAACGCGTTTCAAGCATGGGGCCATCTGTTCATCTCTCCGGAATTCGAAGGCATCGCATCATACGGTCGAACCCTGATCGACCTCCTGATGACACGCTATCAAGAAGGGCCAGAGGGCCTGCCCAAAAGGTATGAGCGGGTACTCGACGCCGTAGGCGGAGAATTAGAGAGCAGAGAAGAGTATTCGCGGCGCTTCGCCGCTCTCATGGAACGCATCGACGAAGATGTACGGCGTGTTCGTAAGAAGGAGGACGCCACCTGGCTTCCCGATCTCGCAACAGCCCTGACCCGGCGCTGCGACAGAACCGAGCCGCATGAGCAGGCCTCGATCCGGAGTGTGATCGTCAACATCTATCGGACCCTGCACAAAGTGGATCCCGATGGGAACTGGCTGCTCCCATTGGCCCGGGCACTGGATGATCTTTCGCACGAACTGCGGATCGAGGTCTCGTTACAATTCGATTCAATGGTGGCGGAGCAGAATATCTTCATAGCTCAAGAAACCGTCAGCATGTTGCGTGAGCTCACCCAGATCCATCCAGACGGCTGGCGGCACGACCTGGAACAGGGTCTTGTGACGCAAGGACTGCTTCTCGTCAGGGCAAATCGCGGACGGGAAGCCGCTCAGGCCTTGGCCGAGGTGTGGCTACTCGGCCAAGGCGAGGACCGGCATCTTCTCACGACCGAGGTTACCGGGCTCCTCCGTCAGGCATATCAGGTCGATCCTGAAGGAGCCAGGACGGCCTTCCTCGAAGCCACGGGCTCCGAACTTCCCGCCGAAGTCACCAGCGTTTGACTTTCACCGACCGCCAAGCCTGACCAGGCGAGCGAGCAGGGCCGGCCCCCGAAACCGAAAGGGCCGGCCCTGCGCGTTTACGCCCGGGTGGGCTTGATGTAGGTGACCCGGACGTTCAGGTAGGCCGATCCGCCGTAGTCATGCCCGCGAATGGCGAGCAAATTGCAGCAGTCGAGGTAGTTCGCCGGGACGACGACGTCGATCGCACCGGTGTTGCAGTAACCGCTCTTGGCCGTCTGCACGAGATGACCGTTCAGATAGACCTGCGCGTCGTTGTCGACCGTTCCCTGAATTCGGACCTGCTCCGCGTCCCTCGGAATATGAAGCCAGTGGCGTACGAGAATGTCGGTATTGATGTCCCACGGCGTCTTGACGTTGGCGGGGGTGTTGAACGAGCAGCCGGTCGGGGTGCCGAAGCCGGACTGCCCTGTCTTCCAGGCACTGTCGTCGAAACCCCGCTCGTAGAACGCGGGCACGTCGGTCGTGGACGGCACCTGGAGGTATCGCCAGCCCGTGCTGTTGTAGTCGAGCGCGGTCACGGCCGTGTCATCCGCGTTGCTTTGGGCCGCCGATGCCGGGGCCGCGACGGACACGGCCATCGCGGCCAGCAGGGCACCCGCCGCGAGGCCGGTGGACAGGAAACGCGATGGTTTCGCGAACATGGGCGTTCTCTCCTCGTAGATGATGCGAAATGCGCTGGAGCGTCACCGAAACCGGCCGTCACCGGCGCCAGGCGGCAAGCCATTCGGTGTGCTCCCACTGGATGCGGAGGAAAGAAAACCACGTGCAGAGCCACCCGAACGGCCCGCAGCCGTGTCACTGATCATTCCTTGGAGAGATATTGCCCTTTATCCACGAAGCCGCATTTTGGCCATGTCACCGACTTATCCCGAACTTCGGGGAATTCGGCTTCGGGCGGACGCCCTCTCGCTCGACCACGGTCGGGCCAGGAGACCGGCAGCTGCGCGGAGTAAGACCTCGTTGGAGATGCGGGGTCCTCGCGTTATCGAAGTGCCTCGATGGCACGCCGCATGTCCTTCGGCAGCAGGAAGAGATGCGGCGGATCGGTGGGACTCGTCTCGAACCTCGCGAGCTTGAGGTAGAAGGTCCGCGCTGGTTCGGTTTCGCAGTGGATCAGCAGGGCCGGCACGCCGCCCGATCGGACACCTCCGCCACGCGACGGAAGGCGTCCAACGACAAGAGCCCGGCCCAGACCAACGCCCTTCAGGGCCGTGTCGACACCCGACCGGGTGAGGATGACAACGAGCCGGCTGTAACGTCCCGCACCCTGGAGCGGTTCGACCGGGACTTCAGCGGGGGCCACGCGTCCCGCCGCCAGAGCGTGATAGCCGACCGCTATCCGCGGCGACAGGAGTCGCGAGGCCCCGACGGGGTCAGGTCAGGAAGGCCGCGGCGGCGGTGAGGAAGGTGTCGTTGGCCTCGGCGTCGCCAATGGAGATGCGGGCGCCCTCGCCGGCGAAGGGCCGTACGGCCACCCCGGCCGCGGCGCAGTGCTCGGCGAACTCCATCGTGCGGTCGCCGACCCGGAGCCAGACGAAGTTCGCCTCCGTGGGCGGGACCTTCCAGCCCTGGGCCACCAGCGCATCACGCACCCTGTCCCGCTCCTTGACGGCCTCCTCGACCCGAACGTTCAGCTCGTCCTCGGCGGCGAGCGACGCGATGGCGGCGGCCTGCGCGATGTGGTTGACCGCGAACGGCAGCAGCGTCTTGCGTACGGCCTCCGCCACCGCTGCCTGCCCGATCAGGTAGCCCACCCGCAGCCCGGCCAGGCCGTACGCCTTCGAGAAGGTGCGCAGCACGGCGACGTTGCCGCGCTCGCGGTAGAAGTCCAGGCCGTCGGGCACGTCCTCGTCCCTGACGTACTCCCGGTAGGCCTCGTCGAGCACCACGAGCACGTCGTCGGGCACCCGGTCGAGGAAGCGGCGCAGCTCGGCCGTCCGGTTGACCGTGCCGGTCGGGTTGTTGGGGTTGCAGACGAAGACCAGGCGGGTCCGCGGCGTGATCGCCTCGGCCATCGCATCGAGATCGTGGGTCTCGTCCTTCAGCGGCACCTGGACGGACGTCGCCCCGGCGAGGCCGACGAGCAGCGGATATGCCTCGAAGGAGCGCCACGCGTAGACCACCTCGGCGCCGGGTTCGCCGACCGCCTCCAGGATCTGCTGGGCGACCGCCACGGACCCCGCGCCCAATGCGACATGCTCGGCCGGCACGTCGTACCGCTCGGCCAGCGCCGCGGTGAGCTTGGCCGAGCCGGGATCGGGATAGCGGTTGATCTCCGTCGCCGCCCTGGCGATCGCCTCGACCACCGAGGGCAGCGGCTCATGCGGGTTCTCGTTGGAGGACAGCTTGTACGAGCGGCCATCTGAGGAGACCACCGATTTGCCCGGCTTGTAAGGGGCCATGGTCTCGAGAAACGAGCGGAATCGCGGCATACCGCAACCTTAGAAGATGACTCCGGGCAGCTCTACCTGTAGTAGACGTAGAGCGACTTCCAGGTGCCCGCGTACTGACAGTTGAGCGACGGCTTGGCGGCCTTCCGCTCGGAGCAGACCTTGACCTCGACCTCCCCCACCTTCTTCGCCGAGAACGCGAACTTCTTCGCCTTGCCGTACGAGCAGGTGCGGTAATTGCGGTACGCCAAATGCGGCTGGTTGGCGGAGTCGAAGTAGCTGATGCGGAAGACGGCCCACCCGCAGGTCGACGGCGTACGGCTCAGGCTGACGACGCTGCCGGTGACCTTGACGAGGGGGTTGGGCAGGCTGGGGTCGTCCTTCGGCGCGGCGGTCAGCTTCCCGTTCGCCTTGGCCTTCGTCCCTCTGGCGTAATAGGGACCCCACTTGCCGTTGGCTGTCGCGTTGGTCGTCGCGCCGGTCGTCGCGCCGGCCGTTGTGTCGGCGGTGGCGCCGGCGGACGAGGCGGTCATCGGGGCGAGGGCGAGGATGCCGGCCGCCGCGAAGGCGATGCCGACCAGGGGGCGGGTGATCATGGCGGGAATCCTTTCGATCTGCTGTCGACGGCAGTCTGCATTCAGACGCTTTCAGCCACCTTGAGGAGCGCTGAAAGGGGACCGCGGCCACCGATCCCTCACCTGGTAGCACCGAGAACGCCTCGTTAGGATCACGCCGTAAGCCTTCAATTGGGGAGAACATGACGACCGGTGCCGAGGGCGAGGGGTTGCGAGACGCGGATCCCCGGCAGATCGATCCGCACCGCATCCTCGGCAGACTCGGTCAGGGCGGCATGGGCACCGTGTTCCTGGGCCGGGACGCGGAAGACCGCGAGGCGGCGGTCAAGGTGATCCACCCGCACTGGGCGGCCGATCCGGATTTCCAGCGCCGGTTCCAGCGCGAGGTGGCCGCCGCGCAGCGCTGCGGGGGATCGTCGACCAGGCCCTCGCGAAGGACCCCGCCCGGCATGTCGGACGATCGATGCGACCGGGGCACGGCCGGTCCGAAGGACCCGCTTTACGGCATCGTCACCCCCGGGGGGGTGCCTGGTGGCCGAATCTCGCCCTCCAGCGCGCCAAGGACGCGGTTCCGCCGCTCTAAGCCTATTTTCAGGGTTTCTCACTAAGATCCTGCGGCATGTGGCGGAATATCAGGATTTTGATGGCCGGTCTCTGCGCTGCCGGCGTGTGCGTGACCCCCGCGACGGCGGCGTCGGCGACCGCCACGCCGGCCACGACGCAGCAGCAGACGAAGGCCGAGAACGATACGAACAGCAAGACGAGTGGCAAGACGAAGGCGGAGCCGTACTGCGCGAAATACAAGTGCATCGCCCTCACGTTCGACGACGGCCCGTGGCCGTACACCCCCGAACTGCTCGACACCCTGAAGAAGCACAACGCGAAGGCGACGTTCTTCCTGCTGGGCCGGAAGGTGGCCAACCGGCCCGAGATGACCCAGCGCATCGCCGCGGAGGGCCATGAGATCGGCAACCACACCTGGGACCATCCGGACCTGACCAAGCTGCCCGACAACGAGGTCTTCAGCGAGATCACCAGCACCTCGGACATCATCTACGAGACGATCGGCAAGGCGCCCACGATGATGCGGCCGCCGAACGGCGCCACCAACGCCCACCTTGCCCAGCTCATGGCCGAGGTGGGCCTGCCGCAGATCCTGTGGAGCCACTCCACCCTCGACTGGCAGGCCAGGAACACCAAGGTGATCGCCGAGCGGACGCTCGCCGGGGCCAAGCGGAACGCGGTCATCCTGCTGCACGACATCGTCCCCGAGACGGTGAAGGCCATGCCGGGGGTGCTGACGAAGCTGGAGAAGCAGGGCTACCGGTTCGTCACCATCACGACCCTGCTGCAGGGCCGTGAACTCAAGGGCGGCGAGATCTACCCGCCGCGCCCCAAGAAGACCTCGACCAAGTCCCCGGCCAAGACCTCGACCAAGACCTCGACCAAGACCTCGACGGACAAGAAGTAGCCGCGACGCCTCGGGGCCTGCCTGCCGAGCCGATTCCTTGACAGGAAAAGTCAGGAAAAGCGGTGATCGCCTGGTGCGCCTGCCCCGGGTGAAGATCGAGCATCGGCCCCACCGATACGAGGACGGGACTCTTCGCCTCGGCGGCGAGATCTACGGGATCGCCGCCGAGATCGAAGATCCGTACGGCTGGGTGTGGGCCGCCCTGACCTTAATGGACGGCACCCGTTCCCCCGGTGAAATCGCCGACCTGCTCCACCACAGCCATCCGGAGGTGCCGGACGCTACGTCTGTCGTCGAGCAACTGGTCGCGTCCGGATATGTGGAGGACGCGGCGGCCGCGCGGGCATGGTGGCGCAGGCACGGCCACCGGCTACGGGGTGCGTTGGGCGGGCGCGGGCTGGGCCAGCGGGCGCTCTCCCGCGTTCACGCCGGCGCCTCCTTCGGAGGTCTCGGCGACCGCGGTGGCCGCCCCGGCTACGGCGGTGGCCGCCGCGTTGGCAGCGGCCGTGGCGGCGGCGGTGGCGGCGGTGGCCACGACGGCGGTTGTCTCGAGGGAGCGGGTGAGCGCGGCTTTCAGCCGGGGCTGCAGCGGCCGCTCCACCAGCCGGTAGACGGCGTACGCGACGGCCAGGACGGCGGCGACCACCAGTGGCAGCGTGAGCCGGTTCCCGAGCACGGGGTGCAGCGCCTGGATGAGCAGGAATCCGACGTGGTGGTGGAAGAGGTAGAGCGGATAGGTCAGCGCGCCCAGCGTGGTGAGCCAGCGCCAGTCGAGCCGGTCGAGCGACCCCCGCGCCACCAGGATCATCACCAGGAAGATCAGCGAGATCACGCCGACCACGAGCGCCGACCCGAGGGAGTGGCCGAACCTGGTGAACGCGGCGGGCTTCTCTCCGAGCACGTTGACGAGCGCGAGCACCCAGCCGATCCCGACGAACAGCCAGGGGAAGACCGACCCGCCGAAGCGGTGGATGAGATAGAGCGCCATCCCGGCGATGAAGTACGGCGCGGCGAACGGCACCAGCACGGCCTGGAGGAGGTCGGCGTCCACCCGTTCCGCGATGACGAGGAGGAACACCCAGCCGCCGAGGAATGCCAGGCAGCGGCGGTAGGTGATGCCTATCGCGGCGAAGCACGCGATGAGCGCGTAGAAGACCAGCTCCTGCCAGAGCGTCCAGTACACGATCTCCAGGTCCCTGATCCGCAGACCGTGCTGGAGCATGGTCATGTTGGCCAGCAGTTCGCTCAGGGACGGCCGGTGATCGGTGATCAGCCCGCCGACGGCCAGCCCGCCGAGGACGAGCACGCTCGCCCAGTAGGCGGGGTAGAGCCGGGCGATCCGCGAGACGGCGAACTCGCCGGTCGTACGGCCCCAGGCGCTCATCAGGATCACGAACCCGCTGATGACGAAGAACAGCCGCACGCCGTAGACGCCGAACATCGTGACCGCGCTCAGCGCGGGAAAGGCGTTCGGCGTGCCCCAGGCACGGGTCTCGCCGAAATGGAACAGCACCACCCCGAGCGCCGCGCAGAACCGTAGAAGGTCGAGGACGCGCAGTCGCGGGGGATCGGGAAGTTTGGCCGGCGCATCCGAAATGCGGGGGGCCGTGAAGAGCATAGGCCGGAATATATCCTGAAAGATCCCTGAGCGACGATCAGACGCGTAGCATCGGCGGGTGCAGGAGCACGGCCGGGCCCCGGCGATAGAGCATGGCGGGCCGGCCGCCGTCCCTCGTGGTCGTACGGCCCGTCGGCATGAGGAACCCCTCGGTCTTGGTGACCTTGCGGTGGAAGTTGCGCGGGTCGAGCTGCCGCCCCCAGACGATCTCGTAGACACGGCGCAGCTCGGCAACGGTGAACTCCGGCGGGCAGAAGGCCGCGCCCAGCGAGGTGTACTCCAGCTTGCCCCGGGCCCGCTCGACCCCGTCGAGCATGATGCGGCGGTGGTCGAAGGCCATCTCGGTCAGCTCGGCGACCGGCTGCCAGCTCATGTGCGCCTCGGTCGAGGCGGGCAGGTCGGGGGCGAGACCCAGGTAGGCGACGCTGACCACCCGCTGGCGGGGGTCGCGGTCGGGATATCCGTACGTCTGCAGTTGCTCAAGGTGGACCTGGGCGCCCGGCAGCCCGGCCCGCTCGGCCAGCACGCGGGCGGCGGCGGCCGGCAGGTCCTCCTCCAGCTTGATGAACCCGCCGGACAGCGCCCACCGGCCCTCGTACGGGGGCCGGTTGCGCCGCCACACGAGCGCGCTGAGCTCCTGGGACCTGACGGTGAGCACGACCAGATCCACGCTGACCGGGATTCGCGGGATCACGACAGGCAACCTACACGTTATTGCGGTAGTAGACCGGCTCCGCCGCCTTCCTGCCGTCGGGGGCGGTCACGTCGACGCGCACCCACACCTTCTCCGGCACGCTCGCCCAGTCGACCGGGATCCAGATGCTCTCCGCGCCGACCGGCAGCCCCTCGATGGGCGCGGGGTCGTGTGCGCCGGCCAGCGCCGAGTCGACCACCCGAGGCGTCTCCACGCCGCTCCAGCTCAGCGTGACCTTGACGGCGCCGACGTGGAAGCCCCGGATCTCCAGGCCGCCCTGGCCGTCCCGGTCGTCGCGCCGCGCCTCGATCGCGATGGGCCGGTTCCAGTCGGCGGAGATCTCCTCGGACAGCGAGGGAGAGTCACAGGTGAAGAAGTCGCTCCACATGTACGAAATGATCTTGGAGACGTACGGCGCGGCCAGCGCGACCTGGGTGTCCAACCGGGCCTTGTCCGTACGCCCCCGGGCCGACTGGCGGCCGCAGACGTCGCCGCCGCCGGGCGTCGGCTCGAACGCCTCCACGTTGGCCCAGAGGCTCACGTCGACGCCCTCCTGCGCGAGCTCCTCCCGGGCCTGCGCCATCGCACGGTAGTAGTCGCGAGTCGAGCCGTGGTAGGCGTCGGCGTAGGTGGTGTCGCCGACCACGGGCTTGAGCCGGTCGTCCACCGGCTTGTTCTTCAGGTTGGGCCAGTACAGGCCGAGCTTGCCGGTGCCCCGGCCGTCCTGCGGGGCGATGATGCCCACACCGGTCCGGGCGAGTGCCTTGAACCCGGCGGCGACCTGCGCGGGAGTGGCGGTGAACTTCTTCTGCCTGCGGCCGTCCAGGTAGGGGCTGACGAGGATCGGCTTGCCCGGCAGCACCTGCTCGACGATCCGGTGCTGCTCCTCGTAGACCTGGAGGGTCTGGAACTTGCTCGGGTCGGTCCAGTCGCGGATCTGCAGCTCGAACGGCTGGTAGACGCCGCCGAGCGAGGCCCGGCCGGCGAAACGGCCGCCGTAGTCCTGCAGGACGCGCCGGGTCAGCGTGGTGAGCGTGCCGATGTGCCGGGGATCGGCGGTCGCCGTCTTGACCAGGTCGCGGGGCGCGAGCGGCAGGGCAGGGAAGACCTGGATGCCGAACTGGTCCCCCAGGTCGAGCAGCTCGGACAGGCTGTCCTTCACCCCGGCCGAGACCAGGATCAGGTGATAGCGCCGCCCCTTGGAGGTGAAGTCGCACGTGGGGTCGTCCGAGCCGTCCTCGGGGGCGATCAGCCGGTAGAAGACGGCGCCGTTCACCTCGATCTCGTGCTCCATGGACGGGCAGCGGAAGATCCCCGGGCCGAAGCGCTCGTCGGTGCGGTAGACGTAGGTCCAGGTGAGCATGTTGCCCGGGTTGGCGGCCTTGAGGTCCTTCTCGGCCGACTGCACGCAGGTGAGGCCGTTCTCCTCGCACTTGGCGTAGCGTCCGTCGGGCTTGGGCTCGTCCTGGGCGCCGTTCCCCGGGGTCGCGGTCTTCGGGGTCGCGGTCTTCGGGGTCGCGGTCTTCGGACCGGCGCCCTCGTCCAGTCTGTCCAGGATTCGGCCCTCATGGTCCACCGGGCGCGGCGACAGACCGAAGCCGAGCCGTACGACCGTGTCCCCGCCCAGGCGGTGGATGGCCTGGAGCTGGCGGCGCCAGGTGCACGGATCGGAGGTGGGGATCAGCCAGTAGCCCGTGACGGCGTACGGCGTGGCGGCGGTGGTGTCGAAGGTGCCGCACGGGTCGGTGAACGCGCTGGCCGTGGGCGAGGGCGGGCCTCCCTGCGGAGGCGAGGGTGAGACCGCGGGCGATGTGGCGCTGGCCGTCTGTGGCGCGGAACCCGCTTCTCTCAGGACGATCACGACGGATGCGACCCCGGCGAGGATCGCCATGCCCAGGATGAGGGTGAACCAACGCACGTTCAGGACACTACCGCCCGTCGTTCAAAATCAAATGATCAGCGCTTCTTGACGCCGCCCCAGGCTTCGAGCTGGGCGACGAACCGGCGCGCCGAGCTCGGCCAGTGATGGTTGGCCCGGGCGGCGGCGTAGCCGCGGGCGCCGGTGGCGCGCCGCTCGGCCGCGTCGTTTCTGAGCCGGAGCACGGCTTGGGCCACCGCGTCCGGGTTCTGCCAGGAGACCACGACGCCACACTGGTAGCGCTCGACGAGCTCCACCGCACGCGGCGACGGCGTGGTGATCACCGGGATCCCGTGCGCCATGTACTCAATGATCTTAGTGGGCATCGAGTGTCGATAGTTCGGCTCGTCGTGCAGCAGGGACAGCCCGGCGAGCGCGCCATCGAGCCGCTTCAGCGCCTCGTCGTTCGGCATGAAGTCGCGCCACTCAAGCAGGCCGCGGGCGACGGCTTCGTTGAGCACCGGCCGGCTCTGCGGGTCGGCGTAGCCGATCAGCTCGACCGCCACACGATGCGGCTGGAGCAGCCTGGCCACCTCGACCGCCTCGCGCACGCCGCGGGCCTCCGACAGCCAGCCGAGATAGACCACGCGGTCGTCGCCTGGGGGGCTGACGGTGTCGGGCACCCACGTCTCGTTCGGCACGACGAGGTGCACCTGCTTGAACCGCCCGGCGTAGGCCGTCTCGGCGAGCAGCAGGTGCAGGCGGCGTTCCGCCGTACCCTCAAGGAGCCGGGCGAGGAACCGCATCGGCGGTCGCAGGAACGCGGGCAGCCACGGCTTCAGCGAGAGCGTCGCGGGCGTGTCCTCGTGGACGTCCCAGACGACCGGCGGCCGGTTGCGCACCCCGGTCACCGCGAGCAGCAACTCGGGGTCGTGGATGAGCGCGAGATCCACGCTGCCGCGCATGCTCTTGAACAGCTTGCGCGCGGCCCACACGGCCGACAGGCGTCGCCGTTCCGCCGCCCTGGGCAGGTCCACCCCGTTGACCCACGGGCGGGGCACCACCCCGCGCGCGGTGTACGGCGCCGCGTACGTGACCTCATGACCTGCGTCGACGAGCGCGCGGATCTGCCGGTGCAGGATCCGGGCGTCCTCGGGGTGATGCACCACGGTCATGACGAGCACGTGCACGAGCGGACCCCTCCTACAACCGCTCGACGCGTTCGCCGGTCGCGAGCACGCCGCGAGTGTCGAGCACGAGCCGGGCCCGATTCTCCACCACGTCCAGATCGAATATGGAGTGCTGCTGGAGCAGCACGGTGACGTCGGCCGCCTCCACGGCCTCGGCCAGGTCCTCCGCACGCGGGATCGTCCTGCCCTCGATCTCCCACTCCGGGACGTGCGGGTCGCAGTACGACAGCTCAGCGCCCAACTCCAGCAGCGCCTCGGCCACCGGGACCGCCGGGGTCTCGCGCTGGTCGGCGATGTCGGGTTTGTAGGTGACGCCGAGGAGCAGCACGCGGGAGCCGTTCACGGCCTTGCGCTCCCGGTTCAGCAGCCGCTGCACCCGGGCGACCACGTAGGCCGGCATCCGCTCGTTGATCTCCTGGGCCAGCTCGACGAAGCGGAAGGGGTAGCCGAGCTTGCGCACGGTGTACGACAGGTAGGACGGGTCGACCGGGATGCAGTGGCCGCCCACCCCCGGGCCCGGCAGGAACTTCTGGAACCCGAACGGCTTGGTGGAGGCCGCCTCGATGGCCTCCCACAGGTTCACGTCGAGCTCGTCACAGAAGATCGCCATCTCGTTCACGAGGGCGATGTTGACGTGGCGGTAGGTGTTCTCGAGCAGCTTGGCCATCTCGGCCTCGCGGGTGCCGCTGACCGGCACCACCCGCTCGACGAACCGGCTGTAGAACGCCACCGCCCGGTCCCGGCAGGCGATCGTGTGGCCGCCGACGACCTTCGGAGTGTTGCGCAGGCCGTACTTGAGGTTGCCCGGGTCGATGCGCTCGGGCGAGTACGCCAGATGGAAGTCCCGGCCCGCCACCAGCCCCGAGCGCCGCTCCAGCAGCGGCCGTACGAGCTGGTCGGTCGTGCCGGGCCACGTGGTGGACTCCAGCACGACCAGCGTCCCCCGCTGGAGGCGCTCGGCGACCGCGTCGATCGCGCCCTCGACAGCGGACAGATCCGGCCGGCGATCCTCGTCGAGCGGCGTCGGCACGCAGATGACGATGGTCTGCGAGCGCGCGAGCACCGAGGGATCCAGCGTGGCGGTGAAGCCGCTGGAGAGCATGGCGTCGAGATCGGCGTCGGTGATGTCGTCGATGTACGACCGACCGGCGCTGATGGCCTCGACCTTACGAGGATCGACGTCCAGGCCGGCCACCCGCAGGCCGCCCGCCGCGGCCTCCTTGACCAGCGGCATGCCCACGTAACCCAGCCCGATGACCGTGAGATCGACGGGGGTCACGGGACGACCCGGGTGGTGACCTGGGGGCGGAAACAACACTTCATGGTGGCAAAGGTTATCTCAACTTGGCACCAAGGACGTCTAATGCACCAGATGTTCAGGTGATTAGCGACTCTCGGTAACTGTTTGGTAGATGTGCTGGTAGGTGCGGGCCAGGCTGCTCCACGTCCGATGCGCCGCCACCTCGGCCTTTCCCGCCTCGCCCATCGCGCGGCGACGCTCCGGATCGTCTCGCAGCGCGGCCAGGGCCTCGGCGAGGGCGGCCGGGTCGCCGGGCCGTACGAGAAGACCCGCCCCGCCCGTCCCGGCGCCTCCCGCGGTCATGTCGGCGGCGCCTCCGGCGCCGAGGAGCTCGGCGAGCGCGGGCAGGTCGCTGAGCACCACCGGCTTCCCGAGCGCCATGGCCTCGACCGGTTTGAGCGGGGTGACCAGGCGGCAGACCCTCAGGTCCTCGCGCGGGCAGACGAAGATGTCGATCGCCGCCTGCGCCTGGAGCGCCTCGTCCGGCCCCACCCGGCCGGGCAGGATCGCGTCACGCAGGCCGAGTCGCTCGACCTGCTCGAGCAGAGCCGGCCGCTCGGCGCCGTCACCGACCAGAAGGACCCGCACCGGCGTCTTCGCGTCGCGCAGCAGCGCCGCCGCGCTCAGCAGCGTCGCGAATCCCTCGTAGCCGACGATGCTCGACACCGAGCCGACGACGATCTCGTTCGCCGCGATGCCGTACCGCTCGCGGAAGGCCGCGCCGTCGTACTCCGCGGTGAGCAGCGCGTCGTCCACCGCGTTGGGCGCCAGGTGGATCCGCTCACGCGGGACGCCGCGCTCGACGATCTCGACGGCCATCGTCTCGGCGAGCGTCACGACGGCGTCGGCGGCGCGCATGATGGTCGCCTCGCGCTCGCGCTGCATGCGGTGGCGCTCGGTGCCGACCCGCCTGGGGTCGCGAGAGGCCCAGGTCTCCTCGAGGAAGCCGCGTACCTCGTAGACGAACGGGGTGTTCGTCCGCTCGCGTACGGCCATCGCGACCGAGCCGTTGCGGTGATCGGTGGCGGCGTGCAGCACCTGCGGCCGCAGGGTGCGGACGAGCTCGGTCACGTCGGCGGCCCCGCGGGTGATCCGGCCGCGGGTCTCGAACGGCACCTCGCCCTTCGGCAGCAGCCGGTAGTACGGGATCTGGTCGATCTCTTCGTACGGCTCGGCCTCGGTGTGCCCCTGCAGCATCGGCCAGCCCCAGCTCGTCACCACGTGGGGGTCGAGCCCGGCGGCACGCTGCGCGGTGACGATCCGATGCGTGCGCACCGTGTAGCCGGCCTGCGTGTACGGCAGCGCGTTGGTGACCATGTGGAGCACCCGGCCGGGCACCCGCTCACCCATGATGACCCTGGGTTTGGGCGGGATCGGGTCGGGCCCGAGCGCGGCCATCTCGCCCTCGTAGTAGGCGATCCTGCGGCGGATGAACGGCCACCGCTGGTGTGGCTGCAGCGTCTTGATCGCCTGCGTCATGTGCCCCGTGTCGAAGTGCTCCTTCGCCTTCTCCATCGGCCCGTCGGCCATCCGGCGGAGGATCTTCCGGGCGACCCTCCGCACGCGACGGGTGCCCACCCGCGTGTAGCGGGCCGCCGGCCAGGCGACACGTCCGATCACCGGGCGCAGCCCCGACGGCATGGCTTCCGCCGCGGCCTGGGCGACCCGTACGGGATCCGACTTGACCTTGCTCACGAAGATCCGTGAGACGACGACCGGATTCCTCGCGAAGCCGCGGAGGAAACCGCCCAGGCCGACCTTGGCAGACTTGGCGGCTATCCGGGAAGCCTGCGTCGGAGCTGCCGGGGGCGTGGGAGGCGTAGCAGGAGTATTGGCCTCGGGTTGCACGGCGTGAACGTACCATAGGCAACGTTTGTCCCAGAGAGGTCAAACCACCGACGACCGGATGAAAGGCGTGGTCAATGAGGGACAATCCCCTCGTCCTGCACGTGCTGGGCGCCCGGCCCAACTTCGTCAAGGCGGCCCCGGTCGTGAAGGGCCTGGCCGACCTCGGGGTCAAGCAGGGCATCGTCCACACGGGCCAGCACTATGACGCGCTCATGTCGGACGTGTTCTTCGCCGACCTGGGCCTGCCCGAGCCGATCGCGAACCTCGGTGTGGGCTCGGGATCGCACGCGCGGCAGACGGCCGCGCTGCTCACCGGCCTCGAAGAGGTGGTGCTGGAGCACTCCCCCTCGCTGGTGGTCGTCTACGGCGACGTGAACTCGACGCTCGCCGCCATCCTCGTGTGCGCCAAGCTGCACGTGCCGACCGCGCACGTGGAGGCCGGGCTGCGCTCGTTCGACCGGGGGATGCCCGAGGAGGTCAACCGGGTCGTCACCGACGCGCTGTCGGACCTGCTGTTCGCCACCTCGCCGGAGGCCCTGTCGCACCTTGCCGACGAGGGCGTCGATCCCGCGCGGGTGCACCTCGTCGGCAACCCGATGATCGACAGCCTGTTCGCCGCGCTGCCGAAGCTCGACCCGGCGCCGGTGCGGGAGCGTCTGGGCGTGTCGGACAGGTACGCGGTCGCGACGCTGCACCGGCCGGCCAACGTGGACGCCCCCGAGGCGGCACGCGAACTCGTCGAGGCGGTGCTCGGCGTCGCCGAGCAGGTGCCGGTCATCGTGCCGCTGCACCCGCGCGGGCGGCAGCGGCTGGCCGAGGCCGGCCTCGTGGACCGGCGGAACCTCAAGATCGTCGACCCGCTCGGCTACGTCGACTTCCTGTCGCTTGTACGGGGCGCGGCGCTGGTGGTGACCGACTCCGGAGGCGTACAGGAGGAGACGACCATGCTGGGCGTCCCGTGCCTCACCGTCCGGCCGAACACCGAGCGCCCGATCACGGTCACCCACGGGACCAACCGCCTCGTCACCCCCGCCGGGCTGGCCGCCGCCGCCGAAAAGGCCCTCGCGGACGGCGCGGCCACACCGAGCGGGGAGCTGCCGCCCCTGTGGGACGGCGCGGCCGGGCCCAGGATCGCCCGGGTGATCTCCGCCTGGCTGGCGGGCGACAACCTCTCCCCCGCCGCCCGCGGCCGCGTCGACCAAACCCCCTTCCCGTGATCTTGCAGTTTCTCGCAAGCCACGGTCCCGACCTGCGCGAATCGGCTCCGTGATCTTGCGGTTTCTCGCAGGCGAGCCAGCCGACCTGCGCTTACGTGTCGCGTGATCTCGCAGTTGGAAGTGCAAGATCACGAATGACGTTTTCGCCGCTCAGGGCCATGCCTGCGAGAAATTGCAAGATCACGCACGGGAAACCCCTGCTCACGGTCCGATGTGCGAGTATTCGCAAGATCACGGGGGTGGGGGGGGAACTAGCTCGGTCATATCGGCACGAAGCGGGCGGTAGTCACCGTACGATGTCTTTTCCACAAAGGGGAGAAGCATGGCTGAGACGGACGAGACTCGTGAGACCGGCGCCCAGCACCCGGGCCAGACTCCGGAGGAGCCCCAGACTCCCGAGGAGCCCCGGTTCAAGCGGCTGGGGGCGGCGAACTGGCTGCCCGAGGAGCGCAAGCAGGTCGAGCACTACGAGCAGCGGATCCGCGACCTGGAGAACCGCCTCGCCTACCAGGAGGCCCGTGCCGACTACGCCGTCTGGCGGATCAAGGCCACCCAGGTTCAGCGCCCCTACCGGGTGGCGGAGGTCCTGACGAGCACGGGATCGAAGCCCGCCAAGTTCATCCGGCTGCCGCGCGAGATCCGCAAGGTGATGAAGGACCGCAAGCGGGCGCCGCAGGCGCCGAGGCCGGCGATCGAGGTCGCGGCGGAGGCCGAGGCCAGGGGCCCAGAGGTCACCATTCCCAACCTGAAGTGGCCCGACGGCCCGACCGTGCGGCCGGACATGCCGGTCGCGGTGATCCTCGACGACTTCTCCCGGATGGCGTTCCGCTACGAGTGGGACCAGATCGAGTTCGGCCTGCAGGACTGGCGGGAGATCTTCGCCGAGAAACGGCCCGAGCTGCTGTTCTGCGAGTCGGCCTGGCACGGCAACCAGGGCCGGTGGCGCTACCAGATGACCGGGACCAACGCCCCCAAGCAGGAGTTGCGCGACCTGATCGCCTGGTGCCGGGCCGAGGGCATCCCCACGGTCTTCTGGAACAAGGAGGACCCGCCCAACTTCGACTTCTTCATCGAGACGGCCAAGCTGTTCGACTACGTGTACACGTGCGACGGCGACATGATCCCGAAATATCGGGAAAAGTTGGGGCATGACCGGGTCGGTGTGCTGCAGTTCGCCGCCCAGCCGCGCATCCACAACCCGATCCAGACCAGGTACGGCCGGCCGTACGACATCGTCTTCGCGGGCATGTACTTCCGCGACAAGCATCCCGAGCGGCGCGAGCAGATGGAGACCATCATCGCCCCTGCCCGCGATCTCGGCCTGCACATCTTCGCGCGCAACGCCTCAGTGGCCGACAAGTACGCCTGGCCCGAGGAGTATCGCCCGCACATCGTGGGCGAGCTGCCGTACGAACGGATGCTGGCCGCGTACAAGATGTACAAGGTCTTCCTGAACGTCAACTCGGTGATCGACTCGCCGACCATGTGCGCCCGCCGGGTCTTCGAGCTGTCCGCGTGCTCGACGAGCGTGCTGTCGGGGTGGTCGCGGGCGATCGAGGAGACGTTCGGCGAGCTCATCCCGGTCGCCCACTCCCAGGAGGAGGCCTACAACCGGGCGATCTACCTCATCAACAGCCCGGAGCTGCGGGCCCGCCAGGGCCATCTGGCCATGCGCGAGGTGTTCGACAAGCACCTGTTCTCCCACCGGGTCGACCAGATCCTCACCGATCTCGGCCGCCCGGTCGCCCCGCGGTCGCCGTCGATCTCCGTCGTGCTGCCGACCAACCGGGCCGGCCAGCTCGGCCACGCGATCCACCAGGTGGCCCGGCAGCGGCACCGCAACCTGGAGCTCGTGCTGGTCCTGCACGGCCTGTCCGAGGACCCGGCGGTCGTGCGGGACAAGGCGCTGGCCGCCGGCGTGCCCGCGGTCAAGGTGCTCACCGCCGATCCCGCCTGGACGCTGGGCGAGGTGCTCAACCACGGCATCGCGCACGCCGAGGGCGAGCTGATCGCCAAGATGGACGACGACAACATCTACGGCGAGCACTACCTGTCCGACCTGGTCCGGTCGTTCGACTACGCCGACGCCGAGATGGTCGGCAAGGGCGCCCACTACACGTACTTCCCCTCCCAGGACATCACGGTCCTGCGCCTGCCCGGCCTGGAGCACCGCTACGCCCACCTCATCCAGGGCGCGACGATTCTGGCCAGGGCCGACCTGCTGCGGACGTACCCGTTCGAGCCGGTGAACGCCGGTGAGGACACCCGGCTCGTACGGCGATGCAAGGCGGAGGGCATCCGGATCTACTCGGCCGACCGGTTCAACTTCATCTACATGAGGGGATCGGACGCGACCGCCCACACCTGGCAGGCCGCCGACTACAAGCTGACCCGAAACGCCCAGTTCTGCTTCGCCGGCAACCCGGAGAAACATGTCCTGATCTAGGGTGTATCTCCTCGGGTCGTGGCGCCGCCCCGTCGGGACCGTACGGCCGGAAATGTAACGACCGGAATGTATGGGCACAAACAGTGGTTGGTCACTCCCGTAACGGCGGTGTGTCCGGGGGGAGCTTGACAGGGTGAGCGCGATCACGACTGGTGACAAACGGGACGGCATCGGGTTCAGGTCCGAGCGCGGGCCGGTGCTTGCCGCCGTCATGCTGTGCACCGGCCTGGTGGCGCTGGACAGCACGATCATCGCCACCGCGGTGCCGTCCGTCGTCGCCGACCTGGGCGGGTTCTCGCAGTTCCCATGGCTGTTCTCGATCTATCTGCTCACCCAGGCGGTGACCGTCCCCATCTACGGCAAGCTCGCCGATGTCTTCGGGCGCAAGCCGGTGATGTTCTTCGGTATCGCCGTGTTCCTTCTCGGGTCCATGCTGTGCGGCATCGCGTGGAGCATGCCGACGCTCATCCTGTTCCGTGCGATCCAGGGCATCGGCGCCGGGGCGGTACAGCCCATGAGCGTGACGATGGTGGGGGACATGTACTCGGTGGCGGAGCGCGCCCGGGTGCAGGGCTACCTCGCCAGCGTGTGGGGGGTGTCGGCGGTCGTCGGTCCCACGCTCGGCGGCGTGTTCTCCGAGTACGTGTCCTGGCGCTGGATCTTCTTCATCAACCTTCCGCTCGGCGCGATCGCGGCCTGGACCCTCGCCCGGCGGTTCAAGGAGCGGGTGACCCGCGGCTCGCACCGGATCGACTACCTGGGCGCGGTGCTGCTCACCGCCGGCTCGTCCCTGCTCATCCTCGGCCTGCTGGAAGGCGGGGTGGCCTGGAGTTGGGGGTCTCCGATCAGCCTGGCCATCTTCGCCGTGGGCGTCGGCGGAGTGGCCGCCTTCGTCCTGGTGGAACGCCGGGCGGCCGAGCCGATCCTGCCGCTGTGGGTGTTCCGCCACCGCCTGCTGACCGGCGGGAACCTCGCCGCGCTGGGCATCGGCGTGCTCACCATCGGCCTCAGCTCCTACGTGCCCACGTACGCCGAGGGCGTGCTCGGCACCGGCGCGCTGGTGGCGGGCTTCACCCTGGCCACGATGAGCATCGGGTGGCCGCTCGCCGCGACGCTCTCGGGCCGCGTCTACATGCGCATCGGATTCCGCGACACCGCGCTGATCGGCAGCGTCTTCACCGTGGCCGGGGCCGTACTATGCGTCCTGCTCGGCCGGCAGTCCCAGATCTGGCAGGTCGCGGTGGCGTGTCTGATCGTCGGCATCGGCCTGGGGCTCACGTCGAGTCCCACGATGGTCGCGCTTCAGTCCTCCGTCGGGTGGGAGCGCCGCGGCGTGGTCACCGCGACCAACATGTTCTCCCGCTCGATCGGCAGCGCGGTCGGCGCGGCCGTACTCGGCGCGGTCTCCAACGCGACGCTGTCGAACCGCTTCGCCCATCCGCCCGCCTCGGTGGCCGGCGACCATCTGCCCAAGAGCGTGGACGCCACGAGCTCGGTGCTGACCGGACAGGGCGGCGCGGACGCGGGCTCGGCCGCGATGTCCTTCATCCGCGGCGCGCTGACCGACGCCGTCCACAACGTCTTCCTCGCGCTCCTCGTCGTGGCCGTGCTCATCGTGGGCGCGCTGCTTCTCCTGCCCGGCGGCCGCCCTCAGGCCGAGGCGGACGCCGGCTCCGGGACCGAGTGACCGGCCCCGGAGCCGCGTCAACCGCGCTTACCGTTAACCGCGCTTACCGTCGACGCCGTTCTCCGTCGACCCCGTTCAGGAGGCGGTGTCGATGATGTTCTTGGTGACCGGCTCGGCGCCGTTCCCGTTGACGGACTCGGTGCCGTTCACGCCGCCGCCCAGGCCGTTGCCGCCTGCGAGCAGCGACCGGGCCAGGCCGAGACCGGTGCCGCCGAGGGTGAGGGCCTTGGCGAGCATCTCCTCGATGCCCTGGGCGCCGTTCAGCACCACCATGTGGTCGACGTTGCCGAACGCCTTCGAGCCGGCCTCCACGATCTGCGGCCAGTTCTCGGCGAGCTGCTGGGCGATGACGGCCTCCTGGTTCTCGGCCAGCGCCTCCGAGCGTGCGCGGATCGCCTCGGCCTCGGCCAGACCCTTGGCCTTGGCCGCCTCGGCCTCCGCCAGTCCGCGCGCCTTGGATGCCTCGGCCTCGCTCAGACCCGTCGCCCTCGTCGCCGCGGCCTCGGCCTCACCACGCAGCCGGACCGACTCCGCCTCGGCCGCCGCCGCCTGCTTCACCTGCGACGCCTGGGCCGCCGCGCGCAGCTCGGTCTCCCGGGCCTCCGCCTCGGCCTGGGCGATGCGCGCGTCACGCTCGGCCTGCGACAGCGTCACGGTCTCGTACGCCTTGGCGTCGGCCGGCTTGCGCACCTGCGACTGCAACCGCTGCTCGGCGAGCTGGGCCTCCAGCTCGGCCGCCCTGGTCTCCTGGACCACGACCTCCTGGCGAGCGGTGGCATCCGACAGCGGGCCCGCCTGCCTGGCCTTGGCCGCGGCCTGGTCGACCTCGGCCTGATATCCGGACTGCTGGATCTGCGACTCACGGATCGCGGCGGCCTTCTTGGCGGCGGCGACCTGCTCGGCCTCGGTGGCCTCCTGATCGCGCTGGGCCTCCGCGATGCGGGCCGCCGCGGCCACCTTCGCGGCGTGCGGCTTACCGAGGTTGAGGATGTAGCCGGTCTCGTCGTCGATCTCCTGGATCTGCATCGAGTCCACGACCAGGCCGAGCTTGCTCATCTCGTCGGCGGCGGAACTGCGCGTCTCGCTGGTGAGGCGCTCGCGGTTCAGGATGAGGTCCTCGACGGTCAGATTGCCGATGATCGAGCGGAGGTGACCGGTGAACAGCTCGTGAATGGCATCGTTCATGGAGTCCTGCTGGTCCAGGAACCGCCGGGCCGCGTTGGCGATGCTCACGAAGTCGTCGCCGACCTTGTAGATCACCACTCCGCGCACCTGGACCGGGATGCCCTGCTGGGTGACGCAGGACACCTGCAGGTTGGCCGCCCGGCTGTCGAGTCTGAGGCGACGTGCCGTCTGGAAGCCGGGCAGCACGGCGGTGCCCTTGCCGGTCACGATCTTGAAGCCGAGGCTGTCCGCGAACTCGTTCTTGGTCCTGGCGCCGAGACCTGAGATGATCAACGCCTCGTTGGGCTCGGCGACCCGCCAGACCGCCTTGAAGAGCAGGATGACGATGAAGAGGACGACGACGATCGCGACGCCCAGAAACAGGAATTCCGTCGGCATTCACGCCTCCGTGATCGGGGGATGTTAGGGACTCTCCCTGGTCAGACGAACGCTCGAGCGACGTAGACCGTACGCGGCGGCGAATACTCCACGACGACGACCATCGATCCGACCGGGATCTCCTCGTCCGGCACGCTGGGATGGGCGTAGAACGCCTCCACGCCACCGCGAACCGGCACCATCACCTCGCCGACAAGTCCTGGGCCGATCTTGCCCGTGACCCTGCCCTGCTTGCCGATCAAACCGTCACCCCGTCATCACGCTCCGTAGCCGATGGTCCGGCGTGGAGCACATTGTGCAGTCCACCGCAAATGCGCACGTTACCCCGGATTAGCGCGTTACGACAGCACCGGGAGGAAAGCCCTCCGGAGTCCGTCGCGACGCACCCGCTGTACACGATTCGCCCTCGTTCAGATAACGGGCGACTTCTCATAATGGTTCCATATCAGTTCTTAAACGATTTGCCGATGATTCCGCCGTCAGGTACGGCCAAGGCCGGTGGCGTCGAGGCTGGCCTGCCACAGGCTCTCGGCGAGTGCCGGGTCGGACATCCGGCGCGGCACGTCGACGGGAAGGTCGCGGACGAAGTAACGCCCCGGGTGCGCGACACCGTCCTGATCGGTGGCCAGGTGCACGATCCTGGCGGCCCCTGCCTCCACCGGTTCCGACATGCCGGGCACGCGGGTGACCAGTCGCATATAGAAGGTGTCCGCCGCGAACCCGGTCCGCAGCACACCCGGGTGCAGGCAGGTCGCGGCCAGGCCCTGCTCGGCCAGTGACACGGTGAACAACGCGTTGGCCTGCTTGGAATCCGCGTACTGCAGCCACCCGCTCCAGCGGCGCCGCTCCCGCGACAGGTCGGCGGGATCGAGGCGCCCGGCCCTGGCCGCCCGCGACGAGGTGGTGACGACCCGGGCCGAGCACGCCCGCAACCGGTCGATCAGCAGGTTCGTCAGCAGGAACGGCGCGAAGTGGTTGACCTGCATGATCAACTCGTTGCCGTCCTCGGTGATCTGGCGCCTACCGGTCATGACGCCCGCATTGTTGATCAGCACGTCGATCCGCTGGTAGCGGTCGAGCAGTTCTCGCGCCAGTCGCCGCACCTGATCGAGGGAGGCGAAGTCGGCCACCAGGACGTCCGCCGGGGTCCCGGTGATCGAGCCGACGCGCTCGGCCACCCCGGCCAGCTTGCTCTGGTCCCGACCGACGAGCACAAGTTGGTGCCCCTGCTTCGCGAGATCAAGGGCGACAGCTGCACCGATTCCGGCACTCGCCCCAGTGATCACAGTATTCATCAGATCCTCCCAATGCGCCAGAACTGTATCGGTGCTAGCCTTCTGTGCGATCTTCCGGAGGTGCATTTTCCCCAAATGCGCGCGAGCCTCCAGCAATGCAGGAGTGGCCATGGGTTCGAGAAACCGGTCGATTCGGTTCAAGATCTTTTTGCTGCTGCTCCTCCCCCTCCTGATGCTGAGCGCTATGTGGGGGTTTGTCCTCAAGCTGACGGTTGGTGATGGTTTAGCCCTTTATAGGGCGAAGACCCTGTACGACACCCTCGGCGTCACCTCCACCGATCTCGGGCTGCAGCTCCAGGCCGAACGTGCCATCACCGCCAAGTTACTCAGCTCCGGTCAGAACAACTCGGCCGAGCTCAGCACGCAGCAGAAGAAGACCACCGAGTCGCTCGACAAGTTCGTCGGAATGGCCGGCGACGAGGACGTCCGCGGATCGATCGGCGACGAGCTCAACACCACCCTCGACTCAGTGCTCGACTCGTTCGAACGCCTGTCCTTCATCCGTGAAGCGATCACGACGGGCCGGTTCAACCGGCTGCAGGCCATCGACGGCTACAACGGGCTGATGGACCAGCTGTTCATCCTGTACGAGAGGCTCGTCTCCGTCCCGGACCTGGCCATCTTCCAGCAGGCCGGCGCGATGCAGGGCATGGGCAACGCGTACGAGATGATCGCTCGCGAGGATGCCCTGATCCGGGGAGCCCTCGTCAGCGAACGGCTGACGCAGGAGGAGCAGAACGCCTTCAGCGAGTGGGTCGCCACCCGCCGCTTCCTCTATCGGAAGAACCGGCCGGTCCTGAGCGGCGAGATGCGGACGCCGTACGAGCGGGTGCTCGGCTCCCCGATGTTCGCCCGCTTCTCCGACCTCGAAAACCTGATCGTCAACCAGGTGCGCTCGGGTGGCCCCCTGCCCGCTGAAGCGGACAAGTGGCAGTCGACGGTCCAGCACATCACCTCGGAGCTCGACTCCGCCCGCGCCTCGGCGACCGAGGCCCTCAACGTGGAGTCCACCTCCACCGCGGGCGGGATCATGATCCGCATCCTGATCGCCGGCGGCCTCGGCCTCATCGCGATCTCCATCACCATCGTCTTCTCGGTCCGGTTCGGCCGTCGCCTCGCCCGCGATCTCGCGGAGCTGCGGGACGCCGCGCTCGACCTCGCCGACGTACGGCTGCCGCGAGTCGTCACGAAGCTCAAACAGGGCGAGGACGTCGACGTCGCGGCCGAGGCGCCGCCCATCCGCGCGGGCGGATCACTCGAGGTCGAGGACGTCGCCCACGCCTTCGCCTCGGTGCAGCGGACCGCCGTCGAGGCCGCGGTCGGCCAGGCCAACCTGCGCAAGGGCGTCAGCCAGGTCTTCCTCAACCTGGCCCGGCGGAGCCAGGGCCTGCTGCACCGCCAGCTCACCCTGCTCGACACGATGCAGCGCCGCACCGACGATCCGGATGCCCTGCGGGAACTGTTCCGGCTGGACCATCTGACGACCCGGATGCGCCGTCACGCGGAGAGCCTGATCATCCTCTCGGGCTCCGCTCCCGGCCGGGCCTGGCGCAAGCCCGTACCGGTCATCGACGTCGTACGCGCCGCGATCTCCGAGGTCGAGGACTACACCCGAATCTCGATGATGCCGATGCCGGACGCGTCCCTCACCGGCGCCTCGGTGGCCGACATCGTGCACCTGATCGCGGAACTGATGGAGAACGCGGCGGTCTTCTCGCCCCCGCAGACGAAGGTGCAGGTGCGCGGCGAGGTCGTCGCCAACGGGCTGGTGCTCGAGATCGAGGACCGAGGTCTGGGGCTGGAGCCGGAGAAGTACGACGAGATCAACAGACGGCTGGCCGACCCTCCCGAGTTCGACCCCGCGGACAGCGACAGGCTCGGCCTGTTCGTCGTCAGTCAGCTCGCCGGCCGGTACGGAATCAACGTGGTCCTGCGCGGTTCGCCGTACGGCGGAACGACCGCGATCGTGCTCATCCCGCGTGCCCTGCTGGCCGACGACAGAACCACACCGGCGATCAGCGGATCGGCCGAGCATGTCCCGATCGCGTCCGCGTCGGCGGCCTCCCTTTCCCCCGCCGCGCATGTCGTGGAGGCACCGGGCGGCCGCCGAGTCCGCGGCGCGCACGCGAAAGCCACGCCGAACCATGGTGAACGGCGGGACGAGTACGCCGACGGGGAGCGGAGCGACCTCGAGTCCTCACCGTTCTTCACTCCGGCATCGCTGCGGACCGAGGCCGTGCCCTCTGCGATCAGAGATGACCTGGACGAACCGAGCTCCCACGACCCTGCCTCCCGTGCCCCCGAATCTCGGGCCGGTTCCGGGTCGGCGGATTTCGCCTCGGGAGATTTCGGCTCTGGGGATTTCGGCTCGGCAGATTTCGAGTCGGCGGGTTCCGGCTTGGGCGTTCCGGAGCACGCCTCCGTCAGGCACAATGAGCCGGAACAGAAGGGTTTGAAGCCGGACGACCTCCGCCAGAATGGATCGACTGGGAACGGCTCCCGGCCGGTGAGAGGCTCCATCGCGAACGGCACGCATGCCGGATTGCCACGCCGGGTGCGCCAGGCCAGCATCGCGCCGCAACTCCGAGGCCAGCCACCGCTGGGGGCGCCGACCCCGGACGCGGCCCCCGACAGCCGCTCTCCGGAGGAGGCCAGGGCGATGTTCTCCGCGATCCAGCGGGGCGCACAGCGCGGCCGCGAGGAGTCGGAGCAGCCGGACGACGGCACACCCGGCGACCACCCACGGAACACGCACGGCGAGAAAGGTGACGAATGACCGGCAAAGCGACGTCGACCGGCGAACTCAACTGGCTGCTCGACGATCTCATCAGCAGGGTCGCCGCCGTCCGACAGGCGGTGATCCTCTCCACCGACGGTCTCGTCGTTGGGGCCTCCCAGGGGCTGAGCCGAGAGGACGCGGAGCACCTGTCCGCGGTCGCCGCCGGCTTCCAGAGCCTGGCGCGCGGTGCGGGACGGCACTTCGGAGGCGGCGAGGTCCGGCAGACGATCGTCGAGATGGAGTCCGCGTTCCTGTTCGTGACGGCCGCCGGTCAGGGCACCTGCCTGGCCGTGCTCGCGGCCTCCGACGCGGACGTCGGCCACATCGCGTACGAGATGGCCATGCTCGTCAAGCGGGTCGGCCAGCACATCTCGACGAACCCCCGGCGGATCTCTCCGTGAGACGGCAGGCCACATGACGGAACCCAAGTGGATTGACGAAGAGGCCGGCCAGTTCGTCCGGCTGTACGCGCTGACAGGAGGCCGCACCCGGTCCTCCGGCGACGACTTCGATCTGATCGCCATGGTTACCGCCACCCGTGAGCCGACGGGGGACGACTCGAGCATCGGGCCCGAACAGCGGCGAATCCTGGAGATCGCCGACCACGGTGCCTCGGTGGCGGACATCGCGTCCGAGGTGGGCCTGCCGCTCGGCGTGGTCCGCGTACTACTCGGGGATCTCCACGACCTGGGACTGATCAACGTACGGTCCCCGGTCAAGGTGGCGCCGCTGCCCAGCGAGCGCATTCTCAAGGAAGTGATCAATGGCCTTCGCGCCCTCTGAGGAGCCGGTCGCCCTCAAGATCCTCGTGGCCGGCGGATTCGGTGTCGGAAAGACCACGCTGGTCGGGGCGATCAGTGAGATCCGCCCGCTGCGCACCGAGGAGGTGCTGTCCGATCGTGGCGTCGGCGTGGACGACACCGACGGCGTGGAGGGGAAGACCACCACGACCGTGGCGATGGACTTCGGCCGGATCACCATCAGGGAAGGCCTGGTGGTCTACCTGTTCGGCACGCCCGGCCAGGAACGTTTCTGGTTCATGTGGGATGAGCTGTCTTACGGCGCCCTGGGGGCTGTCGTGCTGGCCGACACCCGTCGCCTCACGGACTGTTTTCCGTCGATCGACTATTTCGAGCAGCGCGGCACCCCCTTCATCGTCGCCGTGAACTGCTTCGACGGCGCCGAAAGCCACGAGCCCGAGGACGTACGGATCGCTCTCGACCTCGATCCCGACGTACCTGTGCTGCTCTGTGACGTACGGCGACGCGCCTCCGCCAAGGTCGTGCTCGTCACGCTCGTCGAACACGCACTCAAGATGCTGACCGCCGCGCAGCGGTAGACCCCGCCTCCGTTTCGCCCCGAAGCCCTCGCCCCTCGGGAGCCCCTGTCTCTTCAGGGACTGCTACCTCTTCAGGGGCTGGCCCTTCAGGGGGTGCGGCCCCCTCAGGATGCGCTCGCCCTTCCCCTACCGGGGAGGGGGTCCTGGCTACGGTCCTCTCGAACCCGAAAGGCCGTACGCCACGTGTCCCAGCACGGGAGGGGCCGATGTAGATGAACTCCCAGCGGTCGGGGCCGATCTTGCGGCGTTGGTAGCGGTCGGGGTGCAGGTAGCGGTCGCGGTTGTGGTGCTGGCACATGGGGCCGAGTCTGGCCAGGTCGGTGTGGCCGCCTTCGCTCCAGTTGTCGAGGTGGTCGACTTGGCACATGCTCGCGGGGAGGGGGCAGCCTTTCACCATGCAGGTGTCGTAGCGGGCGGCGATGGCGCGGCGTTGGGCGGGGGTGGCCAGGCGGACTTTGCGGCCCATGTCCAGGACCTGCCCCTCGGTGTTCATCACCAGGCGGACGAGGGTGGAGGTGCGGGCCAGGCGGTGGATGTCGGTGATGGGCAGCAGGTGTCCGGTGGACAGCAGCAGCCCGGGCAGGGTGCGCAGCACCGACTGCCACCGCCAGTCCCCGGCCTCGGGTCCGCTGTCCCCGAAGCCGCCGTCGACGCTCCAGAAGCGGAAGCCTGTGCTCCTGGAAGTCGCACCCCGGGGGTCCACGCCCCCACGGGGATCGCTCCTGCCGGGATCGCCTCCGCCGGGGTCGCCGAGGTCACCTCTGCCGGGGTCTCCGGGGTCGTCTCTGCGGTCGGCCTCGGGAAAGAATCCAGGAGCAGGCTCGGGAGCGGGAGTGGATTCGGGGGCGGGCGCGGGCACAGAAGCGATGCCGGGAGGGTGATCAGGATCGAGGTCGTTACCGGCGTCCTCGCCGGTTTCCGGGCCGGTTCCTTTGCCGGTCGCATGTGCCGGGCCGTCGCTCCGGACGGCGTCACCGGGCGCGGTGTCCTCAGGCACGGTGCCCTCGGGCATGGTGCCGCCGGGCATGGTGCCCTCGGTGACATCAGGCACGGTGCTGTCGGGCACGGTGTCACCAGCCATGGTGCCGTCGGGCGTGGTATCACCAGGCGCAGTGTCGTCGGGCGCGGTCTTGCCGGGAGTGACGTCGTCAGACGCGGTGCCGCCGGGAGTGGCGTCATCAGGAACGGTGTCACCGGACGTGGTGCCCTCGGAGGTGCCGTCTTCGGGCGCGACATCGCCAGGTGCGGCGTCGCCAGGTGCGGCGTCGCCAGGTGCGGCGTCGCCGGGAGTGGCGTCGCGGGGAGTGGTGCTGTGGTGGGTGGATTGCCCGGGGGCGGCGCCGTGTTCGGAGTCGTGGGGGGTGGGGTCGTCGGGGAGGGATTCGGCGTTGATCAACACCAGGAGTTCGGTGGTGATCTGCTGCTCCAAAAGTGCGATCAGCGTGTCGGCGTTACGGACTCGAAGCGGCCGGTCATCTCCCTGGGCCGTGGGTTTGGCGTAGGCGTCCAAAAGGGTCCGTAGCCGGGCGGCAGCCTCCCGCGGCAGACGGAACTCCCCCTCCACCCCACCGCTCTCGGTCTCCCGCAACAGCAGGAACCGGGCGTCGTAGTCGGCGGCGGCGTCCTTGACCTCCCCGCCGGGGTCCAGGACCGCCCGCAGATACCGTCCCGCTTTGGCGATCTCCTGCGGCCCGGCGCAATCGGCCAGCTCCACAAGGATCGTCTCGGCCTTGGCCGCGTCCTCATCACCGAGCCCGGTGGTGGCCGCGCAGATCGCCGCCACCACCGCCTCGGTCAGGTTCCCGGCGGCGTACCGTGCCCGTACGTCGGGCAGGCGTGCCAGTTCGACGCCCAGGGCGACGGTGCGGTAGGCCGTCCGGCGGCTCATCCCGCACACCGACCGCAACCACGTCCGCGTCGAGGCATGCCCGGCCGGGCGGGCCGCCCCGGCCGCGTGCACCCGCGCGGCCCGTAGGGCGATCGCCGCCTCCAGCCGATCCCGCGCGAACGCCAACTCCTCCACCTGCGCCAGACACACCTCCGCAGAGCCCGGCAGCGCCGTCACCGCCAACGCCAGCGCGGCCTCCCGCACCTGGCTCACCAACGGCCACGAAAGATCCTCAACCCCGACCACGCCCGCGGAATCCGCCGCACACGCACCGCTCAGACCACCCGAAGAACCACCCGGAAAACCGCCCGGGGACCCCTCTGCAGGGACACCCGAGGCGCCGCCCTCAAAAGCATCCGAAGCATCACCCGGGGAACCGCCCGGGACACCACTGGGAGCATCACCCGGAGGGCCGACCGTCGCAGCACCGGAAGGATCACCTGAGGAGTCACCCGGAGAACCGTCCACGGGACCGCTTGAAGCACCAGCTGCGGGGCCGTCCAGGACACCGCTGGGAGCATCACCCGAGACGCCACCCCTAAAAGCGCCCGGAGCATCACCCGAGCTGCCGCCTCCGGAAGCGCCCGGAGCATCATCGGAAAAGCCATTCGAGGAGCCACTGAAGGAGCCACCGGAAGGGACATCCGCAGCCTCCCGGACACGCCGAAGAGCATCGTGATCACGGCCATCGATGCGCGCCTGGGGAACGTCGGCCGTACGAGCCGCACCAGCGGACACAGGAGCGCTCACGCCGCCGCTGCGCGTGTCGCCTTCACGTTCTCCTGGGCGCACACCGTTCCCGGGCACGCCGCTCCGAGACACGCCGCTCCCGACCACTCCGTCTGAGAATGCGGCATCCGAGGGCGGGCCGGGGACGGTGGCAAGCCAGTCGGGCCAATCGCACCACAGCGCGGTGCTCACCGATCCGCCCCGAGCACGGGCGGCAGCACGGGCCTGTGCCTCAGCCTTCACCGCGGCCCACCACCGCGGACCCAGCATGGGCTCGGCATGGGAAAGCGAAAGAGACGGATCGAGCCGATCCGCAGGCTGCGTCTGCCACGCCGTCGGCTTCATCGATCCCTCCTCCGACTCCATCATTCGAACGCCTGTCGTAATTCTTTCATGGACAACTCAGGAATAGCAACAGCTCGATCCACGAATTTCAAAGAAATTACGAGAAGTAAATGCCCTACCGCACCATATCTGCCCGATGTCGCAAGAGTCGCATTCACCCCATCACCGGATGATCAAAATCAGACAACACTGTCGCACTAATTCCATTTAGCCCCAAACGCCCAAATTGGCCATATCCTGAAATAGGCCAACTTGTTGTAGGCACTGAAGCAACTCCTCTTTCCATAGTCGGCAGAACAACTACGATGGCCGCAGTCAAGGGGGCCGGTGACGCACTGGCGCGCCACGAGGGCTCTCCATTCACGAGGAGAAGCGTGAGGCGTTTTCTGATCGCCCTGTCCGGGGCGCGGCCCGAGGTTCTGGAACGCTGTCCGACCGAGTACGGAAAATTCGAGGGCATCGGAGGCGCCGTCCTCACCACGAGCGTCCTCGCGGTCGTCTCCATGACGTTCGCCCTGAACAGCGCGCTCGGGGTCAACCTCTTCCTGGCCATCGTGGCGAGCCTCCTGTGGGGGCTGGCGATCCTGAGCCTCGACCGATGGCTGGTCAGCACGCTCCACGCGGACGCGTCGCTCCGCCACCGCCTGTTCACGGCCCTGCCGCGATTTCTCATGGCGCTACTGCTCGGTTTTGTGATCTCCACTCCGTTGGTGCTGCAGATTTTCAAGGGCGAAATCGACGCGCAAATGGTGGAGATCAAGCAGCATCGTGCCGACTTGTTCGCCGCGCAGCAGAAGCAGGGTGACGTGGGCAAGGACGTCGCCCGGCTCCGCGAAGAGGTGGCGGACCTGGAGAAGGTCATCGCCTCCGGCGGCTACGTTCCCACCGATCCCGCGCAGGACCCGAAGATCAAGGCCCTTACCCAGGATCGGGCGAACGAGCAGAACCAGGCCGAAAGGCACTACAAGGAATGGCAGTGCCAGCTTTACGGGGGGCCGTCCTGCCCGAAGACGGCCGACGGTTCGCTCGCCCAGTACAGCAAACGTGCGTACGAGACGAACAAGCAGCGCATCGCCCAACTCAACCGGCAGATCGAGCAGCGCAAGAAAGAGCTCGCCCAGAACGACGAGGCGGCCAAGCCCACCCGGCTGGCCGACGCGCAGGAGGCGCTGCCGAAGACGCGGGCGGAACTCGACGCCGCCCTCAAGCGGCAGGCCGACCTGCGGGCGTCCTTCGACGCGGAGAACCTCGCCGCCGACGGCGTGCTGATCCGGGTTCAGGCGCTCAACGAGGTGACCGGCACGGACCCGGCCCTCAGCGCCACCCGGCTGCTGCTGTTCCTGCTGTTCCTGGTCATCGAGTGTCTGCCGGTCACCGTCAAGCTGATGCAGCGGCCGGGAAACTACGAGAAGGTGCTCGCCCTCGTCCAGCGGCACGAGTTCCGCGACGCGCGCGGCAGCCTCACACCCGACTTCACGCAGAGGCCGACCACCACACCCACGACGGTGGAGTCCGCCAACGGCGCCGGAGACCCGGCGGCCGCCTCCCAGGAACAGCCCCGCTCGAGTGACGCGACGTCCGGCCCAAGGAGAGGCGCAGGGAGAGGCGCAGAGAGAGGTCCTGAGAGAGGTCCTGAGAGAGAACGGCCGCGCGGAAAACGAGTACGCGGGATACCTGTCGAAAGGCTCGCCGTCGATGCCGGAGCATTGCCTCCACTGTCACGAGCAGACGCGAAAAAGCTTCGCCGTCTGGCCAAGGAGATGGGGCTGACGGATCAGGAGCGGCCGCCCTGGCACGAGAAGACCGCGTTGGAGATCATGCTTGCCTGGAACTCCTGGAACAGCGCCGCTCAGGAGGCGTTCCTGGCCTTTCCCTGGCTGTACCGACCTCCTCTTGACGCGATCCCGCCCGATCCGAAGGACGCCGTCGCCGTTCTATCACCGTCGAGTCCGTCTATCGGGCTGCTGAACGTCGTGAACGATCAGCATGCGCCCATCGCGGCCGCGACCATCGCCAACGGCCTCGACCGGCTGTTCCACCGGCTCGGGCCGCCACCCGACAGTCTCGATGCCCACAGGTCCGGTCCGATCGACGGAGACGGGGGAGCGGCCAGATGACGTCAGCACAGGAGCGACCGCTGACCGGACTGGAGATCGCCCTCCAGTGGGGGCAGCTTCCGTCGGAGCACCTCCAAGCCGCTCTGAAGGCTCTCGAACCCGAGCTCCAGCGAGAGCACGCCTTCCGCATGGCAAGACTCGAAGCCGAACGGCGAGAAGCGAAGGAGCGTCGCACGCACCAGCTGTACATATGCGGTCTTGTCGCCGGGTTCGTCATCTCCGTCGGCATGCTCGCGGCCGCGGTCGTCCTCGGGACGAACGACCAACCATGGCTGGCGTCCATGATGACGGGGCCGAGTCTGCTCGCTCTGGTCATGATGTTCGTGCTACGTCGATCCGACATCGCCGGTGCCAAAGCCGCGACGAAATCTCAGGCGGACGTCTCGGCGATCAATCCGCCGCCGGCACAGGCCCCGGACAACCCTTCTCCGTTGGTCTGAGGCCTGGCGGGACCGGCCGCCGCGGCTTGGCTCAGCTCCTCACCCCGTCGCCCTTCACACCGCTTCGAGTGTCTGTTCGTCCGCGAGGTGCCGGCGCAGGCGTTCACCCTCGACATCGAGGTTGGGCAGCACCCGGTCCAGGGGACGCGGCAGCCACCAGGCCACGCGGCCGAGCATGGACATCACCGCAGGAACCAGGGTCATGCGGACCACGAAGGCGTCGATGAGCACGCCGATGGCCAGTGCGAAGCCCATGGACTTGATGATCGGGTCGTCCATGAACACGAACCCGCCGAACACGGCGGCCATGATCAGCGCGGCGGCGGTGACGACCCTGGCGTTGTGTCCCATGCCGTTGATCGTGGCCTGCTGAGCGGTGTCGCCGTGGACGAAGTCCTCGCGCATCCGGGAGACCAGGAACACCTCGTAGTCCATGGCCAGCCCGAACAGGATGCCGATCAGCAGGATCGGCAGGAAGCTGACCAGCGGGCCCGGCACGTCCAGACCGACCAGATCGGCGAGGTGGCCCTGCTGGAAGATCGCCACCGTGATGCCGAAGGTCGAGCCGACCGTGAGCAGGAAGCCCAGCGCCGCCTTGATCGGCACCAGGATCGAGCGGAAGACCAGCATCAGCAGCAGCACCGACAGGCCGACCACCAGCAGCAGGTAAACCGGCATGGCGTCGGCGAGCTTGTCGGAGACGTCGATGCCGACGGCTGTCGCGCCCGTCACCGCGATCTCCGCGCCCTTGATGGCGGCGACCTTGGCGCGGATGTCGTGCACGGCGTTCTCGGTGGCCGCGTCGGTGGGGCCGGCCTTGGGGATGATGGTCAGCAGCGCTGTCGTACCCGTGGCATTGGGCTGCGGCGGAGTGACGGCCAGCACGCCCTCGGTCTGCTGGATCAGCTGGGCGGCCTGACCCGCTGCCGCCGTGGTGGCCTGCGCGTCGGCGGCGGAGACCACGGCGATCAGGCGGGCGTTGAATCCCTCGCCGAACCCTTCGCTGGTCAAATCGTACGCCCTGCGCTCGGCGGAGCCAGGAGCCGCGGAGCCTGCGTCGGGAAGGGCCAGGCGCAGATCCTGGGCCGGGAGCGTCAGCGCGCCCAGGGCGACGACCCCGGCCAGCAGGATCGGCACGCGCAGCCGGGTGACGATCCGTCCCCAGGTGTAACCGAAGCCCTTGCGGTCCGCGTCCGTACCCCCGCCGTTCCCCCCGCCGTTGCGCTGCTTGCGCGGCAGCACGCGGGCGCCGCCGTACGACAGGAAGGCGGGCAGCAGGGTGATGGCGACCAGCACGGCGATGGCCACGGTGCCGGCGGCGGCCAGGCCCATGGTGCTCAGGAACGGGATGCCGACGATCGACAGCCCGGCGAGCGCGATCACCACGGTGGCTCCCGCGAAGACCACGGCCGATCCCGCGGTGCCGGTCGCCCGGCCGGCGGCCTCACCGGGATCCATGCCCTCGGCCACGAACTGGCGGTAGCGGGAGGTGATGAAGAGCGAATAGTCGATGCCGACGGCCAGGCCGAGCATCAACGCCAGCACCGGCGTGACGGAGGTGAGCTCGACGACGCCGCTGAGCGCGTACAGGCCGGCCATGCCGACGCCGACCCCGATCAGCGCGTTCAACAGCGTCATGCCGGCGGCCACCAGCGAGCCGAAGGTGACGATCAGCACCACGGCGGCGATCAGGACGCCGATGCCTTCCGACCCGCCCACTTCGGGCGCGGTGATCATCACCTCGCCACCGTGCTCCACCCGCAGCTCGCTCACGCCGGATCCGACCCTCAGGTAGGCCTCGCGCTGGGCTTCGGTGATGTCCTGCAGCCTGCCTTCGAACTGCACCTGGACCAGGGCGTACCGGCCGTCCGGGGAGACAGCGCCGGTCTGGAACGGATCCATGGCCGCGAGGACACCGGGGATCTCGGCGGCCTCCTTCATCACGGGCGCGACGGCGGCCGGGTCCAGCTTCCGGCCCTCGGGCGCGGCGATGACGATGGTGCCGGTGGCACCGCTGGCCTGGGGGAATTCCTTGGCGAGCGCGTCCAGAGCCCGCTGCGACTCGGTGCCGGGCATGACGAACTTGTCGGTGGTCGAGCCGCTGAAGGCGGCGACCGCCCCGCCCAGCAGCACCAGCAACAGCAGCCACACGGCGGCGACGCGCCCCCGCCTGCGGAAGGAGAACCGGCCCAGCCGGTACAGCAAGGTTGCCATGGGGAACAGAGTCCCTTTCTCGAGAGGTCAGTCGAGGGGGCGGTCGAGCGTACGCAGCGCGCCACGGGTCAGCTCGGCGCGCAGCGTCTCATCGGGCACGGGGAGGCCGGTGGCGGTCGTCAGGGGGACGGCCACCAGCGCCATCCAGGCCCGCACCCGGGCTTCCGGGGCATCGGAACGGCCGGCCAGCGAATCGACCAGCCGCTCGATGCTCTCGTTCAAACCCGGCAGCTCCGGACGGTTGATCATGACGTCGACGTCCTGCAGGAGGATCTTGACCTGCCGCCGGAAGCCGAGCGACAGCTCGACGAGACCGGCGACCGCCGCCCGGGCGGCCTCGTCGCCGTCCAGCGGCGCGAGGCGATCAGCGAGCTCGGCCAGCTCCCGCCCCGCCGGCGCGAGCAGCTCAGCCAAGATCGCGTCTTTGTTCCTGAAGTGGTACAGCAACGACGCCTTGGCGCAGCCCACGTCCGAGGCGATGTCCTGCAGAGACGTGCCGCGAAACCCTCGGGTGGCGAACAGCCGGGCCGCCGACTCCAGGATGTCCTCGCGCATCGGGGTAGCGGAACGTGCCATGGATCCAACGATAACTGTCCGATCGGCCAGTTCTGACCGATCGGACAGTTCAATCCGTCACACCGTCACCCCGGGCCCACCTGTCTCCGGGGCCCCACCCTCCAGCCCCGGCTATCTGCGGACCTGGCTATCTGCGGACCTGACACGACGACGCCTGCAATGAAGACGCCTGCAATGAAGACGCCTGCAATGAAGACGCCTGGACGGAGATCAGGGGGCTCGATTCCGACACCCATTCGGTACGGCTCGCACGCCTTCTGGACCACGGCGAGCCCTGGTAGGCCAGGACGCGCACGTACGAGAACCTGCCGACCGACAGGCTGCCGGACAGATTGCCGGACAGGGTCCGTACGGCAGGGCCGTAGGTCATGCGCAGCAGCTGCCAGGCGAGCAGTGCGAAGATCATCACCTCGCTCGTGAGCAGCAGCCGCTCCACCAGCCCGATCATGACGCCGTGTCCGGGAAGAGCCACATAGGTGAGCGCGGCCAGGCCGAGCCCCGCCGCGAGCGCGAGCCATTCGAGGGGACGAGCGATCCCCCGCCACCGCTCGTCCCCTTCGAACCGGCCCACCATCTGCGCCGCCGCCACCGGTACGCAGACGAAAGCGACCAGCGACAGAAAACGGCCGGCCCCGGCGACCCAGGTCAGGCCTGGCCGTACCGCTGGCACGACCGCCGCGGCGATCAACACCCAGGCCCAGACGCCCATCAGCCGCGCGGGCCAGCCGTCGATGGGCGCCCGTACGGCGCGCATCCCGGCGAGCAGCGCCAGCGAGGCCAGGCCGAGCGTCCCCAGCGCCCACCTGACCACGCCGCCGTCGGCCGCCGCCTGCTCGGTGAGCGACGCCGCGACCGGATCCAGCGCGGCCGTCCCGTTCAGCTGAGCCGCGACGACCGAGATCGACGCGATCAGGATGCCGCCGAAGGCGACCACGGGATAAAGCCTCTTGACCATGTTCCAATGGTCATCCGTACGGCACGGCGGTGGTATCCGGGACAACGCGTAATCATCCCCGATGCCACGTCAGGGTCATCTCAGGGTCACATCCGCCGATGAAGAGACGGCCGCCTCACCGCACCCCCTGAAATGCGATGAAGCGGCCGTCCCGGCTCAGGCGCGAGCGGCGGTCTCCCGGTAGCGGTCGCGTAGACCGATCGCGGGCTCCGCCTCGTAGCTCGCGGTCTCGCCCGTCTTCCACGCCGGGGGCTCCGACCCGCCCGCCAGCAGCCACGCGGCCTGCCGCGCCGCGCCGTCCGCGACGTACTCCCCCGGTTCCGGCACGAGCACCGGCCGGCCGAAGACGGTGGGCGCGATGCGGCGTACGGCCTCCGAGCGGGCGCCGCCGCCGATGAGCAGCACCCGGCCCGGCTCCAGCCCGAGCGCGTCGAGGGCGTCGGCCAGGCCGCACAGCATGCCCTCGACCGCCGCCCTGGCCAGGTGCGCCGGGGTGGCCGTCGACGGGGTGAGCCCGTGCAGCGAGCCGGTGGCCTCGGGCAGGTTCGGGGTGCGCTCGCCCTCCAGGTACGGCACGAGCACCAGCCCGTCGGCACCGGGCGGAGCCTGCAGGGCGAGCTCGCTGAGCCCGTCGTAGGTGACGCCGAGCATGCGGGCCGTCGCCTCCAGCACCCTCGCCGCGTTCATCGTGCAGACGAGCGGGAGATAACGCCCCGTCGCGTCCGCGAACCCGGCGACCGCTCCGGAGGCGTCGCGGTACGGAGTGTCCACGACGGCGAAGGCCGTACCGGACGTGCCGATCGAGACGACGACGTCGCCCGGCCGCATCCCGACGCCCAGCGACGCCGCCATGTTGTCCCCGGTGCCGGGGGCCAGCAGCAGATCGCCCGCAGTCTCCACCCGTGCCGTGCCCGCCTGTTCCGTCGGGCCCAGCACGCGGGGCACCTCGGGGGCGGCGATGCCGCCCAGGGCGAGTTCGAGCAGGTCGGGCCGGTAGGTCCCGGTGATGGGCGACCAGTAGCCGGTGCCGGAGGCGTCGCCGCGATCGGTCGTGATCACGGCGGGCCGGCCGGCCAGGCGCCAGGTGAGCCAGTCGTGCGGCAGGCACACCGTGCGCGTGCGCCGGACGTTGTCGGGCTCGTGCTCGGCCAGCCAGCGCAGCTTGGTGACCGTGAACGAGGCCACCGGGACGCTGCCGACGGCCTCGGCCCACATGTCCGGGCCGCCGAGCTCGGTCACCAGGTCGGCGGCGGCCTTCGCCGACCTGGTGTCGTTCCACAGCAGGGCGGGCCGCACGACCTGGCCGTCCTCGTCGAGGCAGACCATGCCGTGCTGCTGGGCGGCGACGCCGAGGGCCGCGACGTCGTCGAGGCCGCCCGCCTCCTCGATCGCCGTCTGAAGGGCCGTCCACCAGTGATCGGGGTGGACCTCGGTGCCGTCGGGATGACGCGCCCGGCCCTCCCGTACGAGGGCCCCGCTCTCCGCGTCGCGGATCACGACCTTGCAGCTCTGGGTCGAGGAGTCGACCCCGGCGACCAACGTCACGACGCCCCTCCTCAGCCGCGCACGCCGAGCAGGTGCTCCAGGGCGAGCTGGTTCAGCCTGGTGAAGTGGAAGCCGCGCTCGGCCGCCGCCTCCACGTCGAAGGACTCGGCGATCAGGTCGTCGAGGCTCTCCCCCTCGGCCAGGGTCGGCTGGGCCAGCTCGGCGACCCGGCTGGCGGCGAGCGCCTCCTGGACCTCGGGGTCGGCACGGAACGCCTTGGACTTCTCCTTGAGGATCAGGTAGGTCCGCATGTTGGCGGCGGCCGACGCCCACACGTCCTCGCTGTCGTCGGTCCTGAGCGGCTTGTAGTCGAAGTGGCGGGGGCCCTCGTAGCCGCCGTTCTCCAGCAGGTCGACCAGGAAGAACGCGCTCTTCAGGTCGCCGTGGCCGAAGATCAGGTCCTGGTCGTACTTGATGCCGTTCTGACCGTTCAGGTCGATGTGGAACAGTTTGCCGTGCCACAACGCCTGGGCGATGCCGTGCACGAAGTTGAGCCCGGCCATCTGCTCGTGGCCGACCTCGGGGTTGAGGCCCACCCGCTCGGGGTGTTCGAGCCCGTTGATGAAGGCGAGGGCGTGACCGATGGTCGGCAGCAGGATGTCGCCACGCGGCTCGTTCGGCTTCGGCTCCAGGGCGAAGCGGATGTCGTAGCCCTTGTCGATAACGTACTGACAGAGGAGGTCGAGGGCCTCCTTGTAGCGGTCGAGAGCGGCCCTGACGTCCTTGGCGGCATCGGACTCGGAGCCCTCCCTGCCGCCCCAGCACACGTAGGTCGTCGCGCCCAGTTCGGCGGCGAGGTCGAGATTGCGCATGACCTTCCGCAGCGCGTAGCGGCGGACGTCGCGGTCGTTGCTGGTGAAGCCGCCGTCCTTGAACACGGGGTGGGTGAACAGGTTGGTGGTCGCCATGGGCACCTTGAGGCCGGTCTCGCTCAGGGCCTTCTTGAAGCTCTCGATCGCCTTGGCCCGGTCGGACTCGACGGCGAGGAGGTCGTCATCGTGGAAGGTCACACCGTACGCACCGAGCCCGGCGAGACGGTGCACGGTCTCGACCGGGTCAAGCGGAGCCCGGGTGGCGTCGCCGAAGGGGTCGCGCGCCTGCCAGCCGACGGTCCACAACCCGAACGTGAACCGGTCCTCGGGAGTGGGGGTGTACATGGAGCGCCTCCGATTTAGTCTACGTTGTGGACTAAATATCGGACGCGCAGCCGGATAGGTCAAGGGGGCAGCCTGATGACGCAGGCCACAGGGCAGACCACGGGGCGGGCCACGGGGCAGACCACGGGGCGGGCCGTACGGCATGACGCGATGCGTGCGCGCAACCTCGCGCTCGTCCTCGGCGAGGTCGAGGCGCGTGGTTCGCTCACACGCGCCGCGCTCGCGGAGATCACCGGGCTGACCAAGACGACGGTGTCCAAGCTCGTGGCCGACCTGATCGAGGCCGGACTCGTGGTCGAGGCCGGGACCGTGCGGGACGGCGAACGCGGCAGGCCGGGGATGGAGGTGCGGATCAGCGGCGACCGGATCGCCGCCATCGGCCTTGAGATCAACGTCGACTATCTCTCGGTGCGTGTCGTCGATCTCGCCCGTTCGGTACGGCTGCGCCGTACACAGGCTGTGGACAACCGTGCCGCCCAGCCTGTGGACGTGATCGCGGCACTAGGCGATTTGGTGGTCAAGGCTGTGGATGAGGCTGTGGACATAGGGCTGCACGTGGTCGGCGGCGTCCTGGCGGTGCCCGGCCCTGTGGACCTGTCCACCGGCTTCGTCCACAACGCGCCGAACCTCGGCTGGCGCGAGGTGCCGGTGGCAGAGCTGCTGCGGCTGCCGCTTCCGGTCCTGGTGGAGAACGAGGCCAACCTGGCCGCGCTCGGCGAGCTGTGGTTCGGAGCAGGCCCGCCGGACTTCCTGTACGTCTCCGGCGAGATCGGCATCGGGGCCGGCCTGGTGGTGCAGGGTCGGCTGTTCCGGGGCGCACGCGGCTTCGCCGGGGAGCTGGGCCACGTCGCCGTGTCCCCCGACGGCCCGCTCTGCCGCTGCGGCGCGAGAGGGTGCCTCGAACGGTACGCCGGACAGGACGCCCTGCTCGCCGCCGCGGCCGTCGCGGACCTCGCGGAACTGATCTCCCTGCTGGAGGCCACGGACTCCCGCGCCCTGGCGGCCTGCGAACGGGCGGGCTGGGCGCTCGGTGTCGCCCTGTCGTCGGCGGTCAACCTCGTCGACCCGGACACGATCGTCCTCGGCGGGATCTTCGCGCGGCTCTTCCCGTGGCTCGCCGACACGGTCACCGGGACGCTCGCGGCCCACCTCGGTCAGATGCGCGGTGCCGTACCACCCGTCATCGTGTCCCGGCTCGGCACGGAGGCCGCCGCGCTGGGCGCCGCCGGTCAGGTGATCCGGCAGGTGATCGCCGACCCCGCCGCCGCGCTGCACACCTGAAGAAACGCCTCGTCGTACCCCTGACCGGACGCCTGGCGGGCTCTGAATCCCGTTTACCGCGCCAGTCATGCTGTTCGTCGAATTCTCCAGATAGGCCGACGGTCACCGACTTATCATGATCTCCGGCGACCCGGCGAGGCGAGATGAGGGACGACCATGGCCGACGATGACGGCGCGACCGACCGGACCCGCTCCGAGGGCGCACGGGACCGCCCTGTTCCGGGCATCGACAGCACCACACCGAGCGTCTCGCGCGTCTACGACTTCATGCTCGGAGGCAAGGACAACTTCGCGGTCGACCGTCACGTGGCGGAGATGGCCCTGAAGATCGCACCCGACGCTCCCGCGGCGGCCCGGGCCAACCGCGGGTTCCTCAGGCGGGCCGTACGGCACCTGGCCGGTGAGGTCGGCATCCGGCAGTTCCTCGACATCGGCTCCGGGCTGCCCACCCAGGGCAACGTGCACGAGGTCGCCCAGGCCGTCGCCCCCGGCGCAAAAGTCGTCTACGCGGACATCGACCCCATGGTGCTCGTCCACGGCAGGGCACTGCTCGCCAGGGACGACTCCACCACGGTCATCCAGGGCGACATCCGCCAACCGGAAGATCTCCTGAGCCGCCCCGAGATCCGGCGGCTCATCGACTTCGACGAGCCTGTCGGGCTGCTGCTCCTGGGCATCCTGCACCACCTGAACGACGACGAGGACCCGGGCGGAATCGCCGCGCGGCTGCGCGCCCTGCTGCCCGGCGGGAGCCACCTGGTGATCTCGCACTTCCACAACCCCGGGCCCGCCCGTCCCGAGGTGTCGGCACAGGCCTACCAGGCGGAGAAGCTGTTCAACCAGAACCTGGGCACCGGCCGGTGGCGCGGCCACGACGAGATCCTGGCCTATTTCGGGGACTGGGAGCTGCTCGACCCCGGCCTGGTGCCGCTGGCCGAGTGGCGGCCCGAGCCGGACGAACCCGTCGAGCGGGGCATCACCTACCACACCTTCGTCGGCGGCGTGGCCCGCAACCCCTGATCCTCCGTGGGGGTTTCCACCTGGTGGATGCCGGAAAGTATCAGGAACGGCCATAGCGCTAGGAACGGCCACAACACCATATGAACCACACGCCGGAGTTGGGTCATCTCCGGCGTGACCAAGGAGTCGATCGCTAGGGAGCGTCCGACGAATGCCGCCCACGCGCAGCAGGGCGCGATTCGCCGGACACGACGTAGCTCGGACAACCCCCCCGACTCACGCGAGGAGGGGACATGGCATGCATCCGAGTGATCGGACGACCGACCGCGAAGGTCGTCCGCGCTCTCCAACCGGACGGAACCCGGGATGACACCGCCGCGGAAACGTCGATCACGGCGTAGCGGCGGCGCTTTCCCCTGTCGGCATTCCCGCCGGTCCTTCTGTCCGGGTTACCTCTGCTGGAGAGCGAAACGATGATCCTGACCCAGGTGCTCACGACGTCGGCCACGCTGCTGCGCGGCGTCCTGCCCGCGCCCCTCAGAGACGTCTTCCCCTGCCCCCGAGACCTGGTCGTCTGCCCGGGCGGACTGCGCATCGACCTGAACGGGATCGGCGGGCCCGGCACGGAAGGCGCCGCCGAGCGACTCGAGGACCTGCTCGGCGCGCTGCCGGGCATCGAACACGCCGAGGTCAACGGCCGCCTGGGCTGCGTCTTCGTGGCGTGCGATCCCGACGCCGTCGACCAGGACCGGCTGATGGAGATCGTCGCGGAGCTCGACGCGCAGGAGGAACGCGCGCACGAGTCACGGGTCCGCCTGGTCGAGGAGCACGCCCGCGCGACGATCCGGTTCGCCTCCGGTGTGACCGCGCTCGGGCTGATCTTCGCGGCCCGGGCCGTACGGCTGCCGCGGCTCCCCACGGCCGTGCCCGCCCTGGTCCAACTGGTGAACGCCACCCCGGCCATCCGCGAGGAGCTCGACCGCCGGCTGGGGCGGGGCCCCGCGAACGCCCTGTTCACCACCGCCGGCCTGGTCACCCAGACTCTCACGCTGCGGCCCGTCGGGCTGGTCGTGCAGTCCCTGGCCTCGCTCGCCCGCTATGTGGAGGCCAAAGCCGGGCGGTGCGCCTGGGAGCTGCTGGAGGAGCGGCTGGCCCGCACGCCCGGGGCGTACCGGCACATCAGGCCGGTCACCCGGCCGCGGCCCTGCCCCCTGCCGCACGGGCCGATCGAGCGGTACGCGGACGTGCTCAGCCCCGCGGCGGTCGCGGCCTACGGCGTCACCCGGATCGCCACCCGGGGCGGCCGGCGCGCCCTGGCCGTACTGATCTCCGCCACCCCCAAGGTGGCCGCCCTGAGCAGGGACGCGTTCTCCGGGGCCATCGGCCGCGCACTGGGCAGACGCGACATGGTCGTCCTCGACGCCGAGGCGCTGCGCAAGATGGACCGCGTCGACACCGTGATCCTCGACGCGGACGCGCTGACCACGGGTGCCTGGACGATCGACCGGGTCGAACACCTCGTGGACGGGGTGGACACCGACGAGCTGTACTCTCACCTCTACACCCTGATCGATTTCTCCGACCCGTCCGCCTCCTGGACGAGCGGCGAGGGCTGGTCGGTACGGCCGCTGGCCGATCTCGGCGAGCTCGTCACCGATGCGCATGACGCCGGTGAGGCGGCCGACCGGCTCGCCACGGCCGCGCCGACGTGGCGCGAACGCGGGCTGCGCGCCGTCGAGGTGCGCAGGAACGGCACGCCGATCGCCGTCGTGGGCCTGGCCCGGGAGATCGACCCACTCGCCGTGGCCATCGTCGCGGCAGCCAAGACCGCGGGCACCGTGCTGCTCGCCGGCGGCGACGCCGGGCTGGCGCAGCGGCTCGCGATCGGACGGACGCTGCCCGGCGGCGACGACCTGGCCCGGCATGTGTACGACCTGCAGGCGGCCGGCCACTGCGTCGCCGTGGTGTCCAGAAGGGCGTCTCACGCGCTCGCCCAGGCCGACATCGGCGTCGGCGTCACCGATGCCAAGGGCCTCGTGCCATGGGACGCGGACGTCGCCGGGGAACCGCACGGTGTGCACCTGTTCCTGACCTGTCTGCCCCGCGCGGTGAGCACCAGCAGGAGCGGCGTACGGCTCGGCATCGCCGGCGCGATCGTCGGCGGCCTGTTCGCGTTCGTCGGCCCGGAGGCGAAGTCGCTGAGCCGGGCGACCCTGATCAACGGCGTCATCTCCGCGGCCGCCATCGTGCTGGGCGAGTGGTCGGGTCGGGCGGCGGGACGACTGCCCGCGCCGTTGCCCGTGGACGCCACGCCCTGGCACGCGATGTCCACGAAGGAGGTGCTGTCCCGGCTCGGGTCCTCGCCGGACGGGCTCGACGAGGCGGAAGCCGTACACCGCCGGGCCGAGGCGCGGCCGGAGGAGGAAGCCGACAGGCCGCACTCGCTGACCAGGGCCACCCTCGAGGAGCTGGTCAACCCGCTCACCCCCGCCCTGGCGGCCGGGGCGGGCATCTCCGCGCTCGTCGGCTCGGCCCTGGACGCGGTGATGATCAGCAGCGTGATGGTGATCGACGCGTTCTTCGGCGGGGTGCAGCGCTTCAAGGCCGACCGTGCGCTGCACAACCTCACCGAGGCCAGCGCGATCCACGTACGGCTGCGCCGGCCGGGGGGGACCGTGGAGGCCGGCACCGAGGATCTCGCCCCCGGCGACGTGATCGAGCTGCGCGCGGGCGACGCCGTACCCGCCGACGCACGCGTCATCAAGGCGGTGGGCCTGGAGGTCGACGAGTCGACGCTGACCGGGGAGTCGCAGCTCGTCACGAAGACGGCGGCGCCGACCGTCGCGGCCGCCGTCGCCGACCGCCATTCCATGGTTTATCAGGGCACGACGGTCGCGGCCGGCAGCGGACGGGCGGTGATCGTCGCGACCGGTGACATGACCGAGGCGGGGCGCAGCGCGCGGCTCGCCCGGGAGCCGAGCCCGCCCACCGGAGTCGAGCTGCGGCTGCGTTCGCTGAGCCGGCGGATCCTGCCGCTGTCGATCGGGGCCGGGGCCCTGCTCCTGGCCGTCGATCTGCTCCGCGGCAGGCCCCCGGCCGCGGCGCTGACGCCCGCCGTCAGTCTCATGGTCGCGGCCGTACCCGAGGGGCTCCCATTCATCGCCACGGTCGCTGAGCTGGCGGCGGCACGGCGGCTCTCGAAGCGGGCGGCGCTCGTGCGCAACCCGTCCACGATCGAGGCGCTCGGCCGGGTCAACGTGCTGTGCTTCGACAAGACGGGGACGCTCACCGAGGGGCGCATCAGCCTGCAGTATCTGTCGGACGGATGGATCGGCCAGTCGGTCGACACGCCGGACGAGCGGCTGCGGCGCGTCCTCGCCGCCGCGGTCCGGGCGAGCCCTCGGTCCGAGTCCGGGGGCCCGGGGCCTCGGCCGGACACCGACTGGGTGATCGCCCACCCGACCGACCGCGCCGTACTCCACGGGGCGCGCCGCCTGGGTGTCACCCCGTCGGAGGGGCTGACGACCTGGGAGCGGGTCGCGGAGATGCCGTTCGAGCCCGGCCGGAGCTATCACGCCGTGCTTGGCCGTACCGAGCGGGGGCACCTGCTGAGCGTGAAGGGCGCCCCCGAGATCGTGCTCACCCACTGCACGAAGGTGCTGCGGGACTCGGTGGAGGTCCCCTGCGACGAGAGCGTCCGGCAGGAGCTGGAGCGGGAGGTGGACCGGCTGGCCCGGCAGGGCTACCGGGTGCTGGCCGTCGCGCAGCGCCCCGCCTCCGACCGGCGCGACCTCGACGAGTCCCGCATCGACGACCTGTGCTTCCTGGGCTTCCTCGGCCTGGCCGACCCGGTGCGGGCGACCGCGGCGCAGAGCGTCGGACGGCTGGTCCGGGCCGGGGTCCGCATCATCATGGTCACCGGCGACCATCCGAGCACCGCCGAGGCCATCGCCGTCGAACTCGACACGCTGAACGGCAGGCGGATCATGACCGGGCCGGAGCTGGACGCGATCGACGACGAGACGCTGACCAAGGTGCTGCCCGATGTCGCGGTCTTCGCCCGGGCCACCCCCGCGCACAAGGCACGGATCGTCAACTGCCTGCGGGAGGCCGGGGAGGTCGTCGCCGTGACCGGTGACGGCGCCAACGACGCCCCGGCGATCCGGATGGCCGAGGTGGGCATCGCCCTCGGCTCCCAGGCCACCCCCGCCGCCCGGGGCGCGGCCGATCTCGTGGTCACCGACGACCGGATCGAGACCATCGTGGACGCGATCGTCGAGGGCCGGGCCATGTGGGGCTCGGTGCGCGACTCGCTGAGCATCCTCCTCGGCGGCAACATCGGGGAGATCCTCTTCACCGTCGGGTCCAGTCTGCTCGCCGGGCGCAGCGCGCTGAACGCCCGCCAGCTCCTGCTGGTCAACCTGCTCACCGACATGGTGCCCGCCATGGCGGTCGCCGTACGGCCGCCGGCCGCTACCGATCCGGAGCGGCTGCTGGCCGAGGGGCCAGAGGCGTCCCTGGGGGCGTCGCTGACCCGCGACATCTATCTGCGCGCCGTCGTCACGGCGAGCGCGGCCACGGCGGCGTGGCTGGCGGGCCGGGTGACCGGCACACGGGGGCGGGCCGACACGATCGGCCTGGTCGCGCTCGTGGCGGCGCAGCTCATGCAGACGCTGGTGGGCGGCGGCCGGGACAGGCTCGTCACGGTGGCCGCGCTGTCGTCCCTGGCCGTCCTGGGGTTGATCGTCTCCGTCCCCGTGGTCAGCTCCTTCTTCGGCTGCCGGCCCCTCGGGCCGGTGGGCTGGACCATCGGCCTCGGCAGCGCCATCGCGGCGACGGCCATCGGCGCGGCCGTACAGGGGCGCAGCCGGGCGGCGGCCGGCGCCCCGGCGCGCACGACCACCCCCGTCCCGGCTGCTCCGGCGATGGGTTTCCCGGTGGCCGAAGGGGCGCGGCTGGCCTCCGCCTGACGGGCGCCACCGGGAGCTGCGCCGCGTTCACCTGTGACCTCACCTGTGACTTCACCGGGGACTTCACCGGGGACGGCGACGTGCTTTCGAGCGCTGCTGTGCCTTCGTGTGCTGCTGTGCCTTGGAATGATGCTGTGCCTTGGAATGATGCTGTGCCTTGGAGCGATGCTTCGCCTGACGCTTCGCCTTCGGGTTCGCCGTCTCCGCCTGATGGCGGCGGTCGCGCTTGGCGCGTGGCCGGTGCTCGCCGTTGTGTTCGCGCCGCTGCTCCCACGCCCTGTCCCAGTTCCGGTCGCGCCACTGGGGAGCGGTCTTACGCCCGCCCTTGTGCCGCGGCACCGTCGAGGTCGTCTGGAAGTTCTGGAAGCCGAGGTCGGGGATCTGCACCGGCCCGGCCGGCATCCCGCTGGCGTCGATCGGCAGCGGGACGACGACGATCTCCTTCCGCACCCCGTCCTTGCCCATCGTCACGATGTGGCGAGCCTTGGGCTCGCTGCGCCCCGGACCGCCGGCCACCGGGGGTCTGTTGCCGAGCGGGAGTCTGTTGCCGACCGGAAGCACGGCCCCGGCCGGACGGAGACCTCCGGCCCGGGCCGGATTCGGACCGGCCTGTGTGGACGGCGCGGGCGGCGGCCCGGCGAGGAGGACGGCGATGAGACTGGCCGCAGCCGTACAGACGAGCATCAGACTTCCCCGAGGTCGTGGACGCTGAAGAAAATGGTGACGACAAGACGATAAGCGGCACATCCTCGCTGATCACGGCGTACACGATGAATGTCGGGTCAAAGCTCTTCATCGCTCATTCCAGAAGAGCGAATGGTGTCACGATCGCGAAGATCGCCACACCATCATCCGCGATCCCCGGGGGGCGGAGAATCGGGTGCGGACGACGGAATTCCATGGGTTAATAAGCATGGGTCACCAAGCATTGCCAAGAGTTCCAGTCAGCCGCGAGGTAAAATCCGATGGTTAAGCCGCTTTTAGGACATTTGGCGACGTTTTTCGCGACCGACGACGACCCCCATCCGGGAGACGACTCGCACGCACTGAACTGGGACGACGAACTGGAGAACGGGTGGGATCCCATGGACGACGTCGACGACGACGACGAAATGTGACACTTCAGAGTCCGTACACAAAAGGGACAGGCACCATATTGCGGACATTCACCGCTTGCGCCTGGAAACACGAATAAATTTAGAAGGTTGTCTGCATGAAGTTCACCTTGGAAGATGTTCGGTCGCGGACCTACAAGGCGCGGGACGCCTGGTGGACGGTCTTCCTTGTGGACCCACTGGCGAGCCGACTGGTGGTCGCCATCGCCAACCGGACCTCGATCAGCCCCAACCAGATCACCTGGGGAGCGTTCCTCCTCGGCCTGGGATCGGCCGGGTGTTTCCTGACGGCGGACCCGGTGTGGCTGGTCGCCGGCGCCGTTCTCTATCACCTGAGCTTCGTCCTCGACTGCGTGGACGGCAAGATCGCCCGGCTCAAGGGCACGGGGACCGTCCTGGGCGGCTGGCTCGACTACGTCTTCGACCGGATCCGCGTGTTCGCCTGCGCCCTCGCCCTGATGTGGGGGCAATATCGGGCGACCGGCCAGGACCTCTACCTGCTCCTCGGCATCGGGGTCGTCTTCCTCGACATGCTGCGCTACGTCGACGCGCTCCAGGTGACGAAGGTGCGGCGGCAGATGCGCCGCACGCTCCGGACGGCGTACGACGAGGTCGCCCCGCCGCGGTCTCCGGCGGAGCCCCCGCTGCGCGACGATCCGGACCTGGGCCTCGACTCGCGCTCCGACGAGACCCATGCCCGTACGGCCGAGGCCGTCGACCTGCAGGTGGAGTTCCATTCGCGCTATGCGTGGTACGTCCCCTTCCGCACGTGGCTGCGCGCGCGTCGCGTCCGTACGCACCTGGTGAGCGGCATCGAGTTCCAGATGGCGGTGTTCATCGTCGGCCCGCTGCTCGGTCTCATCTCCCCGATCATGATCGGCGTGGTCACGGTCTGCGCGGCGGTGCCGCTGCTCGCCTTCGAGGCCGCCATCATGTACAAGCTCTGGCTGTCGTCACGTGACTTCACCCGCGCGCTCGCCGATATCCGGGCGAAGCGGCCCCCTCACATGATCGACGCCTGACCGATCACGTCCGCCGTGCCAGCACCATGCGAGCACCGTCTCAGCGTGTGTCAGCGCGTGTTAGCGTCACGGCTCGTGGCGGAGAACTCGGTGAAAGGCTCGGTGAAAGGCTCGATGGAGCGCCCGGTGGGTAGCCCGGTGGAGCACGTGTACGTGGGCAACGCGGGCATCGACGCGGCGGGCGACCGTGGCTGGCTCCTCGGACACTTCAAGCCGGTCGACGACCTCCGGCACAGCGAAGACGTCGAGATCAAGTGGGGAGTGCATCCACGGGGCGACGAGCGCGCCGAGTGGGTCACCGGGGAGAAACGTACGGCGCTGCTCGTGCTGATCAGCGGCCGTTTCCGGGTGGAGCTGCCGGGACGCAGTGTGCTGCTGACCGAGCAGGGCGACTACGTGGTGTGGGGGCAGGGCGTCGATCACTCCTGGTACGCAGAAGAGGAGTCGGTGGTGCTCACCGTACGCTGGCCGTCCATCCCCGGCTACGCGGTTCCGGCCACGCGGGAGCCGTGACCGGTCAGGACGTGATCTCTTCGGTCTGCCGATTCACCGCCGCGAGCCCGACGGGCAGAGCCTCACGCAACGCGGTGGTGAAGGCGTCGACCGCGGGATGGGCCGCGGAACCTCCGCGGAACGCGACGGCGCTTCGCCGCCGCAGCGGAAGCGATGTCAGCGACGTGCCCGATGGGGGCCGCAGCGCGCTGAGCTGGGGCACCACGACGACGCCCACTCCCGCCGCGACCAGACCAAGGGCGGTGTCGTAGTCGTCGACTCGATGCCACGAGTCGGCGTGGAAGCCGCTCTCCTCACACAGCCGCATCACCATCCTGTGGCAGAGGGTCCCGGACGTGGGAAGAATCCACGGCACGTGTCGCCATTTCCCCACCGGGTCATCGACGGCCTCCACCTTCCATCCGAGAGCCGAGGGGTCGCCGGGTGCCGCCAGATAAACCTCCTCGACGAAAATCGACCTGCTTTGAATTCCCGGCTCGGGGGAGGGCGGAAGATGATCGTAGGAGTGCACAAGTGCCAGGTCCAGTTGACCGGCGCGGAGGGCGTCCGGGGCATGCGCAGGGTCGATCTCCTGCACCCATAACGTAAGGTTCGGGTGCATGCCGCGGAGGGCGGTGAGGATGTCCGCGGCCATGACGCGTGCCGCCGACGGGTAGATGCCGATGCGTAGCGGGCCGCTCATCCCCTTGCTGCCCGCCAGTTCCGACTGAGCCACCTCCAGTTGCGCGAAAATGATCTCGGCGTGATGTGCCAGATTGGCCCCCGCCGCCGTCAGGGCCACGCGCCGGCCCCTGCGTTCCAGCAGGACCACGCCCGTCTTGCGTTCCAACAGCGACAACTGCTGGGAGACGGCGGAGGGGCTGTAGGCCAACGCTTCTGCCACGGAGGCGATCGTTCCTCGGTGCGCCAACTCCCGAAGCAGGCGCAATTGATGCAAGTTGATCATTAGCCCAGCTTAAGAGCGACGTCGGTATTTCCAGATGGACGTGGTACGGACGACCGGCCGATCATTCAGATCATGGAAAACAGCACGCCGCCCCGAGGGGTGTACATCCCATTGATCACGCCCTTCACGGGTACGGGCGAGGTCGCGCTCAATGCCCTGGAGCGACTGGCTCACGAACTCCTCGACGAGGGGGCCACCGGTCTCGTCGCGCTCGGCACCACCGCCGAGGTAGCGACGCTCACAGCGGAAGAGAAGCGTTCGGTCGTCGATGTGGTGGCCCGGGTCTGCCGCGAGGGCGGCGCACCGCTGATCGTGGGGGCCGGGAGCAACGACACCGCCTCGAGCCGCGAGGCACTGGCCGCGCTCAGAAGGGTGCCCGAGGCGGTGGCCGCACTCACCCTGGTCCCGTATTTCACCCGGCCCTCCGAGGCCGGAGTGATCGCGCACTTCACGGAGTTGGCGGCCGACAGTCCGGTTCCGCTGGTGATCTATCACATCCCCTATCGGACCGGACAGGAGTTGAGCGCGGAGACACTGCGAAGGCTCGCCGCGCTGCCGGGCGTCGTCGGGGTGAAGTACGCGATCGGGGCGATCACCGCTTCCACCGCCGACCTGATGGCCGATCCGCCCGCCGGCTTCGCCGTACTGGCCGGGGACGACGTTCTCGTCTCACCGCTGCTGGCCATGGGCGCCCATGGGGGCATCCTCGCCTCGGCTCATCTGGCCACCGCCCGTTTCGCCGAACTCGTCCGGTCCTGGCACATGGGCGACGCGGCTCACGCCCGTGACCTCGGCCATCGCCTCGCCGTCCTGTCGGCCGCGCTGTTCACGGAGCCGAATCCCACCGTCGTCAAAGGCGTGCTGCACGCCCGGGGGCGCATCCCCACCCCCGCCGTCCGGCTGCCCCTGCTGCCCGCAGGCTCGGCATCGGTCTCCGCCGCGCTGGGGGCGCTCGACGCCCTCGGCCTGTAGCCGTCGCGACCTCACCGGTGGCCGTCGCGACCTCGCCGTCTCACCGGCTCGCCGGCTTACCGGGTGGAAAGATCACCAATCGAAGGGGAAGGGATGTTCTCCGGGAACCACGAACGAGTAGTCCCGGGACTCGGCGACCAGGCCTTCCTCGTTGAACCTCAGCAGCGTGCATCCCGAGATGATCAGCGGCCCGTCTTCGTAGTGGCACAGCGCCCAGTACTCCGCCGCGGCCTGGTCACCGTTCACCAGGGGCGGGGCGAACCTGGCCTGCGTCGGCTCGACCTCCGAGGCGAACACGTCCTCCAGATACTCTCTGAGTCCGGGACGCCCGCGGTGAGGGGGACGGAAGGGCTGCGACCAATGGACGCCGTCCTCGGCCTGACGCTCGACGATGAGCTCGACATCCTGCCGCGCCCATCCGACCGTCCATGCGTTCGTCCAGCTCAGCGCGGCTTCCAGAATGTCCACGACGCTCCCTGAGTGATCGGATCGAGCTTGCCGCCCGACGATACAGACCGCCTCCGACAAATTCCGGTGACGTGACGTGAGACGACGTGACTACCGTCCGGACGAGTGCGCGACGGCCTACGCGCTCAGATCCCACATCAGAACCTGTTCCGCCCGTCCGCCGGCGAGCAGGACGGTGTGCCCGTTCACATAGCCGAGAGTCACGTCGTCGAGGCTCCCCCGCACCTTGAGCGGGTCACCGATCTGCCGTCCGTCGACCAGGTTCCACACCCGGATCTCGCCCTGGTAGGTGGCGGTCACGGCGATCGGGATATCACCGAGCCGTCCGGACAGGATCCGGTGGACGCGTGCGGTGTGCCCGCGGAGGGGCGGCGTGAGCCTCCGTCCGGTCCGCAGATCCCAGAAGTGAACGGTGTCACCGCCGCGCTCGGTGAGGACTCCGGTCGTGCATCGCACATGGCCGACGGCGATCGGAGACTCGCTGGAGCTGACCCCCTTCACCGAGGCGAGGAGACGTCCCGTTCGGAAGTCGAGGATTCGGGTGCGCCGTTTCAGGCTGACGAGGAGCACCGGCCTGCCGTCGATATCGGCCAGGGTGGTCAGCGACAGCGGCGTTCTGGCGCCGATGTTCACCGGGGCCCCGATCCGGACGCCCGTGTACGCATCCTTGATCCATACTCGGGCATCCCCGGTCCGGCGCCCCTTGCCGCGGAAGTTGTTCCTGCCGAACAGCACGGTGCGGCCGCCGACCCGGGTGACGTACACCTCCTTCCTGCCGCTGAAGGCGCGGTCCGTCTCGCTCCGGCTCGAGGCGATGAGATCACGGAACCGTACGCCTCCCGGCCACTCCTCCAGGAGGACATCGCGGTCACGTAGCCGCTCGGGCGGGATGTCCTCGATGGAGTCGTACGTCTTGGGCGGCACATCATCGATCCGCCGCCTTGTGGCCAGATCCCACTGAATCGTGCGGTCGTCCCCCTTGGTGATCGCAACGGTCCGGCCGCTCGCGTGGGTGACGGTGATCGCCCTGATCGTCTCGGTATGACCGGACGGAGCGGTGGCGGCGAGTTGCCCGGCGGTGGTGAGGTCCCAGAGCCGAAGGGCATTGTCGGCGCCGCCGGTCAGCGCGATCGGCCGGCCGTCCAACTCCCCCACGGCCAGGTGGACGAGGGCTCCGGGTGGCCGACCGGCGGGCAGGAGGCCGAGCCGTTTCCGCGAGGCGGCGTCCCAGATGGAGACGTTTCCCGTGGGTCCGTCGACGGCCAGAAGGACGGTTCTCCCATTCACCCGGGTCTTCCGTACGGTGGTGAAATCACCGTCGATACCCGTGATCCGTCTGCCGGTCGCGAGGTCCCAGAAACGGAGCGGGTCAGGCTCCTCGTCCTCGTCACCGCCGGTGTCATTGATCACGGCGGTGAGTCTCCCGTTCAGGGTGATGAGTTGCAGCGCCTTGACCTCGTTGTCCTCCCCCAGTTCGATCTTCGGCCCGACCTCCCGTCCGGAGGCGGCATCGATCACGTGGAGCTCGTCATCGGCGGTGACCCGTACGGTGCGGCCGTTCATGCGGCCGACAGCGGGACCTGTGCCGGCGTCGCTCGTGGCCTTGAGCGGCTGCCCGGCGAACACCGACTCACCGATCACTGTGATCGTCCGATCCAGCTCGACCGGCCGGCCGATGGGGGCGAGGCCGGGGAGATCCCACACGCGCAGGGTGCGCTCCTCCCCCGCGCTGATGGCGACGGGACGCGATCCCAGCAGCCCGATGGCCACGGCGGTTATGTTCGTGTGCACGTCACCGCCCAGGATCACCGGGGGTTCGAACGAGGCGGGGACGGGTGTGGTGGGCGTCTCCGCGCACGGTCTCGATGCGTACGGCCATTTCGGCGGCCCGCTGTCCGAGGCCCGCAGGGTGGCTCCGGCCAGCAGCAGGCAGAGGATCAGCAGTAAGGGCGTACGAACCCCGGATAACCGCACCAGACCCTCCCGAGGTCGGGCAAATGCTTCCGGGACATCCTTACGTCGTCTTCCACGCGACGTCATCGTTTCGCAGAAGAAGACGGCCCATCGGGGAGACTGAGGACATGGAGATCGTGTTGCTCCGGCATGGAGAGACAGAGTGGAGCAGAGCGGGCCGGCACACGGGCCGCACCGATGTGCCGCTGACGGCGCGCGGCGAGCAGGAGGCTCGGGCTCTGGCTCCGACGGTCGCTGCCCGCTCGTTCTCGCTGGTCCTGGTGAGCCCCGCCCGGCGGGCCCGTCGTACGGCCGAGCTCGCCGGAATCAGTTCATATGAGGTGGATCCGAACCTGTGGGAGTGGGATTACGGCGGATACGAAGGCATCACGACCGTCGAGATCCGCCGGTCCCACCCCGGCTGGTATGTGTGGCGTGACGGCATCGTCCCGGGGGACCAGGCCCATCCGGGCGAGACCGTCGAGCACGTCGGCGAGCGTGCCGACAAGGTCATCGCCCGGATCCGGCAAACCGAGGGCGACGCGCTCGTCGTCGCACACGGCCACCTGCTCCGCGTGCTCGCGGCCCGATGGCTGGGGCTGCCCGCGGCCAACGGACGCCATCTCCGGCTGGACACCGGCACCTATTCGCTGCTCGGACACGAGCACGGGGAGCCGGTGGTGCTCCGCTGGAACGCCCCGGTATGAACTCTCCGGGACGGAGGCCGATCTCCGGTGCCGCTCCCGCTGCGACGCGCATCCGCTCGATTTCGGCGCCCATCGTCCACTGGACGAACTAGGCATCGCCGAGGGGACATCGCATTGGTGCAGGTCTTTCCGCTCCTGCCGGTCGCAGTGTTCGTCATCACCTGGACGCCGTACACGCCTGTGTGACCGGGGCATCCTGTGTGACGGCGGCATATGGAGAACGGACCCCCCTTGCGCCCGGCCGATCCCCCTGATCGATGGTAGGGCCGGCCCCCTCCACGCAGGCCGGTGATCCGTACTCTTCTGCTGCCCGTGAAGGGCGCCGCCCGGGCTGCGCGCGATCCTCGAGAACGGGACATGGAACTGACCGCTCCACCCGCCGCCACGTTCGGCAATCTCTTGGACATCAGGTCACAAGTCGTCCACAACTAGCGGGATCTAGCATTCCGGGCATGCTCAGAAAGACCATCTCGGTTGCGGCGGCCGGTCTGACCGTACTGGCGGCCACGCTGGCGACCCCCGCGGCGGCGTTCGCGCGTGACAGCGGGACCAAGCAGATCCACCTGCGCAAGGGTTTGACCCTCAAGATCCCCAAATCGTGGAAGGTCGACAAGAAGCACGCGGACTGGGTCCGCGTCATCACCGGCTCGTGCCCCACCCTCGGCACCGAGGACTACGGTTTCCGCGACTGGGGGTGCCGTAGCTTCTGGGTGCTGGGCCCGAAGGCCCTAGAGGTCGGGCTCCGCACGTTCCAGCCGTACAACCCGAAGTACGGATTCGACCCCGCGACCGACGTCAGCATCTGTCCCAAGAGCTACAAGCTGTTCAAGGGCGACTGGAAGCTCGCGGACAGGGGGCTGCGACAGGTCGGGCCGGGTCACAGGGCGGACTACCACAGGTGGGCGGCGACCTGCGTCGACAAGAAGTCCAAGGTGAAGACGCGCTACAACCAGCGTGAGTGGTACCTGCCCAAGTCCAAGATCCTGGTCCTCGACCAGTGGGACCACCCGGGCCTGAACGCCATCCTCAAGAACGCGACCTGGAGCTGACCACTCCGTCCGCGATCACCGCGATCAGGGTGGGCACGAGCGGGGATCTCGTACGCGTCCCGAAGCCGTCTCCCGGCGCGCCGAGCAGGGGCGGACGGCCACCCGAGCCGATGCCCGCCCAGATCGAGGCCGTGGCCCGACGCCTGGCCGGGCATCGGCTCGGCCGGCCCCACCCTTTGCCGTCGTCCCTGCCCGCCTATGACCTCACGTCGGTCTGATCGACGAAGCCAAGACGCCGGTTCATCGCGATCGCGGACGCGTTACGCGGATGGTGGAGCGTCGCGAGCCACCGGTAGCCCGACGACCGGACGAAACGGATCGCCAGCAGCTTCAACGCCAGCGACAGACCCTGCCTGCGATAGGGCGCGAGCACGCCGGTCATCTCGCTGAACGCGACCCCCTTGTCCGCATGCAACGACGTCGCGGACATTCCGATCCACACGCCGTCGCGGATTGCGAGGATGACACCACCCGGGTCGAAGGCGGGCACGTCGATGCGCTGGGCGACGTATGCGTCGTACGTGTAGAACTCTCCCCGGTCAGGGATATCGGCCGAGCACATCTTGTTGAGGTCATAGAGCGCGCGCCGGTGGTCCGCTGTGTCGCCGAGCTCGGCCATCGTCGTAAATCCGATGCCCGACCCCTGCGCCCGCCGCAGGTACGGTTCGAATTCCCCGTCGTCGAACCCGTCGACGTCCAATCGAAGGCGCACCCAATCCACCATGAGCAAGACCCTACCCGCGCCGCCGTACCGTGCTGCGCTGATAGGTCGTTACCCGCGGACGGCGGAAATCGGACCGCGCTGTCAGCCTGGGAATGCTGTACGGGGATCCCAAAAAGGCCCGTTCCATTGTACGGAATGGGCATTTGAGCTGTGAGAGGCCGAGAGGACTCGAACCCCTAACGTTCTGATCCGTAGGCGCCCAAACGATTTCCGGTGTCGTTCAGGATCGTTCGCCGGACTGCTCTGCGGCAGCGCCGTTCGTTCGGGTTCGTCCGTCTCAGTTCGTGATCGTCCGCCCCGGGTGGCTCCCAGAACGGCCTACTCGTAGAGATGGGCGGCGTGGATCTGGAGAGCGAGCGACTGCCATGTCAGAGGATCGATGTCTTCCCCGAACGGGGCACCTTCACGGATACCACCATCCTGAAGCCATCGGGCCCGTGCTCGCAGGAAGTCGCCAATGTTCACGCTGCTCCAGCGGCCTTCGATAAACCGCTTCCCCTCACGAATTTGCCTTTCGCACTCGGCGCGGTCTGCGTCGAAGTCATCCGCCATGATCTCCAGGTAGGCGGCGAAGTCTCGCATGTCATGAACGCGCTCCACATTCACAGGTGGCTCACGCGGCGGTGTCATGGCGATGAGGGTAAAGCGCCGACTGTCAGCTTGGGAATCGCCTGGATCACCCATCGTAGGGGCGCCTGAACTGCCTGGAGCCGGAGTGCCCCCGCGGAGCCTTACCCTGGGACGTCTCGCTACCGACGGTGCCAGGGGTGGTCTTTGTACCGGAGGACATCTATCAGGGTGCGGCTGTAGCCGCTCACCCGTACGACATCGTCGATCTTCTCTGTGCGGGCGTGGTGGGGTAGGAGTTGCTGCACAAGACTCGCTATTTGTGCGCGGATCTCTTGGAGTTCGAGTGCCACTCGCCGCTCTTCTTCGCCGAGCCTGCGCAACTCGGGATAGCGGCCGTCCTGACGTTCGCTGATCTCGTCCATGCCGCCACCGTAGATGAGAGTGCTCACAGAGGTGCGTCTGCGCTGATGGCATGGGTAACGGTGGAGCGGCTGATCTGCCGGCGGCGGGTGTCCCGCCCTCGTTGTGGACCTGGTCCTCCTCGGTGATCTCCACGAGTCGGTTAGTCACTCTGACCAGGTCGGCGCCTCCTCGGCTCAGGTGAACCGTACGAGGATCATGTGCGCATTCGGGTGCTCGACGTAGGCGGCTCGAACGGTGTACGGGCCGGGGGCGAGGTCGATCAGTAGGTGATCCTCTTCGGCGATGTACTCATAACCGTGGACGGCGTCGAAAAGGACCAGCCGCTCATCGACGGTCCACGTCAGCTCCTCATCGTCTGGAACTGACTCTGTCTCGATGACCTCGATAGCCGCCTCCACCATGTCGTCCTCCGAATCCGCGCCGATCCAGCGAACGAGGGCATTCCGTTCGGGGAGGAACGCCGTGGCGCCCGGCTCGTCGCCGAAAACCAGGGCTTGAGCCGAATCGACATCGATCAAGCCTATGTACCCCTGTACGGAGCAAGCGCGGCCGTAGTCCCCTTCTTGATCGGGATAGTCCGGGGGAGCGCCCTTCCAATGGGGGCACACTGACTGTGGGACGAGGATGTGCGGTCCACCCAGCGTGCCTACCCATGTGAGGGCAGCGCTTCCCCCTCGCTTTGCGTCTTTTGCGGTCACGCCGGCGAGCGTACGCAGTCGGCGGTGTTGCCGTACGCGCTGCTGTATAGCAACGCGTGTACAGCAACGCGCGTTCCAAGGCCGTCACTCCTTCGATGCGAACCACGGTGAGGCGCACCGCTCTTGATCGCCGGACACCATCCGGTGCTGTCAGGTGCCTCGATGGTGACGTGATCGCCGCCACCCGCTGGTAGATCAGCGCCGGATCCAAGCTGTCGGCTTCGAGGACTGTGACGCGAAGCAAGTTCCCGACACTGCTCGTAGGGGCAACGTCGCTGGGCTGCCAGTTGGGTCCGGTCACAAGTCGTAGTTCTGCCTGACGCCCTGGCCTGATCAGCGGCCATGTTCCGCTCGGCCCTGTGACCTGCGCTTTTGCCTTTCACTGGCTTTCAGCGTTTCGCGCCGTTTCTCGGACCGTGTGCCCTGAAAGTGCCCTCGACTCGGCCTTCAAGGTCCGTTGCCCCCGCTCGTCAGCGCTGCCACACAGTTAGTGCTCGGTTTCCGCTCCGGCTATCGCTTCTGGGCGCGGTACTGCCGTAGTAGCACGGTGATCTTCTCGCTGCTTTTCTCGCCGTTCAATTCGTTGAGGAGATCGTCGGGGCAGAGTTCGTACAGGTCACCCCACCAGCGGCGGGCCTTGTTATCCCAGATCCGGTAGCCGCCGAGTACGCCTCTTGCGACGTATCGCTTCTGCCCACGGGCACAAGGTTAGGTTAGGGCCCCACATGCGCCCCGCGCCCTGATGCCATCGGTCACGGCTGGGCTTGAGCCGTAGGTTTGCTCGGCTTGCCTGGGTCGATGGCGAGCGAGGCGATCAGGGCTCCCGGCCACCCACGAACCTTGACTTTCCGCGATCACCTCGGGGCCGGGGATCCCGCCAGAGTCAAGAAAGAGACCTCAGCCCTGTACGCGCTGCGATTCGGTCGCTACGGCGGTCAAGCCCCTGCCCATCGCGCGCGGCCGGCGGCGGCGCGGCCGGGACCGGCCCAGAAGAGGCCGCATGCCCGGCCGGGACCGGACGCGCCGTGCCACCGACGCCTGTGGGGCGGCGGCTTGACCGGCTGAATCAACGTCTGGACGGCGGCGGCTGAGGACGTTGCTGTACCGCACTGCTGTACGGAGATAAAAAGGCCCGTTCCGATGATCGGAATGGGCCTTTGAGCTGTGCGCGGCCGAGAGGACTCGAACCCCTAACCTTCTGATCCGTAGGTCCCCAAACGACATCCACGGTCGTTCAGATCCGTTCGCCGTGCTGCTCCTCGGGACTGTGGCTGTTCAGATCCGTCCGGCTCAGCTCGTGATCGTCTACCTGGGTGGCTCCCAAGGTGGCTCCCAGAAGCCGCCATGCGAGCGGCCAGGCGAGCCGCCAATACTCCTCGTGGTGATTCCTCCAGCAAGCCCGTCCACATACCTGCTTGGTGAGCGCCTGAGCCTTTCCTCGGAGCTTCTCTGGACCGAGTCGATGACAGTCAAAGCCCGACGCCCGTCAGCCGTTGGTCGGTTCGACATCCACCACGATCATCTTGTCAAATCGGTAGCTGTCCAGGTCGGGGGCATTCCAGTGCTCCCCCGGACGAATCGCGTGGAATCTGAACGTGGCGTTGGTCTCGTTCGCGCCGATGATGCAACGCACCGGGCTGGGCGGGTCGAGGGCGTACACAAGCTGGCAAAACTTCAGCGCGAACGCGACACCGTGAAGGAGCAGGATCCGCTGGTCATCCTCAGTGATGACCGGCGCGCCGTTGACGGTGGCAACCTCGACCGGGACGAAGTCCTCCAGGTGGAAAGAACTGTCGGCGCACTCCCAGGCAGTGAGGTCGTTGAAGAACGAGGGTGCGCCTTCGGCTCCTCCAACCGAGGTGGCCCAGGTCAAAACCTTCCCACGGCGGACGATGCCGCGCTCCGCGCGTTCCAGAAGACCCGATGCCAGGCCGCCCGGCGGCTCGATCGCTGCCAGCCCGTTCAGCAGTCCCAGCATCTGGACCGCAGCGTCGTTCATCTTGAGCGAGAGCATGATGTCCATGATCTCAGCGGTCCTGGATGAGTGTGAGCGGTCGAGCGCCTCTGCCGTCCTACACGCGGATCAAAAGCTCGGCCGATCATGATTCCGGACAGTTCAATGCAGGTCAGCGGGCCTGTGCGGTCCATCTTGAACCGACCTGGACGGTCCCGTAATGCAACACGAAGTGCAACCAGCGGCGTCCTCTCGATGCCTCCACGCATCCGGACGGATGAGGGCCGGACGCTGACGATCGACGAGGCGCGCAAGCTTCTCCACGAGGTCGCCGAGCATCGGATGGGCGTGCTCGTGCTCCTGGCCCTCGTGTTCGGCCTACGTCGCGGCGAAGCGCTCGGGCTCATGTGGAGCGGATTCGACCCGAACGCCAGGACTCTCCGCATCCACCCATGCCGTGAAGCGAATCAAGAACCGGGACCCGGATGCGGCCCGGAAGACCAAGCTCGTGATCAACGAACTGAAGACCAAGAGGTCACGGCGTACCCTCTCCCTCACTCCCGAACTGGTAGACGCGCTGAAGCGTCACAAGGAGCGCGCACAACGCGGAACGCCTCCAGGCCGGCGCGCAGTGGACCGAGCACGGGTTGATCTTCCCCACTGCTTTCGGCAATCCATCCAACCCGGACACCTTCTCGCACCTGTTCTCCAAGCTCGCCCAAAAGGCGGGGCTCGGGCACTGGCACCCACACGAACTCCGACACTCGGGGGCCTCGCTCATGCTGGCGCAAGGGACGCCGCTTCACGTCGTCTCCGACGTCCTCGGACACGCGAGCATCGCGATCACCAAGGACGTGTACGGGCACCTCATGGAGGGCGACAAACGAGCGGCGGCAGAGGCCATTACCGGTGCTCTGCTGGGGCAACGGAAGCGGGTGGCTCCCAAGGTGGCTCCCACAGACACGGAAGAGACCGCGTGAAGCCCAAAAACACTAAGGCCCGCTGCCAGGTTTTCCCTGGTCACGGGCCTTCTATGATGTGCGCGGCCGAGAGGACTCGAACCCCTAACCTTCTGATCCGTAGTCAGATGCTCTATCCATTGAGCTACGGCCGCTTGGTCGTCACCACCGCTCATCTGCGGTTCGGCAACGGAGGTAACTCTACCAGACCTCGTACCCCTGCTCGCGCCAATAGTTCACCCGCCTCCTCCCCAAGGGCGCACACCCAGGGCTCATGATCCCTTCACCTCCTTCTTGGGCCAGATCGTGTAGCTGACCGGCCAGATCAGCGCGATCAACGTCACTTTGGCGACGCCGATCATGAAGTCGGACAACGCCGCCGTCCTGGCCGGATCCCCCACCATCCAGATCGCGGCGACCAGCAAGCCGCAGGTCACACCGTACGCGATCAAGATCCGGAACCAGAACGCCCACTCATACCGCGCACGGGCCATGCCACCCGAGGGCGGCCTGCGCGGGGGCGGCCCGTCGCCGAATCGGTGGCCGACCCACGCGTCGGCCCAGCGGATCGTACGGTGACCGAAGACCACCATGTACCCGAGATAGGCGGCCGCCAGTCCGTGCTGCCAGGTGGCGACGGTCTCCGACGACCGCAGGTCGATCACGGTCGCGACGAGCAGGACCACGTCCACGAGCGGAACGCTCAGCAGCGCGATATCGCTCGCCCGGCGGGCGCGCACCAGATAGCGCAGCGCCAGACCGAGCGCGAGCAGCACCCAGAAACCGATCTCACAACCGATGATGAAGACGAGCACGAACGAGGCACCTCCGCTACAACACTCGCGCTCGCCGCCGCCGCACACATCGTCACCGGCGACGATCTCGCGTATGCCTTTCGATGTACGCGCCCGCCCCACCCCCGGGACGACGTACCGCACCTCGGCGAATGATGGAATCGCCTTGATGACTCCTTCGTCCCCTCTCAGCTGGTCCCCTGCCAGGCAGGAGGCGCTGCTGGCCGCGGCGGCCTTCGTCATGGGCCTGGTGCTCCTGGCCGCCGGCGCGCTGTTCGACCACGGCCACCCGCTCGCCCTTCTGGTTCTGCCGCTCGCCCTCACCTGCGCCGGCGTGGTCGTACGGCGGCGCGCGCCGGTGGTCACGCTCGCGCTGGGGGTCACGGGCATGGCCCTCGACATCGTGCTCGGGCCCTCGCTCGGGACGATCCTGGTCTTCACCGACAATCTCTATGCCGCCGCGCTGTACGGCCCACGCCCACTGGGCCGGGTGCTGCTCTGGATCACCTCGGCGGGGGCGGTGGTCGCCGGCGCGGCCGCCTGGTTCGTCACCTGGGACTGGCGAGCCCTCGCGGTGCTGCTGGTGCAGGCGGCGCTGATCGGAGTCATCCCCGTCACCACGGCGAACATCATCAGACAGCACCGCGACCAGGCCGCGGCGGAACACGAGCGCGCCGAGCAGGTGGCCCGGCTCGCCGAGCTCGACCGGCGGTCCGCGATCGCCGGCGAGCGCTCCCGGATGGCCCGGGAACTGCATGACCTGGTCTCCAATCACTTCAGCGCGATCGCCATCCAGTCGTCCGCGCTGCTGGCACGCCAGGACCTGGACGCGGCGGCGGTACGGAAAGTCATGAAGTCGATCAGGGAGAACAGCGTCCAGGGGATGGCGGAGATGCGCACGATGATCGGACTGCTGCGCCATGACGGCGAAGGCGAGGAGGCCGAGCCGATCCGGCGGCGGCTGGCGGACGCCGCCGACCTGATCGAACGTACGGGGGTCAGGGCGCGGCTCACCGTCCGCGGCACGTCGCGTGCCCTGCCGCCCGCCATCGATCTCGCCGCCTACCGGATCCTGCAGGAGGCGCTCACCAACGCGCTCAAACACGGCACCGCCGACACGGAGGTGGTGATCGAGTACGCCTGTGATCACGTGGTGCTGCTCGTGGAGAATCCGGTGAATCGCGACAGCCTTTCCGCCCTGCCGGGCTCGGGGGCCGGCCTCGTCGGCATGCGGGAGCGCACCACCCTGGTCAGCGGCTCGTTCGACGCCGGGCCGATGGAGGCCGGGCCGTCCGGGGAGACCCGGTGGCGGGTGCGGGCCGAACTTCCGACGGGAGCCGCGCTGCCGACGGGATCAGCGACGGGATCAGCGGCGTGATCCGCGTACTGGTCGCCGACGATCACGCGGCCGTACGAGCCGGGGTCGTGCTGGTCCTGGGCGGGACGCCGGACATCGAGGTCGTCGCGGAGGCGTCGGACGGGGTGGAGGCCGTCGAGCTGGCCGGGCGGCTTCGCCCCGACATAGTGCTGATGGACATCCGGATGCCGCGACTCGACGGCATCGCCGCCACCCGGAAGCTGCGCGGCGTGGCCGACGTGGTCATCCTCACCACGTTCGACCTGGACGAGTACGTCTTCGGCGCGCTACGTGCCGGGGCGGCCGGCTTCCTGCTCAAGAACACCGACGCCGACGCGCTCATCGAGGCCGTACGGATCGTCGCACGCGGCGACGGACTGATCTCCCCCTCGGTCACCCGGAGGATGATCGAGGCGTTCGCCGCCCTGCCCGCTCCGGCCACGCCGCCCGCGTCGGCAGGGGCGCCCACGGCCCGGCCGGAGCCGTACGGGAACCTGACCGCGCGTGAGCGCGAGGTGCTCGTCCACATCGGCCGGGGACTGTCCAACGCGGAGATCGCCCGTGCGCTGGGCATGGCGGAGGGTACGGCGAAGACGCACGTCAGCCGCCTGCTCGCCAAACTCGGCCTGCGCAGCCGGGTGCAGGCGGCGATCATGGCTCGGGAGTTCCCGCCCGATGCCGGCTCCGGCGATCACCACCGGTGACCCCGACCGGCACGGTCGGATGACGTTGGTAAACGGAAGGTATAAGGGACCGCCGAGAACCCGGAGCGATGGCGGACCGGCGGGCTACGATGACGCTCCGGACGCGGGCGATGGCGGCCGCGCGCGCTACCGCCGGAGGACACGTGAAGCAGCGACCAGAACCGCGCGGCAAGCGTTATCGGCTGCGCGGCCTCATCGCGATGACGATCGCCGGGCTCGCCTCCTGGGCGCTCATCATCTGGTTGGTCTGGCTGCTGGTGCGGCTGTTCACGTGACATCGCGGAGGCCCGGCCCGCCGGCCGGGTGACCGAACGGCCCCGCCGGGCCGAGGGTGGTCCTCCGCCCGGCGGCACCGGTCACTCGCTCTGACCCTCCTCACCGCTCTGGATCTCTTCGAGTTCCTCCAGGTGTTCCCGAACGATCGGTTCGGCGTCTCGGGCTAACCGCTTCACCTCTTCCGAGGAGCCCTCCGACAGTTCCTTGGCCCCCGCGGCCAGGTCCTCTCGATGCTCGACGATCTCCGCCTCGACCCAGGCCCGGTCGAACTCGGCCCCGCTCTTGGCGGAGATCCGCTCGAGCTCCGCCTGCTGCGCCGCGCCGGGGGCACCCGGCAGGCCCACGCCTACGTCACCGGCGACCTGCTTGACCTTTTCGTCCAGCATCCTGTGGTCGTGGATCAGTGCCTCCCCCATCTCTCGGACCTCCTCGCTGTGGGCCTGCCGTTCGGCGACCTTCCCCGCCTGGATCTCCGCCAGGTTTCCCTGGTGGAGCGCGGTCAGGAACCCCCGATCCTGATCGTTGACGTCCGGCGGCGCGGCGGCGAAGCCCGCTGCCGCGGTCGCGAACGTCGCAGCGGCGATGGTCGGCAGGATGACGAGTCGTCTCACCATGAGACCCCCCGGAATCTCTCCCGGACGGCCGGAGCACCGGCAAGCCGGTTGCCCAGCCGATCCGGCCGTTCTCTGACATAAGCCCCATACCCCACCAAATGTCACTCTCGCCCGGGTCCGGCCACTCCATCACCTCCGGCCCCCACCGACGGGTTCCGTACGAGATCAACAGCTACGAGATCAACAGCGCAGGGATCATTCGGTGTGCAGAGCGTCGACAATGGTCATCCTGGCCGCCGAGCGGGCCGGGACGAACGCGCCGAGCGTTGCCATCGCCACACCGGCCGGCATGAGCAAGATCAGCTCCGCGACCTGCCAGACGTCGAGCAGGAAGGCGGGGGCCGTGAGCCCCACGGCGTCGAGCATGGCCAGGACGATCACCCGGTGCGCGGCCATCCCCATCGGGACGCCGAGCAGACCGCCGAACGCGCCCAATGCCGCCATGGACGTCACCATCATCACGGTCACCTGACGAGGGGTCATCCCGATCGACTTGAGCACGGCCAGATCACGGCGGCGTTCGTGCGTGCTGAGCACCACGGTGTTGAAGACGCCCAGCATCGCGACCATCCCCAAGAGCAACGTGAAGATCGATGTCGAGGTGGTGATGGCCACGCCGCTCTCGTCGATCTGCGACTTCGTGGCCGGGTACAGCCCCGGCTCCGCCGTCTTCACCGCGGCGTTGAACTTCTCGACGTCCATGCCCTGGGCGAGCCGAACCTCGTACTGTGTGGGCCTCTTGTCCGGGTCGAGGGCGGTCAGCGTCGGCCAGCTCACCATGATCAGATTATTCGAGGTGTCCATGGCCTCACCCACGATGGTGGCCGAGGTGTGCGCTTCGCCGAGCGCGAGCGTGAGACGGTCGCCTACCTCGAGCCCGAACCTGCTCAGGAACGCCGAGGGGGCGACGACCTCGCCCGGCCCCGACAGATAGCGCCCGGCCACGAGCACGTCACCCCGGGTCTCGGCGTCGCCGCGCAGGAACTGGGCCATGATCCGGCCTGGTCGGCCGGCCAGGTGAATGTCGATCCAGGCGTCCGCGGTCACATACCTCACGCCGGGCTGGGAGCGCAGCAGAGCCTCGATCCCGGCGTCGTCCAGCTTCGGCTCGGTCTGGTCCGGCCGCCCGACATGGATCACTGTGTGGACATGCCCGACCCGCTGCGCCGTGTCCCCGTAGGCGGTCATCGTACGGAACAGACCGGAGGCGAGCGCCACCGTCGCCACCCCGATGATGACGGCCGCCAGTGTCAACGCCGAGCGGCCGGGACGCGCGAACGGCAGGCCCAGGCCCAGGCTGACAGAGCGCGGCAGCCTCGCGCCCGACAGCAGGCGCTGCACCCGCCGGCCGCGCCCCGGACGTGGCGCGCTGCCCGCGCTGATCGCCTGTGCCGCCGACAGCCGGTGTGCCCGCGAGGCCGGGATGAGCGCGGCCAGAACGACCACGGCCGGCACGCCGAGCAACGTCACCGCGTACGCCCATACGCCTACGCCGAGGCCGATGGTGGATCCCACGCCCTGGAACACCAGCCGCAGCAGGGGCTGTGCCGCCAAGCCGCCGAGGACCGTGCCGACGAGGCAACCGGCGAACCCCGGCAGCAGGACCATGGTCAAATACGCCGCGACGACCTGATTGGGGGTGAACCCGAGCGACTTGAGCATGCCGATGTGCCGCTGACCCGCCACGACGGCGCCGCTGACGACATTCCCGACGATGAGGACGGCCACCATCAGGCCCAGGATGCCGAATCCGGTCAGAAAGGGCAGGTAGGCGGAGGCCGTACGCGCGACGTCTTGTTTGACCACCAGGTACGACTGCCAGTCGAGCAGGGCGGAACCGGGCAGGCCCGACGTCATCCCCGTCATGGCCTTTTGGAGATCGTCGTCGGTGTCCGCTTCCGTGAAGCGGTAGAGCATTTGGGTGATCTTGGGGCTCATGGCCTGGACCTGGTCAGGCGTGACCCACGCCTCGGCTGTCCTGCTGACGCTGGAGGCCAGGCCGACGATGGTGAGCCTGGGGCCCCCTTCGGCCTGGACCGTGGCGCCCAGCAGCTCACGGAAGAAGGGTTCGGCCGGGCGGCTCACCACGATCTCCCCCGGTTTGCCGGCCCAACGGCCCGCCCAGAGATCGACCCGATCCACGGGCCCGCCGGGATCGGCGCGGCCGACCACCGTGAGGGGGCCGGGCGGCAGAGCCTGGCCGATGTCGGCGACTGTGATGACGGCCTGGCCGAACGGTCCGGCCACGGCCTCGACAGCCGGTTCGTCCTCGGAGGTCTGCTTCTCCACCGTCTGGACGAGCCGATCGTCGGAGACCGCGGCCCGGTCGAACGCGGCCACGACGTGCGCGCCCCGCTGCTCGGCGAAGGTCCGATCGAAGGGTGCCGACGCGGCTTCGAGCAGGCCCAGCGCCACCACGATCGCCACGGTCGAGCACATGACGACCACGGCCAGGACCGTGCTCTGCAACCGTCGCCGCCGCGCAGCCGCGACCGCGACCCGCCACACCGCTCTCATGCGCTCTGTTCCATGGCACGCTCGCCGGTCACCCGTCCGTCCTCGATCGCGATCACCCGGCTCGCGCACCGCTGAGCCAGCCGCTCGTCGTGGGTCACCAGCAGCAGCGTCTGGCCGAGCTGGTGGAGGTCGAGCAGCAGGTCCATCACCTGCTCACCGGTATGGCTGTCCAGCGCCCCCGTAGGCTCGTCGGCCAACAGCACGGCCGGCCTGTTCATCAGGGCCCTGGCGACGGCGACCCGCTGACGCTCCCCACCGCTCAGCACTGCGGGGTACAGGTCCGCGCGGTCGGCGATGCCGAGCTCGTCCAGCAGGTCGAGCGCCCGCCTGCGGGCATGCGCAGCGGACGTACCGGTGAGCTGAGCGGCCAGCGCGACGTTGTCGAGCGCGGACAGGTCGTCGATCAGGTTGAAGAACTGGAAGACCATCCCGATCCGATGCCGCCTGAACAGCGCCAGCCGCGTCTCACTCAGCGTCGAAAGCTCCTCGCCGTGGACGGTGACGCTCCCGGACGTGGGACGGTCCAGCCCGGCGATCATGTTGAGCAGCGTCGACTTGCCGCAGCCCGAAGGGCCCATCACCGCGACCGCCTCACCGGCCCGGATCTCGAGAGAGACATCGTCGAGTGCCACCGTCTCGCCGTAGTGCTTGCGTAGTCGCTCGAGCCGTACGACGACTTCACCTTCCGTTGCCATGTGGGGAAGCTATAAGCGGGACAAGCGCGCTGACGTCCTTCCCCGGATGCAACATCGGTCCCTTGTCATCCTGCGGATGTAGGCCTCTGGTCCGCGGGAGTGATGCGGATCGCCCTGCGGTCTGCGACCGTGGAGACGTGGGTTCGGTCTGGACGTACGGCTTGATCATCGCGGTCGTGGCGCCGTCCGCGAGCACGGTCTGGCTGGGACTGCTCCTCCTGCGTTCCCTTCGGCGGTACCGCGCGGCCATCGAGGAGCGCGGCAGGCTCCTGGAGATCGAGCGGCAGCGGGCGGCCAGGACGGCCGTCGACGCTGAGCGGGCCAGGATCGCCAGGGAACTGCACGACATCGTGAGCCACAACGTGAGCCTCATGGTGGTGCAGGCCGGCGCGGCCCGCGAGGTGCTGTCCACCATGCCGGACGAAACCGAGGCGGCGCTCAGGGCGGTCGAGGGCGCGGGCCGCGCCGCGATGACGGAGCTGCGGCACCTGCTGGGCCTGCTCACTCCCTCACCGAGCGGCGATGACCCACCACATGGCGACCGTTCCCCCTTCGCCGCCGATCTCGCGCCGTCACCCAGCCTGAGCGGCCTGAACACGCTGGTCGACCGGTTCGCCTTCGCCGGGCTGCCGGTGGAGATGCGCGTCTTGGGCGAGCCTCGGCCGCTGCCACCGGGCATCGACGCGACGGCGTACCGCATCGTGCAGGAGGCGCTGACCAACGTGCTCAAGCATGCGGCGGGGGCGAAGGCCGAGGTGACGATCCGCTACGCCGAGCACCACGTGCGCGTGGAGGTGCTGAACACCGGCCCGAGCGTGCTCAGGAGCGATCCGCTCGGGCAGGCGGACGAACATGGCGTGCCAGGAGACAGCGGCGCCGTACGGAATCACGTACGGCATCCCATACGGCATCCCGTTTGGAACGGCGAGTCCGGCCCCGACGGAAGCGAGCCCGATGGCGGAACGGGCAGGGGACTGTTGGGGCTGCGGGAACGTGTCGCGCTCTATGGCGGGAACATGGACGCCAGGCGCCGTCTCGGCGGCGGCTACCGGGTCCGCGCGCGCATTCCCCTGACCGGGTCGCTCGTCCGTCACCATCATTCGCCGGGCTCGCCGTGACCACGCCCGAACCCGGCCCGCCCGCGCCGAACCCCGAGCCCGGACCCCGCGTGCTGATCGCCGACGACCAGGCCCTCATCCGCACCGGCTTCCGGCTGATCCTCACCATGCGCGGCATCGAGGTGGTGGGCGAGGCGGCCGACGGACTGGAGGCCGTGGCGGCGGCGCGGAAGCTGAGCCCGGATGTCGTGCTCATGGACATTCGCATGCCGAACATGGACGGGCTGGAGGCCGCCCGGCGGATCCTGGCACAGGGGCCGCACCGCCGGGTGCTCATGCTGACCACCTTCGACCTCGACCGCTACGTCTATGACGCGCTTGCCCTCGGTGCCAGCGGCTTCCTCCTGAAGGACATCACGCCCGAGCACCTGGCCGCCTCCGTGCGCCTGGTCAACACCGGCGACGCCCTGCTCGCTCCATCGATCACCCGGCGGCTGGTGGAGCGCTTCGCCGCCCCCGACCGGGTCCGCGGGCCCATATCCGCGTCGTCTGCCGTCCCCGCCGATCTCGCCGACCTGACACCCCGGGAGATCGAGGTGCTGACCCTGCTGGGGCGTGGCCTGTCCAACGCCGAGTTGGCCGAGGCGCTGACGCTGAGCGAAGCCACGGTGAAGACCCATGTCGCCCGCATCTTCGCCAAACTCGGCCTACGCGACCGCGCTCAGGCCGTCATCATCGCCTATGAGACCGGACTCGTCCGTACCGGTGACCGGTCCTAGGGTCGTCCCCGGCCGAGGCGACGGCGGCGCAGCACGAGTCCGGACGAGGCCGTGAGGGTGAGCAGGAGGCCGGTCCATACGAGCACTCGCCCATCGGGGCCCGCTTCACCGCCGCCACCGGTCGCGACCCCACCCGCCGGGGTCGTGCGCACCTTGCCGTTTCCCGTCGTCCCGTTCGTGGTGTCGTTCGCCGTGTCGGCGGTGGTCTCCTGAATCGGGGGGTCCGAGGACGCATCGGTATCGGTATCGGAACCGGTGTCGGGTCCGGCGTCGGAATCGGCATCGGTATCGGCGGGCTGATCATTCGCCGCGGCGATGATGAGGTCGTAGGTCATCAGAGCGTCGGCGTTCTGCACCTCACACTCGATCGACGGCTCTGTGGGCACGGTCCCGAAGTTGATGGCGGCCGGCCGCACGGTCGCGGTGCCCGCGTTGGCCGATTTGGTCTTCAGGGGGACCTCGGCCGTCGGCAGGGAAATGTTCTCACCCGGGGTGAGCTGAGCGAGTTCACCCACTCCGGTTGCGGAGGTCAGCTGGGCGACCCCGCTGATGGATGCGTACGCATAGAGCTTTGTGCCGCCTGCCAGCCCCGTGGTGGGCACCCGCAACGCGGTCGAGTCGTCGACATAGGTCCCGTGCCAGCCGATGGTCATCTGCTTGCCCGTCGTGACATCGAGCGGCATCGTCAGCGCGACCTTGACCTTGATGTCCTGTTCCTCGGCCGTGCCGGTGTGCCTGCACCGATAATCCACGATGTCGGTGGCGACGACCGCACCCTGTCGCGACTCCGAGACGGCGGCCTGCGCCGGCTGGCAGAGCATCGCCAGGCCGCCGCAGAGGACGGCCGCAGAGAGAATCGAGCGGATTCCCAAGACGACTCCTGTGGTGAGGGATGACCACAGGGAAGACGGTGCGTGAAGGCATCCGGTTGACAGCCCTCTCCTTTTCCGTCGTCCGGCCGACGGCCCGCGCCCTTTCCATCCTCCGGTCGGCAGCCCGCTTTCCGTCGTCCGGCCGACAGCCCGCGCCCTTTCCGTCGTCCGGTTGCGCACCTTCCTGAAGCCACGATTTCCTGAAGCCGCGATCGCTCGGCGCCGGAAACGACACCGACGACAAGGCCGGGGCCGTCGATGCCGCGGCAGTTCGTACGGCACGAAGGCCCCTGACCAGGCCCGCGGTGACAATCAATCGCCGGCATGGCCGCCCGGAGCTAGTGCCGCGACCGCCAAGGTTTGCCCGGAAGGAGCGGCGGCCAGGGTGATGCATCGCAAGGCGGAGGAGGAGCTGAGTAGCGGAGCTACGAGCGACGACTCCAACGCCGCGAGGTGCCGCCCTGGACGACGCGACGGGGCAAAGATCGGCGGGAGGGGCACTAGGGTTTCGGCATGTCCGAACTCGACCGGCTCCGCTGGCAGCTGAATGTGTCCTGGTCGCTGCTGTCTCTGCATCTGGAGCAGGTGACCGATGAGGAAGCCTTGTGGGAGCCGGTGTCGAACTGCTGGAACGTCCGTCGGAAGACGGACGGGACGTGGGCGGCCGACTGGGCCGTCCCTGAGCCGGAACCGATCCCGGTGCCGACCATCGGGTGGGTGATGTGGCACATCGGCCTCTGGTGGAGCACTGCTTATAAGCAATGCTTCGGGCATTCCGATGCGGCGACCGCTGAATTCGATTGGTCGGAGGCCGCATCGATGACACCGTGGCCCGGAGATGTGAAATCGGCCACCATATGGCTGAACGAATGTCGCGATCAGTGGGCCGATGCACTGAAGTCGCTGAGCCGGGCGGAGCTGGATTCCACCACACGAAGCGGCTGGTTCGCCGACGGATCACTCACCCTGGGACATGTGCTCGCCTGGGTGAACGTCGAGCTTATGAAGAACGCCTCGGAGATCGGATCGCTGCGTCTTCTGCGCGGTGCGGATCGGGGTTGACGCGGCGGGCCTCGCACTTCCTGAAATTTTCAGCCGACCACGCCGGGATTTGGATCTACGGTTCGTCTTCTCTGCCCTGGTAGCCGCACGCGGCATGCCCAAAAGACGTTCCCTTCCCTTATATAAGACCGGGCCGTATTGGGCCCATTAATCCCCGTGCTAGACAGGTTCGTCGCGCCAAAAATAACCTCTGGGTGCTCAAAAGTCCCAAAACGGATGAGGTGTGACTTGGCCGTACGCTCGAAAGTACGTCGCCTGACGACGTCGACCGCCATCGCCATTTCCGCGCTGGCCACCACGCTCCTGCCGCTCACCCCGGCGCACGCCGCATACGGCCCGGACAACCCGGTCTACGTGCAGTTGGTCTCCAACGACGGCAACGCGACACAGCTGGCTCGCCTGGACGGCACCCTGGCGTTCGACAACGGAAACACGAAGTACCGGTACTCGCTGCGCCTGTGCTGGCAGCACGCCTACCCCGCACCCTCCTTCAAGATCATCGTCAATGGCACGAGCACGGTCTGGCCGGTCCAGACCGGCACGACATCCGTTGCGGGATGCCAGCAGACGTACGTGTACAACACAGAGGCGAACTTCGGTAGCACTGTCCGCAACATCCGGTTCGACGTGACCGGAGGATGGTTCGGTCCCGGTAACAATTATCAGATGCGTACCAAGAGCAGCGGCACGTACGACAACCCCTACAACTGACCGCGGTCAGCCTTAACCGGGACTTCGGCATTTCCCGGTGACCGTACGGTCGCCCCCAGTGTCGATCCCAATGCGAACTGAGCCCCTCTGGCCATCCCCGGCGAGAGGGGCTCTGAAGTGCGGCGGCGAATTCGAAGCCCGGATGGGGTAAACCCAGGTGGCCATATCCGGAGGACGTGGCCGAGATCAGCGGCAAGCCGCGCCGATTCCCCCCCGCTTCGAGGACGAAGGCGGACCTGGCAGACCAGGTCGTCTCCTCCAAATCGAGCCCGGGAGCCCGTAGGGTCACCCCCAGCGCTACATAACCACGCCTGTCGTGCCGAGCGCCAAGCGCAAGTCGGTCATGAATGGCCGTGGTCGGGCCCTGTTCACCTTGGTCGATGGGTCGCTGATGGCACATCGGGGAGGCAAGCACCTGCGCTCTTCGATCGGCTAGGGAAGTCGCTCCCGAAGAGCCAGCCATTCGTCAAGTTCTCTCACCGTCGGCGTCTCGGACAGGTGACCACGGATGCTCTGAGCCGGCACGAGCAGGTTCTTGCATTGACGGAGCGCCAAGATCTCTGATCGGGCCCGCTGTCGCCAGTTGGCGGCCAACCCTGCGGCCTGTTCCCTTCGCAGGGGGAGGGCCGCCAGAATGTCCGCTGCCAATGCGTCCGCGTTCCAAAGGGGCGCCCCTGTAGGGCCGAGGTCGTCGATCAGATCTGCACGCAGGTGGAAGCGGCTCACATTGGCGGTGATCGCGTCCAGGCCTGCGGCTTCCGCCCTGTCGAGCGCGTACATGGCCGTCTCCGCCCACGTTCGCCGTCCTTCGCCCTGCTCGGGCTGACGGGCCAGAAAGCCGTTCAACTCCCACACCGCGAGCCAGTGGTTGATAAGTCCAGGGGGGTCGACCACGGGCTCACTTTCTCATGCTCGGCGCGCAAGTCTCCGCCCACCTGATCTCCCGCCGGGTGGCCGGAGCACATCGCTCACTCCGAAGCCGCTCAGAACCGGAGCGTCGCCCCTCGTAGTCCTCGAACTCCCACTCCCCGATCCGGCCGATCGTCACGGCGAGCTCACATGGGTGCGATCACCGGCACTGTCTGGCCGGATCGCGAGCGCCTCAACTTTAGCTTGACCTTGTGATAAATTGAATATAGATATGACTCCATGGAAAGTAGGGTCAGGCGCTCGTACCGTATGGGTGCCCGGGCCGCCGCTGTGGAGGCCACACGAGCGCGCATCCTCGAAGCCGCGGCCGCGCTCTGGATGCAGCGCTGGTACGACGACGTCACGCTGCAGCACATCGCCGACGAGGCGGGTGTGTCGGTGCAGACCATCGTCAATCACTTCGACGGCAAGGACGGGCTCGCCGATGCCGTCGCCGACTGGCTGGCATCTCAAACGGCGGTCGCCCGTCAGGCGCCGACGGGTGATGTACAGGCGATCGTGACCGCGCTGTTCGAGGACTACGAACGGCACGGCGACGCCAACGTGCTCTGGATCGCGCAAGCCGACCGTGTCCCGGCGATCACCCGTGCGGTCGCCCACGCGCGCAGCCAGCATCGGGCATGGCTGGAGCAGGTATTCGCCGACCGCCTCCCGGCCCGGGGCCCCGCACGCGAGCACGCGCTGGCCCTGCTCTACGCCGCCACGGACGTCTACCTGTGGAAGCTGTGGCGGTGTGACCTGGGGATGTCGCGCGAGGACGCCGAACGTGCCATGCGCGACTTGCTGACCTCGATCGATCCGCACAAGAGGAACCATGAGTAAAAACTTCCTGTTCGCCACCTGGTCCGGCGGCGGAGCGGTGCCGCCCACCCTCTCGGTCGCCCGTGCCCTGCGTGAACGCGGCCACGGCGTCCGAGTGCTGGCCGACAGGTCGCTGTACGACGAGGTCGCCGCCGGCTGTACGGAGCCGATCGCGTGGACGACGGCGCCCCAGGGCGACACCGCCGATCCGGCCAAGGACGTTCTCAAGGACTTCGAGGCTCGTACGCCGATAGGCGCGTTCGCGCGGCTGCGAGACCGCATCGTCTGTGGACCCGCGGCCGACTATGCCCGAGACACCCTGGCCGAACTGCGCGCCCGTCCGGCCGACGTGCTGGTCGCCGACTCCACGCTGCTGGGCGCGCTCACCGCCGGCGAAGTCGCCGGGATCCCCGTGGCCTCGCTCGCGACGACCCTCTATCCGTTACCCGCCCCAGGAGCACCACCATTCGGTCCGGGATTCGCACCGGCCACCGGGGCGCTGGGGCACCTCCGCGATCGGATCATGGCGAAGCTGATCGTCAAACCGTGGGCGAAGGGACTACCCGCGCTCAACGCCGCCCGCGTCGGCAACGGCCTGTCGCCGGTGGACTCGGTCATCGACGCATTCGGCCGTGTCGACCGGTTCCTCGTACTGTCCCCCCGTGCGCTCGACTACCCTGGCCGGCGCTTCCCCTCCCACGTGCGCCACGTCGGCCCACGGCTCGATGACCCTGCCTGGGCCGGGGAGCTGAAGCTGCCAGAGGGTGACGCACCACTGGCATTGGTCAGCCTGAGCTCGACGTTCATGAACCAGCGCAACCTGCTCGAGCGGATCGCCGAAGCCCTCGGCACGCTGCCGGTGCGTGGACTGCTGACGACCGGCCCGGCGGTGGACCCGGCGACGGTCCGCGCACCCGGCAATGTCCTCGTCACCGCAGGGGTACCGCACAGCACCGCGCTGCGCCACGCCGCAGTGACGATCACACACGCCGGCCACGGAACAGTCGTCAAGTCCCTGGCCGCCGGTGTTCCCCTGGTCTGCGTACCGCTGGGGCGCGACCAACTCGAGGTGGCACGGCGCATCGAACTCGCCGGAGCCGGGATCACCGTGGGCAAGGGCGCCGCACCCCGCACCATCGCACGCGCGGTCGACCGAGTCCTCCACGGCTCGTCCTACCAGCGAGAAGCGCAGCGGCTGGCGACCGAGATCGCCGCCGAGACGGCCACCGACCGAGCGGTCGCCGAACTCGAGGCCCTCGCCGAGCGCACGACCGGCAGGAACGAGGGTGCTCCTGGGCACGACCCGGCCGGACCATCCGGACCAGCACGGACGTTGTCGAACTGAGCTCACCGGCCGCCGGATGCGCGGGTCTCCACCTCAGCCACCGCGGCCCCGCGCTCTCCGGGATCTCGCGCATCCCGGAGCCGGAGGCCCCCGCCGGAGGCGCTAAGAAATACCTCGGCCACCCGTGAAACTGTCAGGGCCACCGCATAGCCTCGCATCGATTTTCCATGCCGACAGCCGTAGGAGAGGCCATGGACAGCAAGGTTGTCTTCGAGACCGTGGCGCCTGTGATCCCCGTCCGTGATCTGGCCGTCGCACTCGAGCGTTACCGTCACCTGGGGTTTTCGGTGCGGCAATCCGAAGAGGACCCTGGATACGGGTTCGTCGCTCGGGGGTCGGTTACGCTCCATCTCACTGAGTGGCACGAGCACGATCCTGCCCGCACTGCTGCTGTCGTTTACCTCTATGTCTCAGACGCCGATGCCCTGTACGCCGAATGGGTCGCAGCAGACGTCACTGGCCGCCTCGGAGAGCCGCAGGACACTCCATACGGACTCAGAGAGTTCGGCTACGTCGACCCTGACGGAACACTGCATCGCGTCGGCTCGCCATGCCCTGATCTGATCACGTAAGTGGACCCCCACGCTGCGGAGTTACACCGAATCTCGGAGCAGGCTGACAACTGAAGGCGTGTCCGGTCGGGCGGTGGCGCCTCTGGTCCGTACGGGCGGCTTGGGTGTGCTGATGCAGTGTACGGCGGGCGGCCCGAGCGCGGCCCGCTGATCGGTGGCCCTGGCTCTCGGCATCCGCCAGGGCGAGGCGCTCGGCCTCCGCTGGTCCTTCGTCGACCTCCAGACCGGCGTGATCAAAGCCTGCCGACCACATGGCGTCCGGCCACGCAGTGGCGATCACAGGGCTGTATCTGTGCGGCGGCATGACCATGGGAGGACCGCGAGGTACGGGCGGCTTGGCCTGCGGAAATAGGAGGCGGCAGTCAGGACGCCCATGTCAGGATGGTCGATCTTCACCCGATCTGAAAGGAACTGAGTGACCATGCCTAGCGCCATCACTTTGATCCGCGCCGCCTCTCTGTCCGACGTCGCCGAGTATGCTTATGCAGCCACGGCGCCTGCCGAGTCACGGCTCATCTTCCTCGCCGGAGCGTGTCCCCTGAACGAGGACGGCTCGACCGCAGCGATTGGGAGCTACGCAGGCCAAGCGGCGAAAGCCGTCGAGAACATGCAGGCGGCTCTCACTGCCTCTGGCGCATCATTGCAGGACGTCATCAGCACAAGGGTTCTCGTCGCGTCCACCCGGCGGGAGGATTTGGTGGCTGCCTGGAAGGTAGTCCGGGACTCGTTCGGTGACCATGACGTTCCGAGCACCTTGATGGGAGTCACCGTGCTTGGTTACGACGACCAGCTCGTTGAGATCGAAGCCGTCGCCGCCGTGCTTGATTCCTGAGCAGTAAGGCCGCGTCTGGGCGGCGGCGTGACCATGAGCGGGCCGCATGGCCCGAGCGGCATGGCCGGCATACGGTGACGGCCCGGAGTCCTGCCCGCGCGTCGGGACCGGCCCCTAGGCCGCACGCCCGGCGCGCCGGGTCGCCGCCACTTGATCATTGTGATCGTCGACGAGGTGGCGTTCCTCACCGCCTACCAGCCGGACAAGCATCTTCGCCAGCGCATCACGGCGGCGTTGGCCACGCTGACGACCCAAGGGCGGGCGGTCGGCGTTGGGATCATGGCCGCGCTTCAGGACCCGCGCAAGGAGGTCATGAGCATCCGCCCTCACGGATCTGGAGATCAGAAAGCCCCTCCCGCCGCGATCGGCGAGAGGGGCTCTGAAGTGCGGAGGCTCGGGGATTTGAACCCCGGATGGGCGGTAAACCCAAACCGCATTAGCAGTGCGGCGCCATAGACCTGACTAGGCGAAGCCTCCCCGGTGGAGTTGCTCAGGACAGCGTACCGGCGATCGCGCAACGCGGCAAAGCGGAATCGCGACCGGGTTCGCCGGTGGGACCGGCACGTGTCGTGAACCTCTCACCTAGACGATATGCGCAGGCAGGGCCTGCCGTGTCCACCGACACACAGGTTGTCCCCAGCTTCATGCACAGCCCTTATCCACAAGGTGTGGATAAGGGCTGTGTGCAACCTGTGAATGACGGCCGAGCCATGCCTGCGGTACGGCTCAGGCCTTGCGGACGGCCTCGCCCTCGATCTCGATTTTGACCTTCTTGCCGACCAGGACACCACCGGCCTCCAGGGCCTGGTTCCAGGTCAGGCCGAACTCCTCGCGGTCGATGTCGGTCTCGGCGGAGAAACCGAAGATCTCCTGACCCCAGGGGTTGGTCGCGGCGCCGGTGAACTCGACCTTGAGCTCGACCTCCTTGGTCACCTCGCGAATGGTCAGGTCGCCGACGATGGTGAACTCGTCACCGGAGTGGTCCTTGATCCGCTTGCCGCGGAAGGTGATCTCGGGGAACTTGTCGGCCGAGAGGAAGTCATCGCTCCGCAGGTGCGTGTCGCGGTCGGCGACGCCGGTGTCGATGGTGGCGGTCTTGAGCACGGCTTCGACGGTCGACTCCAGCGGATTCTCCGCGATCACGATCTTGCCTTCGAACCCGCCGAAGTGACCGCGGACCTTGCTGACCATCATGTGCTTGACGACGAAGCCGACTCGCGTGTGGGCAAGGTCCAGCTCGAACTCACCGGGAACGGGGATCTTGATGCCTTCCCACTCACGAACGCTCATGGCTGCCCTCCAGGGTAGTTGCCGTGCGGATGTCTTCTGCAACAAATATCTACAGCACAACTATTCCCCGCGTCAACTATCTGTCCTAGACTTCGACCATGGACCCTTTCGATGACCCCCGCCTCACGGCGATGGGCCTGCTGGCGGAGGTGTTCACCGGGCTGAGCAGCAAGACCAGCCGCACCTTCGCCGAAGCCGGAATCTCCGAGGTCGACTTCGAGACTCTCATCCGGCTGGCCCGCTCGCCCGAGCAGCGGCTGCGGATGAGCGACCTCGCCGCGCAGACGTCCCTGTCCACCAGCGGCATCACGCGCGTGGTCGACCGTCTCGAACGCGAAGGTCTGGTCGCCCGCCACGCGTGCGCCAGCGACCGCCGGGCGTCGTACGCCGCCCTGACCGAGGCCGGCGCGGCCCGTCTGCAGCGGCTGCTCCCCCAGCACCTCGATGACATCGAGACCTGGTTCACCGGCCTGTTCTCTCCGGAGCAACTCGACCGATTCCTGGCCGCACTACGTGTGATCCGCGATGTCGTACGGCCAGGCGCCACCGCCGGCGTGCCCGGCAAGGCGTCCGTGAGCTGATCGGCGGAACACGCCGAGCACGCCGCCGGGCCGTGCCGTACCGCCATATCGGCACAGAACGGCGACACCCACGGCGAGAGCCGTACAAGTGGGGACCGAAATTTCCGGAAGAAGAACGCGAAACGGTGCGTCACTCTGGCGCGAATCATGAAATTCTGGTGAACTGCGTAATCCGCAGGAGTCCGCCGCAGTCAAGCACCGAGTCGCGCACCACCGGCGACCCCGCCGTCCCCCATCGAGCCTCTGGAGAGAACCCCGTGCGTTTCCTCCCGCGCGCCGCATCCGCCGTACTCGCCTCCGTCGCCATCGCGATCCCCGTGGTCACCGCCTCCCCGGCGGCCGCCGCCACCCGGCCGAAGAACGTGCCCAAGGACGCGATCGAGGTGACCGTGAAGAAGATCGTCGACGGAGACACCGTCGAGGTCACCACATCGAACGGAGCGACCGCGCTCGTCGGGCTCCTGGAGGCGGACGCTCCCGAGCAGGGCCTGTGCTGGTACGAGGAGGCGTTCGCCCGCCTGTCCGCCCTGCTTCCCGCCGGCAAGCCGGCCTACCTGCAGCGTGACGGAAAGATCGAGGCCGAAGACGGTCGCTACTTCTTCTACGTCTGGGGCCCCCAGGGCGCGTACGTCAACGGAGACATGGTCCGGAACGGCTACGCCCAGCCCGTGGTGAGCTACCCCGAGCACCGATACACGGACTGGCAGTTCAACGAGCAGTTGCGCGCCCAGATCGAGAAGCGGGGGATGTGGTCTGGCCCGTGCTGGGCACCCGACACCTATGACCGGCGCGACACGATCGAGGTCCCCCCAGGAGCCGGCCTCGACATGTCCACGGTCCCCGTCCAGCCGGCCGACCCCTCGCCCGTGCCGCCCGGTACGCACGCGTCACCCGAGCCGATCCCCCAGCCGGGCACGGGCAACCCGCAGGGCACCACTCCGGCGCCGGCTCCCAGCCCGACTCCGACCCCGACCCCGACTCCCACGCCGACCCCCGCCCCGGCGGTGACGCCGGGCCCGTGGCCGGACGGACCCGGCCTCGATCCCCACTTCGCCACCTGCGCCGAGGCCAACAAGAACGGCTACGGCAACTACGTCCGCGGCCGCGACGCCGAGTACGTCTGGTACCACGACAGGGACAACGACGGCGTGGTCTGCGAGTTCTGACACCACCGGCACCGACACCCACCGGCACCGACACCCACCGGCACCGACACCACCCGACGCGGACATCCACCGGGACGCCGACATCCACCGGGCGCCGGCGTCCCTGATTCGGCGACGGCCGAGCCCGGTCCCGGTGGGTCGGTCACACCACCAGGTCGCCGCGGAGCTTGGCCATCGCCCGGGAGACCGTGCTCTTGACCGTGCCCACGCTGATTCCGAGCGTCCTGGCGATCTCGGGCTCGGTCATGTCCTCGTAGTAGCGCAGCACGATGGCGGTCCGCTGTCGGGCCGGGAGCCGCTCGATGGCCTGCTCCAGCTCGTCGTAGCGATGCCGCGGATCGTGCTGGACCGGCACCTCGGGAAGCTCCTCCGAGGGATACTCCTCGAACTTGCGCCGCCGCCACCAGGAGATGTTGATGTTCACCATGGCCCGGCGAACATAGCCGTCGAGGGACGACCGGTCCTTGATCCGGTCCCAGGCCAGGTACGTCTTCGTGAGGGCGGACTGGAGCAGGTCCTCGGCGTCGCTGGGGTTCCCCGTGAGCTGATTGGCGACACGCAGCAGGGCCGTCCCACGGGACAGGACGTATGTACGGAACTCCTCGTGCTCCACGATCATGCGATCACCAGCCTGGCCTGGAGGGCGTCTCGTGCCAGAATCGCAGCCGCGCTCCGGAATCCGACCGAACCGACATCCTGGTTTCGCACTGCCATCGGCAAAGATCACGCAAGCTCGACAGCGGGATCTCTAGCGAAGCGGCCAGGCCACGGGCGGGATTTGCCCCGAAGTGGGAGATAACACGTTCCACCGGGAGGAGGAATGTTTCTCCCCCGACTGTTTCTCACCGATGGATCCATCCGTGCCGGATCGCACGGCATGTGAAGGTAGAAACAGGAGGGGCGATGCCGTACCAGGACGTGGAACGTAGGCGAATGCTGGCGGCGGCCGTGCTGGGCCGCGACCTCCGGCCTCCCACCCCCGACCTCGACGGACGGGACGAGGGCGCCGGAGACGAGAGCGTGGAGGACGGGGGCGCCGGGAGTCCCGGCACGGGAAACGACCAGGTCCGGCTCATCGCGGTGAGCGGTCAGATCCTCGACATCAGCCCGCACCTGATCATCGTCGAGGACGACACCGGGGAGGAACGGCGGTTGGTCATCGCTCCGTGGGCGACCGCATGGCGGGGCTCCCCGCTGCCGCCCGCAGACCTCCCCATCGGGGCCCGGGTCGTCATCCGAGCACTGCGCTCCGGCACGGTCGCCGAGCGGATCTGGGCTGACATCACCCGAATGACCGGGATCATCCGCGACGTACGAGGCAGCCGAGACCTCACGATCGAGCTCGACGGCGGCGCCCACCGGAGGCCGCTTTCCGTCGTGGTCCCCTACCGTTTCTCCGGCAGGATCCGGGTGCGGCATCCGCAGCTCACGCCCGGCTATCTCTTCGACGCGATCGGCGTGCTGGACGACGGCACCGCGCTGGCGCATCTGCCCGCCACCTCGCAGCCGCCCTATCGAGGGAGGTCCGTGCCGCCGCCCCCGGCGTACGGAGGAACTCGGTCGGCGATCTCCGGAACCGCCGTCTGGGCCGATCTCGACGAGCACGGCGTGGCCTATCCGATGCTGGAGGCGGCCGACGTGGGCTGCGACGACGTCGGGGGCGCCTGCGCCGGCCTGCCGTACCTGGCGCTCGGCTCCCTGCTCAACGTGCGCAACGTGTGCGACGGCCGGTCGAGCACGCTGCCGATCGTGGCCTGCGGCTGCGTGGCCGGTCGGTTCTGCGACCGATGCCTGGAATGCGGCACCTCGCCTCGCGGGAGGCTCGTGGAGCTGTCCCCAGCGGCGTACGTCGAACTCGGTGGAGACTTGACCAAGGGCTGCTTCAATGCCCGCGTCGGATTGGGGTGAACGATGCTCGAAGTGCCTTCGAAGCATGCCGGTCTCGAGGTGATCGCGGTGGCCGCCCTGCCGATCCTGGTGGTGGTGCTGACCCTGAGCGGCGTCGCCAAACTGGCCATGCTCGCCAGTCGTCGGCAGGATGCTTCCGGGGTCTCACCGGGGTCGCTGAGCCGCCTCGGCCCGGCGGCGCTCGTGCCGGAGCGGTTCGCTACCACGATGACGGTCCTCTGCGCGACGGCCGAGTTCGGGTTCGCAGCGGGGTTGGTGCTCGTCGATCACCCCGTCGCGCGCTGGCCGTCCGTGGCGTTCTTCGCGGTCGCGACGTACGTCCTGCTGGATCTGCGTCGTCGCCGGCCCGACGTGGGCTGCGGCTGCTTCGGCGAGGTCAGCTCGGCGCCGGTCGGGCTGCGGTCGATCGGGCGGACCGTGATCTTCACGGCCATGGCGATCGCCGTCGCGGTGGAGAACGTCACCTGGGCCGGGACGATGCACGCCTTCTCACCGGCATCATCACCGTCGGCGGTCTTCTGGCTCGGCGGCCTCGTGGTCCTGTTGCTCGCCCTGTCTCCCGAGATCGACGCGGCCGTGGCCCGGCTGCGCCACCGCCTGCCGTGCGAGCAGCGCCCGCAGCCCGCCGCCCGGGCCCTGGCCCGCCTGAAGTCCAGTACGGCATGGCGGGCATATGTCGGCATGCTCGAAGCGGATGAACCCACCGACACCTGGCGTGAGCTGTGCTGGCGGTTCTTCGTCTTCCCCGCCGGAGACGGCACCGATGTCGTGTTCGCCGTCCAGCTGAGCGGTCGCCGTCCGGCCGTCCGGTCCGCCGTCGTCAGCGATGGCGAGCCCCCACTCCCCTCTCTGCGGGAATCTATGCCTGTATCGGCCTGAGGCTATACAGGCATAGATTCCCGCATCGAGGCGCCGACCCCGCCCACTGCGATTCGAGCCGGCTTCAATTCGGCTCTCTACGGCTCTCTAGCTTCCCCTCTAGAAAGCCGTAGAGAGGTCTATGGGATCCCCTCGATCAGGGGATGGGACATTTCACCCTAAATCGGCTGAGCACGCAGAAACCTCCCGAAATGGGGGACGGTGAACCCGATCAGCCCGCGCTCCGCGCTGTAGATCAGCCCTTTCTTGATGAGGCTGTCCCGCGCCGGGGACAGGCTGGACGGCTTACGGCCGAGCGACACCGCGACGTCGGCCGTCGGCACGGGGTCATCGCCGAGCTGGGCCATCGCGTGCATGTAGTCGCGCTCGGCCGGGGTCGCCCGTTCGTAACGGCTGCCGAAGAAGCCGACGGCGAGCTCCTCCTCCGCCTCGGGGGCCGAGACCCTGATGTCGTCGGCGGTGATCGGGCTCCGCGGCGCGAGATCCCAGGCGACCTTGCCGTACGCCTGGACGAAGTAGGGGTAGCCGTCGGCCGCCTCGTAGAGCGCGTCGAGCGCGTCGGGGGTGAACTCGACGTCCTCCCGCGCGGCGGGCACGATCAACGCCATGTCCGCGGCGTCCCGGTCCAGCCGATCGATCCGGGCATATCGGAACAGCCGCTCCGAGTAACTCTTGCTGGCCGACAGCACGCTGGGCAGGTGCGGCAGACCGGCGCCGACCACGATCAGCGGCCCGCCGCTCTGGGAGAGCTCATGGCAGGCCGCGCAGAGGGCCGAGATGTCCGGCGCACGCACGTCCTGCATCTCGTCGATGAACAGTGCGATGCCGACGCCGAGATCGGTCGCGACACCGGCGGCGTCGACGAACAGCTCGGTGAGGTCGATCTCCAGGTCGCCCGAGTCGGCCCGGCCCCGCGAGGCCGGCACGTCGATGGCGGGCGACCAGTGGGAGGTGCCCTTGGCGGCGGCCGGGTCCCGCATCGCGAACGCCTTGAGCACGCCGAGGAACTCCTCGATGCGCTCGGGCGCCCGATGCCGGGGGGCGAGCTCCCTCGTGGCCATGTGCAGCGCGGCGGCGACCGAACGGCGGATCGACTGATCCGGCCTGGCCTCGATCTTTCCGGTGCCCCACAACCGCTGCATGGCCATGGACTTGAACGTGTTGAGCAGGACGGTCTTGCCGACGCCACGCAGGCCGGTCAGCACCATGCTCCGCTCTGGGCGGCCACGGGCCACCCGTTCGAGCACGATCTCGAACTGCTGCAGCTCACGGTCGCGCCCCGCGAGCTCCGGAGGTCGCTGACCCGCGCCGGGGGCGTAGGGATTGCGCACAGGGTCCACGCTCTCGGACTTTATGACGGCGTATAGCGGCCGCCCTAGATTTCCGTAGAAAGCGCTACGGCGTGTCGCCGGCGGCCTGGCCGGAGCACGTCGCACGCGAGCCGAATCGACCGGAACCCGGGGAGAGGGGACGGCGGGAGCGGGTGCGCAAGCCGTCGGCACAGCCATGGGACACCCCTCAGCAGTCAGAACATGGACCGAACCCGTGTTCGATCCGCTGCCCAAGACTGTAGCGCCTCCTCGAACACATGCGCGACGCTTTCCCGGAAAATCTCCAACCGATCTATGAGGCGAACTCCCAGGTCAGGTGATCTCTCCGGGGCGAGAACCCCCGGCGCGTCAGGTGATCTCCACGAGCGGGAGCCGTACGCCGGAGTCGGCCGAGGCGACCGCGGACAGCCGCTGCCGTGCCAGCGCCGGCCAGGCCTGGACGGCGCAGAAGGGCGCGCACTGATCCTGATCCGAGCGGGTGCCGACATGGACGCAGCACTGCACGAGACGTTCCTCGATCATGGTGGACATGTCCATGAATGGCTTGATCGTGATGCGGACGATCCGCTCGCCGAGCAGCCGCCGCAGCCGGCGACGCCGGCCGGGCAGCGCCGAGGACGCGAGCGTCAGCAGCGTCGGCAGGCCGATGTCGCAGTTCGCCCCGATGTTCCGCCAGATCTTGCCGATCTCGGGATGCGACAGCGACGACTGCTCCGACAGCAGACCGAGCAGCGACTCCTGTACGGCGAGGCGCAACTCACGCGGGATCTCCGAGTCGGCGATCCGGTTGGCGACCAGGCCGAGATGCTCCTTGAGCCGGTCGTGCCCGATCAGCGCGGTCAGCGACCGCCACCGGTCGGAGTCGTCGCGGATGAGGTAGCCGACCGAGCAGCAGTGGGGATGCGAGCAGGGCAGCGCGGTGAGATCCCGCCAGGTCACCAGCCCGTCCGTCTGCGGGCCGAGCCGCTTGAGCACGCCGGTGTGGGTGAGGCGGTCCAAGGGGTCGATCGGTCCCGATCTCCCGGAGCCGAACTGCGGCTGGATGGACACTCCGCCGACGAAGGGGGTGTCGAGCGCGAGCCGTACCACATCGCCGATCTCCCCGTCGTTCACGCCGAGGGCCGCGGTCATGACCAGCGTGGTGAAGATCTCCCGCTCGGACAGCCGCCGCAGCGCGTCCGCCTTGAGCCGCGTCAGGTCTCCACCTCGGTGGTGGCGGGAGGCCTCGGCGGAGACCCCGTCGTACTGCAGGTAGATCTCGACCCGCTCGCGATGCCCGGTCAGCAGGTCGAGCAGCGCGTCGTCCCTCGCGACGAGCAGCCCGTTGGTGTTGATCAGGATGCGGGTGATCGGCCGGGTCACGAGCTCGGCGAGCAGCTCGGACAGGCGTGGATGCAGGGTGGGCTCGCCGCCGCTCAGCATGAGCACGTCGAGCCGGCCGTTCTCACGGGCGAGCCGCTGGTCGACGTTGGCCAGGATCTCCGGCACCGGCACGACGCCGCGCAGGTCGGGAGACGACTCGGTGAAGCAGGTCGGGCAGCGCAGGTTGCACACCTCCGCCACATCCTCCAGCAGGATGCACGTGTGCTGCGTCTGCATCTCCGGCAGTCCCCGCAGGTACGCCATGGGAACCGGGTCGAAGTTCCCGGGGACGTCGGGCCGGTGTGCCTTCGTGGGCGCGGTCCACTCCTCCAGGTAGGCGAGGATCTCCGGGTCCTCGTCGTAGAGGGTGCGGACCAGGCCGTGCGTACGGCAGCCGCGCTCCAGATAGACCAGGTCGTCTCTGGCGACGAGGCGGCCTGACAGACGCGCGACCTCCGAAAGCGGCCGGTCCGGGTGCTCGTCGTGGCAGCGCGGGCAGAACGCGTTGACGTAACGCAGGATCCGGTCGCCACGAAGAGACATTCCAGTGGTCACAGTGCGCCGTCCACATAGATCGAGGGGTTTACGCCGGTGCAGAACCCCGCGGTGCCAATGGAGACCAGCGCCCAGCCGATCATCAAACCCAGACCGAGACCCTTGCTCCACGGCTTGCGCAGCATGATCAGCACGATGCCGCCCACGAGCGCGATGGCCGCGAGGAGCACCGCCGCGACCCCGACGACCACCAGCTTGCCGTCGCCGCGCACCGAGTCGGCCACGGTGATCGTGGCGAAGAACGCCATCAGGTTGATGAATACGAACACGATGATGCCGACGAACGTCAGCGCGACGACGACACCGCCGGAGGAACCCGACGACGGCGGCGGCCGCCAACCCGGCGGCGGCCATGGGGGGCCGGGCGGAGGACCGGGCGGACGTCCGGGTGGAGTGGGGGGATTCGGCGGCCCGGGGGGTGGGTTCATTTGCTCTCCTGACGAATCGTCACGCTGTCATCCGTGTGGTCACCAACCGTGCCACCCGCCGCCTCTTCGCGGAAGGTGCCGCCGTCGGGATCGCGGCGTGCCGGCCCTCTCCCAAGGGAACCGACCGCCGGCAGGCGATCGTAGAACCCTCTGCGGTAGCCGTACGTGAGCCGGATCGCGACGAGCACGAGCCCGGGAAGGAGGAACCACTGCGGACGGGTCAGATCGAGCCAGACCGTCTCGTTGGCCCTGGTGAACTCGACGAGGAACCGGAACCCGGCGTACGCCGCCACATAGAGGGTGAACAGCTCGCCGGGTCGGCTGACCCGGCCACGCGCCCACACCAGCGCACCGAACATCGCGAGCTGGAAGACGATCTCGTAGAGGAACGAGGGATGCATGGGCTGCCCGGTCAGGCAGCCGAGGCATTCCGGCACCGACGCCGGGGCTCGGATCCCCCACGGCAACTCGGTGGGACGCCCCGGGGCCTCGGTGAGGAAACACCCGATGCGGCCCACGGCCATGCCCAGCGCCACCGCCGGTGCGAACAGATCGCCGGTCTTCTCCCGATATCCGATGAGCCGTTTTGCGATCAGCACGCCGGCGTACGCCCCGGTCAGGCCGCCCAGAACGCTACGGGAGCCGAACATCCACGCCTCAAGGAGCGTGGGGTTGAGCGCCGGATCGAGATGTTCGGCCCATCCGGACACACGCATCCCGATCGCGCCGCCGACCAGGGCGCCGGCGACGGCGAACAGCGACTCCTCCCGAAGCGCACCCCTGCGCCGCGCCTCCAGCACGAACACCACGCTCGCGACGACCACCCCGAGGACCACGAAGAAGTCGTGGGTCGGGATGGTCAGCGCGCCGAAGCGCAGCTCAGGGATCACGACGCTCACCCTAGCGGCCCCCTCCGACGATTCCGATCCCCGGTTTCCGCGGCCGACTCCGCCGACCACGTGACGCGAACGTCAGCCGACGACTGCAAGATCATGGTTGGTGAAACACCTGGTCAACGGCACGGCCTACGAGTTTCTGCGAGATCACGAAGGGAAATCGCCTGGTCGCGGCGGATGGCTGCGAGAAACTGCAAGATCACGCCCAGGGGGTGGGGGGTGTGGGGCGTCGTACGGGCGGGGCGGAGGTAGCCTGCGCCTATGGCACGCTTACGAAATCCCAGGTCAGCGATATTGGCGATGACCATCGTGGGCGTCACCGCCTGCGCGGGTGGAAACACGGCGGGAACCACGGGGGGAGACACCACGGGAGGCCCGGCCGGGGCCGCCGCGTCCGGCGTGCCCGCCGCCACCGCCTCGTCCGCCGTTACCTACACCACGTCTCCTGGCCCGTCGCCGGCGCCCACACCGTCGGCCTCGGCCGAGCCGCCCGAGTTCTCGGCAACGATCGTGTCGGTGTCGCGGGACGAGGTTCCGTACTCATGGCAGCCGAACTGCCCGGTGCCGCTGAGCCGGCTCCGGAAGATCACGATGACCTACTGGGGCTTCGACGACCGGGCGCACACCGGCGAGATGGTGGTGAACCGGGACGTCGCCGACGACGTCGTCTCGGTCTTCCGCAAGCTGTACGACCAGCGCTATCCGATCCGGCGGATGGAATCGGTCGATGTGTACAAGGGCAGCGACTACGACTCCATCGAGGCGGACAACACCTCGGCCTTCAACTGCCGGAGGGCGACCGGCTCGGGCAGTTGGTCCGAGCACGCCTACGGCCGGGCGGTCGATCTCAACCCGCGGGAGAACCCCTTCGTGTACGGCGACGGGTCGTACGCGCACAAGAACGCGAGAGCGTACGTCGGCAGACCGGAAAAGCCCGGTGTGATCCACGCCGGCGACAAGGTGGTGCGGGCGTTCGAGAAGATCGGCTGGGGCTGGGGCGGCTACTGGTCCGGCTACAAGGACTACCAGCACTTCTCCGCCAGCGGCCGATAGGACCCGGGCAACGATGGCACCACCGGCGGAAGAAAGGATAATGACCGTTTCCGTCGCCGAAACGACCGTTATTCCATTTCGATCCGGTCTGCCGGATAGATGGCCAGGAATGAATCAAACGATCAATCGGTAGCACCAAGTCAGCGCGTCGATTCCGGGGCGTTACGCCACCCGGAAATAGAACGGGACCCTGTCGTCGTTACGGGAGGTCCCATTGATTACGCGCCGGCTCAGAAAGTCCGCCGACGACCATGGCCGGGAGGCGATGGCCATGTCGCGGACGCACCACTGGAAGACCCGCATCCTGACGGTCGCGGCCGCGATCGCCATGGCCGCCGGGCTGGCCCCGTCGGCGGCACCGCCCGCCACGGCCGATGCCGACACGGCGCAGGCACGTGAGATCGCCTATGTCGCCGACTCCTCCTCGGACGACGTCTCGGCGATCGACACCCGCACCAACACCGTCGTCGCCCTCATCCCGGTCGGCGACACTCCCCGGGGCGTGGCGGTCGGCCCGGACGGCACCCGTGTCTACGTCGTCAACAACGGTGCGAACACGGTCTCGGTCCTCGACACCGCGACCAACACCGTCATCGACACCATCCCCGTCGGAGACCGCCCCGTGCAGGTGGCGGTCGGCTCGGACGGCACCCGCGCCTACGTCACCAACGGCGATGACGACACGGTCTCGGTCATCGACACCATCGGCAGGACCGTCGTCGCCACCGTCCCCGTAGGGAGCGCGCCTCTCGGCGTCGCGGCCACGCCCGGCGGCACCCGCGTCTACGTCGTCAACAACGGTGCGAACACGGTCTCGGTCCTCGACACCGCCACGAACACGGTCATCGACACCATTCCGGTCGGGAGCTTCCCACAGGGAGTGGCGGTCAACCCGGAGGGCACCCGCGTCTACGTCACCGACTTCGGCACGAACGACGTCTCGGTCATCGACGCAGCGACCAACACCGTGATCGACACCATTCCCGTCGGGAACGGCCCACGGGGAGTGGCGGTCAATCCGGAGGGCACCCGCGCCTACGTCACCGACTTCGAGTCCAACACCGTGTCGGTCATCGACACCACCACCAACACGGTCATCGACACCGTCACCGTCGGAGTCACCCCCGCGGAGGTGGCGGTCAACTCCGACGGCAGCCGCGCCTACGTCACCAACCTCGACAGCGGCAACGTCTCCGTCATCGACACCACCACCGACACCGTCGTCGGCACCGTCCCGGTCGGGAACGCTCCCGTCGGCGTGGCCGTGGCACCCATCCGCACCGCATCGCCCCAGCCGCCCATCGCCCGCAGGCCGGCCAAGGTGAAGGCCAGGGTGGACAACATCATGTGAGACGCCCGTCCGTACGCCTTGGGACAGCGGTGGCCGATGTGCCCGGCAGGCCGTACGGAGCGCTCGGAAAAGTCCTGAAGGCCCCCGGGAGAACCGCGTGCCGACCGGGGGCCTCGGCATGCCCCAGCACAGGGAGCGTTTCCCATCGTTCGTACGGATTCACACCATCGCTTTTCGTGAATTACGCCCCGAACAGCACCCAAGCCGCGTTCGCCGATCCTAATGGGAGAAATCCGAATGATGGCCAGGAAACGATCAAGCTATCAGCCGGAAGTGCCAAACCGCCGCGCCGGTCGCGGGATGCGACTCCGCCCCGACCTAGAACGGGATCTGCCATCTCTATGGGAGGTCCAATTGCTTACACGCTGGACGAGAAAGTCCGCCCATGACGGCGGCCGGGAAAATCCGGCCATGTCGCAGAAGCGGAGTTGGAAGACCCGCTTCCGGGCGACGGTGGCCGCGGCGGCCATCACGGTCACCGGTCTGGCACCGTTGGCCGCACCGACGGCGACCACTGCCACGGCCGCCACAGTCGTGGCGGAGACCGCGACCGGGGCGGCCACCAACACGACGTGGCAGGCACGGCAGGTCACCTACGTGGCCGACTTCGGCTCGAACACCGTCTCTGTGATCAACACCCTGGACAACAGAGTGGTCGCCACGATCCCCGTCGGCACCGGTCCCATCGGCGTGGCCGTCACACCGAACGGCGACCGCGCCTACGTCACCAACTTCGAGTCCAACACCGTCTCGGTGATCGACACCCGGACCGACACCGTCATCGCCACGATCCCCGTCGGCGCCAACCCACGCGGGGTCGCCATCACGCCGAACGGCGACCGGGTCTACGTCACCAACCAGGGCTCGGGCAACGTCTCGGTCATCGACACCGCGACCGACACCGTTCTGACCACGGTCTCCGTGGGGGCCGCTCCCGACGGCGTGGCCATCACGCCGAACGGCGACCGGGTGTACGTCGTCGCCGGCGGCGACAACGAGGTCTCGGTCATCGACACCGCGACCAACACGCGCATCGACGTCATCACGGTCGGAGCCGACCCCAGGCAGGTGGCCATCACGCCGAACGGCACCCGCGCCTACGTCACCGACAACGGCGACAACACGGTCTCCGTCATCGACATCGCCACCGGCACGGTCATCCGCACCATCGAGCTCCTCTGCGGCAGCGGTCCCGTCGGCGTGGCGGTCTCGCCCGGCGGCGCCCGCGTCTACGTCACCAGTCCCCGGCCCGGTGCCGTACCGGGCATCGTCTCCGTCATCGGCACCGCCACCGACGCGGTCATCTCCATGATTCCGGTCGGGAACGAGCCCGACGGAGTCGCCTTCACCGCCGCTGGGACACGCGCCTACGTCGCCAACTCCGGTTCGAACAACGTGTCGGTGATCAACACCCGCACCAACCTGGTCGCCGCCACCGTCGCCGTCGGGACCTTCCCCGAGGGAGTGGCCGTGAAGCGCGTCCGCACCGTGCCGACCCGGCCGCCCGTCACCCGGCGACCGGTAACGGTCGAGGCCGACGCGACCAACGCCGGCTGACGGCCGGCGCACCCGAGGCCGGAGGCCCCCGGCGAATTCCGCCGAGCCGGGGGCCCCGGCTTTTCCCGACCTGAGCGAATTTCCATTCTTCTCGGCTCATGCCGCACTTGTCGGGATGTGAGCGATGTGATCTCGGAAACCCGAGGAGGGGTCAGCGAATCACGCGGAGATTCAACCGGAATGATGACCAGGAATGCATCAAGTGACCAGCCGCGAGCACCAAACCGGTGTGCCGATTCCAGGACGAGCAGCCCTCCAGTCGTAGAACGGGATTTGACAGCTCTAGGGGAGGTCCAATTGCTTACACGCTGGACGAGAAGATCCGAGAATATCTCGGGTGGTGAAGCGACCGAAGCGACCGAAGCGACCGAAGCGACCGAAGCGACCGAAGCGACCGAAATGACGGACCTGTCACGCGGGCGGGGGTGGCGGTCCCTGGTCCGGGCATCGGCGGCCGCGGCGGTCGTCGCGATCGGCCTGACACCGCTGGCGCCCCCGCCCGCCGGGGCGGAAACCGCGGCCCAGCGGACCCGGCAGAAGGCCTACGTGGTCGACTCGGGCGCGAGCAAGGTGGCGGTCGTCGACGTCACCACCGACACCGTGACCACGACCATTCCGGTCGGGAGCAGCCCCAACGGGGTTGCGGTCACGCCCGACGGCACCCGCGCCTACGTCACCAACAACGGCTCGGACGACGTCTCGGTGATCAGCACGCGTACCGACACCGTCACCGCGACCGTCCCCGTCGGGAACAGCCCGTTCGCGGTCGCCGTCACGCCCGACGGTACCCGCGCCTACGTCACCAACTTCGCGTCCGACAACGTGTCGGCCATCGACACGGCCACCAACACCATCGCCGCCACCATCTCGCTCGGCGCCGGGACCAATCCCGAGGGCCTGGCGATCACTCCCGACGGCGCCCGCGCCTACGTCGCCGACACCGGCAAGAACACCGTCTCCGTGATCGACACGGCCACCAACACCGTCACCACCACGATCCCGATCGGCGCCGGGTCCGTTCCGGTCGATGTGGCGATCACTCCGGACGGCACCCGCGCCTACGTCGCCGACATCGGCACGGACACCGTCTCGGCGATCGACACGGCCACCGACACCATCATCGCCACCATCCCCGTCGGGACCAATCCCGTCGGGCTGGCGATCAAACCGGACGGCACCCGCGCCTACGTGGCCGACAACGTCTCGAACAACGTGTCAGTGATCGACACGGCCGCCAACGCCGTCGTCGCCACCGTCCCCGTCGGGACCGCTCCACTGGACGTGGCGATCACTCCCGACGGCACCCACGCCTACGTCACCAACTTCGCGTCCAACAACGTGTCCGTGATCAACACGACCACCGACACCGTCATCGCCACCGTCCCGACGGGAGCCGGGAGCCGACCCGTCGGCGTGGCCGTGGCCCGCATCATCGAGGTGACCCCTCGACTTCCCAGCAGGCCGCTGCCCCGCATCAGGACCGATGTGGCGCAGACGATGGGCGGCGAAATCCGACCGGCCCAGATCGCCACCCGGATGGGGCGGCGAGTCGAACAGTGGCAGGCACCCCACTGGAGAATCGTCTCGGATAACGGCTGGACGAGCCGATCGATCACACGGCGGTAATCCGTACCGAACTATCTCGAACCCGGCGCAAGAAAAGCCTGGCACCCGGCGAAGATCGCAATCGCGGTCTCCGCCGGGGGTCCACGCCATGGCCTGCCGGCGCGATGGCCCGTACGCCAAGGACGAAGCGGAAGAAAAGAACAGCGCCCGCTCCTCCGGCCGGAAGGAGGCGGGCGCGTGTCCGCCGAATATGACATCTCCTGATTCACCGAAAGCGGGGGGAATCAAGAGTGAGGTTGTCACAACCTAACGGTCCGGGGCTCGTCTAATCACGGAAACTGCTTACCTGTTCATAACGATCGGTCATCGGGCTCATCACGCCCGACCCGAGCGCGGATCCAGATGGGATGGCCCGGACACCGGCCGGGCCGCGCGCGGCAGGGCAAGATGGGGTCATGGCGGAGAACGACGGAGACGGCTGGATCCTGTGTTCTCGCGGGCACCGGCACTGGGGTCTGCACGGGGCGGCCGGTCTGCTCGCCGTCCACCACACGCTCGACGGCATGCCGTACGTCCTGCTGCAGAAACGCGCGTGGTGGAGCCATCACGGCGGAACCTGGGGGCTTCCGGGCGGCGCGTGCGACAGCCACGAGGACGCGATCACCGGTGCGCTGCGCGAAGCGCACGAGGAGGCCGCGCTCACGGCCGACCTCGTCCGCGTACAGGGTCTGTACGTCGACGACCACGGCGGCTGGTCGTACCAGACCGTGATCGCCCAGGCGGACGGACTGCTCGACGCGGAACCCGCCAACGGCGAGAGCACCGACATGCGCTGGATGTCGGCCGAGGAGGTCACCGCCCAGGTGCTCCACCCCGGCTTCGCCGACTCCTGGCCGAGCATCCGGACCGCGCTCAATCCGCTCGTCGTCGTCCTCGACCTGGCCAACATCATCGGAGCCCGCGCCGAGCACGGCTGGTGGCGGGACCGGGCCGGGGCCGCCGGTCGCCTGCTCGACGAACTGGTCCCGCTCACCTCCGGTGGGCTGCGCCGTACGCCCGAAGGGCTGCCCGATCTGGCTCGCTGGTTCCCCCGCATCGTCGTCGTGCTGGAGGGCGCGGCCCGCGGGATCGATCCGGTGGTCCGGGACGACCGTACGACCGTGGTGCGGGCATCGGGCAGCGGGGATGACGCGATCGTGGCGGCCGTCCGCGACAGACGGCCATGGGAGAAGGTCCTCGTGGTCACCGCCGACCGCGGGCTGCGGCAGCGGGTCACCGCGCTCGGCGCGCTCGTCACCGGCCCCCGCTGGCTGCTCGGCCAACTCTGAGAAGGCCCCACTGAGAAGACGACTCGGAGAAGACGACTCGGAGAAGACGACTCGGAGAAGACGACTCGGAGAAGACGGCTAAGAACGGACGAGGGCGGGCGACCCCCCGGATGGCCGCCCGCCCTGTCATCGGTCGGATTCGCTTATCGGCGTCGCCGCCCGGCTCTCAGAGTCGCTGCCAGAGAGCGGGAACGTTGGGCGGATCCCAGCCGGGCAGCGACGTGTGCGACTGGAGGCACCGGTAGCGCACGCCGTTGTAGGTCACGATGTCGCCCGCGTTGTACTGAGTCCACTCCGCCCAGGTGGTCTCCCCGCCATCACCACCGTTGACCGTCACCGAGAACGTCGCCGCATGGCCGGCCGACGCACCGGAGGCGTTCAGGCTGATCGCGTAAGTACCCGCCGGGGTGTTGGCCGACGTGGCGACCGTCACCGTGGCGCTCTGCCCCGAGTTGATCGTGGACGGGCTGAACGACACGGTGACCCCGGAGGGCGCGTTCGAGGCCGACAGCGACAAGGACTGAGCGTTACCGCGGGTCACCTGGGTGCTGAGGGTCGTGGTCGCCGACTGACCGGCCTGCACGGTGGCCGACGCCGGGTTCACCGACACCGAGAAGTCGTTCTGGGACGGCGACGGGGACGGCGACGGAGACGTGCCGTCCACCGTGAGCTTCCACAACACGTTCGCGATGGCGTCGCTGTTCCGGTCCAGCGCCGTCGTGTTGATGTTGCTCGGGTAGCGGTCGCAGGAGGAGTGGTAGCACGAGTCGTACGCCTGGCCGGCCGTGCCGCCCCACTTCTGGGCCTGCGCCGACGTCATGCGTCCCTCGGCCCCGCTGAACAGTCCACCGACCCGCACGCCGGCGTTCTTGAACGGCGCATGGTCACTGCGGCCGTCGGCACCGGTCTCCGGCTCTGTCGGCACGTTGATCGAGGCGAAGTAGTCGTTGAACGCCCTCTGGATGGTGGCGTCGTCCCGGTAGACGAAGTACCCGGGGTTCGGCGAGCCGAGCATGTCGAAGTTGAGGTACGACTCGACGCCGGACGCCCCACCGTTCTGGACGTAGTACTGCGACCCGATCATGCCCGACTCCTCGGCGGCCCACCAGCCGAATCGCACGTGCTTGGTGAGGGTCGGGTTCTTAGCCGCCAGGGCCAGCGCGACCTCGAGCAGGGCCGCGGAGCCGGAGCCGTTGTCGTTGATGCCGGGGCCGGCCGACACACTGTCGAGGTGACCACCGAGCATCACGGTCGGGCTGCTGGGCCCGCGAGTCCAGTCGGCGATCAGGTTGGCGTGGGTCCTGCCGCCGTAGGAGAAGTTCTGGACCCGCGTCTGATAACCGGCCGCGTCCAGCTTGCCCTTGATGTAGTTCAGCGACGCGGTGTGGCCCGCGGTCCCGCTCGCCCGGTTGCCGCCGTTGCTCGTGGCGATCGACTGCAGCTGGCTCAGGTGCGCGGTGACGTTGCCGATCGAGATGTCCGGCGCCTCACCACCCGGCGGCGGCTGGTCGTTGCCCACCGTGAGGGAGTACGTCGCCTCGCGGTCGACGCTGGAGCCGTCGGCGACGACCGTCACCTGGTACGTGCCGCCCGGGGCGACGGAGGAGGCGGACAGGGTCAGCGTGGACGACTGGCCCGCGGTGATCGTGGCCGGGTTGAACGACGCGGTCACACCGCTGGGCAGCGAACGGGCGCTCAGGTTGATCGACTGGGCGCTGCCGCCGGTGACCGCGGTGTTGACCCGGGTCGTGACCGACTGACCGGCCTGGACGCTGCCGGAGGTCGGGCTCAGCGACAGCGAGTAGTCGTTGCCGGGCTGGGCGGTGCAGGTCGGCTCGCCGGACTGGGCGTTGACGCTGACCGCGCTCCAGGCCGCCTTGACCGCGTTGAACTCGGTGCAGCTGCCCGGGAAGAGCGACAGCGCGGCGCGCAGGGTGGCCACGCGGGCCTTGGCGTGGGTCCAGGGGGCGGTCTTGGTGTTCAGGCCGCCCATGAAGATCTGGCCGGCCTTCTGGATGCCGATGCCCGTCACGGTCGAGCCGTTGCAGGTCGAGCTGGAGGGCTTGCCGCCGCCGGGGTTGCTGCCCTCGGCCAGCAGGTAGAACCAGTGGTTCTGCGGGCCGGCCGCCGCGTGGACCTCGGTGTTGGGGATCGAGGAGCTGTAGCAGTTGGGGTGGCCCAGTGCGCCGGGGTTGTACATGTTGCGGATCGGGCCGCTGCCGGCGAGGTTGATCGCCTCGCCGACCAGGTAGTCCGGCGGGTCGACGGGGTTGTTGGCGTAGTGCTCGGTCAGCGCGCCGAAGATGTCGCCGGTGGACTCGTTCAGGCCGCCTTCCTCGTTGCCGCTGCCGTTTCCGGAGCCGGAGTACTGGAAGATGGCGTGGCCGAGTTCGTGGCCGACGACGTCCATCGAGGTCAGCTGCTTGGTGCGGGCCTGGTTGTAGCCGAAGGCGGTGTAGGAGCCGTACCAGTAGGCGTTGACCGCGTTGAGGCCGACCCGCATGGGGAAGGAACGGCCCGTGCCGCTGTGGCCGTTGCGGCCCAGCCAGTCGCGGAGCATGTTCCATTCCTTCTGCGCGGCGTACATCGCGTCGACGCAGGCGGTCTCCAGGTCGGTGCCCGAGCCGTTGCCCCAGGTGTCGGTGCTCTTGGTGTAGGCGGCGCCGTTCTGCCCGCCGCACTGCAGGCCGGGCCGGTTGGGGTCGACCAGGGTGTAGGAGCTGCCGGAGCGGCCGGTGTCGATGGTCACCTGGCCGTTGAGGTGGCCGTTGCCGGTGCCGGCGCGGACCTCGTCCCAGGTGTCGATCACCTTGCCGGTGCGGGCGTCGATGTAGACGTGCAGCACGCTGGGGGTGTTGTGCTTGCCGGTGCCCTTGACCACGGTCTCCCACGCCAGGCGGGGGGTCGTGGTCGTGGCGTGCACCAGCAGTTCGGGGGTGCCGGTGTCCTCGGCGGTGGCCAGTTCGGCGCGGGCCGTGCGGGCGGCCGCCTCGGCGGTGACCTTGGCCTTGATGCCGACGTTCACCGTGGTCTGCTGGCCGGTGACGACGGTGTCGACGACCTGGCCGGTCTTGTCGGTGGACACGATCACGTCGCCGCCGTAGACCGGCAGGCCGCGGTAGGTGCGCTGGTAGGTCAGGTACTGCAGGCCGCGCGTGCCGGAGATGCTCCGTACCAGCTGGAACTCGTCATCGGCCGACGCACGCAACGCCGGCGCGTCGGCCAGCAGTGCGTTGTTCGCGCTGGCGACCGCGTTCTTACGCTGTTGCGCGTCCGGCGGCGCGAACGCCGGCGGCGGCGTGGGCTTCTGGGCGCCGGCCTGGCCGGCCGCCGCATCAGGCGCCGCCGAGGCGGCGGTGGGCACCGCCGTCAGCGAGGCGGTGGCCAGGGTGACCGCCGCCAGCACCGCGACGGCACCCGACCTCTTCGTGGGATTCACTCTCGGTGACTCCTCTGCATGGGGGGTGAAAAGTCCGAGCAGTCGGACTTGCCCCAAGCTGACACCAAGAGCGCGTGCGGTGTACCCTCCAAGTTTCTATAACTCAGAGATATAGATCAATCTCACAAAAAGCCTCATTGACGGCTAAACCGGGCGCAACCCATTGAAATGCGGTATGTATCCGCCGCTATGGCAGGCAGGAGAGCGGAGCCGCTCAGATCGTCGGCTCAGAAAGCGCGCGGGACAGGCCCGATGCCGTGGCGGCGCAACGGGAGGGAATAGGTCTCACCGCGCATCAGGTAATGCACGAGATGCGACAGCCCCAGGCGCCGGACGTACCGCTGGAAGTCCGTGAGCGAGGAGGTGAACGCCTCGTAGTCGTCGTAGTGCACGGTCAGGGCGGTGAACGGATCGATCAACCGCAGCCACTCGGCCCCCTGTTCACCGTCCATCGTGACCAGCATGCCGAGCACGCGGGTGCCGCCGAGGTGCACGATGCCCACGTCGATGTCCGGGAAGCGCCGGGGGATCTCCGACAGGCACGGGTGCATGATCGTGTCACCGCTTATGTGCAGGCGCAGGTCCGGCCGTCCCCCGTCGCGGAGCCTTCCCTCTCTGCCGAGGTCTCCGCTGAAATCTCCGCCGAAGTCGAGCACAGTGCCCATGACCGGCGGCAACAGGCGCCGCACCGGGCCCGGCGCGTGTCTGGCCGGGGTGGCGGTGATCTTCAATAGCCGGTCTCCCCGGCGCACCCGGTGCTCCTCCCAGGTGTCCATGCCGACGGCGCGGTGGAACCCCTGGCGCCGCAGCCGCCGTGCCGCGTGGTGAGTCGTGATGATCGGCACGTCCTTGTCGAGGCCGTCCCGGGCCACGTCGTCCCAGTGGTCGCCATGCAGATGAGAAAGAACGACAAGATCGATCGGCGGAAGCCCTCCGATGTCGATGGCCGGATCGGTACGGCGCCGCGTGCCGAGCCCCCAGCCGAGCTTCGCCCGCTGACCACGATGGAGGAAGTTGGGGTCGGTCAGCAGGGTGAACCCATGACAACGGATGATCATCGTGGCGTTTCCCACGAAGAACACGCTCGCGTCCACTGGATCGGGCATCACGTCCCCCCATCTTCCGACAGAGCTACCCATGCCGGGACGAATAACCCCAAAAGGTGGACCGAATCATTCGACATCGTCGGCGAGCGTGAGCGAGAGGCCGAGCTGGGCGTACAGCTCGAGCTGATCGAAGTAGTCGCGATACGTGATGACCAGGTCGTCCTCTATCGCGCAGGCTCCGCAGCCGCGGACGGCGATCCTGCGCCCGCTCCCGTCGAACACCTCACCCCTCGGCAGCAGGAACGGACCGGTGTGCGTGCCGGTCATCGTCCATTCGGTGAACACGGGATCGCCACACGTGACCTTGTGCCACACCGTGATGCCGAGGTCCGGAAACCCCTTGATCAGGTGCTCGAAGTACCAGGCGATCTCCCCATGCCCCTCCGCTACTCCGATCGGGCTGACCAGGACGGCGTCCGGACTGAAATGTCGCAACGCCCGTTCCACATCGTGATCGTTCAGGGCGCCCAGTATGAGGTCCACGAGATCTCGAGTGTCAGGCATGCGATCACCCCCTCATGCCTCCTCTCCAAAGCTATCGCGGGCGGAGCCCGACCGCCTCCCTCGCGACTCCCCCGCACAGCGCCGACCGCCCGGCTACACCAACGATGCCCGCTCCCCCCCCCGTCGTTCAGCACCATCCTCATCCCCTGATCTCGAGCGACCGTCGACGATGTCCCGGGAGGAAGGACTGCATCGGTCATATGTCCTCTCTAGGAGCACGATGGGCCAGGTTCTTCCATGAAAGACGCTTGGAGGAGAGGTAGCCTGCTTGTAGAGGAGGTCGGGATGTTGCTCAGGTTCCGGGTGGCGAACGTCCTGTCGCTACGCGAAGAGCAGGTCCTGTCGTTCGTGGCGACTCGGACTGAGACAGGGGACGCCAGGGACAGCGGAGTGGTGATAGACGGCAAACCGGTGTTCGCGCAACCCGTCCTGGGGCTCTACGGCGCGAACGCCTCGGGCAAGTCCAACGTGCTGCGAGCCATGCGGTTCATGCAGCGTGCCGTACTCGACTCGCATGCGGAGTGGGCGAAGGGAGAGGGAATACCCCGCAAACCGTTCTTTGATTCGATTTGCGCCGAGGAACCCTCGTTTTTTGAAGTCGATATGGTGTTGGGCCACCCGCCTGTGCACTACACATACGGGTTCACCCTGGGCGATGAGCGGATCGAATCAGAGTGGTTGTACGCATATCCGGGCACACAACGGCATTCCCGCCAGGTATGGTTCGTCCGCGACGCAAAGAAGACCGTGTCCTTCGAATTCCCAGGGGATCACCTCAAGGGGCCCAAGGCCACTCTCGCCAAGCTCACGCGGGACAACGCACTCTTCCTCTCTAGCGCCGCGTCCAACAACCAGCAACAGCTTGCCGCCATTCACCGCTGGTTCGCCGACAACTTCCAACTGTTGACACCTGAGCGGGAGCGCGGAGCACGCGAGAGCCGCACCCGACGCGAGATGCTGGGTCCGCTGAAATCCAGGATCGAAGAACTCGTCCGTCATGCCGATCTGGGCATCGAGAGCATCAAGGTGATCCCCAGGGATCCAGACCCGCCGGAGATACGCTTCGTCCACAGAACCGGGTCAGACCGCGTCACACTCGACTACGAGGATGAGTCTCTCGGCACGCGCACCTGGTTCATGATGCTGGAGCCGATACTGCAAAGCTTGGAACGAGGCGCGGTTCTACTTGTCGACGAGCTTGATGCCAGCCTCCATCCCACGATGTCGGCAGAGGTCGTGCGACTGTTCAGTGACCCGGTGGCCAATCCGGAGAAGGCTCAGCTTGTCTTCACCTCGCACGACACCAGTCTTTTCGGCAATCTTCCGGGCGGCCGTCCGCTGGATCGGACGCAGGTGTGGTTCACCGAAAAGCGAGGCGATGGCGCGACCGAACTTTTCCCACTCGCCGCCGCCAGGCCACGCCCGGAAGAGAATCTAGAGAAGTGGTACTTTCAGGGCCGGTACGGAGGCACTCCACGGGTAACTCCTGGAGACCTCGCCTGGCGGCTCGGGCTGGTGAAGGCCACGGAGGATGACTCCTGATGGCGCGCCCCAGCCCTGGAACTCCTCTTCACCCCGTCGGCGGACGTCGCCGCGGCGAACCCCCGTCTACTTCTTCGTCGAGGGTGAGACCGAGGAGGATTACGTCCGCCATCTGGGTGCTCTGACGACGGAGTTCCAGTTTTTCGTCCAGCTCCGGCACACCGATCGGGAACGCCTTGTGGACGAAGCAATCAACCTCCGTCGAAACGAGGTGAGGAAGGCCGCCGAACGCCGACAGTCTGCACTCGTGGCCCAGCTTGCGGTCCAGGTCGTGTCCGCTCTGGGACAACGGTCCTCGAGCATGGTGTCTGTTCGACTACGACGGCGACGGCCGAGTCGATGGTCTTTTCCGGCGAGCGGTCAAAGACGGGGTACGCATCGGGTTCTCCCATCCCTGTCTGGAACTGTGGTGGTTGTTGCACTTCCAAATCGTCACCGGCCGGCCTGATTCGGAGACCATCAAGAAAAAACTCCGCGGCCTGAGCTCGACGAATGCCTTCCATGGCCTGAGCAAGAACAAGCGGCTGACCCGCTCCCGCTGGGAAGCCTTGGAAGGACGATACGTAACAGCCCGGACCAACGCCGAGAAGTTGGTCTCGCAGTGTGAATGTCCATGTTCCCCACCACATCATGACGATGGTTGCGTACCGAGTAAACGCAACCCGTCCTGTAATCTGGCCGCCTTGGTCGACTCGTTGAAAATCACCTACTGAGAGTGGGACGATTCCGTGTTCATCGCGGTACGGACCTGGCGGAGGGTGGCCTCGGCGATGGCGTTGGCGCGCTCGTTGCCGTCGCGCAGGATCCGGCGGATGTGGCCGCGGTCTTCGGCGAGCTCGGCGCGGCGGCGCCGTACCGGTGCGAGGTATTCGTTGACCGCCTCGGTGACGAGGCCCTTCAGGGCGGCCGCTCCCCGGCCACCGATGTCCTGGGCGACCAGGTGCGGATCGCGGTCGAGACACAGCGCGGCCAGCAGGACCAGGCTGGAGACCTCGGGCCGAGTGTCGGGATCGTAGGTGATGTGCCGGCCCGCGTCGGTCTTGGCCCCGCGGATCAGCCTGGCCGTCTCGTCAGCGCTCGCAGCCAGGGCGATGGCGTTGCCCCTGCTCTTGCTCATCTTGGTGCCGTCGGTGCCCAGCAGCAGCGGAGCGGTCGACAGCAGTGCCTCGGGCTCGGGGAACAGCCGGCCGTACCGCCTGTTGAAGCGACGGGCGACCATGCGGGTGACCTCCAGGTGCGGCAACTGATCCTGGCCGACCGGAACCAGGTTCGCCTTGCAGAACAGGATGTCGGCGGCCTGGTGCACCGGATAGGTGAACATCAGTCCGCTGACGGAGGCCTGGCGGGACTGGGAGATCTCTTCCTTGACCGTGGGATTGCGGTTCAGCTCCGCCACCGATATCAAACTGAGGAACGGCACGAGCAACTGGTTCAGCGCGGGAACCGCACTGTGGGTGAAGATCGTCGATCGGTCCGGATCGATGCCGACCGCCAGATAGTCGAGCACCAGATCTGCCACGTGCTCGGTGAGCCGGTCGGCGACGTCGCGGTCGGTGAGGACCTGGTAGTCCGCGATGAGCACCATCATCTCCACCCCCAACTCCTGCAGCCGCACACGATTGTGAACGGTGCCGAAGTAGTGCCCGAGATGCAGCCGCCCCGTCGGACGGTCCCCGGTCAGCACGCGGAACCGCCCGGGGTTCGCGCGGACCGATTCCTCCAGTACGGCACTGCGGCGTTGGGCCGCGGGCACGCCGAGCGCATCCGCGGAAACCGTGGCATCGGCCGCGACGGTGGTGTCGAGATGAGTGGTCATCCGGCTCTCCTGTTCGTCAGGTGGTCCGCCGCTCAGACGACGGCCCCCTTGACAGGGGAGAACACAAAGGGCCGTCCATCCGAACGGCCCGATCATGTGCGTGTGCGAGGTGGCCGCTCCTACGAGGAGCGCCACCAGTTCAGGTGCAGGGCACGACGCATGTGATCAGCATAGCGTCAGCCCTGGAACGCGTACAGCACGGCGAGACCGACAAGGGAGAAGACGCAGCCGACGATGGCCGAAACGTCGGGCCGACCGGGCTCCTCCGAAAGTCGCCGTTCGTACGGATTCACAAGCGTCGGCTGACTTCCGCAGACCTCGGCCACACCCATCGTGCCCCTGAGCCGCACGTCGGACGCGGGCTCAGCCGGGTTCAGGGGCGCCGCTGGCGTGGGAGCCGCACACGGTCGTCCCGGCGGACCACCTGGTAGCCCGCCTCTTCCAGGTAGCCGATGGTGGTCGTCATGTCCCGGCGGATCGCCGCCCTCAGCTGCGTCTCGTGAAATCGGCGGCGGCCCGGCTCGATGGCTTCCTGCCAGCCGGGCTTGCCGGGCACGATGCCCTCGATGACGAGAAACTCGATGACGTCTTCCAGACACCAGCGGAACCGGCGGTGCCCTGAAGGGAAGTGAAGCCGGTGGAGGCCGCGGTCGAGGAGCTCGCCGCCCCACATCCTGAGCACCGGCGATTCGCCGTACACCTGGATGTGCGCCTCCGGATAGCCGTCGACCTTGTCACGCTCGTAGTCGAAATGACACAGGCAGCACTTCCCATCGGAATCCCCGTATATCGCCACAAAGGAGGACAGGACGGTGAAATACTCGCCTTCGGGGTCGTAGCAGAACCGGAACGACAGGTCCATCCAGACACGGACGGGACTCCCCTGCCGGGAGCGGAGAGGGAAGGGCTCGCCGGCGAACTCGGCCTTACTCAGTCCTCGCCCGACGATGACGACGTTGCGGGTTCTGGGCGAGGCGACGGCGGAAATCTTGACGTTGTCGCAGACGCTGGTGTTGAGGGTGTGCTGGACGTGCCGGCCGAACTTGTGGGCTTCCTGATAGATCTTCCGCGCATCAGTATTCGCGGACGAGGAGCCAGACCTTGCGGTGCCGGAGGGAGTCGAACCGGCGTTCTTTAGCCTGTCGAGCCAGCTCGTCATAGGTGACCCCGAGGTCCTCGAGCATCCGCCGCGTCGCGGCTTCGTACTCCTCGGCCGTCAACTCGATGACCTCCACATCGGGCTGCTCGTGTGCCACCCGCTGGAGTAGTGCCATGAGGATTTCCCTCCCGATGCTCGACAAGCCACCCGAATCCGCGTCTGACCGTCAAGATAACCCTCGACCTACGGCAGGAACCAGTCTCACTCACGGTTTTCTTTCGATCACTCTAGGTGTTTCCCGTGGCAGGCCAACCCTACGCCGAAGTCTTGCGAGTTGTTGGGTCACAAGTCGATTAAGTTGGAACCCCTCTGAGTCGGAACCCCTCGATCTCGGCGTTCCGGCCGGACACCGGGCTCAGCGGGGCACGGCCCGGTCCGTCATCGCGTCGTACCTCCTGAACGCGGTGACGGCGAAGCCCGTGACCAGGACGAGGACGGCGCAGACCAGTCCGCCGCCCGCCCAGGCCGGGACCAGGCCGAACGCGGTCGCGCTCGCACCGGCCCGCAGGTCGCCGAGGCGGGGTCCTCCCGCCACCACTACCATGAACGCCCCCTGCATGCGTCCGCGCAGCTCATCCGGGGCGTAGGTCTGCAGGATCGTCTGCCGCCACACGGCCGACACCAGGTCGGCCGCGCCGCCGATGGCCAGCAGGGTCACGATCAGCCACAGCGGGTCGGCGAACGCCGCGGCCGCCACCGTGACCCCCCAGAGCGCGATCACGAGCGTCAGCGCCACGCCCTGCCTGCGGACCCGGCCGACCCAGCCGGAGAACAGGCCCGCCACGACCGCACCGATCGGGATGGCGGCGGAGAGCCAGCCGAAGGCGACCGCGGACCCGGCGAACCTGTCCGCCGTCATCTCGGGGAACAGCGCCCTCGGCATCGCGAACGCCATGGCGATGACGTCCACGGCGAACGACATCAGCACGATCGGCTTGGTGGCGATGTAACTGAGTCCTTCGAAGACCGACCGCAGGCCGGGCCGGGAGATCTCACCGAGCGGGTCCAGTCGCGGCAGCCGTACGGCCGCGTAGAAGCCGGCGCTGAACAGGATCGCGTCGATCAGGTACGCCGTGGCGTACCCGCCCTGCGCGAGCACGACTCCCGCCAGCAGCGGCCCGAGCACCGAGCCGATGCTGCTCACCAGGAAGTTCAGCGTGTTGGCAGAGGCGACCAGCTCGGGCGGGACGAGACGCGGAATGATCGCGCCGCGGGTCGCCGATGATATCGAGAATCCGATCGCCTGCACGGCCACGACCGCGAGGATGACGTAACCGCTTCCCCTCCCGGACCAGGCGTGGAACAGCAGGGCGAACGTGGCGAGCCAGGCCACGGCCGACCCGACGAGCAGCAGCCGGCGGCGATCGACCGCGTCGGCGACGGCCCCGCCCCACAGCCCGAAGACGACAAGGGGGACGAGGCTGACCGGACCGATCAGGCCCACCCACAGCGACGACCCGGTGATCTCGAACATCTGGCCGCTGACCGCGACCGCGGTCAACTGGAAACCGATGAACGACACGCCCTGCCCCAGCAGCAGCCGCCGGTACGCCGGAACACCGAGCGGTCGGGTGTCGAGAGCGAGCCGTTTCAGGCCTGTTCTGACCCCGGCCATGCCACCTCCCCGTGTTCGGGCGGCAACATTACCTGCCCTATACGGGGGACTTGGCCGGAGGTGTCCATAATCCGTGGGCCGCCCGAGCGGCGAGGGGGTGAGGCGCGGCATCGTGATCAGCAGGCCCGCCATGGCGGACATCGCGCCGCCGGCCGGCAGCGCCCCACCCGATCAGGGCTCAGATGCCGAGTCCCATGGTTCTGATCACCTGGGTGATCAGAACCACGATGAAGGCCACTCCGGCGGCTCCGGCGACCAGTCGCAGGAGCATGCGGACGAGCAGCGCCGTCACCCGCGTGGCCAGCCGCAACGACACGGCGAGGATGCCGAGGAAGAGGGCGAGGGCGAAAGAGAGGACGAGTTGCACCGCCGCGGCGCTGGGGACCTCGGCCGGCGCGGCGAGCAGGATGTGCGTCATTACAGTTGCCATGGGGATTCCCGATGTGTCTGCGTGATTGGGACCTTTCCGTCTGCCGTTACCGAGCGGCTCCCTGGACGGGGAGCGGGTCGAACGCGATCTGTTCGCGACCGCTGATCGATCCGGGAGCCGGGCGGCGGTCCCCTCATCCGAGCCCCAGGCATCGGCCGCCCCCTTCCATGAACTTCAGGAAAACAGTGAAGTTCTGTGGCACTTCAAAAGAACCTACTGAATCAGAGGGTTCCCGCTGCCAGACGCCCTTATTCCCCTTCTTAAGGGCGGGTCTTGGCGCTAGAGTATGACGCCATCACCTGCGTGATCACGCATCGGTCGGGCTGACCTGCCACTTTATTCGATCGCATCTGAACGTGCTTAGATGTTTACTGGTTTTCTGAACTTCAGATGAAGGTGAAGGAGCGTCGATGGACACGAGGGAGAACCCTCAGCGGATCCTCGCACGACGCTTGCGGTCTCTGCGCCACGGCCACTGGTCCGGGGTGCGGCTCACCCAGGAGATGCTCGGCAGGGCGCTGGGAGGCCTCAGTGTGCCGCTCATCTCCTCCTGGGAGTCCGAGCGTAAACCGCACATCCCCCCGGTCTCGCGGCTGGAGGCGTACGCCACGTTCTTCGCGACCGAGCGTTCGATACGCGGCGGGGAACCACGTCTGCTCGACATCCACGAGCTGACCTCCGACGAGCTCAGGAGGCGCGACGACCTGCGGCGCGAGCTGCTGAAGCTCCGCGCGGCCGCGCTCCGCGGCGCCGACCCCGGCGAGGACGCCCCGGCGCCCGTCTCCGCCGTCGGCGGGCCGTGGCACTTCCCGGACGGGAAGCCCATCACGCTCGTCTGTGCCGAGCTACCGGCCGACACCGTGGCCGGTCTGCCGTACAACGACCCGGACGATCCCGGTTTCGCCGAGCTCTACTCCTATGCCGACCTGGACGCGCTGCTGGAACTGCACGGGCACATCCGCGCGGCGAATCCCGGCAGCAGGGTGACCTATCAGGCCGCGCAGCGGCTCACCGCCGACGACTACACGTCGCATCTCGTGCTGCTCGGCGGGGTCGACTGGAACGAGGTCACCGACGACGTGCTGCACCGGCTCGACCTGCCGGTGCAGCAGGTGGGCGACTGGGACGGAGACAAGGGGCCCTATTTCGAGGTCAACGACGACCGGCGGGAGCGGCACTACCCCCTGCTGTCCGGCCGGAGTCTCATCGAGGACGTCGCGCTCTTCTCCCGCGGTCCCAACCCCTTCAACCGCAAGCGCACGATCTCCATCTGCAACGGCATGCACTCCCGTGGGACGTACGGCGTGGTCAGGGCGCTGACCGACGAGAGGTTCCGCGACAGGAACGCCGAATACCTGGCCAACCGCTTCTCCGGCGAGGAGTCCTACGCCCTTCTCACCCGGGTCGCCGTGGTGAACGGTGTGGTGCTGACGCCGGACTGGACGAAAGAGGAGTCACGGCTGCACGAGTGGCCGCCGGTTCGCCATGACCGCCATCGAGAGTGATGATCACCATGCCTCGCATCGGCACCTGCTGTGGCATCTGGACGCGCCGGTCAGCGCGGCGCGGATCGACGCGATCGTGGTGCCCACCGCCCGTCCGGCCCCCTATCTGCGGCACGCCGTGTCGCTGGCCCGGGATCTGGCCTGCCCGCTGCTCACACTGTGCAGCGGCCGCTGGTCGAGCGCGGCGGAGACGGTGCGCTGCGCCCTTCCCGGAGACGAGATCATCGCCGTCGACTTCCCCGGCGCGCACGCGCTCAGGCTGCCGAGGTTCGGTACGACCCAGGTGCCGCCGCGGTGGCTGCGCCGCAAAACGGACACCGCGGCCAAGCGGAACTTCGCCCTGGCCCTGGCCAGGATCATCGGCTGGGAGCGGATCGTCTTCCTCGACGACGACATCACGGTCGGCGCGCCGGACGACCTGCGCAGGGCCGCCGGGCTGCTGGGCCAGTACGACACCGTAGGCCTGTCCGTGGGCGGGTTTCCCGACAACTCGGTCGTGTGTCACGCCTACCGTGCGGTCGGCGGACCCCAGGAGTCGTTCGTCGGCGGAGGCGCGCTGGCCGTACGGATCTCCGCGGCCGGCTCCTTCTTTCCCGACATCTACAACGAGGACTGGTTCTATCTGCTGGAGGAGAAAGGGCTGCGCCGGCTGGCCGTCACCGGAAAGGTGATCCAGCATCCGTACGATCCGTACCGCACTCCCGATCGCGCGAGGTCGGAGGAGTTCGGCGATGTCCTGGCCGAGGGCATCTTCTGGCTGCTGGACGAGGGGAAGACGCTCGACCACACGGCGGATCCACGGCATTGGGAGCTGTTCCTGGCCAGGCGCCGCCGCTTCATCGACCACGTGCTCGGGCTGATCCCCGGGCTGGACGAGAAGGCCGACGAGAAACGGCGCATGGCGGAGGCACTGCGGGCGGCCAAGGGCCGGCTGGCGCTCATCGAGCCCGGGCTTTGCGTGGCCTATCTCGAGGCCTGGCGGGAGGACACCCGTGTCTGGCGTCGCTATCTGAACAGGCTGCCGCAGCTCGATGACGTCGAGAAAGCCCTCTCGGAGCTGGCGCGTGGGCCGGTCACCGTGATGGGCCCGCACTCCTGATCCGGCGGGAGCGCCCTGGTTTCGAACCGGTCTCCACCGGGAAGCAGACCTCTTCGATCGTCAGTGTGCCGGGGTCGGGTATCAGGTGGTTGCATGGGCGCTTATGCTTTGCCAGAACGGGAGTGCCTGGCTTTCACCAACGTGAGTGACACCCCGGGTAGGTGAGGGTGTCCTCTCCCCGCCCCGGATCTACTTTGGACCGGCCTTGCGTCGGCTACGCGCCGGCACCGCGCTTTGGGGATGTGTTCCGTGGAGGGTGGCAGGCGGTTCAAGTGGGTGGAGGTGACGATATTTCGCGCTCGGCTCCCATCGCCATACCGTCCGGCGATGCGGCGGGCCCGTCCCACGGTAGTGGCCTCGCCGTGATGATCCAATCTCTCCTCGACGCCGTCCCCGGCGAGATCGTCTGGTCCACTCCGATCAGGAACGCGGCCGGCGAGATCGTCGACTTCGTGACCCTGGCGGCAGGATCGGAGGCCCGGGACCTCCACGGCCGGATCGGCAAGGAACTGATCGGCGTCAGGATGCTCGACGCCTACCCGTCCGTCCGTGGAAGCTCCCTCTGGGAGGGCGCGCTGCGCGTGATGGAGACCGGTGATCCGGTGGAGCTCGATCGATACGAGCACGAGGAGAGCGTCGAGGGCGTCCCGCGCCTCATGATCTTCAGGGTACGGCTGGCGCGGGTCGGGGACGGCCTGCTGATCTCCTGGGTCCGCCAGGACGACGAGGAGCGCCTCGACACCAGACTGGCGCACACCGAACGTCTGGGGAATCTCGGCTGGACCCGCTGGAGCATCGGCGACGGCGACGTCGAATGGTCTGACCAGCTCTACGTCATCCACCGGTTGAACCCGGCCGACGGCCCGCTCGACCTGGAGCGATACCGCGCGATCGTCCATCCGGACGATGTGTCGGTCTTCGACGGCGCCCTGCGGGTGTTGGAGGAGGAGGACGGGCCGCACGAGTTCGAGTTCCGGGTCCGTGTCGGCGGCAATCCGCGCCTGATAGTGGCCAGGGCAGAGGCGAGTCGTGACTCCAGCGGCCGGTTGGTCGAGGTCCACGCGGTGCTTCAGGACATCACGGACTGGCGGCGTACCGCCGACCAACTCGCCGCCGTCAGCCAGCGGCTGGAGGAGGAGTCGCAGCTCACGGCACGGCTGCAGAACATCATCCTGCCCGTGCAGGACGAGCCGTTCACCGTGCCGGGCCTGCGGGTCGCCGCGCGGTACGACCCGGCCGAGACGGCTCCGCTGGGGGGCGACTGGTTCCAGGCGATCCGCGTGGACGACGACGAGGCGCTGCTCGCCGTCGGCGACATCGCCGGGCACGGCCTCCCCGCCGCCTCGGCCATGGCCAAGCTCCGTCACGCGATAACCGGGCTGGCCTTCGCGCACCACGAGCCGGACCAGATCCTCGTGGCGCTGAACCGGTTACTGCGCCGGATGCGCCCGGACGTGCTGGCCACGGCCGTCGTCGCCCACTACCGGAGCACCGACCGCGTGCTGACCTGGTGCCACGCCGGGCATCCCCCGATGCTGCTGGTCCGGGGGGACACGGTGGAACGGCTCCACCACCCCGGCGTACTGCTCGGCGTCTTCGACGACGTCGAGTACAGCTGTGCGAGCATCCGGCTCGATCCGGACGATCTCCTGTTGATGTTCACCGACGGCCTCATCGAACGTCCCGGTCGCGACCTCTTCGAGGGGTTGGACGCCCTGAGCGCCACCATCACCGAGGTAGTGCGGGCGGCACCGCGCGACCGGCTGTCCACGATCATGGACGGCCTGGTGCCCAGCAACACCAGCGACGACACCTGCATTCTGGTCGCCCGCGTTACGCCGAACACCCTGGAAGTGTCTTGATGCCTGACCCGCACATCTCGACCGCCAAGACGAAGTTCGCCGCAGAGCGTGACGGCGACATCGGAGTGCTGACGCTCGAGGGCACGATCGACTACACCACGCACAAACTCGTCGCCGAATTCTTCGACGAGGCGTTCGCCGAGTACGGCCCGAACCTCGTCGTCGATCTGCTGGACGTCGACTTCCTCGATTCCCGGGCGACCGGGCTGCTCATCGCCTGCTGGAAACGGGCGGTGGACGAGGGCGGCCGGCTGTCGCTGGTCGCCCTCGAACGAGGGGCCACCCGGGTCCTGTGGATAGCCGGCCTGACGGCGCACATCCCGGTCTTCGCCACGATGGAGGAGTCGCTCGCGGCCGCCAGGGGCACCGACCGCTGAGGGACGGCCCGCGTACGGCACAGCCCGCACCGATGGGGCCGCCGAGGTAGTCGCGAGCCCTCACGGGTAGTCCTCCCAGAAAGCCGTCTGGGGGGAATGTCATGAAACGTGTCGTTTTCGGCGCGGCGACCCTGCTGGCCACCGGAGCGGCGGTGGCACGATGGCTCGCCTCACGAGGCCGCGCACCGGCCGCGGTCAGAGACCCGAGAGAGTCACTGCGCTGGCTGGGGGTCACGATCAACCTTCCCCGTGAGGAGGTCATGCCGGACGGCGCGCCGCCGCAACCGCTGGCCCGCCTCGACGCCGAGGTCCGGGCGGAGCGGGCCCCCGGAGATCGGGGCACCGAACTCTACGCACGGCCGCGCCGTGCCGTACCGACCGGCCCCATGGCCGTCCTGGCGCGGCTGCGCGGTACGGATCCGCGGCAGGAGGTGCGCAAGGCGCTCCGCGACGCGAAGTCCATTCTGGAGACCGGGGAGGTGCTCCGGCCCGAGCCGGAATCCGTACGCGTCCACGGCAGGGCCTCGGCCGTCCGGAAGGCGAAGACCACACCGACCGCGCCGAAGGCACGCACGGAGAGCGTCGCTCAGCCCGTGCGGGCCGAGCAGACCGGTGAGCGCCGTCAGCCCGGCCTGCGCGACCGGGTTCTCACGCTGGCCGCCCGGCGAGCCCCCGGGGAGGGACGACTGTGAAGGCACTGTGCTGGCAGGGCGTCGACGAACTCACGGTCGAGCAGGTGCCCGACCCCGGGATCATGAACGCCCAGGACGCGATCGTCAAGGTCATCGCGAGCACCACGTGCGGCTCCGACCTGCACCTGCTCGGCGGCTACATCCCGATGATGAAGTCGGGAGACGTCATCGGCCACGAGTTCATCGGCGAGGTGGTCGAGGTCGGCTCCGAGGTGCGCCGACGCAGGCCGGGAGAGCGCGTCGTGGTCTGCTCGATCATCGGCTGCGGGCGGTGCTGGCCGTGCCGCCACGACATGTGGTCGCTGTGCGAGAACAGCAACCCCACGGCGGGCATCACCGATCTTCTCTGGGGCGGCTCGACCGCCGGGATATACGGCTACTCCCACGCCATGGGCGGCTTCCGGGGCAGCCACGCCGAGTACATCCGGGTTCCCTTCGCCGACCACAACGCGTTCCCGGTGCCCGACGACGTCGACGACATGGACGCGCTTTTCGCGTCCGACGCCGTACCCACCGGCTGGATGGGCGCCGACCTCGGCGGGGTGCGGCCCGGCGACGTGGTGGCGGTCTGGGGCTGCGGCGGGGTCGGCCAGATGGCCGCGCGTGCCGCCGTACTGCTCGGCGCCGAGCGGGTCATCGCGATCGACCGCTACCCGGAGCGATTGCGCATGGTGGAACGGCAGGCCGGCTGCGAGGCGATCGACTACACGGCGACCGACGTCGACGCCGAACTGCGTGAGCGCACCGGCGGCCGGGGACCGGACGTCTGCATCGAGGCCGTCGGCCTGGAGGCGGACAGCGCCGGGCCCATGCGGGTGTACGACGAGGTCAAGCAGCAGCTCCACCTGGAGCAGGACCGTCCTATCGCGGTGCGGGAGGCCATCCACGCCTGCCGCAAGGGCGGGACCGTCTTCGTGCTGGGGGTCTTCACCGGCTTCGTCGACAAGTTTCCGCTCGGTGCGTTGATGAACAAGGGGCTGACGTTGCGCGGGGCGCAGCAGCACGGGCAGCGGTACATCCCCATGCTGCTCGACCGGATCTCCAGGGGCGAGCTCCGGCCCGCACAGCTGGCGACGCACACGATGACGCTGGACGACGGGCCCAGGGGCTACGACATGTTCAAGCACAAGAAGGACGGGTGCGTCCGGGTGGTTTTCCGCCCCTGAGCCGCCCCGGTCACGCGTCCGGCCACCCCGCTCTGTGAGCGGGGTGGCCGGTCAACCGATCGAACGGACGGCTGGGGCGGCCAGCCGTTCCGCCTCTTCATGCAGTGCCTCGATCAGGAGGAGCTCCAGCCGGAATTCCTCGTCCACGAGGCCGTCAAGGACGTCCATCCGGGCCTCCCTGTTTCCAAGACGCCCGGCGCCGGGAAACGGTTCACCGCTACGCGAAACGGGCCATGGTGTGCAGAACGGGCGCGGGCGGGTGGCACGATCCGGGCCACGGGGGAACGACGAAAGAGCGAGGACCGCACGCGAAAGCCCGCGGCAAGCGGGCTTCGCGGTGGACCGGGGCTTCCTCCCGGCGCAGTGACCGACTCTGTGGTCGTCGGCGCTGCGCTAGGACATCTTGCCCTTGATCTCGTCGGTGGCCTTGTCGGCCTTCTCGCGGGTCTCCTGAGCCTTGTCCCCGACCCACTTGCCGGCGTCCGCTGCGGTGTCCCGCATGCTCTCCCGGGTGTCCCGCACGCCCTCGCGCATGTTGTCACTCCAGCGCTGGGCGTTGTTGCGGTACATCATCACGCCGACCGCACCGATCGCCGCACCCGTGCACAGCGCCGCGATCGGCCAGCGACGCCGGGTCTTCCTGGCCGCCGACACGTCGATCCGCCTGGCCAGTTCGGCGAGGAATGCGCTCACGATGGGGGCGATCTGCTCCTCCACCGACTGGGCCGCCTGGTCGAGCTTCGGCGCCGCCCACAGACGGGCGTCCTCGATGCGGTTCACCGCCAGGTCACGCGCGCTGCCCGCCATCGGGGTCATCCGGACGCCGGCCTTCCTGGCCCGGCTCCTCATCCGGCCCAGCCACGACTGCGGAACCATCATCTCGGCGCGCCGCCCTTTCCTCATTGTCAGGGACACGATCCACCTCCCCTATAGATGGGCCCCGTGACGACCCCTTCCCGCAGGGTCGTGCCTCAATCAGGACCGGCCCTCGGAGGCATGCTGGATACCCTGTTGACCGGACAACTAACGCCAAGACATAAGGGGGCGGCCCTCGTGGCTGACAACCTCATCGCGAATCTCCGTACCAATCACGGCACGATCCGGGTCCAGCTCTTCCCGAACAAGGCGCCGAAGACCGTGCGCAACTTCGTCGAACTCTCCGAGGGCACCCGGGAGTGGACGCACCCGGAGACCGGGGCCAAGACCAAGGACAAGCTGTACGACGGGACGATCTTCCACCGGGTCATCAACGGCTTCATGATCCAGGGCGGCGACCCGCTCGGGCAGGGCACCGGGGGCCCGGGCTACAGCTTCGACGACGAGATCCACCCCGAGAACCAGTTCAACCGCCCCTACCTGCTCGCCATGGCCAACGCGGGCAAGCGGTTCGGCAAGGGCACCAACGGCTCGCAGTTCTTCATCACCGTGTCCAAGACGCCGCACCTCAACCAGGGTCACACGATCTTCGGTGAGGTGATCGAGGGCACCGAGGTCGTCGACGCGATCGCCAAGACCCCGACCGGCAGGAACGACCGCCCGGTCAACGACGTCGTCCTCGAAGAGGTCACCATCGAACGCTCCTGAGCGCGCCTCGCCCCGGTCCGCCCGCGTCCCGTCCTCACGTGCCGCGTACGGACCTCGTCCCGCGCCTGAGAACGAGCCGGGCGGCCGGGGCGTCGCTATAGGCTGGCGGGCAGTGGACCCGCGTCTACTCCCGGAAGGACCAGATGAGCGCTCCGCCGCCGAGCCCGCCGCCCCCACCGCCGAACATCCCGCCCCCCGGGGCCGAGGCCGTACCGACCTGCTACCGGCACCCCGACCGCGAGACCTACGTCCGCTGCCAGCGCTGTGAGCGGCCGATCTGTCCCGACTGCATGCGCGAGGCGGCGGTCGGCCATCAGTGCGTCGAGTGCGTCCGTGAGGGCAACCGCGACGTACGGCGCACGCGGGCGGTCTTCGGCGGCGCCGCCGTCGTCACGCCCCGGGTGACCTGGGCGCTGCTCGCCGTCAACGTGCTGGCCTACGGCGCCGAGGTCCTCGCCCGGGACGAGGTTCTCGCGCGCTTCCAGATGTGGTCGCCCGGCGTCTACTACGGTCAGTGGTGGCGCTTGATCACGAGCGCGTTCCTGCACGCGCCGCCGCCGTCGTTCTGGCACATCCTGTTCAACATGTGGGCCCTCTTCGTGATCGGCCCGGAGTTGGAGCGGCGGCTCGGCTCGGTGCGTTTCGGCGTGCTCTACCTGCTGTCCGCCCTGGGCGGGTCGGTCGCCGTCTACCTGTTCGGCATAGCGGCGGTCGGGGCCTCCGGCGCGATCTACGGCCTGTTCGGCGCGCTGTTCGTCGTGGCCCGCAGGCTCGGCTACGACGCGCGCGGCGTCCTGTGGCTGATCGGCATCAACGTCGTGATCACCTTCGTCGTGCCCGGCATCAGCTGGCAGGGCCACCTCGGCGGCCTGGTCATCGGCACGTTGCTCGCAGCCGCCTTCGCCTACGCGCCGGCGCGGAACCGGACCGCCGTCCAGTTCGGATCGGCGGCCGCCGTACTGTTCGTCCTGATCCTGATCGTCGCCTCGCTGCCACCGTACGCGGTCCTGTCCGTCACCGGCTGAAATCAGCCCTGCCCACAGGCTGTGGATAAAGGCTGTGGAAAGTTTTCATCCGGTGCCGGGCAAAATCAGCGCCACTTGGTGGACAGCACCACACCGACGATGATGAGGCCGAACCCGACCAGCAGGTTCCAGTTCTGCAGCGTCACGATGCCCGGCAGGTCGGGTGCGATGTAGTAGACCGCGATCCACGCGACGCCCACGATCCAGCAGGTGACCATGAGTGGGGCGAGCCATCGGGGGCTCACCTTGACCGTCTGCGCCTTCTGCGGCGGGGTGTAGACGGCCTTCTTCCGAGTCTTCGACTTGGGCACGGGACTATCTCCTGGTCGGCACCCGCGCGGACGTGCGGGCTCTGGGTAACAGCGTAGTCGCTCTTGCGATGAAGTCCCGAGCAAGGATAGTCGGCGCGGTCACGCGGCGGCGATCCCCTGTTTCCGATTCGCGTAGCCTGAAAGCCATAATCCGTCCTTTGTCGCGGTGGGATATGACAGCGGTTCGTGTGCTCGTCGTGGACAACCACGACAGCTTCGTCCACACGATCGTGCAGTATCTGCGGGAGCTGGGCGCCGACTGCGACGTCCGGCCCCGCGATCACGTCACGGTCGACGACGCGACGGGATTCGGCGGCGTCCTCGTCTCCCCCGGTCCCGGCACTCCCGAGGCGTCGGGGGTGAGCCTCTCGCTCGTACGGCACTGCGCCGGAAGCGGCCTGCCCCTGCTCGGCGTCTGCCTGGGCCATCAGGCGATCGCGGTCGCCTACGGCGCGACGGTCAGCCGGGCGCCCGAGCTCATGCACGGTCGGACCAGCCCGATCACCCATGACGGTCGGGGCGTCTTCCGATCCATCCCGTCACCGGTCACCATGACCCGCTATCACTCGCTCGCGGTCGTCCCCGGCACCGTGCCGGACGTCCTCGAGGTCAGCGCCACCACGCCGGACGGCGTCATCATGGGCCTGCGGCACCGTACGGCGCCCATCGAGGGGGTCCAGTTCCACCCCGAGTCCATCGTGTCCGAGCACGGCCACCGTCTTCTCGGCAACTGGCTCGCCCAGATCGTGTAACGCCCGGCACCCCTGAGACGACAACCGAATGAGGGCTTCCGCCATTGCCCCCGAGTGGCGGAAGCCCTCTCTTGTCATCGGTCCAGCCGGCGGTAACGGCGGGCCGACAGGGGCAGGAAGATCAGCGTGATCAGCACGGGCCAGCAGATCGCCAGCGTGAGCGCGTGTTCCGCGGCCCAGGAGCCACCGCCCCAGCCGGGGTTGCCGAACAGTTCTCGGCACGCGGCGACCGTGGCCGACAGCGGATTCCACTCGGCGATCGCCCCCATCCAGCCGGGCATGAGATCCGGCGAGACGAAAGTGTTGGCGAGCATCGTGAGCGGCAGCAGCACGATCCAGGCGCCGCTCGCCGACTCCGGGCTGAGCATCAACCCGACATAGATGCCCACCCAGATCAGCGAGAAGCGCAGGAGCAGCAGCAGGCCGACGGCCGCCAGTGCGGCGCCGATCCCGCGATGCCAACTCCAGCCCACCACCAGGCCGCAGCCCAGCAGAACGGCCAGTTCCAGCACCGAGCCGACCAGGTCGGCGAAGGAACGCCCGAGCACCACCCCCGACTGCGAGATCGGCATCGAGCGATATCGGTCGGTGACGCCGCGTGTGGCCTGCGTGGCGACGACGATCATGGTGGTCATCACGCCCACCGCCATCGTCTGGCCGAACATGCCGGGCATCAGGAACTCCCGGTAGTCGCCACCCCCTGAAACGTTCATCGCGCTGCCGAACACGTAGCCGAACAGCAGCACCATCACCATCGGATAGAACAGCAGGTTGAGGATCGCGGTGGGGTTGCGCACGAGGTGGATGAGGTAACTCCGCGCGATCACCCATCCGTCGGCCAGCGTCCAGCGGAGCCGTTCGATCCGGGTCCGGGGCATGGCCGGGCTGATCAGAGTCGTCATGCCGCCGTGCGCTCCTTCGTGAGGTTCAGGAACACCTCGTCCAGCGTCGGGCGACGCAGCGCGACGTCCTCCACCGCGATGTCAAGCCGGCTCAGCTCCCGCATGACCTCGGTCAGCGCGGCGATCCGGTCGCGCACCGGGGCGATCAGGCGGCGGGTGTCCGCGTCGACGGCGGGTTCCGCACCCGTGACCCGGAGCAGGACGCCCGCCGCCTCCGTCAGGTCGCCGGCCTCGTGCACGACCAGATCTATCTGGTCACCGCCGATCTGCGACTTGAGCCGCTCGGGGGTGTCGTCGGCGACGACCCGGCCCGCGTCGATCACCGCGATCCGATGCGCGAGGTGATCGGCCTCGGACAGATACTGCGTGGTCATCACCACCGTGCCGCCGTCCGCCACCAGCGTGCGGACCGACTGCCACACCTCGGTACGGCTGCGCGGGTCCAGCCCGGTCGTGGGTTCATCGAGGAACAGCACCCGCGGGGCCAGGATGAACGCGATCGCGAGGTCGAGGCGGCGGCGCATTCCGCCGGAGTAGTGCCTGACCCGCTTGCCCGCCGCCTCCGTCAGCCCGAACCGGTCGAGCAGTTCGCCGGCCCGGCGGCGGGCGGCCGCCGCGCCCAGATGGTGGAGCCTGGCCCACATCTCCAGGTTCTCCCTGCCGGTGAGGATCTCGTCGACCGTCGGCTGCTGGCCGGTCAGGCCGATGTGGTGGCGGACCTGGGCCGACTGCGTCGCCACGTCGAACCCGGCGACCGTGGCCCGGCCCGCGTCGGCCCGCACGAGCGTGGTCAGGATGCGGACGACCGTCGTCTTGCCCGCGCCGTTCGGCCCGAGCAGGCCGTACACCATGCCCTCGGGCACCGCCAGGTCGAGTCCGTCGAGTGCCCAGGTGTCGCCGTAGCGCTTACGCAGCCCCTCGGCCACAACCGAAAAGGAAGTCATGCCCTCCATAATGGGACATGAACGTCCCATACTCAACCGCCAATGTCCCATACAGATGCGCTGATAGCCTTCCGCTGATGAGCACAACCCCCGAAACCGGGACCCGCAGCCGTACGCGACGTGCCATTCTCAGTGCCGCCGCCTCGGTCCTCGCCCGCAACCGTGCCGCCACCCTGGCCGACATCGCGGAGGCCGCCCAGGTCGGCCGCAGCACCCTGCATCGGTATTTCCCGGACCGGCGGGACCTCTTCAACGCGACGGTCACCGACTCGTTCCAGGCGGTCGAGCGCTCGGTGGCCGAGGCGGCGATCGACCACGGCCCTCCGCTGGAGGCCCTGCGCAGGCTGATCGCGGCCATGGTCGACGTCGGCGACCGGCTCGCGTTCCTGTTCGGCGACGCACGGGTGCTGGAGGAGTACACCGACTGCTTCGAACCGGACCTGTCGGTGCCGACCACCATCGACCTCATCAAGCGGGGTCAGGCGCAGGGTGTGTTCGATTCGCAGGTGAGCGCGGAGTGGATCCAGGAGATGCTGTGGGCGCTCACCTACACCGGGTGGGAGGCCGCGGAGAAGGGGCTGCTGCCCCGGCACGGCGTCACCGCCGCCGTGATCCGCATGTTCGAGAACGGGATCGTCGTACGGCGAGAGCCGTGACCGGCGGCGTTACGCCGCTGCCGGTCACGGCTCCCGTGACACTCGTCCTGCCGCCCAACGGGCCCGGTCAGTTGCCGAACGGGTTGTCGCCGTCCGGGAGCTCGATGCCACCGTCGTCGCCGCCGGGGTCGCCCATGTCGCCGCCCGGGTCGCCGCCGTTGCCCGGGTCATCGGTCGGGAACCAGTCGCTCGGCTGATCGTTCGGCGTCTGCTGCTGCTCCGGTCCGGTGGAGACGGTCAGCGTGATCGTGGTGCCCGGCTGGACCTTGCTGCCCGGCGTCGGGCTCTGGTCGATCACGTTGCCCTTCGCGACCTCGTTGCTCGCCCGCTCCACGGTCTTGACCTTGAATCCGGCCCCTTCGAGCTGGCTCTTCGCGTCGTCGGCGGTCAGGCCGAGCACGCTCGGGACCTCCTGCATCGCCTTGGGCACGTAGAGGCGGACCGCCGAGCCCTTGGAGACCTCCTTGCCGGCCTTGGGGTTGGTGTCGTAGACCACGTTCTCCGGCTTACCGGGGGCGACCTTCGACACGATGCTGACCTTGAGGCCCATGTTCTCCAGTTGCGCCCTGGCCTCGTCGGGTGACAGACCGACGAGCCCGTCGGGGATGGTGACGGTCTCCTCACCCTTGGACAGGACGACGGTGACCGTGCTCTTCGGGTCGACCTCGTCGCCGGGGGGCGGATCGGTGCTGACCACCGAGTTCTTGGGCACGTCGCTGTTGAACTCGGGCTCGCCGTACGCGACCTGGAGGTCCGCCGCCTTGATCGCCTTCTCGGCCGCCTCCTTCGTCAGGTTGAGGACCTCCGGCACCTTGACCTTGTCGGCCGCGGAGGAACCCCCCGAGCTGAGCAGGGCGTAGCCCGCGCCGATGAAGCCGCCGATGACGAGCAGCGGGATCAGGATCCAGGCGGCGGTCTTCAGCGCCGTGTTGCCCTTCCGCCCGCCGCTGCGCCGCCGCCCGTCGTAGCGGCCGTTGCCCCGCTCCTCGTCGCCGTACTCGTAGGCGGGGATGGCCCGGGTGCCCTGGGCAGGCGGGCCCCCGGCGGAGGTCATCGTCTGCGTCCGGTCGGCCGGCCCGCCGTACGAGTTGAAGTTGTTGGCCATGGCCATCGTCTGCGGGTCGACCGGCATGCCGGACATCACCCGCTGGATGTCCGCCCGCATCTCGGCCGCGCTCTGGTAGCGCTGGAGCGGGTCCTTGGCCATGGCCTTGAGCACGATCGCGTCGGCCCACCTGGGGATCTCGGGGTCGATCCGCGACGGCGGGATCGGGTCCTCCCGGACATGCTGGTAGGCGATCGCGACGGGAGAGTCACCGGTGAACGGCGGCTGGCCGGTGAGCAGCTCGTACAGCACGCAGCCGGTCGAGTAGATGTCGCTGCGCGCGTCGACGCGCTCACCACGCGCCTGCTCGGGCGACAGGTACTGCGCCGTACCGATCACCTGGGCGGTCTGCGTCATCGTCGCCGCGGAGTCGGCCATGGCCCGGGCGATGCCGAAGTCCATGACTTTGACCTCACCGTTCACGGTGAGCATGATGTTGGCGGGTTTGATGTCCCGGTGGACGATGCCACCGCGATGGCTGTAGTCGAGCGCCCGCAGGATGCCGTCGGTCAACTCCATCGCCCGCTCCGGCAGCAGCCGCCGGTCCGACCGCAGCAGGTCGCGCAGCGTCCGCCCGTCCACGAACTCCATCACGATGTACGGCACCGGCGTGCCGTCCATCATGTCCTCGCCGGTGTCGTAGACCGCGATGATCGAGGGATGGTTCAGCGAGGCCGCCGACTGGGCCTCTCGGCGGAAACGTGCCTGGAAGGTGTGATCCCGGGCGAGATCCGAGCGAAGCGTCTTAATCGCGACAATTCGGTCCAGCCGGATGTCCCGGGCTCGATACACCTCGGCCATGCCGCCACGTCCGACGACGCCGTCGAGTTCGTAGCGTCCGCCGAGCAGTCGTGGCTGAGTCATTTCCTGCACTGTCCCTTGCCGTTCATCTTGGGGTGCCGCCGGTGTCCATCATCGGCCCTTATTCTCACGTGCCCACCTCATCCGGAGGTCCCGTGTCGGTCGGGCTGACCGAGGGGGCCGGAGACTCACTGGGCGCGGGGGTCGGGGTGGGCGTCGGAGAAGGGGTAGGGGACGAAGACGGAGCCGGCGAGGGCTGCTGGGTGGGTGGTGCCGACGTGCTTACGGTAGCTGACGGAACGGCGCTCGGCTCGGCCGACGCCACCGGAGTAACCGGATGGGTCGTCTTCGGTGTCGTCGGACGGGTGGCCGGAATGGTCGCCCGTGCCGAGGGCGAGAACGAGGGCGAGGGCGCGACCGGGGACCGGCTCGGCGTTCCCACCGGCACCGTCGGCGTCTCGGACCCGGTCGTGCTGAGCGCCAGCACTCCGCCCACCGCAACGGCCGCCGCACAGCCCGCCGCGGCCCCGATCGCCGTCACCCGGCGGCGACGTCCGGCCCCGTTCCGCACCGCTCGCCCCGCCGCCGGGCGCGTACGACCGGCCATGGACGCCGTGTGCGGGGCCGTCGGCGCCATCTCGGCCGGCCTGCCCGGCATGACCGGTGTCGGGGCCGTCGCCGTACGGACGCCCCGCATGGGGAAGCCGTCCGGGTCGGTCAGCGTGTGGAGGGCGGTGACCGTACCCGCCGGCGCCTCACGCAGGGCCGCCACGCGGTTCATCAGGTCTGGACCGCTGGCGGGCCGCAGGCCGGGCTGCTTGGCCAGCATGTCGAGGACGAGCGCGCGCACCGGGTGCGGCACGGCGGCGGGCAGCGGCGGCGGCGGTTCGTTGATGTGCTTGATCGCGAGTGCGACCTGGGTCTCGGCGGCGAACGGGGGGCGTCCCGCCAGGCACTCGTAGGCGACGACGCCCAGCGAGTAGATGTCGGAGGCCGGCGTGAGCGAGCTGCCCGACGCCTGCTCGGGGCTGACGTACTGCGCCGTGCCGAGCACGATCCCGGTCCGGGTCAGCGGCGCCGCCTCCAGGGCGCGGGCGATGCCGAAGTCGGTGATCTTCACCTGCCCGTCCTCGGTGACGAGCAGGTTCCCCGGCTTGATGTCGCGGTGGATGACCCCGGCCCGGTGCGCCGCGTAAAGCCCCCTGGCGGTCTGCTCGACCACGTCGAGCGCGACCTGCGGGTCGAGCGCCCCGTGCCTGGCCAGGATCGCCGACAGCGGCTCACCTATCACCAGCTCCATGACGAGGTAGGCGTCGCCGTTCGACTCGCCGTAGTCGAAGACCTGGGCGATGCCGGGGTCGGCCAGCCCCGCCGTGATCCGCGCCTCGGCGCGGAACCTGTCGCGAAACGACGGGTCGGCCGCGACATGGCTGCGCAGCAGCTTCACCGCGACCTCACGGCCCAGCAACTCGTCGACGGCCCGCCAGACCTCTCCCATCCCCCCGGCGGCGATCGGAGAGGTCAGGCGGTAACGTCCGCTGAGCATCGAGTCCGCTGAGGTCACCGGCCGAGCACCGCCTGCATGACGTCACGCGCGATGGGCGCCGCGATCACACCGCCGGTGGCGTCGTTCCCCGCGCTGCCGGCCTCGATGAAGACCGCCACGGCGACCTGCGGGTCCTCGTCGGCGTCGAACGCGATGAACCAGGCGTGGGAGGGCTTGTTCTTCTCGGTCTCCGCCGTGCCCGTCTTGCCCGCGATGGTGACGCCGGGAACCTGGGCCCTGTTTCCGGTGCCGCTCTGGACCACGTTGATCATCATCTTGGTCAGCTCGGCGGCGACCTCGGGGCTGACGGCCTCGCTCAGCTCCTTGGGCCGGGTGACGTCGATCTCGCTGCCGTCCGGTCCGAGGATCTTGTTCACCAGGTACGGCTTCATGACCGTGCCCCCGTTGGCGATGCCGGCGGCCACCATGGCCATCTGCAGCGGCGTCATCTGGTTGCTGCGCTGGCCGATCGAGGTCATGGCCAGCGCGGCCTTGTCCTCCTCAGGGCCGATGTCGCTCGGCTGCACCATCAGCGGGATCTCCAGGGGCTTGCCGATGCCGAACCTCTCGGCCTGCTCCTTCATCTTGTCGTAGCCGAGATCCATGCCCATCTGGGCGAAGGGCGTGTTGCACGAGATCGTCAGCGCCGCGAGCAGCGTCGCGCGTCCGCCGCAGGACTCGCCGTGGTAGTTGCGCAGCTGGAGATTGGTCCCCGGCAGCGGCAGCGCGTCCGGCGCGTCGAGCATCGTGTTCTCGTCCCGGGAGCTGTCGTCCTCCAGGTAGGCGGCGGCCGTGATGGCCTTGAAGGTGGAGCCGGGCGCGTAGGTCAGATCGATGGCCCGGTTGAGCAGCGGCTTGTCCTTGTCCTTGTCCAGCTTCCGGTAGGCGTCGTTGACCTTCGACTTGTCCGCCAGGGCGAGCGGGTTCGGGTCGTAGGACGGCACGGAGACCATGGTGAGGATCGCCCCGGTCTGCGGGTTCAGCGCCACGACGGCGCCCCGTTTGCCGGTGCCCGCCAGATCCTTGTAGGCGATCTTCTGTGCCTCGGCGTTCAGGGTCAGGTCGACGCTGGCGCCCTTGGCCGGTTTGCCGCTGATCATGTCGACGGCGCGGCGTACGACCATGTCCGGGTGACTGCCGTCGAGATAGCGGCCCTCGGCGCCCTCGATGCCGGACGAGCTCTCCGGCGCGAAGAACCCGACGACGTGCGCGAACGCCTTTCCTTCCGGATACTCCCTGGCGAACCGGAAATCCTTGCTCCCGGTGTCGACGGTCTTGGCCAGCGTGACCTTCCCGTCGTTCGCGGTGATCCACCCGCGGTCGACGTTGTAGCGGGCCAAGAAGGCCCGGACGTTGCGCGGATCCTTCCGCAACCCCTCGGCCTTCACCGCGCCCAGGTAGGTCACGTTGGCCATGAGCAGGCCGAACATGAGCAGGCAGGCCACCGCGATCCGCTTGAGCGTGCCGTTCATCGCTGCATCACCTGGGTGAGTCCCTCGTCCTGGATCGCCTGCGGTGGGGGGCGTCTGGCCGCGTCGGACATCCGTACCAGCAACGCGATCAGTATCCAGTTGGCCAGCAGCGCCGACCCGCCGGCCGACATGAACGGCGTCACCAGGCCGGTCAGCGGGATCAGCCGCGTCACACCGCCGACGATGATGAACAGCTGCCAGGCCAGGATGAACGACAGCCCGCCCGCCAGCAGCTTGGAGAACGGGTCACGGGAGGCCAGGGCCGTACGCAGCCCTCGCTCGACGATCAGCGCGTACACCATGAGCAGGGCCATCAGACCGGTGAGGCCCAGCTCCTCCCCCGTGGCCGCGAAGATGAAGTCCGAGAAGGAGAACGGGATCCGGCGCGGATGCCCCATGCCGAGCCCGGTGCCGAGGATGCCACCGGAGCCCATGGCGAACAGGCCCTCCATGAGCTGGTAGCTGACCCCGTCGAAGTAGAGGTCGTTCGACTCGGCGTCCAGCCAGCCGCGGAAGCGGACCTGGACGTGGCTGAAGACCTGCCCGGCCAGGAGGGCGCCGCCGACGAAGAGCAGGATCCCGATGAGCACCCACGAGGTGCGCTGGGTCGCGATGTAGAGCATCGCGATGAACGTGCCGAACAGCAGCAGCGACGTCCCGAGGTCCTTCTCCAGGATGAGGACGACGATGCTCACCGCCCAGGTGATGAGCACTGGGCCGAGGTCGCGGGCGCGCGGGAGGTCGATGAACAGCAGCCGGCGCCCGGCCAGGGCCAGCACGTCTCGCTTGGCGACGAGGTAGCCGGCGAAGAAGACCACGAGGGCGAGCTTGGCGAACTCACCTGGCTGGATGGAGAAGCCGCCGATGTGGATCCAGATGCGGGAGCCGTTGATCTCCGTGCCGAGGAGCGGCAGCACCGGCAGCACGAGCAGCACGAGGCCGGCGAAGCCGGCGGTGTACGTGAAGCGCTGAAGGATGCGATGGTCCTTCAGCACGATCACGGTCGCGGCGAACATCACGACGCCGAGCGCCGTCCACATGAGCTGGTTGGTGGCGTTCGCCCCGTCCTGACCGGTCTGCTCGATCCGGTAGATCATGACCAGCCCGAGGCCGTTGACCAGCGTCACGAGGGGAAGCAGAAGGGGGTCGGCCCACGGCGCGAACTTCGCGAGCACCAGGTAGGCGGCGAGCATCAGCCCGCCGAGGCCGAGGCCGTACGTGAGCATGCCCGACGGGATCTCGCCGTCGAGTCCGAGACCGACGCTCGCGTAGGCGCCCATCACGATGAGTACGGCGAAGGCGAGCATCCCGAGCTGGGCGCCGCGCCGTTTCGCGGTCATCGGTACGGGCGTGGCTTCGACAGCACTCACGGACCGGACCTCGCGGAGGTCGGGGTCGTCGCGACGTCCTGGTTGACGGTGTCCTGTCCGGGGGTGTCGTCCTGTCCGGGGGTCTCGTCCTGTCCGGGGGTGTCCTGCTTCTCGGCGTTCTGCTTGGCGCCGTCAGCGGAGTTGAAGCTCTTTATCCGGGCGATGCCCGCCTGGAGGTCGTCCACGGGGATGCCGCTGCGCACCTGGTCCTGGAGCACGGGGGCGAGGGCGGAGACGCGGGCGTCCTGCTCGGTGTAGGCGACCTTCTTGAACGAGACCGACCCGAGTTCGACGTCGACGCCCTGGAAGACCACCAGCTCGTCTCCGCTGGCGCCGACGTAGTACTGACTCTGGGTCCACTGGTAGCCGAAGTAGCCACCGCCGCCCACCACCGCGGCGACGACCACGACCGCCGTGGCCGGCCGCAGCCAGGATCTGCGCTTCCCCGAGCCCCCTCCCCTGGACCGCCGTGCGGAGGATCTGCTCCCCCGCACGGGTTCGTCGTCGAGGTCCTCGTCCGTGATCACGGGTTGCGGCGCGGTGGCGGCCATCGCCCCCGGGGCGGGTTCACCTCCCGTCGAAGCCGGTCCGAACCCCCGGCCGGAACCGGCCGCGCCCACGATCGCGGCGGCGGCTGCGGGCGGCGGCGCGTCGCCCACGTCGATCACATCCGCGACCACGCAGGTGATGTTGTCCGGTCCGCCGCCCCGGTTGGCGAGGTCGATGAGCTGCCGCACGACGTCTTCTGGGTCTTCGACCGTCGTGAGCGTGTGGTGCAGGGTCTCGGCGCTCACGACCGTGGACAGGCCGTCGGAGCAGAGCAGGTACCGGTCGCCCACCTGGGCCTCCCGGTCCTGCAGGTCGGGGTCGACCTCACCGCTCCCGTCGAGCGCCCGGAGGAGAATCGAGCGCTGCGGGTGGTTGGCCGCCTCCTCCTGGGTGATGCGGCCGTCGTCCACCAGGGACTGGACGAGCGTGTGGTCGTGCGTGATCTGGAAGAGCTCGTCACCACGCAGCATGTACGCGCGGGAGTCCCCCACGTGGACGAGCGCGAAGCGGGAACCCTGCCAGAGCATCGCGGTAAGGGTGGTGCCCATGCCCTTGAGGGTCGGGTCCCGGGCCACCATCGCGTGTAGCTGATGGTTGGCGTCCCGGACCGCCGCCTCGATGTCGCCGAGCAGGTCACCGCCGAAGGCGTCCCCGTGATCCGCGCCGCGGTCCAGGGACGATATTGCGGCGATGGCGACCGAACTGGCCACCTCACCGTGGGCATGCCCGCCCATGCCGTCGGCGACGGCGAGCAGGCGGCCGCTGGCATACGCCGAGTCCTCGTTCCCCTCACGGAGGAGACCGACGTCCGAGCGAGCGGCGTAGCGGAGTGCGATTGTCATTTGCGCAATTCGATGACGGTTTTGCCGATGCGGATCGGAACTCCGAGGGGCACCGGGGTCGGGCGGGTCACTTTAGAGCGTTCAAGGTACGTGCCGTTGGTCGATCCGAGATCTTCAAGGATCCACTGGCCGTCCTGGGGAAACAACCGGGCGTGCCGGCTGGAGGCGTAGTCGTCGCTGAGGACCAGCGTGGCGTCGTTCGCCCGGCCTATGGTGATGGGCATCTCCGTAAGGTTGATGATGGTCCCTTGCAGGGGGCCACCAGTGACGATCAGTTGGCGGGGTTCGCCCTTCTTCTGCTTGGGCTTCGGCATGGGCCTGGCCTGCTTGGCCGGCTTCCGTGCGGACGCGGGAGCCGTACGCGGGCCGAACAGGTCTGTCCGGATGACGCCGACCGCGGCAATCACGAAGAACCACAGCAACGCCAGGAAGGCGAGCCGGATCAGCAGCAGCGTTAGCTCGGACATGGACCGCTTGTCTACCTCTAATCTCGCCGGAACACCAGAGTCGTTCGACCCAGTGTCACCCTCGTCCCGTCCTGCATTTCGATCCTGCGGATCGGCTGGCCGTTGACGAAGGTACCGTTCGTGGACCCCAGGTCGACGAGCACAACCTGCTGCCCCTCCACCCTTAACTCCGCATGATGCCGTGACACGCCCGGATCCACGAGCCGAAGATCGCAATCGGTGCCGCGCCCGAGCAGGGTCACCGGCGTGGTCAGCTCGTAGGACCGCTGCCCCTGCGGATCATCCTGGGTGGAGACCAGCAGGCGAGGGCGCCCCACGAACGCGCTCGGCCGACTCGCGGGCAGGTCGCTCACCGGCTGGCGGATCTCGTCCTGCTCGACCGTCGCCCCCCGGATGACGCCCGACCTGATCCGGAACAGTCCGACCGCGAGATCGTCGGCGGTTTCGAACCGCACTCGGACCGGTCCCACGAACGAGTATCCCTGCTCCTTCGCGTACTCCCGGGCAAGGTTCGCCAACTCGTGACTCAGGCTGTCGGCGTACACCTCCAGCCGCTCACTGTCGGTGATCGAGAGCTCCACCACGAAGTCGTTAGGCACGAGCGTGCGACCCTGAGCGACGATCGCGGCCCGCTCGTCCATCTCCCTCTGTACGGCGCTGGCCACCTCGACCGGCTGGAGATCGGACTTGAACGCGCGCGCAAAGGCCCCTTCAACCAACCCTTCGAGCCTTCGCTCGAAGCGCTGAAGGACTCCCACCGGATACCTCCCTCCACTCACTGTTGGTCGCGACCGCTCCGGTGCTGCGTAGGTCATGTTCTGACAAATGCTGCCCGTCGCCGACGTCCCTTAGGAAGGATCGTATCCGGGTTCGGTACCACGGGCGGTTACGTGCTAACCTTTCCACGCAACCCAGCAACTGGGGGGCAACCGCGACGGGCAAGTGGCGGAATGGCAGACGCGCACGGTTCAGGTCCGTGTGTCCGAGAGGACGTGGGGGTTCAACTCCCCCCTTGCCCACCAGAAGGCAGCCTCGTACGGTCGGAAGCAGAGCTTCCCCCACGAGGCTTTCTCTTTTTCTCCTCCGGGAATCGGCACCGCTCCCTGGATCGATTTCGGTCCCCTCGGGGGACGCCCCGGCTGACGCGGCGTGGGCGAGGAGGTCCCACCCACGCGTGTTCTCCCGCGACATCCCCCCTCCCCCCGCCGTGATCTTGCAGTTTCTCGCAGAGATGGCCTCTGACCTGCCCTCTCACCCTTCGTGATCTTGCAGATTCGTGGTTCGGGCGGCTGAACCGCGGAAATACCGATGACCATCTTGCAGTTGGAACTCCATTGCAAGATCACCAAGACGGTCCACCCAGGTCAGCGCCCATGGATGCGAGTTTCTCCAAGATCACGAGAGGTGTCCTCCCTGACCAGCACCCGAACCTGCGAGTATTCGCAAGATCACCACATGGGGTTGGTCGCGGGGGATTTCTGCCGCCGACTGTCACGATGCCCAACTGTCTCGCCATTCGGAATTATCTGTCTTGAAATGAGAGATGGGCGTATGGTGCGGGATATGGATCGAGTCGGGGAGTCCTTCGCGAAGTCCGGCCGCGCACGGCGGGGCGTGATTTCCGGTGCACGACCGAATCCATGGCTGATGCTCGCCCTCGGCGTGGCCGGCCAGGGCTCCGCGTGCGTCTTCATGTACGGCCTGCCGTTCCTGCTGCCCACGTTCCAGTCGGAGCAGGGCCTGTCCCTCGCCCAGGCCGGCGTCGTCGTCGGGGCGCCCTCTGCCGGCATGCTGTTCACGCTCGTCGCGTGGGGGTGGATCGCCGACAGGTACGGCGAACGCCTCGTGATGACCGTGGGCCTCGGCCTGGCCACGGTGCTGCTCGTGCCCGCGGCGTTCTCGACCGGCCCCGGCGCGCTGGCGGCGCTGCTCGGCGTGGCCGGCGCCGCGGGCGCCGCGACGAACGTGGCGAGCGGCCGGGTCGTCCTCGGCTGGTTCCCGAAGGAGCGGCGCGGGGTGGCGATGGGATGGCGGCAGTGCTCCCAGCCGCTCGGCGTCGCCGTCGCCGGGGTGGTCACTCCGCTCGCCGTCCACATCGGAGGCGTTCGTGGCGCGCTGCTCGCGATGGCCGCCATCTGCCTCGTCATGACCCTCTGCGCGGGCTTCCTGATCGTCGATCCGCCCCGCCCGGTCGCGGTCGCCCGGTCCGCCGGCACGCCCGGCAGGAGACCGGGGAACGCGTCGCCGTACGGAAATCCGGCGCTGTGGCGGGTGCACGCGGCGAGCATGCTGCTCGTCGTCCCGCAGTTCGCCACGGCGGCGTTCGCGCTGACCTACCTGGTCGCCGAGCGGAACTGGCCGGCCGCCACCGCGAGCGGCCTGATCACGGTCGCCCAGTTCGCCGGGGCCGGTGGACGGCTGCTGTGCGGTCGCTGGTCCGACCGGGTGGGCAGCCGGGTCCGGCCCATGCGACAGCTCGCGCTGGTCAACGCCGCGGCCATGATCTGCCTGGCGCTGGCCGTACACGCCCAGGCCACCCGGTTGGGCGGCGTGGTGGCCCCGGCACTGTTGATCGCCGCGCTGGTGATCTCGATGAGCGGCAACGGGCTGGCCTTCACGGCCGTCTCCGAGCTCGCCGGCTCGTCGTGGGCCGGTCGGGCGATGGGCGTGCAGAACACCGTCCAGAACCTCGTGGCGGCGGGCACGCCGCCCGCGCTCGGCGCGCTCATCACCCACACCGGGTTCGGTACGGCGTTCGCCCTGGCCGGCGTGATCGCCCTCGCCGCCTCGGCCGTCACGCCGGCCGCCACGCGTGCCGCCACATGCGCCACTGCACGTGCCGCCGCTCCGGCCGACCGCGGGTCCGCCGATCGGACCGGAGAGACGCTCACACGGCCAGAAGCTCCCCGAGCAGGGTCGTGAGATCGATCACCCCGACGACCCGGCCCGACGCATCGGTGACCAGGCCCAGCTGCGCGTGCGCCTCCTGGAGCACGGTCACCGCGTCGGGGAGCGTGGTGCCCTCCGCCACGCGGGGCGCCGAGGTCGCCATCTCCTCCGGGCGGCGGTCCGGCCGGAGGAGCACGTCCCGCACGTGCAGCACGCCGAGCACGTCCTCGCCGGAGACCACCAGCATGCGGCGTGTGTCACCGCGGACCGCGGTCTCCCGCACCATCCGGTCGTCGGCGCCCGCGGGCACCGAGGGGACCTGGTCGAGCGGCAGCATGAGCCGTTCGACCGGCTGTGACTGGACCCGCAGCGCACGGGTGAGCAGGTCGTGCTCGTCCCGGTCCAGCATGCCCATCCGGCCGGATTCCGCCACCAGCAGGGCGAGCTGGTGCGGGGTGCGGGTGGTGGCGAGCTCGTCGCGTGGCCGTACGCCGAACAGTCGCAGCGTCTCGTTGGTCAGGCCGTTCAGCACGGCGAGGATGGGCCGCACGACCCACGTGAACCCGCGGAACGGCAGGGCCAGCCCCATCGCCGCCCGCTCGGGGTGGGTCAGCGCGAGCGACTTCGGCGCCATCTCGCCGACGACCATGTGCAGGAACGTCACGAGTGCGAGCGCCGCGACGAACGCCGTGGGGGTGCGCAGCGACTCGGGCAGCAGCACGAGCACCGGCTCGAGCAGATGCTCGAGGGCGGGCTCCGCGACCATGCCGAGCCCCAGCGAACACAGCGTGATGCCGAGCTGGGCGCCCGCGAGCATGAGCGACAGCTCACGGCTGCCGCGCGCCGCCGCGCGTGCGGCGGCCCGGGCCAGCCGTCCCCCGGAGAGGGCGAGCTCCTCCAGCCGGTGCCGCTTGGTCGAGACGAGGGCGAACTCCGCGGCGACGAAGAGCCCGTTGGCGATCAGCAGGAACACCCCGAGCAGGATCGCGCTCAGATTGCCGCTCATGCCGTGCTCTCCCGCAGCAGGCTCCTACGGGAGGCCTGTCGCTTCCGGGAGAAATCCCGCCTTCCGGGCTCGTCGCCCGTACGGAACTCCTCCGCCTTCCCGGCCTCTCCGGGCTCGTCGGACTCGCCGTGGCCACTGTCGCGCAGCGTCAGCCGTACCCATTCGGGGACCCGGCGGCGCACGCCCAGGACCGTGAGCACGGCCCGCCGCGCGCCGGCCTCGTCGTCGGCGAACGGGTCGGCCTCCGGCAGCACCTCGGTGCCCACCTCGTCGCCGGGCTCGGCCATGCGGCCCAGGACGGCGAGCACCAGCCCGGCGATCGTCTCGTAGTCGTCGCTCTCCGGAAGGCGTACGCCGGTGGCCCGCTCGACCTCGTCGAGGCGGAGGGTGCCCGGCACCTCCCAGCTCCCGTCGTCGCGTGCGACCACGCCGAGGGGCTCGGGGTCGTTCTCGTCCACCAGCTCGCCGACCAGTTCTTCGGCGAGGTCCTCGATCGTGACCACGCCGGCCAGCCCGCCGTACTCGTCGATGACGCAGGCGAACGTCTCGCCCGACTCGGCCATCCGCTTCAGCAGCGCGGGCAGCGGCAGCATGGCCGGGACGAGCACGGGGGCCCGGGTGATGCCGCCGATCATCCCCTCGCGGGGCGAGCCCGCGTGCAGATACTCGGGAATGCCGGTGATGCCGACGACCTCGCCGGTGTCGGCGCCGAGCACGGGGTAACGCGAGTGGCCGTGGGTGCGCAGGGCCTCGAGGAACTCCCCGACGGGCTGCCCGGCGCGCAGCGACACCACGCGGGGGCGCGGGACCATCACGTCCTCGGCGGTGCGGTCGCCGAACTCCAGCGCACGCTCCAGCAGGTCGGCCAGCCGGGGCGGCAACTCGCCCGCCGCGGCCGACTCCGCCACGATGCGGGACAGCTCCTCGGGGGTCGCGCCGTGTTCGAGCTCCTCGACGGGCTCGATGCCCACCAGCCGGACCAGCCGGGTCGCGGCGGAGTCGAACAGGCGGATCAACGGCCCGGCGACCTTGAGGTAGACGAGCGTCGGGCCGGCCAGGAATCGGGCGACGGATTCCGGGCGGGCGATGCCCAGGTTCTTGGGGGCCAGCTCGCCGAGGATCATCTGGACCACCGTGGCGATCACGATGCCCAGGGCCACGGCGATGCCGGGCACGGCGGCGGCGGGCACTCCCATGCGCTCCAGCGGGTCGCGCAGCAGGTCGGCGATGGCCGGCTCGGCGATGAAGCCCACCAGCAGCGTGGTGACGGTGATGCCGAGCTGGGCGCCGGAGAGCATGAACGACAGACGGCCGGTGACGTCGAGAGCGCGCCTGGCAGCGGTGTCACCGGCCGCGGTCTGCTCGCGCAGTGCCGTACGGTCCGCCGCGACGAAGGCGAACTCCTGCGCGACGAAGAATCCGGTGGCGACGGTCAGAAGAAGTACGGCCAATAGGCCCGCGGCGGCGCTCATCGAGCACCCGCCGGGTGGAGTCGTGATCCCGTGCCGAGGCACGGGCCGGTACTCCAGGAGTCCGGAGCGGACACGTCATTCCTTTCGTGTGGTGGTACATAACCGTAACGGCTCGGCACCCCCGGTTGGTTTCCCCGTCACCGGTCATGGCATTCCGATCATCGATCACCCCCTCAGCTCGGGGAACTGGTCGTCCCGCCATTCGCGGCCCGGCACTGCCGCGCCGGCGGCCGCCGCGGCCTCCTCCCTGGTGCGCAGCTCGACGCGGCGGATCTTGCCGGAGATCGTCTTGGGCAGCGCGTAGAACTCGAGCCGCCGTACCCGCTGGTAGGGGGCGAGGTTCTCCCTGGCGTGACGCAGGATCGCCAGCGCGGTCTCGCGATCGGGCTCCCAGCCGGAGGCCAGGGCCACGTACGCCTTCGGCACCGCGAGGCGGATCGGGTCGGGGGCCGGCACGACGGCGGCCTCGGCCACCGCCGGATGCTCTATGAGCACGCTTTCCAGTTCGAACGGCGAGATCTTGTAGTCGGACGCCTTGAAGACGTCGTCCGTACGGCCGATGAAGGTGATGTGACCGTCGGCGTCACGGGTGGCCACGTCGCCGGTGTGGTAGTAGCCGCCGGACGTCACCTCGGCCTGGCGCTCCGGGTCGCCGAGATAGCCGGTCATCAGGTTGGTCGGGCGCCGGGACAGGTCCAGGCAGATCTCGCCCTCGTCGGCGGGCCGCCCGGTGACCGGATCGACGAGCACGACGGGGACGCCGGGCAGCGGGCGGCCCATCGAACCCGGCTTGATCGGCGAACCGGGCGTGTTGCCGACCAGGGCCGTCGTCTCGGTCTGGCCGTACCCGTCGCGGATGGTCAGCCCCCAGGCCCGCTCCACCTGCGAGATCACCTCGGGGTTCAGCGGCTCGCCGGCGGCGAGCGCCTCCCGCAGCTTGCCCGGTCCGCCCGACAGGTCGGTCTGGATCAGCATCCGCCACACCGTCGGCGGAGCGCAGACCGATGTGATCTCCGCCTGGCGGATCCGTTCGAGCAGCGCGGCGGCGTCGAACCGCGAGTAGTTGTAAATGAAGATCGTCGCCTCGGCGTTCCACGGCGCGAAGAAGGAGCTCCACGCGTGTTTGGCCCAGCCGGGCGAGCTGATGTTGAGGTGTACGTCCCCGGGACGCAGGCCGAGGAAGTACATCGTGGTCAGGTGCCCGACCGGATAGGACACCTGCGTGTGCCGTACGAGCTTGGGCCTGCTCGTCGTGCCCGAGGTGAAGTAGAGCAGCAGCGTGTCGTCCGGTGCCGTACGCGCCTCGAACGCGCCCGGGGCGTCGATCGCGTACGCGCCCCGATAGCGGTGCCAGCCCGCCGGGCCTTCGCCGCCGACGCGGATGCGGACGTAGTCGCCGGCGACGGACTCGAACTTCCCGGCGTCGGCCGCGTTGGCGATGACGTACCGCGCCTCGCCCCGGTGGACCCGGTCGGCGAGATCGGCGCCGCCGCTGGCGGTGGTCGTCGGCATGATGACCGCGCCGAGCTTCATGATGGCCAGCATCGACTCCCACAGCTCGACCTGGTTGCCGAGCATCAGCAGCACCCTGTCGCCCCTGCCCACTCCGAGACCGGCCAGCCAGGCCGCCACCTGGTCGGAGCGGTGGGCCATCTCGTCGAAGGAGTATCTCCGCTCGGCGCCGTCCTCCTCGACGATCCACAGCGCCGTCCGGTCGTTGCCCCTGGCGATCGCGTCGAACCAGTCCACGGCCCAGTTGAACGTCTCTCCCTCGAAGACGGGCCAGGCGAACTCCGTCACGGCCCCGTGATGGTCGCCGCCGAGCCGCAGCAGCAGGTCACGGGCGTCGCGGAAGGCGGCGGTATTGGTCGTCTGCGGCACGTTGGAACTCCTCTGTTTCTTTGCCGGTGATGTCTCATGTCCATTCGCCGGGGAGCCGACATCGAAGAAGGGAGGGGCGAGATCCCGATCGGAACCGGGATCGGCGGTGTGCACGGACCGGTCGGCGCTGCCGCGGCCCCGTGCCCGGGGCGAATCGCAGAGCCTGTTCGAGGAAACCGGTCTGTCCAATCTGCCCATATTCATTCGCGCTCGTGGCGGATCGTCAAGACCATCGTGGTTTTATCGGCCGCTGACGACGACGCACCTACTTTGCGGGCGATGGCGTTACCGTAAAGGCAGGACAAAGCCGGGGGCGGGCGGCACGATGCCGTTCGGGTGCGAGCGTGGGAGTCACATTGGCCGAGGACGACGAGGCGACCCGGGCGATCCGGCGGCAGCCGGGGACGCCCCCGCCCGCGGCGGCCGGTCGGCCGCCCGCCTGGCAGCCGTCCCCCGCGCCGACGCCCCCCGCGCGTTCGGCGTTTCCCGCGCCGGGACCACCGGGTGATCTCCGTCACGACCGCCAGGAGCGCCGGGACAACACGATCCCGAGGATCAGGTCCAAGGTGTACGGCAAGCCCCGGTCCGGCCAGGCACCGGTACGGCCACTCGGTGGCGACGGTGGCGACGGTGGCGGTGGTAGCGGTGGCGGTGGCGGTGGCCGTGGAGGTGGCGGTCACGACGATCAGCGTGCGCGTGACGGCGGACGGCGCCGGCCGATAGGGAAGATCATCTTCAGGATCGTGGCCGCCCTGCTCGTCCTCCTGATCGTCGCCGCCATCGGCCTGTACTTCTGGATCGGCGGCCGGCTCAAGCACACCGAGGCGCTCACCGACTACAGCGGGCGGCCCGCCGAGACCCCCGGGCAGGACTGGCTGCTGGTCGGCTCCGACAGCCGGGCCGGTCTGACGAAGGCGCAGCGCAGGAAGCTCGCCACCGGCAAGGCCGTCGGCAAGCGGACCGACACGATGATGCTGCTCCACATCCCGGAGAGCGGCCGGCCGACCCTGGTCAGCCTGCCCCGCGACTCGTACGTCCCCATCGAGGGTCACGGCAGCGACAAGCTCAACGCGGCGTACGCCTTCGGCGGGCCGGAGCTGCTGACGAGGACCGTCGAACGGGTCACCGGCATCCGGATCGACCACTACATGGAGATCGGCTTCGGGGGCTTCGTCGGCATCGTCGACGCCATCGGCGGGGTCAACATCTGCGTGAAGCAGAACATCAAGGACCCGAAGGCCGGCATCAACCTGAAGAAGGGCTGCCAGGACATGGACGGCGGCACCGCGCTCGGCTACGTCCGGACGCGGGCGACGGGGGCCATCCCCGACTTCGACCGCACCCAGCGCCAGCGCCAGTTCTTCTCCGCCGTGGTGCAGAAGGCCGCGTCCCCCGGCACGCTGCTGAACCCGTTCACCTCGGTGCCGCTCGGGCTGAGCGCGGCCGACTCGGTCGAGGTCGACTCCGGCACCGGCCTGTTCGACCTGCTGTCGGTCGGCCTGGCCATGCGGGAGGGCCCGATCACCACGGCGGTCCCGATCGGGTCACTGCCGACGATCAACGGCGCCGCGGTGGTGAAGTGGGACAGGGAGAAGGCGCTGCGCCTGTTCAACGCCCTTGCGGAGGACAAGCCCGTCCCCAAGGACGTCATCACCAAGTGAGACCGGGCGACCGTCGCGCCGGCGATCACCGCTACCGTGACGGCCGCCTGGACCGGGCGAGGACGGCCCCCGCCACCGCGGCGTCGAGCTCCACCGAACCGACCAGCGGCCTACCGGTGTCGTCACGGTAGGCCGGCAGGAGGACTTCCTCCGCGATCGTCAACGTTCGCGTCGCACGATGGAGCCTAATGTCCGGGTCATCGCACCGTGCGGCCACAATGGGGCTTATGGGGATCTCTGCGGAACTTCATGCCATCGGGCGGCCGATGCTCGACGCCCAGCTCGCCCACCCGACCGTACGCGGCATCGCGGCAGGTGACCTGCCCGAGCCGGTGTTCCGGTCCTGGCTGGAGCAGGACTACCTGTATCTGCTCGACTACGTGCGGGTCTTCTCCCGGCTGGCCTGGCAGGCTCCGGACAACCACCTCGGCGACCTCGTCGATCTCGCGTACTCGACCTGGCACGACGAGCTCGACCTGCACCGTTCGTTGTCCGCCGAATTCGGCGCGGATCTCGAAGGCGCGAAGAAGGGGCCGGCCTGCGTCGCCTACACGTCGTTCCTGCTGGAGTCGGCGGCGAACTACGCCGAGGGCCTGGCCGCGCTCTACCCCTGCGCCTGGGGATATTCCACCCTCGGCCGGATCCTCGCCGAGAACCCGCCCGCCGAGCCGCGCTACAAGCGGTGGGTGGACACCTACGCCGATCCCGGCTTCGCGGCACTGGCCGTACGCATCGCGGAGATGATCGACGAGATCGAACCCGAGCCGGAGCGGACCAAGGAGCTGTTCGTCCAGGCCATGAACCACGAGCTCGCCTTCTGGGACGTTCCCGTGTAGGCGGACCCCCTCGGGTTACCGTGGACACATGCCGGAGCTGCCCGAGGTCGAGGCCCTTGCCGAGTTCCTGCGCGAGCATGCCGTCGGACACGCCGTCGTGGGTGTGGACGTGGTGGCGTTCCAGGCGCTGAAGACCGTCGACCCGCCCGTCACGGCGCTGGGCGGCCTGACCGTCACCGGGGCGGGCCGCCACGGCAAGTTCCTCGACCTCGACTGCGACGGGCTGCACCTCGTCACGCATCTCGCCCGGGGCGGCTGGCTGCGCTGGCGCGACGACCTCACGGGCGCGAAACCGGTGCGCCCCGGCAAGGGTCCGCTCGCGGTGCGGGTACGGCTCTCGCCCGCCGAGGACGGCCGGGCCCCGGGATTCGAGCTCACCGAGGCGGGCACCCAGAAACGGCTGGCCGTCTATGTGGTGAGAAATCCGGATGAGGTGCCGGGGATAGCGAGCCTCGGCCCGGACCCCCTCGCCGACGACTTCACCGTCGAGACGCTCGCCTCGATCGTCGGCGGGAGCCGTACCCAGATCAAGGGGCTGCTGCGCGACCAGAAGGTGATCGCCGGCATCGGCAACGCGTACTCGGACGAGGTGCTGCACGTGGCGCGGATGTCGCCGTTCAAGATCGCGGCAACGCTGACCGACGACCAGGTGGCGGACCTGCACACGGCCATCGTGACGACCCTCCGTGACGCGGTCGGCCGGGCCAGGGGCCTGGCGGCCAAGGATCTCAAGTCCGAGAAGAAGTCGGGCCTGCGGGTGCACGGCCGTACGGGCCAGGCGTGCCCGGTCTGCGGCGACACGATCCGCGAGGTGTCGTTCGCCGACTCGGCGTTGCAGTACTGCCCGACCTGTCAGACCGGTGGCAAGCCCCTCGCGGACCGCCGCCTGTCGCGGCTGCTCAAATGATCAGACGGACCACGGCGGGGTGATCTTCTCATCGCCGATGAGGCCCTGCACTCCGGCAGTGGTGCAGCAGACGAACTCGGCGGGCGCCACGTCCGAGGCGTTGCCGATCCGGCCGAGAGTGTTCGCCGGGAAGATGATGACGTCTCCGGGGCCCGCTTCACAGGTCCGCCCGTCGATCACGCCTCGCACGGTGCCCCTGATGACGAGCAGCACCTCCTCATGGGTCAGGGTGTGCGCGGATCCCGTCCGGCCCGGCGGCAGTTCGGCCCGCCAGACGGCGAGTTCCTCGGTGCCCCGGGACGGTACGGCGAGCGGGCGGAAGGTGACTCCGTCGAACTCGAACGCGGGCGCGTCGGCCCCCTTGGCCACGGGCATGAATACCTCCTAAAATGGTCAATCAAGCTGACGATAAAGTAAACCAAGTTGACCATATGGTCAAGGGGATTGACGATGAAGCGCAGGCGAGGCGAGATCCCGCTGCTCATGGCGATGGCGTATCGGATCATGATCGACGATCTGCACGCCCAGATCGAGGCGGAAGGCGGCGACCCCCTGCGTCCGGCCCATGGGTACACGTTCAAGTTCCTGCTCGACCGCGATGACGCGACCACCGTCGACCTGGCCGACCACCTCGGCATCACCAAGCAGGCCGCATCCAAGATCGTGGAAGAGCTGGAGCAGTGGGGATACGTGACGCGCCGCCCGCACCCGACCGACCGGCGAGCCCGGGCGCTCGGCCTCACCCCGAAGGGACAGGAGTACGTCGAGCGCGCGAACGAACTGCGGGGCCGGACCGAGGATCGCTGGGCGGCCCTCATCGGATCCGACCGGCTCGACCAGATCTACGAGGACCTGTGCGCCCTCGTGGACTCGGCGGGCGGGCGCACCCCGCCACGGCCCGTCTGGTAGCCGCCCACCGGCTCGTCCACAGCCCGCGAAGTAATCCACAGGCTGTGGACAACCTGCTCGTGACGAGATCGGCGGAGACATGCCGGCGCCGTCTCCGCCGGGACACCGCCCGAACATCTCCTGAGACCGGCGAGAATGAGCGCATGATGGTGCCGGAAATCGCGGCGAACGCCGTACCCGAGAACGCATATCTGCTGGACGTCCGCGAGATCGACGAGTGGCAGGCGGGACACGCGCCGCATGCCGTCCACATTCCCCTGGGCCATCTTCAGGCCCGGGTCGACGAGCTTCCCCAGGGCGACACGGTCTATGTGATCTGCCGTGTGGGCGGCAGGTCCGCCCAGGCCGCCATGTGGCTCAACCACATCGGCAGAAAGGCGATCAACGTCGACGGCGGCATGCAGTCATGGGCCGCCGCCGGCCGCTCCATGGTCAGCGAGACCGGCACACCCCCCTACGTCGCCTAGAAGTCTCCACGGATCAGCCCCCCAAACCCTCGCCGTGATCTCGCAAAAGCTTGCAGCGATGTCCTACGACCTGCACAAACCCCTTTCGTGATCTTGCACTTTCTCGCAGGGAGCGCGCCCCACCTGCAACGGAGCCTTCCGTGATCTTGCAGTGCAAGATCACGGAAGGTGTTCATGCAGGCAGCCCACCATGGATGCGAGTTTCTGCAAGATCACGACAAGGAAGTGTGCAGGTAGACGGGCAAGCTTGACAGTATTCGCAAGATCACGCGGTGGGGTTGGGGGATCACGCGGTGGGGGTCGCGAGGGGGGTGAGGTTCAAATTGGGACAAAGGGATGCCATAATCCCGGTTTGACAGCTGAATAACCGCGGGAGCTCGGGCGTGACCGGGCTGAGAGGGCGGCTCCTCGAGACGAGAGGCGTGCCGCCGACCGCCTGAACCTGTCCGGATAATGCCGGCGTAGGGAGCGTGCGATGACGTCCGCCCATGTCGAACCCGATGGTCTCGTCGACCCCGAGCGGTCCGAGGTCCCCCTGACCCTCGACGAGGAGGCCCCCAAGACGCTGGGGCTGCTCGACCAGGGGGCGTTCTGGGCGAACCTCGGCGTGAGCCTTCTCGGCTTCTCCGGGGCGCTGTTCCTGCTCGACCCGCTCGGCGGCAAGCCGGTGACGCTCACGGCGGCGCTGCTCGCCGCCGTCATCGGCAGCCTGATCGGGACTGTCATGGTCGGGCTGGCCGCGATCCCCGGCACCCGGACGGGCAAGCCGGCGATGGTGCTGCTCCGGGGGCTCTTCGGGGCACGGCTGTCGTACATCCCGACCGTGCTCAACATCGTGCAGATGCTCGGCTGGGGGGCCTTCGAGCTGTGGGTCATCGCCATCGGCGCACAGGCGATCTTCGGTACGGCCGTGCCGTACAGCGTGTGGGTGATCGTGGCCGGGGTGGTCACGATCGCGCTCACGATCCGCCCGCTGGGGGCGCTGCGGCTGCTGCGTCGCTACGTCACGGTCGGGGTCGTGATCTCCATGATCTGGCTGGCCGTCGCGCTGGTGGCCAAGGGACCGACGCTCGCGGACGGCGGCTCCTGGGAGGCGTTCGCGCCGGCCGTCGACTACGTGATCGCGCTGTCGGTCTCCTGGGTGCCGATGGCCGCCGACATCGCCCGGCACTCCAGGTCGAGCGGCGCTGCGTTCACCGGGGTGGTCGGTGGCTACACCATCGCGCAGGTCGCCTGCCTCGCCCTGGGCATCGCCGCGCTCGCGCTGGTCGGAAACGACGTGGACAGGGTCTGGGACCCGTTCGTGGCCGCGCCGCTCGGCGGGCTGTTCTTCGGCATCCTCGTGCTGCGCGAGGTGGACCAGTCGTTCGCGAACGTCTACTCCACCACGATGTCCATCCAGAACCTCGCGCCGCGCTGGGACCGGCGGGTGGTCTCGGTCGTGATCGGGGTGTTCACGATCGGGATCGCGCTGCTCGCCGACGTGAACTCCTACGGCGCGTTCCTCAGCGTGATCGGCGCGGTCTTCGTCCCGATGTTCGCGGTCCTCGTGGTCGACTACTTCCTTCTCAGGGGCGCCTCGCGCTGGAACACCGCCGGTGACGCGCCCGCCCGCTGGTCGATGATCGTCCCGTGGATCCTCGGGTTCGTCGCCTTCTGGATCGTCACCGCGCCCCCCGAGGAGATGAGCTGGTGGGACCGCGCCTGGGTGGAGGTGCGCGAGGCCATCGGGTTCGTCCACCAGCCGTGGATGAGCGCCACGCTCGCCGCGTTCCTCGCCGCCGCCCTGGTGACGCTGCTCCTCCACCCGATCACCCGCCGCCAGCACCGCAGCGCCGCGTGACCCTGTAGGCGGAGCCGCCACAGGGCTTGTCGCCCTCTCGGCAAACCGCGACGGGCCGCCCCTGACAGACGGAAACCAGCGCCCAAAAGGGTGGGATGGGAACCATTCAGCCAGCTCATCGCCTAATCGTTAGGAAAAACGTCTTACCTCTTACTAAAGACCATAACCAAGTCAAGATCTTGAAAAGGGGGCGATCGGTCCGGCAGGCTGTGGAACGAGACAAGCCGATAGGGCCACGGGCGGGACCCTTGCCAAAGAACTCCGCCCGTGACCCGACTTCGAACAAGAGGAGTGTACGCGCATGCGCACCAGACTCGCCATGGCCGCTGCGGCCTGTTCGCTGGCCGCCTTCAGCTTCACAGCGGCTCCCGCGACAGCCACCCCCGATCCCCTACCGTCGTCCGACGCTGCAGTCTCATCCAGCTCCGACGCCGGCATCATGGCCATCCCGCCTGGCTGCGCCGCTTGGATGGACTACACCGACCGAGGCCGGGCGCACATCAACTGCGGCTCACAGAATGTCGATGTACGCGTAACCGTCAAGTGCAACAACGGTAAGACCTACAACAGCAGCCCCTACTGGCGCTACCAGTCCAACAGGGCTGAATGTCCGGTCGGCATCGGCGCCATCGCAATGAGCGGCGACACCAGGTAGAGCTAGTCATAGTTAACTAGTTCACGGCGGCCGCATTTCGGTACGGCAGCTTGAGTCAGCGGAGTGGGACCCGGCCGCTTGAAGACGGCCAGGATTCACGTGACCAAGCAACCGTCCGCATGACGAAGTGCGGCCGCCACCCACTTCCAGCGATCCACGGGATCCAATATAAGCGGCAGAACAATCCAACCAGCTGTACTATGGAGATGCCCGGGAGTCATAATAGTCAATCAATGATTGACCCACCCATCAAATATTGGCAATTAACCAATGAATCTTTCTGTTGCCCTATCCGACCACCACGGCGTTCGCGAAAAATCATCTCGCCTTGACTGGCTGGACGGCTTACGTGGGGTGGCGGCGGTCGCGGTGGCCGTCCACCATGCCACCTTCGTTTACACACCGCACGCGCGAGAAGCACTGTTACAGTGGTTCAACCCAGGATTCTGGGGCGTCATGGTGTTCTTCCTGATCAGCGGGTACATCATCCCCGCATCCTTGGAACGGCACGGCGACTTATCACGGTTTTGGACTAGCAGGATATTCCGGATCTACCCGCTCTGGGCCGTTGGGGTGGCCGCATTAGTCGTGCTGGCCGTGACCGGCATCAGCGAATTACGCGGGGAATTACGTCGGTTTGATTCGGTTACGGCGACTCTGTCCCATGTAACCATGATGCAGGATCTGTTGACCGTTCCCAACGCAGTCAATGTGCTGTGGACACTTTCGTATGAAATGGCGTTCTATCTCCTGGTCGCAGGAATGTTCGCGATCCGTTGGCACCGCCGTTCTGTAGGCACCGCGGCCTCTCTCATCTCCGCTGGGCTGCTGCTCAGTCTCCTGGGCCCGGTCACGTTCTTCACCGGGGCGATCGGCGCTCCCGCCGCCGTTGCCGTGACAACGCTGATCATGGCCTTCGCGATCGGATCCGCATACCTCGCCGGCCCGAAGCTGCGAAAGGCCGCACTGCTCGCGGGAGCCGTACTCGCCCTGATGCTGGTAACCCTGAACGGCAGGCTGTCACCGTGGTTCGGGCTGTCCATCTTGGCCGTCATGTTCACCGGCACCGTCCTGTACAGAGCCGAACATGGACAGGTGCACCGGCGAACGGCCGCGCTGACGGCCGGGAGTGTGCTCGTAATCGTGATCGTTCAGGGATGGCTACATCCAGACGAAACCGAGGGTGGACCCATCGCGTGGACGATCTCGATGCTGTCCTCCGCGGTCGCATTCGGCTTCGGCATGGTGGTACTGCGTCGCAGGACACCGAAATGGCTGTCGCTGCTGGGGCTCACGAGTTTCTCGGTCTACCTGCTCCACCCTCTGGTGCTGAAGGTGTCCGATGCGACGGTCGGCCGCTGGCGGGAGTACGACAATCCGATTCCGCTCATCGTATTCCTCCTGGTGCTGCTGCCGATCTGCTGGGTGACCTACCGGTACGTTGAGAAGCCAATGCAGCAACAAGGCCGGAAGATCATTCAACGGGCGGCCTCACGGTGATCCTGACACGGTCGGTGTCAAAGAGCCGGGCACCACAAATGGGCGATGCGCCCACCACCAGAACGCGTGCGCTGGTGATCCTGCCGCCCGCCTTTCTGGCCCTCCTGCTCGGCCTTTGGCAACCTGGCCTGTCATTCTGGCGAGACGAGGGTGTGACAGCCGGGGTGACACGTCGGACGATCCCGGATATCTTCCGGTTTCTGGCAAACCTGGACGCAGTGCATGGAGCCTACTACCTGCTGCTTCATCCTGTCGCCGACATGTTCGGCACCGGAGAACTCACGTTGCGGTTCCCGTCTATCCTGGCGACCGCGGTCACGGCGGCGGCCACCGCCCATCTCGCCAATCGCCTGATAATGCCGAAGGCGGGGCTAGCGGCCGGACTGCTGTACGCCGGCGCGCCGTTCGCCAGCCGGTTCGCCCACGAGGCCCGGCCGTACGCGATCGCGACGATGTTCACGGTGCTGGCGACGATCTTCTTCCTCGGAACCATTGAGCGACCGGGCCGACGGTCCCATCTCGTCTATGGCGGCTCGCTCGTACTGCTGGGCATGATCCACCTGTTCGCCCTGCTGGTGGTCATCGCCCATCTGGTCACGCTCACCCTCCTCAGAGACGGGCGCACGCGCCTACGGCCCTGGTTCATCACCGTGACCGCGGTGGCCACCGTCCTGAGCCCGCTGATCGTCATCGCCATAACACAGCGAAATCAGGTGAGCTGGCTCAGACCTCCAGGATGGAGCGATGTGTCTGCGCTGCTCACGGTTTTCTCGGGCTCGCGAGCGCTGATCTTCTTCATGGCCGTGGCCATAATCTCGGGCACTGTCCTCACCAGCAAGGACGCCGGAAAGTACATCCAGCGAACGCCCATGCTCTGGTCGCTGGCGGCGCCCTGGCTTCTCGTGCCGCCCACGATCCTGCTGCTGATTTCTCAGCTCTACCCGCTCTATTCCGCCCGCTATGTGAGCATGTGCCTGCCGGCGCTAGCCCTGCTCGCCTCAGTCGGAGTCACCCGCGTACCAGGCATCACATGGCTGATCCCGCTCGTTCTGTACGGCGCGTTGGCCGCCCCCTCACACATGGCTCAGCGTCGACAGTCGAGCGAGCCCGACCAGTTGCGCGAAGCGGCGCGAATCATCAGTAGTCATGCGTCGCCCGGCGAGGCGATCGTCTACCTACCCACCAACCGGCGGGCCGTCGCCGAGGCATACCCGGACGCTTTTCAAAAACTCCGGGATGTGACCCTGAACGTGTCACCGGCGAGCGCGGGAAACTTAGGCGGCATCGAGGCCACCCCACAGGAGATCCGCCGCCGGCTGAGCGACGCCGCCCTGACGCGGGTATGGCTGCTGGAAGGCGAACAGCTCTGGCGTGGCCCCACCCTGGATCCCCTCAACCAGGCCAAGGTGGACGCACTAGAGAAAAGCTTCCGCCAAGACGGGCGATGGCGAGTGCGCAGCCTCACCCTCACCCTCTATGTCAGAACAGGACATTCGACAAGCGATCGTCGATCCGACAACCGAAGGTTGACAGGGGAGGGGTCTCCGGGTCATCTCTGATAACCCCTACAGGCTAGAAAGGGCACCCTCGAGGCGGAGCAGGTGTTCCTTGGCCGCCGGGCCGCCCGCATAGGCGGATCCCGGCGAGCCCGGCGATTCGACGGCGCGATGGCAGGGGACGATGACGCACACCGGGTTGCCGGCCAGCGCGTTGGCCACCGCGCGCAGCGCCTGCGGTCGCCCGATCCGCTGCGCGATCTCCTGATATGTCGTGACCTGGCCGTACGGCACGGCGAGCATCATCCGCACGACCGTCCGCGAGAAGCCGGTGACGAGCTGGAGATCGACCGGTGTGGAGAACGTGCGCAGCCGACCGGCGAAATAGGCGTCCAGCTCCCGGCGGACCGGGTCGAGCCGACGCGGATCCGGCCCGATGAACGAGCCGATCGCACGGGAGACGCGCTCGAAGACCGCGTGCTCGTCGTCATAGCTGCAGATCGCCACGCCGCGGCCGGTCACCGCCAGGGTCAGCCGTCCGACCGGGGCGTCCACATGCCCGAACGCCACCTCGGGGGGCGACTCGCCGACATAACCCGGCGCGGTCACGCGCAACAGGGCCTCGAGGTCCTCTGTGGACATTGGCGCCCCGCTTTCTCTCACTCCGTGGCAGCAGCGTATCGGAGCCATCTCAAGCTGCCGGAAAAGCCCAAGATCAAAAGGTGAAAGGGGGCACGATGGTGACGTGGGTGACTTCAAGGCCAAGGACGCGTGGGACGAGGACGGCATCGCGCGCGCCGTCGTCGCCGGCTCCCCCGACGCGATCGTCGCCCTCGACCGGGACCTGTCCGTGCTGAGCTGGAACGCCGCGGCCGAGCGGCTGTTCGGCTGGCCGGCCGAGGAGATCGTCGGCCGCCGGCCGCCGATCGTGCCGGACGAGCTGATGGCCGAGCACAACGCCGTGCTCGAACGCGTGCGCACGGCCTCGGACGCCCGGGGCCGGGTGTCCCTGCGCACCAAGCGCTTCCACCGGGACGGCGCGCTCCTCGACCTGCGGGTGGACACGAGCGCGCTGCGTTCGGAGGGCGGGGCGCTGCTCGGCTACGTCAGCGTCTATCACTCGGCCGAGGACGACGACGCCGCCCAGGGCAGGGCCGTCAGGCGCGCGCTGCTGGTCCGGCGGCTGACCGACGTGGTCGGGGACATCAACGCGGCGCTCGACCTTCCCGTCGTGCTCGACCGCATCGCCGCCAGTCTCACCGACCTCACCGGCGCCGACGCCGGCGGTTTCGTGTCGATCGAGGGTGATCGCCTGCGCCTGGTCGGCGTCCACCGGCTGCCGGAGGCGCTGCGCGGGGTCACCGCCGATCTGCACACCAGCCTTGTGGACAAGCTGCTGCGCACCGGCAAGACCGTGCTGCTGGAGACCGGCCCGGAGGGGTTCGGCGATCTGGTCTGGGCTCGGGTTCCCGGCCTGCACACGATCGCCGTGGGGCTGGCGGTCGTCGGCGGACGTCCTTATGGGGCGCTCTACGCCTTGTTCTCCAAGCGCAAGGCGGGCCACCTGGAGCTGGAGCTCCTCGAACTGCTCGCGGGCCACGCCGGCATCGCGGTCGGCAACGCCATGGCCTATCAGGAGGCGGTGCGGCAGCGCGCCCACGAACGCGCGGTGTTCGACGCCAGCGCCGACGGCATAGCCGTACTGGACGGGAGCGGACGGGTCGTCCGGTGGAACCCGGCGGCGACCGAGCTGACCGACGTCGCCGCCGAGGACGCGATCGGCGGTCCGCCGCCCTTCCCGCTGCCCGAGCCGGGGGCCAAGCTCACCTTCCAGCTTCACTGCGACCGCCTTCCCCCTGGCCGGTGGCTCGACGTGCTGTGCGCGGAGATCCCCGAGACCGGGGAGATCGTGGTGGACTTCCGCGACGTGACCCGGGCGAAGGAGCTGGAGGAGGCCAAGGACCTGTTCCTCGCCACCACCAGCCATGAGCTGCGCACCCCGATCACGATCGTGCGCGGGTTCGCCAGCACGCTCGACGCCCGCTGGGATCACCTGTCCGACGACGAGCGGCGTTCCGCCGTACGGACCATCGCGGAGCGGTCGCGGGCACTCGGGCAGCTCATCGATCACCTGCTGCTCGGAGCACGGGCCGGCGCCGACGAACTCAAGGTCAAGGTCGAGCTCTTCGATCTGGCCGATCGGGTCCGCGCGGCGACCCTGGGACTGCCGGTGCTGTCCGACCGGCACCGGGTCGAGGTGGACATCCCGCCCGGCCTGCCGTCCGTGTACGGCGACCCGCTGGCGACCGACATCCTGCTCGGCCAGCTGCTGGAGAACGCGTTCAAGTACTCCCCCGACGGCGGGCTGATCCGGGTGGGGGCGTGGCCGGAGGACGACCTGGTCGTCCTCGTCGTCGACGACGAGGGGATCGGCATCGCACCCGGCGACCGGGAGCGGATCTTCGAACGGTTCGTCCAGGCCGACAGCGGCAACCGGCGCAGGTTCGGCGGGGTCGGCCTCGGCCTCCACATCGTGCGTAGCCTCGCCAGGGCCCAGGGTGGTGATGTCACCGCTCTGCCCAGGTCCGGAGGAGGCACCCGAATGCGGGTCGTTCTCAACCGGGCCCGCCCGGACCGCTCATCCGATACCTCATCCGACACACCGGAGGGGTAACAGGCTTGCCTGGCAAGAGCTGATCTATTGTCCAATGTGCACAAGCTGTGATCGGAGCACGGTTTCCCCGTCGATCCAACGGGGCATTTCGGTCGTACTGGGGCTGTTGTTCTCCTCAGGAGGCGGTGTCTCTGCCAAGGGACGGTCTTCTGCGGGACTGAATCGGGGAGGTGAGTGCGACGAGCGTCGTGCTACTGCCGTACGCACCGTCGAGCGTCGCCGTCGCACGTCAGCGCCTCAGTGCCGAGCTGCTGGCCACGGGTGTGAGCGCCGGAGTGGTCGATGACGTGGTCCTGGTGATGAGTGAACTGCTGAGCAATGCCCTGCGACACGCGCATCCCCTGCCGTCCGGCCAGCTCAGAGCCGCCTGGCACTGCTCGGAGAGCCAGATTGAGGTGGCGGTCAGCGATGGCGGGGCCACCACCGAGCCGCGGGCCGGCCGTCCCACGCTCTCGTCGCTGGGCGGCCGGGGGCTGGGCATCGTCGAATACCTCGCGGATCGCTGGGGGGTCCGCCACGAGGCGGAGGCGACCACCGTCTGGGCCGTCCTGGCCGCCTCCTGGGCCAGCCGAAACGGCAACAACCGGACAACCGGCACTCCCGCCCTCCGCGAGGTGGGCTAAACCGCGACTGGACCGAGCAGCGCGCCAAGCCGGTCGAGTAATCCGATCCGCGCCATCCGTCACATTCCGCCAGGACCCGCCGAACCGGCCGGGCAGGATGACCAGCCCGGCCAGGAGTCAGACGAACGGGCCGGGGAGGGCCCGGACGGGGATCACCTTTATCGGTTCTCGGTTTAGCGGTTCATCGGTTCGTTCATCGGGAGAGCTTCCCGACCACGGTGATCGCCGCCACGACGAAGAATGCGACGATCGCGAGGATGAGCAGGAACTTCAGCGTCGCGAACAACGCGGGGATGATGAATCCGAACACCAGCCAGAGGGCGAGGATGATCCCCAGGACGGTCAGCGCGATACGGGCCATAGCCACAAGGTACGCGGTGGCACCGACAAGTGCGAGCTTGATCGCATGCGTCGGAGCAATCGCCGTACCGGGCGTCGGGCAGTGACCCCAGGTCAAGAGATCATGTCCAGGTTTCACGTGAATCATGCCTTCTCGGTATGAGAGACATGGATGTCAGGTCGCCAGAGCTGGAGCCCCTGATAGGCGGCGGAAACAGCTCGGCCAGACTTAACGTGGGGATGTGCGTTGCGGAGAATCGCCCCACGCGAACCGGCTGATGGGAAACGACTGATGCATAAGCGCGCCTCCCGCGTCCTGGTCGCCGAGAGCGACCCCGCCGTCGCCGAGGTGGTGGCCCACTACCTGGAACGCGAGGGCCACGAGGTGGAATGCGTGGACGACGGCGTCGAGGCGCTCGGCCGGGCCATCGCCGACCCTCCCGACCTGATCGTCCTCGATCTGGTGCTGCCCGGGCTGGACGGCCTCCAGGTCTGCCGGAAGGTACGCGAGCAGCTACCGGTTCCCGTCATCATGATCACCGCTCTCGGACACGAGATCGACCGCGTCGCCGACCTGGAGACGGGTGCCGACGACTACGTCACCAAGCCGTTCAGCCCGCGCGAGCTCGCGCTCCGCGTCCAGTCCGTGCTGCGCCGGGCGCGCGGCGGCCCGGCCGCCCCCGACGACCACCGGCCCGCCCGGACCACCCGATCAGGCCAGGGCGGCCGGGGCACCCTGCCGGCCACGTCCCATGCCCTCGCCCCCGCAGGGACGACCGTGCTGCGCGACAGCGACCTGGTCGTGGAGCCGGGGACCCGCCAGGCGTGGCTGGCCGACAGGGAGATCACGCTGACGGCGCGGGAGTTCGACCTGCTCGTCTACCTGCTGCGCAACCCGCGTCAGGCGTTCAGCCGAGCCGAGCTGCTCAATCGGGTTTGGGGATGGTCCTTCGGCGACTCCTCGACCGTGACCGTCCACGTGCGCAGGCTCCGCGAGAAGATCGAACCGGATCCGACCGATCCCAAGCGGATCGTCACGGTCTGGGGCGTCGGCTACCGCTATGAGCCGTTGCCGTGACACCCGGATGGAAACGGGTCGAGATAGCAGGCGAATTCGCGATAGTTCATCGGTCAGTCTGACATGTCGGGTGGCAGGCCATGGGGTACGGCGATCACGCCGGGTGGGCCGGCCGTACCGGGAATTCCCGGTGCTCCGGGCACTCCGGACAGTCCAAGGGCTCCGGGCGCTCCGGGTGCTCCTGGTGCCCCCGGTGAGAAGGCATCGGACATGGCGCGGAACGTCGGGCACGGCCAGCGCCACATGCAGCTGCGGCAGCGCAGGATCGGATTGGCGGTGTCGCTCGTGATCCCGCCCGCGTCCCTCGGCTGATGGAGATCGAGCAGCCGGATGCCGAGCTCGGCCAGGCACAGCAGATCTTCGCGGGCCGTGGCGAGGAAGTCGAGGTCCCCGCCCGTCAGCTTCGCGCTGATCGGGACGTACCCCTCCCGGTTGATCAGCGAGCGCAGCGGATCTGCGGTTTCGCGCCACGACGACGCCTTGGCACTGCGGACCTGTACGTTCTCCAGCCGCTCACGCAACGACCGCCGCTGGGGGTCTTCTGGTTGTTCAGCGTTCATGATTCTCCGGGCCCACTGTCCTCGGCGCCCGCCCTCCTTCGCGAAGCGATGACCAAGACCAGGAGGTTCCGGGCTTTCCATCCGGCCCTACCGGCGTCGCACACCGTCAAGCTTCGCGCACTCCGCGTTTGCTCGCCCCCGAAATCGGGGACAAAGGGCGGACGACTCTTCGGGGTTTCCGGCGGAGCGTGACCCGAGGCCGGTACGGCGCTAGTGTGCGCCTCGTGGAGCTCAAAGTCGCGACCCGATCTCAGGCAGGCCAGGCCGTCATGGCCATCTACGGCGAAATCGACCTATACACCGCTCCTCGGCTGCAGGCCGAGTTCACCCGCGTGCTGGAGGCCGGGCCGGACCGAGTGGTCATCGACATGTCCGGGGTGGAGTTCTGCGACTCCACCGGCATGAACGTCCTCCTGTCCGCGCTCAAACGCCTGCGCGAGCGTGGCGGTACGCTGGAGGTCGCCGCGCCCCGGCCTGCCGTACGGAAGATCCTGCAGGTCACCGGCCTGGACTCGGTGTTCACCGTGCATGAGGCCGTGCCGGCCGACATGCTCACGGCCGATCAGCAGGGCTGACCGCATGGGTGATGTAGTGGTACCTGAGCAGGACACCGCCGTCGTGATCCCGGCCAAGGACGAGGCCGACCGGATCGGCGGCACGGTGACCGCCGCCCTGAAGCTGCCCGGTGTGGATCTCGTGGTGGTCGTCGACGACGGCTCGTCCGACGAGACCGGCCGGGTGGCCAGGGCGGCGGGCGCCCGGGTCGTACGGCACAGCCGTAACCGCGGCAAGGCCGCCGCGATGGAGACGGGCGCGGAGGCCGTACGGCTCCTCGACGAGGGTGGCGAGGTCGCGCGGCATCTGCTGTTCCTCGACGCGGATCTGGGCGAGACCGCGCAGGCCGCGGCGGCGCTGATCACGCCGGTGCGGGCCGGCGAGGCGGACATGACCATCGCGACGTTCGCGACCCGCGTCAAGCTGGGCGGGCACGGCATCGTCGTACGGCTCGCCCGCGAGGGGATCAAGCGGCTGACCGGCTGGACGCCGTCCCAACCGCTCAACGGGCAGCGCTGCCTGACCCGGGCGGCCTTCGAGGCGGCCCGTCCGCTCGCCCACGGTTTCGGTGTCGAGACCGGCATGACCATCGATCTGCTGCGCAAGAGCTTCCGAGTGATCGAGGTCGAGGTCGAGATGGCCCACCGGGCGACCGGCAACGACCTGCGGGGGCAGCTCCACCGGGCCAGGCAGCTCCGCGATGTCGGCCGGGCTCTCGCCGCCCGTGAGCTCCCCTCGTTCCTCCCCTGACACCCCGCCACCCCGACTTCCACCCCTCCGCCGTGATCTTGCGTTTTCTCGCACACATGCCCTCCGACCAGCGAATCCTCCGTTCGTGATCTTGCAGAATCTCGCATGGACATCGCCCGACCTGCACCGATGGCTTTTGTGATCTTGCACTTGCCCGACAATGCAAGATCACGAATGACGTCCGCCCAGGTCATGGCCACACCGTGCGAGAAACTGCAAGATCACGGAGTGTGACCGCTCAGGTCGCGGCCGTACCATGCGAGAATTCGCAAGATCACGGTGGAGGGGTGGTGGCCGGGATGGCTGGGGTGGCGGGTCTCCGGAGCCTCCGGAGCCTCCGGGTCGTCCGGGCCGTGGGTCTCGTGGCGATCTCGCTGTCGATCCTCGCCACGATCACCATCGGCGTCCTCGGCCCGTCGGCCATGGTGCCGGAACTCGCCGACGGCCACGGAAACCCCGCGCCGGAGCACGCGTACGGCTCCGGCAACCCCGGGCCGACGCTCGCGGGTGGCACTGGAAGCATCGGTCTGAGTGCGGTGGGCCGGCAGCCGCCGTACTCGCTCGACCTGTCCCCCGACGGCCACCTCGTCATCGGGATCGCCGCGGCCGCCATCGTCCTCGGCGCGATCGGCCTCGCCGCCGGTCTGTTCGCCGTACGGCTGATGCCCTCGGCCCGTCGTCTCCTGATCGCCGGGTGTCTGGCCGCCGGCGTGCTGGCCTTCCTGCCGCCCTCGGGCTCCTCCGATCACCTCAACTACGCGGCGTACGGCAGGATCGCCGTGCTCGGGCACGACCCGTACGTGACCGTGCCCGCCGATCTGCCGGCCGACCCGGTGGCCCGCGCGGTCGAGGAGTGGCGCAAAACGCCCAGCGTCTACGGCCCGGTGGCGACGGCCGTACAGACCCTGGCGAGCCACGTCGGCGGCGACTCGGTCCGGCTGACGGTGTTCGTCCTGGCCGTCGTCAACTCGGCCGCCTTCATCGTCACCGCACTCCTGCTCCACCGCCTCACCAGGGGCGATCCGGTCCGGCAGCGCCGGGCCGCCCTCCTCTGGACGGTCAATCCGCTGCTCGTCTATCACCTGGTGGCCGGCATGCACCTCGACACGCTGGCGATCGCGCCCGCCGTGGCGGGCATGCTCGCGCTGGCGGCCATGAGGCGTGCGCCCGACCGCCCGGCCCTCGCCGTACCGCTGGGGGTGGCGCTCGGCACGGGCATCGCCGTGAAGGTCACGACCGGACTCGTCGCCCTCGGCCCGGCCTGGGAGCTGCGGCGACGCCCGGCGAGGCCGGCCCTCGTCGCGGGGTCGGCGCTGGCCACCGTGCTGGCCTGCTACTGGGCGGCCGGACCGCATGCGCTCGACCAGGTGCGCAACGCGAGCAAGACGGTGTCGCTCGCCACCCCGTGGAAGCTCGTCAAGCAGGCGCTGCAGGCCGTCTTCGGTCCGGGGGCGTACCATCTGTGGATCCAGGTCGGCTCACTGCTCCTGCTGGCCGCGCTCGCGGTCGTCCTGTTCCGGCGCTTCGGCCGCACCGGCGATCCAGCGGCAGGCCCAATGATCTCCCTGGTCGCCGTCGTGGCCTGGCTGTTCGCCACGCCGTACGCACTGCCCTGGTACGACGGGCTGGCCTTCGCGCTGCTCGCGCTGGTCTCCGCCTCGTGGCTGGACGCGTTCGTGGTGACGCGGCTGGCCGTGCTGTCGCTCGGCTACCTCCCGGCACGCCAGCGGAATCAGCCTCCCGACCTCGGCTGGCTGGTCGACGTGGTCAGGGCGCAGGTGGTGCCGGCGATCCTGGCCGTGCTGACGATCGGTCTGCTGGCCCTGGCGGCGGTGACGGCTCGGCGGCGGTGGCGAGCCGAAGCGCCCGGACGGACGCGGCCAGCGTGAGCGGCACGGCCACGGTCAGGGCCATCGCCGGGATCGCGATCCCCGAGTCGTTGATCAAAAATCCCACCAGGGCCGCGGTCAGCGCGCCGAGCAGCCCGGCCCGCAGCTCCGGCGCCCTGCCGTACGCATGACTGAGCGCGGAGGCGCCCCACCGGGACGGCCGTGACAGCACCAGGAACAGGAAAGCGAGCGCGACCAGCGAGAGCAGCGTCAGCGGCAGATTGCCCAGCGTGTTCAGCATCGCACCCAGCTTGCGCCCGATGACCGACCCGCCCTCGCCGTCGATCACCTGCTGCACGAACGCGCCGAGGTGGGTACGCCGGTCGGCGGGCCGCGACCAGTCCGCGACCGCGATCAGCCCGATCAGCGCGGCACCGGCCAGCCCGACGACGGCGAGCCTGACGACCGACACGCGCCGTCCGGTGAGCAGCAGCAGGAACACCGCCAGCCCGACGACGAACGACGGCACCCCGCCGAAGTCGGCACCCCAGCCGGGCCAGCCGTCCGCGAAGATCGCCAGCAGGCCGTACGCCAGGCACACTGCGACGGCGATCCACCTGCGGTGCCGGAGCAGATGCGCGACCCCGGCGAGCATGAGGATCGTGCCGGTCGAGAAGACGGCGTACGCCATGTTGCCGAAGCCGTAGAATCTGCCGCCGGTCACGGGCTCGTAGCCGCTCACCGCGTTCACCTGGAGCCGCGACCCGGTCATGACGTCGACGAGCAGGGCCAGCGAGCTCACCCCGGCGACCACGGTGAGCGGTCCGAGGACGTGCCCCCGCCACGGTCCGGCGAACGCGAGCCCGGCGATCAGGCCGGCCACGGCCAGGATCGTGCCGATCAGCGCGGACATGGGGTGGGCGAAACTCCACCACGGCACGAGTTGGGCGAGGAACGCCGAGATCGGCAGCGCGCCGCTGACCACCGCCACCACCCGGACGGAGGCGGGCATCCGATGGCGCCTGCGGACCACCACGGCGGCCAGGCCGTAGAAGAGCAGTTGTACGGCGACGAGCGCGATGAAGAACGGCTCGCGCACCTGCCTGAGCACCTGACCGGCCAGATCGGCGTCGGCGAGACCGGCCACCGCCTCGCCCGTGTCGGCGTGGGCGTCGCCGTCGCCGCGCCACGGCTTGCCGACCACCTCCTTCGGCGTTTCGAGGCCGAGCGCGCGCAGGACGGTCGCGGTCAGGTCGGTGATCGTGACCATCGCGTCCTGGCGGGTGGAGGCCGCGGTCAGCCACCCCCGCCCGTACGGCTCCGGGCCGGCGTCGCCGACGGCGACGGCGACGTGGAGGTGGGCGGTGGCGGCGGTGTCCGACAGGCCGGCGACGAGCACGGTCGCGTCGGGGGCGGCGCGGGAGAGCACCTCCCCGATCGTCCGGTCAGCGGCGGCGGCCGCGTTCCGCCGTACGTCGGGCGGGAGATCGGCTCCCCCGCGTGCCAGCCATTCCGCGGCGATCTGGCCCGCCTCGGCGAAGACCGCGACGTACGGACTGAGGTCCGCCAACTCGGCCGCGGTCGCCGCATATGTCTGGACTTTTCCGCTTTCGTCGGCGGCACCGAGCGCGGCACCCGGGCCGATCGCCGCGATCTTCCCTCCGGCAGCCGTGATCGTCTGCCCGAGAAGTCCGATGCGTGCCTTGTAGGGGCTCGATTTCTGGTGGGCGACGAGACCGGCCCAGTCCGGGATGACGGCAGAGCCGGACCCGTCAGCGGTCACGACAGGCGCCGGGGCCGCGGCGCAGTCCCCACCGGATGCCCGGTGTTCCGCCAAGAGCGGAGGAGCCCCGGCGCGCTGCCCCGCCGAGACGGTCAGCCATCCGGCGACCGGGCAATTGATCGAACGGCCCTGCGGCGGGATGGTCCTGGCCGACAGCGAGGCCAGACTCCCCTTGGCCGCCAGGCCCCACAGGTTGGGAGTACGCGCCGGGTCCAGGTCGTCCCACCGGAGACCGGGCACCCCGATCACCACGACCTGGCCCTTCACCTGCGCGTCGGCCTGGGACGGGAGACCCACGGCGACGAGGCAGGCCAGCAGCGCCGTCAGCAGCGTCAGCACCCGCCGCCCCACGCCACCGGCTCGTACCCACAGGCCAAGGCTCGTGGTCTCCACACTCGGCACTGTTCGGGCTCCTCGGCTCTGATGCGAAACGACAGGGACGGGGAACCCCACGGTAGCCTCCATTTCCATGACGACCGGCCGGACGATCAGGAGACCCGTGTGGGCGTGGGCGCTCGCCCTCGTCGCCATCGTCCTGGCCGCGACCCCCCTGGTCGCCCACTGGCTGACCAACCCAGAAGACCAGCGGCTGGTGGACCTGGACGTCTACCGTACGGGCGGATCGGCGATCCTGCGCGGGCTTCCCCTCTACGACGTGATCACGCCGGCGCCGCAGCTGCTGCCGTTCACCTACCCGCCTGTCGGGGCCATGCTGGCGGTGCCGCTCGCGGTGATCTCCTGGCCGGCCGCCCAGTGGGCGTGGACGATAGCGATCTTCGTCGTGCTCGCCCTCACGGTCCGGCTCGCCTTCCGCCCGCTCTTCGACGGCGTCCGTACGGCGGCCTCGGCCGTACGGGCTCGGACCGGCCTCGCGGGCGGGGGCGCGGCGGCCGTACCGCTGCTTCTCGCCCTGCTGACCGTCGCGTGCACCTATCTGATGCCGATCAGGGACCAGGTGCGGTTCGGCCAGGTGGATCTCTTCCTCGTGGCGCTGTGCCTGCTCGACTGCGTGGCCCGTCGGCCGCGCTGGCCGCGCTGGCCGCGCGGGATGCTGATCGGCCTGGCGACGGCGGTGAAGCTCACCCCGGGAGTCTTCCTGATCTACCTCGCGATCACCGGGTTCACCCGCCGGGACGGCGATCCCGAGCAGCGCCGGGCGTTCTTCATGGCGGTGTTCACGGCGGCCCTGCTCACGCTGCTGCCGTTCCTGGTGATCCCGCAGGACGCGTGGGACTTCTGGCTCGGCGCGCTGCTCGACTCCGAGCGTCTGGGCGCCAACGCCGCGACGACCAACCAGTCGCTGCGCGGCATGCTGCTCAGGCTCTATCTGCCCGGCCCGCTGACCCAGGTGATCTGGCTCGCCGCCGTCGCCGTGATCGGTTGGTACGGCTTCCGCCACGCCCGCCGGGCCTTCCGGGACGGCGACGGGCTGACCGGGGTGGCGCTGACCGGGCTGATGGCCGTACTGCTGTCGCCGGTCGCGTGGATCCACCATCTGGCCTGGGTGACGGTGGTGCTCGCCGCGCTGGCCGGGACGGGCCGCGACCGGACGCGGCTGTCGGTCGCCGGCGGGGTGTGGCTCTACTACGTGCTGCCCATCCCCTGGTGGGGCGTGTCGCTCAAGGCGATGGAGATCCCGGTGTTCAGCCCGGTCGTCGGGAAGATCGTGCAGAACGCCTTCGGCCTGGGCGCCATCGCCCTCGTCTGGCTGCTCGGCTCCTGGCTCCCCCGGCACACCTCCCGCCGTGATCTTGCAAGTTCCGGCAGTGAGCCGTCCATCGCCCGTTAATACGTATTCCTGCCGATGCGCGGGCGGGCGGAGGACTTTACCGTCGAGGGCGCCGACGACCCGCCGAGGTGAGCCATGCGCGTGCCGAGCGTGTTCCTGCCCGTTCTCCTGTCCACCGTCCTGACGACGTCCGCCATCACCGTCACCGCCACGGCCGCCGAGGCCGCGGCCAAACCACCACCACCCGCCGCCGTCGACGTCGTCTACCAGCGGGCCCACTTCGGCCCCGGCGAGCGCGAGGGCGTGCGGGCGGGCAACACCCTGTCCTTCGCCGCCCCCGCGGGCACGATCTCCTACACCGACGCGCTGGGCACGAAGAGCTGGGAGTACGCCCGGTGGACCGGCCGTGAGCGGCCGATCGGGTTCGCCGCCGACGAGCTGGTGGCCTCCTGGACCGCCGACGTGCCCGCCGGAAGCTGGCTGCAGGTCGAGATGCGCGGCCGCCACGCGGCCGGGCAGACGAAGTGGTACGTGCTCGGCCGCTGGGCGTACGGCGACGAGGACATCCGCCGCACATCCTTGCCGGGGCAGCGCGACGCCGACGGCACGGTCTCCGTCGACACGTTCGTGGCCGCGACGGGCAAGGAGATCACCGCGTACCAACTGCGCGTCACGTTGTACCGCACGCCGGGCTCTTCCGTACGGCCGGTCGTGCGCACGCTCGGCGCGATGGCGTCCGCCGTCCCCGAGCGGGCGACCGTCCCGGTGAGCCCCGGCGGCATCGCCTGGGGCGTCGAGCTGCCCGTGCCCCGGCGCTCGCAGAACGTCCACGAGGGCCACTACCCCGAGTGGGACGGCGGAGGAGAGGCGTGGTGCAGCCCGACCTCGACCACCATGGTCCTCGGCTACTGGGGCAGGTGGCCCAGCAGGCAGGACACCTCCTGGGTGGACCCCTCCGATCCCGACCCCGAGGTCGACTACGCCGCTCGACACACCTACGACTACGCCTACGAGGGGGCGGGCAACTGGCCGTTCAACACGGCCTACGCGGGACGGTACGGGCTGGAGGGATTCGTCACCCGGCTCCGCTCGCTGACCGAGATGGAGCGGCTGGTCCGGGCCGGCATCCCCGTCGTGACCTCCCAGTCGTTCAAGGCGGAGGAGCTGCCCGGCGCAGGGTACGGCACCAACGGCCATCTCATGGTCATCATCGGCTTCACCGCCACCGGCGACGTGATCGCCAACGACCCGGCCTCACCGGACAACGAAGCCGTGCGCCGCGTCTACCCCCGGGCGAACTTCGAGAACGTCTGGCTGCGCAGCACCGGCAGTGGCGGGATCGTGTACGTCATCCACCCGAAGGGGCACCCACTGCTGCCCACCACGCCGGGGCTACCGGCCAACTGGTGACCGGCGGCGGCGAGAACGTCGGAACTCTCGGTGCAGCTCGGCCACGTCGGGCCTCGCGGCGAACGTCCACCGGTCGAGCGGCACGTGATCAGCGGCGCCGGGGAGTGACGAGGCCGGATTCGTAGGCGAACACCACGAGCTGGGCGCGGTCGCGGGCGCCCAGCTTGGTCATCGCCCTGCTGACGTGCGTCTTGGCGGTGGTCGGGCTGATCACCATGTGGGCGGCGATCTCGTCGTTGGACAGGCCGCGGGCCACCAGCGCGGTGACCTCGCGCTCGCGGTTGGTCAGCACGTCGGCCCCCCTGAACGCGGGGTCAGGGCGGCGGGCGACGTACTCGCCGATCAGGCGGCGGGTGATCGCGGGAGACAGCAGCGCGTCGCCGCGGGCCGCGACCCTGACTCCCTGCAGCAGGTCGACGGGCTCGGTGTCCTTGAGCATGAAGCCGCAGGCGCCGGCGCGGAGCGCGTTGAAGACGTATTCGTCGAGGCCGTAGTTGGTGAGGATCACGACGTGGACGCCGCTCAGCCGCTCGTCGGCGGCGATCAGCCTGGTCGCCTCGATGCCGTCCATCACCGGCATCTGGATGTCGATGAGTGCGACATCGGGCCGGTGCTCGCGGGCGAGCGCGACGCCCTGTTCACCGTTCGCGGCCTCGGCCACCACCTCGATGTCGTCCTCGATCTCCAACAGGGCACGGAAGCCGCCGCGGATGAGCGCCTGGTCGTCCACGAGCAGCACACGGATCATGATGCTTCTCCAAAGTCGTGTTTCAAAAGTCATGTCCTGATACGCGTGGCCCAGATGGCGCCTCGCCGCGTTCTCGCCCCGCCCGCGAAAGTTCCTCGCAGGCTCGGGACTTCCGCGGGGTCCGGGAAGATCACCCATAGCTCCGGCTATGGGTTCCCTCTCGGCCTTTCGATGCATCCATCTGGATCCTCGCTCACGACGGACAGCACTTCTTCAACACTCCCAAGGGGCAGCTCGGCGCGCACGGTGAACCCGCCCCCGTGGCGGGGCTCGGCCCGCAGCCGGCCGCCGAGCGCCGTGACGCGCTCGCGCATGCCGAGCAGTCCCGTACCGGGCACGGGCGGCCTGTCCGGGTCGGCCGTGCCGTCGTCGTCGACCTGCACGATCAGTTTCTCGTCCGCGTAGTCGATGCGGACTGTGGCGGCCGCCCCGCCGGCGTGCCTGGAGACGTTGGTGAGCGACTCCTGGACGATCCGGTAGGCGGCCCGGTCCACCTCGGCGGGCAGCTCCCGCCGAGTGCCGGAGATCGTCACGGCGGCCCGCAGCCCGGTCGAGCGGGCCCGCTCCACCAGGTCGTCGAGCCGGTCGAGGCCGCTGGCCGCGGGCTCCCCCTCGGATCCGTCGGGGTCGCGCAGCACCTCGAGGGTGGCGCGCAGTTCGCGCAGCGCGTCACTGCCCGCCTCCTGGATGGCCAGCAGCGCGGCGGGCACCTCCTCGCCACGCCTGCGCGCCAGGTGGACGGCCACCCCGGCCTGGACCTTGATGACCGAGATGCTGTGGGTGAGCGAGTCGTGCAGCTCTCTGGCGATGCGCAGCCGCTCCTCCCCCGCACGGCGCCGGGCCATCTCCTCGCGGGTGCGCTCGGCCTCGGCGGCCCGCCGCTCGACCTCCTCCAGGTACGCCTGCCGGTGCCGGGTCACCGTCGCCGCCACCCCGGCCGCCACGAACCAGCCGACCAGCAGTGAGGTGCTCTGCAGGTTCTCGACGACCGCGTCGGCGCCGGGCAGCTTCACCGCCAGGTCCGCGCCGAGGAAGGCCGCGCCCGCCAGCGCGGCGGCCAGCGGATGGCCTGCCCTGACCGCGGCGAACACCGACACCAGCACGGGAAAGGCGGCCGGTGGGCCCGGCTGGATGTGCGCCGTGACCACGATCATGCAGACCGTACTGACCGGCAACGACACCAGGGGCGCCCGCCGCCAGGCGACGAGCGCGAGCGAGCCGACGAGAACGGCCGCCAGATCCACCGCGCCCGCGCGCGGCGTGGCCAACACGATGACCGACAGCAGGATGGCCATCACCGCGGCGAGCAGGCCGTCCTGGGCGAGCGACCGCCGGTCTGTAGGGCTCATTCGTGTAGGTTACGGTCCCTTTCCCCCGGAGGTCGTCCGCGGTACGTCGTAATAAATCCCTACTCCCCGCGGAGTAGTCGGGCCGGTGCCGCTTCCCCGGGTACCACGCTGAGGAGTCTTCCCGGGCATGATGACCTGCGGCCTGCCCGAACAGCACGATGTCCGGCATGCACACGATCCGAGTCAAAAGTGATTCCCGCCATGTGAGCACGGAGGTCGCCCGGCCGGGGCTCACCCTCGCCGCTGTGGCCGTCGTGCAGTTCATGGTGTCGCTGGACCTGTCGGTCGTGAACGTCGGACTCCCGCAGATCGCCACCGGCCTCGGCTTCAGCGCGGTGGGCCTGACCTGGGTGATCCACGCCTACGCGCTCACCTTCGGTGGACTGCTCCTGCTGGGTGGCAAGGTCGCCGACTCCTACGGCCGCAAGCGGGTCCTGCTGCTCGGGCTCGGTGTCTTCGGCCTCGCCTCGCTCGCCGGCGGCTTCGCCCAGGAAAGCGGCCATCTGGTCGCCGCGCGCGCGGCGCAGGGTGTCGGGGCCGCCGCGCTGGCTCCGGCCGCGCTGGCGCTGCTGACCGCGGCGTTCCCCGGGGGCAGGGCCCGCATCCGGGCCTTCGGCGCATGGAGCGCGATGAACGCCGCCGGCGCCGCCCTCGGCGTCCTGATCGGCGGCCTGCTCACCGAGTACGCCGGCTGGCGCTGGGTGATGTTCGTGAACGTCCCGATGGCCGTGTGCGCGCTGGCCCTGGCCTGGCGGATCGCCCCCGGCCCTGCCCCGGTTCGCGGCGGCCGTCCGGACGTCCTCGGCGCCGTCCTGGCCACAGCGGGCATGACCCTGCTGGTGTTCGGCGTCGTACGCACCGACCGGTACGCGTGGACCTCCCCGGTCACGGTGGCCACCCTGGCGGTGGCCGCCGCGCTACTGGCCGCGTTCGTCCATGTCGAGCGGACCACCACGCGCGAGCCGCTGATCCGGCTCGGCCTGTTCGCCAACCGCTCGGTCGCCGGCGCGAACGCCTACACCCTCCTGGTCGGGGCGGTCCTGGCCTCGGCGTTCTACTTCCTTTCCCTCTATCTGCAACGTGTGCTCGGGGCCGGGCCGGCGCTGACCGGCATCGAGTTCCTGCCGCTCGCCCTCGGCGTGGTCGTCGGCTCCGTGCTCGCCGTCAAACTCGGCTACCGTCTCGCGCCGCGGACCCTCATGGTCATCGGCGGACTGCTGACCGCGGCGGGCTGCGCCTGGTTCGGCCTGATCAGCCCGGACGGCGCTTTCCTCACCGACGTCCTGGGGCCCTCGATCGTCGCCAGCATCGGCTTCGGGCTCTGCCTCGGACCGGTCGTCTCCACCGCCACCGCCGGTGTCGCGCTCCACGAGGCCGGCACCGCCTCGGGTCTGCTCAACAGTTCACGCCAGATCGGCGCCTCGCTCGGGCTGGCCGCCCTCGGCACCGCCGCGCACGACCGCACCGGCCAGGTCGCCACTCCCGAGGCCCTCAACGCCGGGTACGCGCTCGGCCTGACGCTCGGCGCCGTACTCCTGGTCGCCGCCGTCCTCGTGGCCCTGATCGTCCTGCCGCGGACCGGTCCGCCGTCCCCGGGGGCCGAGCGGAGCGATGTCCGCGATTCGCTCCCCGCGGGGGTCGACCGGTGAGCCGCCTCGACGTGGCACCGGATGCCGACTCCGCCTTCGGACAGAGCGTGGCAGGACTGCTGCGCCCCTATCTCTGGGGATTCGCCGCTGTCGTGATCCTGCAGATCATCGGCGCCGTCGCGGGACTGGTGCCGCTGCTGGCGGTCGTCGAGCTGGGTCGTGCCCTGCTGTCGCCCGGCCCGATCGACCACGGCCGGGTCTGGATCGTCGTGATCGCGGGCGCGTCCGGCCTGTTCGTACGACTGCTGTTCACCGGGGCCTCGTCCGCGATCGGGCATCTTCTCGACGGACGGGTGCAGCTGTCGTTCCGCCGGCGACTGGCCGCGCGGCTGGGGCGCGTCCCGATCGGCTGGCTGTCCCGACGCACCACCGGCGAGCTGGCCAAAATCGCGGGGGACGACGTGAGTGCCGTGCACCCCTTCATCGCCCACATTCCCGGCGAGCTCGTCTCCGCCTTCGTGGTGCCGCTGGTGTCGCTGATCTACCTGTTCACCGTCGACTGGCGGCTCACGCTGATCACGCTGATACCGGTGGCGCTGGCGGTGGCGCTGGTCCCCCTGGTGATGACCCCGGCTCGGCTGCGCGAGCAGAAGGAGTTCGACAACGCCATGGGACGGATCTCGAGTTCGGTCGTCGAGTTCGTCCAGGGCATCGCCGTGGTCAAGGCGTTCGGCGGGTCGGGGCGTGCGCACCGCAAATTCCGCACGGCCGTGGACGATTTCGTCGGCAGCTTCTACCGGATGGTGCGCGGCGTCGCCGGGATCGCCGCGGGGATGCAGCTGGCGCTGTCCCCGCCGTTCGTGCTGCTGACCGTGCTGATCGGTGGTGCGGCTCTGCTCGGCACCGGCGGCATGACCCCCGCAGACCTGCTGCCCTTCCTGCTGCTGGGACTGGGACTGACCGCTCCGGTGGCGGCTCTCATCGGCCACGGCTTCGACGATGCGCAGGCCGCCCGGCGCGCGGTGGGGCGGATCCGGGACGTGCTCGCGGTGCGGTCGCTCCCGGAGCCCGCGCACCCGGTCACACCACGGGGGCACCGGGTGGAGCTGCGCGGCGTCCGATTCGGTTACCAGAGCGTGCGGCGCGAGGAACACGAGCTCGCTCGCCCTCCCGAGTTCGCCGGCGAGCGCCGCAGGCACCGGCAGCACGACACCGCCGATCACGAGGTGCTGCGCGGGATCGACCTGGTGCTCGAGCCCGGTACGGTCACCGCGGTCGTGGGGCCGTCCGGAAGCGGGAAGTCCACGCTGGTCCGGTTGCTGCCCAGGTTCTTCGACCCCACCCACGGCTCGATCACCCTCGGCGGTGTCGATCTACGGGAGATCGACAGCCGGGAGCTCTACCGCCTGGTCTCCTTCGTCTTCCAGGACGTCCGTCTGCTGCGCGCATCGGTGGCGGACAACATCGCGCTGGCCGTACCGCACGCCGACCATGACGATGTGGTCCGCGCCGCCCGGCTGGCCGATGTTCACGATCGGATCCTCGATCTGCCACGCGGATACGAAACGGTGCTCGGTGCGGACGCCCGGCTGTCGGGCGGCGAGGCACAGCGGATCTCGATCGCCCGCGCGCTGCTCGCCGACGCGCCCGTTCTGGTGCTCGACGAGGCGACCGCCTTCGCCGACCCCCGGACGGAACAGGCGGTGCGCCGGGCCCTGACGACGCTGGCCGTCGATCGCACGATCCTGGTCATCGCCCACCGTCTGGAGACGATCGCCGACGCCGACAGCGTCGTGCTGCTGGAGAACGGGTCGATCGTCGAGCGCGGCAGGCCCGCCGAGCTGCTGGCGCGGAACGGAAGGTTCGCCGCTTTCTGGCGATCCAACCGATCGGCGGCCGCCGGCGAGATCGAGACCCGTGGCGGCCTACCGCGAGGAGACGAACCCTGATGATCCGAATGCTGCTGCGCGTGCTCGGAGACGAGTACGCCCCACCGGTCCGCCGCACGGTGGCCCTGATGACGGCGACCGCGGTGGTCGAGGGACTGTCCTACACCCTGCTGGTTCCGGTGCTGCGGGCGCTGTTCGCAAGCACGCCGGCGGACGCCATGCCCTGGCTGATCGCGTTCGGGGCCGCGGTCGCGGTCTACGCCGCGCTGCGCTACATCAGCGATCTGTCCGGTTTCCGCGCCGGGACCACGCTGCTGCACGGCATGTATCACCGCCTCGGCGATCACCTGGCCCGGCTGCCCATCGGCTGGTACGGCGCGGGCCGCGTCGGAGAGGTGTCCGTCCTGGCCGGCCAGGGCGTGCTGCAGGCGATGAGCGTGATCGCGCATCTGCTGGCGCCGTACATATCCGCCTGCGTCACGCCGCTGACGATCGTCGCCGTGATGCTCGTCTTCAACTGGCAGATGGGGCTGGCCGCGTTGGTCGCCGTACCGGTCGTGGCGGCGATCCAGGTCTGGACGGGACGCTCGATGGCCGCCGCCGACGCCGAACGCGCAGAACGCGACCACGAGGCCGCCGGGCGCGTCATCGAGTATCTCCAGGCGCAGCCCGTGCTGCGCGCCGGCGGCCGGACCGCAGAACGCTTCCGGCTGCTCGACGACTCGCTGCGTGAGCTCCAGCGCGCGTCCCACCGCTCCATGCTGTCGGCGCTGCCCGGCGTGCTCGGCCTGACGCTCACGGTGCAGACGATGTTCACCGCGCTGCTGGCGCTGGGCGCCTATCTCGCGCTCGGCGGGGACATCGGCGCGGCGGAGGTTCTGGCGATCCTGGTGCTGGCCGCCCGCTGCGCCGACCCGCTGCTGTCGCTGTCGGACATCGGCGGCCGGCTGCGCGGCGCCCGTGCCGAGCTGGTGAGACTCGACACGGTGTTGCGCACCGAGCCGCTGCCGGAGGCCCGCCGGCCGATCCGGCCGGAACGCCATGACCTGGAATTCGACTCCGTATCCTTCCGGCACGGCGACCGCACGGTGATCGACGGCGTGTCGTTGTCCGTGCCGCGGGGACGGCGGCTCGCCGTCGTCGGGCCGTCGGGTGCGGGGAAGAGCACATTGCTGCAGTTGACGGCACGGTTCTACGACGTGGACGCGGGCGCCGTACGCGTGGGCGGCGTGGACGTGCGCGACATCGACCCCGAGGTGCTGATGGCACAGTTCGCCATCGTCTTCCAAGAGGTCTATCTCTTCGAGGGCACGATCGAGGAGAACGTACGGCTCGGCCGTCCCGACGCGAGCGAGGCCGAGGTGCGGGCGGCGGCGGCCGCCGCGCGGTTGGACGAGGTGATCGAACGACTGCCCGGCGGCTGGACGACGAACGTCGGCGAGGGCGGCGCGCTGCTGTCAGGTGGTGAGCGCCAGCGTGTCTCGATCGCGCGGGCACTGCTGAAGAACGCGCCCATCGTGCTGCTGGACGAGGTGACCTCCGCGCTGGACCCGGTCAACGAGGCGGCCGTCCACGAGGGCATAGAGCGTCTGATGGCGGGCCGGACGGTGGTCATGGTCGCGCATCGCCTGCGCACCGTCCGACGCGCCGATCGCGTCGTCTTTCTGGACGGCGGCCGGATCGTGGAGGAAGGCGGCCACGACGAGCTGCTGCGCCGAGGTGGCCGCTACGCCGACTTCTGGTCGGTGGTGCCGACATCGCTCGCGGGTGACACCGCGGCGGGTTGAAGCGTTCTCGGCCTGGCGACGTGCCCCAGCGCCTCGTACGGCTTATGCGACTTGTACGGCTTGTGCGGGTTTGCGGCTTATGGGGATTGTGTGGGGAGGGGGCGGTGAGTGGCGGGGTGTGTGAATGCACTCACCGAGTGGTCAGGCGGGGATAACCTTGATGGCATGTCAAAGCTCGCCTACCTGGGCCCCCGGGGCACCTTCTGCGAGGCGGCACTACGGCTCCTGGCACCCGAAGTCGAGGGCGTGCCGTGTGCGAACGTGTCGGCCGCGTTGGAAGCCGCCCGCAACGGCGTGGCCCAGGGTGCCGTCGTCCCCATGGAGAACTCGGTCGAGGGAGCGATCACGCAGACCCTCGACGAACTGGCCTGGGGGACGCCGCTCCTCATCACCGGTGAGCTGCTGCTGCCCGTGGAGTTCTCCCTGCTGGTCCGGCCCGGCACCGAGCTCGCCCAGATCAAGCGGGTGACCACCCACCCCGCCGCGCACACCCAGTGCCGCGGGTTCGTCGACCGTGAGCTGCCCGGCGCCGTCGTGATCGCGGCGTCGTCCACGGCCGCCGCCGCGCAGGAGGTGGCCGCGCCCGCCTCGCCGTACGACGCGGCGATCAGCCCGGCGATCGCGGGCGAGTTCTACGGTCTCGTCGAGATCGCCTCGAACATCGGTGACCGCTCCGACACGGTCACCCGGTTCATCCGGGTGAGTCTGCCCGGCCCGCTACCCGAGCCGACCGGCGCCGACCGCACGTCGCTGGTCGCGTACCTGCAAGACGATCACCCCGGTGCGCTGCTGGCGATGTTGAGCGAGTTCGCGGTGCGCGGCGTCAACCTCACCCGCATCGAGTCGCGCCCGACCGGCGACGGCATCGGCCACTATTTCTTCCACTTCGACTGTGAGGGCCACGTCGCGGAGGCCCGGGTCGGCGAGGCCATCTCGGGCCTGCGCCGGCTCTCCTCCGACATCCGTTTCCTCGGCAGTTATCCGCGCGCCGACGCGGTCGCGCCGCAGGTCAAGCGGGGTACGGCCGACGCGGACTTCGCCGAGGCCGCCGACTGGCTGGGCCGCGTACGCGCAGGTCTCGTGTGACAGCGGGGGCCGACCCGCTCCGGTAGCCTTTGATCCGTGATTGACCTGCGTACCCTTCGTGAGAACCCTGACCGGCTCCGGGCGTCGCAGCGCGCCCGCGGCGAAGACGACTCGGTCGTCGACACCCTGCTGTCGCTCGATGAGCGGCACCGGGCCGCACTGACCGGCTTCGAGTCGCTGCGCGCCGAGCAGAAGAGCGTCGGCAAGTCGGTGTCACGGGCCTCCGGGGACGAGCGGCAGGCGCTGCTCGACCGAGCCAAGGAGCTGGCCGCGCAGGTGAAGGCCGCCGAGGCCGAGGCCGAGAAGCTCGCGGCCGAGCTCGACACGGTGCTGCAGAACGTGCCCAACATCGTGGAACAGGGCGCACCGGCGGGTGGCGAGGACGACTACGTCGTCATGGAGGAGATCGGCGAAAGGCCCTCTTTCGACTTCGAACCCCGCGATCACCTCGAGCTGGGCGAGCGGCTCGGCGCCATCGACGTCGAGCGCGGCGCCAAGGTCTCCGGGGCGCGGTTCTTCTTCCTGAAGGGCGTCGGCGCCCGCCTCCAGCTCGGCCTGCTCAACATGGCCATGCAGCAGGCGATCGAGGCCGGCTTCACCCCGATGATCACCCCGGTGCTGGTGAAGCCCGAGGCGATGCAGGGCACCGGCTTCCACGTCGCCCACGACAAGGAGATCTACCGCCTGCCCGAGGACGACCTCTACCTGGTCGGCACCTCTGAGGTGCCGCTGGCGGCGTACCACGCCGACGAGATCCTCGACACCCGCTCGCTGCCGATACGGTACGCCGGATGGTCGTCCTGCTTCCGCCGCGAGGCCGGGTCGTACGGCAAGGACACCCGCGGCATCATCCGGGTCCACCAGTTCGACAAGGTGGAGATGTTCTCCTACTGCCACCCGGACGACGCCCACGAGGAGCACCTGCGCCTGCTCGAATGGGAGAAGGAGATGCTGGCCAAGGTCGAGCTGCCCTACCGTGTGATCGACATCGCGGGCGGCGACCTGGGCACCTCCGCGGCCAGGAAGTTCGACTGCGAGGCCTGGCTGCCGAGCCAGGGCCGCTACCGAGAGGTCACCTCGACGTCCAACTGCACGGACTTCCAGGCCCGGCGGCTGCGGGTGCGCTATCGAGGCGAGGACGGCAAGCCGCGCAACGTGGCCACCCTGAACGGCACGCTCGCCACCACCCGGTGGATCGTGGCCATCCTGGAGAACCACCAGCAGGCCGACGGCTCCGTGGTCGTGCCCAAGGCCCTGCAGCCGTACGTCGGCCTCGACGTCCTGCGGCCGGACTCTCTGCCACCCCGACCGACGACTGCTTGACCGACCCTCTGGTCACCGGTCCTCCCGACGGGCCCGGTCTGGTCGGCCAGGCCGGGACCGAGCAAATGCTTGGCCGGGTGAAATTTCGGAAGACCTCTCTGACCTGCGCCTACCTGACTTGACGGGGCGTCGCCCCCCACAGATCGGGTCAGGAACCGGATCGTGATCTGCGGGAAGACCCATCATGAATGTTTCATGACCTCCCGTGAAATGACGAAGGCGGGACCCGCGTGAGCGGGGCCCGCCTCCTATGTGGTGTCTTCGGTCAATCAGACACGTTCGGGTGACTTCGTCTTCGGGTCAGATGCCGCGGACGTTGGACGCCTGGGGCCCCTTGGGGCCGGCGATGACCTCGAACTCCACCCGCTGACCGTCCTCCAGGTTGCGGTAGCCGCTACCGGAGATCGCGGAGAAGTGCACGAAGACGTCGGGCTCCCCGCCGTCCGGAGCGATGAAGCCGAAGCCCTTCTCAGCGTTGAACCACTTGACGGTTCCCTGAGCCATTTAACGTTCTCCCTAAGGAAGTGAATCTTTCGGGACCACACCTCGTGGCCCCGGTGTGTCGCACAGCTCCCCGGGTGGCTCATACAGTCAAACTGGTTTTCGCTACGGGAACAGCTAATACAACGCCTACACATCTAACACTATTCGGCGCACTGCCAAGTCGCAAAGGGCAGGATTTCCGTCCGCGCCGCGCGGACCCAGGTGGTCGACGCGAGGGCTTCCCTACTCAGAGCCGTACGCCCGCAGCCGGACGATCGCGGTCTCCACCATCCCGATGGCGACGCTGCGCCGTGTGGACGGTGGCGGACGGTGGCCATGTGAATTGTGTCAGTCGTGCCGGCGCGGAACTCCGGACCTGGCCCTTCATCCCGCACCTCGAACACCCTACCGGATGTCGTGGCCGGAGCGGCGGCCTCTGTCCTGTCGTCCACGACGGGTAACCTCATGCCCGGAAGGGCAGCCGCAAGTCGGCACGCCACGGTGTGAACGGGAACTTGCCATGAACCTCCCCCGCCTTGTCGCCACGGACCTCGACGGCACGGCACTGCGCTCCGACGGCACGATCTCTCCCCGCACGGCCACCGCCTTCGCGAGGGTGGAGGACGCGGGCGGCACGCTGGTCTTCGTCACCGCGCGGCCGCCCCGATGGATGCACGACGTCGCGGAAGCCGTACGGCATCACGGGCTGGCGATCTGCGCCAACGGTGCGCTCGTCTACGACCTGCACACCGAGGAGATCGTCGAGTCGCATCTGATCGAGCCGACCGTCCTGGAGGAGTCGATCCAGCGGCTCAGCATGCGCCTGCCCGGGCTGGCGTTCTCCGTTGAGTACGAAGGGGGTTTCGCCCACGAGGCCGGCTACGTGCTCAACGGCTGGGACTCCCGGCGGTCGCACGGCGTGCGGGTGGCGGCGCTCACGGCCCTGGCCTCCCGGCCGTGCGCGAAGCTGCTGGCGCAGCATCCTTCGATGAATCCGGACGAGCTGCATCGTCAGGTCCTCGAGCTCGTCGGAGACCTGGTGACGCCGACCCATTCGAGCGGACACGCGCTGATCGAGATGAGCGCCCGCGGCGTGACCAAGGCGACGGCGCTCGCCGCGCTGGCAAGCGAGCGAGGGATCAGGCCGCAGGAGGTGGTGGCCTTCGGCGACATGCCCAACGACCTGCCGATGCTCACCTGGGCCGGTACGGCGTACGCGGTGGCCAACGCCCACCCCGACGTCTTGGCCGCCGTCGACCATGTGACGGCGGCCAACAACGACGACGGGGTGGCCCTCGTGCTGGAAGACCTGTTCGGCCTCTAGCGGGTCGGCCAAGCGATCGTCGCGTTGACTCGACCGACGCTCCAGCGGCCTGGACGACCTATCGAGGCCCGGGGATGCTCTGGAGGATCAGAGGTGAATCTAGAGGTAGGGGCCGCCGGCGCGGTGGCCGTCGTCGTGCCCCTGCTGCGTCATGCCGCCCGGGAGGGCGCGGCGCATCTGCTCGAGCTGGGCCCGCGCCGCCATCTGCTGCGCGAACAGCGTGGTCTGGATGCCGTGGAACAGGCCCTCCAGCCAGCCCACGAGCTGGGCGTGCGCGACACGCAACTCGGCGTCGCTGGGCGCGCTGCCGTTCTCGTCGCTGAACGGCAGTGACAGCCGTTCCAGCTCGGCCACCAACTCCGGCGCGAGACCCTCCTCGAGTTCCTTGATGGAACTCTGATGGATCTCCTTGAGTCGCTTGCGGCTCGCCTCGTCCAGGGGCGCCGCCCGCACCTCTTCGAGAAGCTGGCGGATCATGCTGCCGATCCGCATCACCTTGGCGGGCTGCTCGACGAGGTCGGCGACGGAGCGCTCCTCCTGCCCGTCCCCCTTGCCGCCGTCGCCGCCGGAGATCGAGAGGCCGTCCGGCCCCACGACCACGATCTGTGGGGTGCTCTCGTCTGCGTTCATCGGTCGGTACCACTCCTGATTCGCTTCGGCTGGGCTCGCGATTGGACTCGCGGTCCAACCTAACTCACCGGACCAGCAGGATTTTCCCAACATGCTCGCCCGCTTCCATCATGCGGTGGCCTGCCGCGGCGTCAGCGAGGGGCACGGTGGCGTGGACCACCGGCCGGATCGCGCCCGCGCCGATCAGCGGCCAGACGTTGTCCACGACACCGCGGCAGATGGCCCCTTTCTCGTCCACCGGACGGGCCCGTAGACCGGCGGCCAGGATGGTGCCGCGCTTGGCGAGCAGTCTGCCGAGATCGAGCTCGCCCCTCGCGCCGCCCTGCATGCCGATGACGGCGAGCCGCCCGCCGACGGCGAGGGCCTTGAGATTCCGTGGCAGATATTTGGCGCCGATGATGTCGAGGATCACATCGGCCTGGCCGGAGAACCGCTCGGCGAAGTCCTCCTCGCGGTAGTTCACGGCCTCGTCCGCGCCCAGGTCGAGGCAGCGCCGGACCTTCTCCGCCGATCCCGCCGTCACCAGCACGCGCGAGCCGTACGCCTTGGCGAGCTGTACGGCCAGCGTGCCGATGCCGCTGGCACCGCCGTGTACGAGCAGCGTCTCGCCCTTGCGCAGCCGCGCGGCCATGAACACGTTCGACCAGACCGTGCAGGCCACCTCGGGGAGGGCCGCGGCCTCGGTCAGCGAGACGCCCGCCGGGATCGGCATGACCTGCTGCCAGGGGACGGCCACCCGCTCGGCATACCCGCCGCCGGCGAGCAGCGCGCAGACCTGGTCGCCGGTCCGAAACCCCTCGACGTTCTCACCGACCTCCACGATCACACCCGAGCACTCCAGGCCGGGGACCTCCGACGCGCCCGGAGGCGGCGGATAGTTGCCCCTGCGCTGGAGGACGTCGGCACGGTTGACCGCAGAGGCGACCACGTCGATGACCACCTCACCTCGCGCCGGACGCGGATCGGGGAGTTCCTGCCAGACCAAAACCCCCGGGTCACCGGGCTCCGAAATCACGACGGCACGCATGTGACCTAAAGTAGCGTGGCGGGGAAGCGTACAGTTGCCCACATTGACCGTATTACATGGCGCTACTCTGCAATGTGTTTGCTACCCCATTAGCCCATCCCGAGGGGGTACCCGGTGGCGAAACATGATCGAGAGGATCCCCACCTCGAGGACCAGCTCGCATGGCTGGACGCCATCAAGGAGATGCCCGACGAGGTGGAGATCGCGGTGAGCGCCGTGACCTCGGCCACCCTCGCACGTCCGCCGCAGCCGCCCACGCCGGCGCAGGATGAGGACGCGGAACAGGGCGGTGGACACGACACCGTGTCTTTCGGCGGTCAGGGCACCGGATCGTTCGGGGTGCAGGACAGCGCTTCTTTCGGCGTACGACGCGCCGAGCAGCCCGCAGCCGAGCCCGAGAGCGCCTCGCCGTACCCATCGGACCCCTGGCGGCTGGTGCCGTCCGACTCCCTCCCCGGCCCCCTGACGGCCGACCCGCTCTCGGGACCGGCATCCGGTCCGTTCTTCAGCGGTACGACGGCCGACGGGGTGTACGGCGCGCCGACGGCGACGGACACGGCCGAGGCCAAGACTTCGGAGCGGGACGCCGGTGAAGACGGGGCCGCCCTCGGCCGCGGTGCCTTCGCGTCCTCTCCGGCGGACACCGACTCGTACAGTCTGGGTGGATTGGGGGCCTTCGGCGACAGCGGAACCGGGGCCAGCGGAGCCGGTGGCGCCGACGGGCCGTACAAGCCCTGGGCGGGCCTCGGGGACGACTCCTCGTCTTCTTCCTCTTCGTCTTCTTCGTCTTCTTCGGTTTCTGCTCCGTCGGCTTCGACTGCGGCCTCAGCTTCGGGTTCGGCTTCGGGTTCGGGTTCGGCTTCGGGTTCGGGTTCGGGTTCGTCGGAGTCTTCCGGCTCTGGGCGGGATCAGCCGCTGCGCGGCTGGTTGGAGCCCGCTGTGCCGGTGGATCCCTCGGCCAAGGCGGCGTCGGCCGACCCGCACGCGCAGGAAGAGCCGGAGTTCGGACACATTCCCTCGTCCCCGGCTTCCTCGGCCACGCTGTCGCCGACCTTCCCCGCGTTCCCCGCCTTCTCCTCCTCGTCGGCCTCCCCCGACTCGGAGAGCACGTCGCGTTTCGCCTCGGCCGATTTCTCCTCCGCCGATTTCACCTCCACCGAGAGCAAGACGCCCACTCCTCTCGACGGCAAGCCGCTCTTCACCACGGGTGAGTTCGGCACCGGTGAGTTCGGCAGCGGGAAGCCGGAAGCAAGGCAGTCGGACACCGGAGAGTTCGACACCGGCGAGATCGCCAAGCCGACCTTCGCCACCGGGTCGTCGAGTGAGTCGGCGACCGGCCTCGCCGAGTCCGGCGGATTCCCGGACGACCGCTCCACCGGTCCTATCAGGGGTTTTCCGGTCACGAAGGCGCGTGAGGCCTACGAGCGGGACCGTGAGCCGGCCGGCGACCGGGACGGCGACTCCGGGTTGAACGATCGAGATCGCGGTCCGGGCGCTGAGCGCGAGCACGAACAGCACCGGCGCGACCGGGCGGCCTCCGGCGAGCGGGAGCCGTACCAACCGAGGCGCCGGCAGGCGCCGGCGAACCCGCCGTTCGGCGGCAAACCGGCACGCGGGACCGGCGCGGGCGCGGGGAAGCCGACCGCGGACAGTCTCGACCCGGTCAGCCTGCTGCGGGGACGTCGGAACGCTCCCACGTCCGGGTGGCGGCGGCTCGTGTATCGGGCGTCGGCCGGGCTGATCAAGCCGGGCGAGCCCGCGGAGGTGCGGCGTCGCCGCGAGCTGATGAACCGCGCCAGGACGCCGGTGGCGGGCGGGCATCATCGGGTCGCCGTGCTCAGTCTGAAGGGCGGGGTGGGCAAGACCACCACGACCGTCGGTCTCGGGGCCACCCTCGCACAGGTACGGGGAGATCGCGTGATCGCGGTCGACGCCAACCCCGATCGTGGAACGCTCTCGGACAAGGTCGAACTGGAGACGGCGGCGACCGTACGGGATCTGCTGAACGAACGCGCACAGATCACCCGGTATGTGGATATCAGGGCATTCACCTCCCAGACGCCCTCGCGGCTGGAGATCCTGGCATCCGACCGTGACCCGTCGGTGTCCGAGGCGTTCAGCGCGACGGACTACCACACGGTGGCGCAGGTGCTGGAGAACTTCTACTCGATCTGCATCACCGACTGCGGCACCGGCCTGCTTCATTCCGCGATGTCGGGCGTCCTGGGCATGGCCGACCAGATCGTGCTGGTCAGCTCACCGTCCGTGGACGGCGCGCGCGCCGCGTCGGCGACGCTCGACTGGCTGGAGGCGCACCACTACGACGACCTGGTGCGGGCCGCCAGCGTGGTGCTTTGCAGCGTACGGCCGAGGTCGAAGTCGACCATCGACCTGGACAAGCTCGAGTCCCACTTCGCCGCCCGCTGCCGGTCCGTGGTCCGCGTGCCGTACGACCCGCACCTGGAGGAGGGTGCGGAGATCGATCTCGAGCGGCTGCAGGAGGCGACGCGGGACGCGTACCTGCGGCTGGCCGCCAGCGTGGGCGACGGGTTCGTCGGCGCGCAGGCGCTGACGCAGCGCCGGTTCTCCGAGATCCCGGACCACCTGTAGCCGGTCGACTCCTGGTCAGGCCGACTTCCTGGATTGGTCGGCCTCTTGGATCGGTCGACTCCTGGGTCAGGCCGACTCCGCCATGACGCGTTCGTAAGCCTCCTGCAGGAGTCGGGACGCCAGTGGGCGGTCGGGGTTCGGGCGCGAGATGCCCAGGTGCACCTCGCGTAGTTCGTCCATCAGGTCTTTCCACAGGGACGGGCCGGCCTCCTCCAGCAGGCGTGCCCGCACGCTCAACTCCGGTGTCGTCGGGCGGTGCCGAAGGCCCCACGAGCCGAGCGCGACCATGATCGGTACGGTCTGGATGCCCGCCTCGGTGAGACTGTAGGTCCCTCGCCGTCCTCGCTCCGCCTCCTCGTGCGTCAGGAGACCTCCGGCCACGAGGGCCTTGAGGCGGCTGCTGAGGATGTTCGACGCGATCCCCTCCTCCGAGTTGACGAGGAGATCGCGAAAGTGCCGACGGCCGCCGAAGATCACGTCACGCAGCACGATAAGACTCCATCTGTCCCCGAGTGCCTCCACTGCGGCGTTGATCGCACACCCTGATCGCGGTTCGTCGCGCATGAACAACCTCCCTGACGACTCCTCGGTGATTGCAGTTCGCAACCACCTAGACTACTCTTCTCCTCTAGTGATTGCACGTTGCAACCACTAAGGAAGAAAAGGGGATCATCCATGTCGCGTGTCAGGGTCCACAACTTCGCCATCTCCCTGGACGGCTTCGGCACAGGTGACGGGCAGAGCCTCGACGCACCGTTCGGCCACGCCGGTGACCGGCTCCACCGGTGGTTCTTCGAAACGCAAACTTTCCACGCCAGGCAAGGGAAGACCGGCGGCAGCGCCGGAGTCGACGATGCCGTGGCCCGCAGGTGGAACGTGGACATCGGCGCGGAGATCATGGGTCGCAACAAATTCGGACACCAGCGCGGGCCGTGGGAGGACCACGAGTGGACCGGCTGGTGGGGGCCGAACCCGCCGTTCCACACGCCGGTGTTCGTCCTGACCCACTACCCCCGCCCCACCCTGGAGATGGAAGGGGGCACCACGTTCCACTTCATCGACGCCACCCCCGAGGAGGCGCTGCGTCAGGCACGCGAGGCCGCGGGTGACCTGGACGTGCACATCGGCGGCGGACCGAGCACCGTCCGCCAGTTCCTGGCCGCCGACCTGATCGACCACCTGCATGTCGTCATCGTCCCGATCATCCTGGGCCGCGGCGAGCGGCTGTGGGACGGGCTCGAAGGACTCGAGGAGCGCTTCCAGATCGAGTCCGTGACCACTCCCAGTGGCGTTACTCACATGACCTTCACACGACCGTAGTCCGCGGCTCTGACCGTCCTCGGACGGCGCGGCACCCCGATGCTTCCCTTCAGCAAGCCAGGAGAGACAACAGACATGACCACGAACATCACCACGAACATCACCACCAAAGACGGCACGACCCTCGCCGTGGACACGATCGGTCAGGGCGCACCGGTGATCCTCATCGGCGGCGCGTTCAACGACCGTTCGACCGTGGCCGAGCTGGGTGCCGAACTGGCGTCGGGGTTCACGGTGGTGACCTACGACCGGCGCGGCCGGGGAGCCAGCGATGACAGAAGCGACGACTACCTGGTCGCCAACGAGATCGACGACCTGGCGGCGGTCATCGAGCACGTCGGCGGCGAGGCCTCGGTGTTCGGCCACTCTTCGGGCGCCGTCCTCGTTCTGGAGGGGGCCATGCACGGGCTGCCGATCGACCGGGTCGCCGTCTACGAGCCCTCGTACTGCGCCGACGAGAACCAGCCGAAGCCACCGGCCGACGTCCACGACCGGCTCAAGGGCCTGCTCACCGCCGGGGACCGCGATGGCGCCACAGAGCTTTTTCTCGGCGAGGTGGTCGGTGTCCCGGCCGAGGTGATCGCCGGGATGAAGGCCGGAGAGACGTGGCCGTTCCTGGTCGACAAGGCCCCGAGCCTGCCGTACGACGTGCTGCTCAGCACACCGTGGCAGCTGATGCCACTCGATCGGATCGCCGGCATCAAGGTGCCGGTGCTGGCGGTCTACGGCGACCAGACCTCACCCGGCCTGGCGGCGGCCACGAAGATGGTCGCGGCGACCGTGCCGGGTGCCGAACTGCGGGTGATGGCCGGGGAGGACCACGCGGTCTTGCAGCGGCCGACGGCGCTGGCGGCGATTCTCGCGAAGTTCTTCGGCTGAAGGCCGGCCGAAGGGCCACCCGGCGACTCCAACGCTGCTCACCCAGGACGGAGCATGCTCGATCCCGGCTGGTCGGCACGACGAGCCGGGAGACGCCCAACCCCAGAGCCGCGGGTACGGACTGCCGGAGCAAGTGATCGCCTATTTCCGTCGCGGTCTCCGCGCGGGTGATGAGAGACTAAGGTGCGGTATGACACCTTCGGGTGTCGGCCGAGGAGAGCTCGCCTAGTGGACGATGGCGGCGGTCTTGAAAACCGCTAGGGCCGGTGACGGTCCTCGTGGGTTCGAATCCCACGCTCTCCGCTGACCAGGGAAAACGTCGGATAGTCGTCTCGGCGATCACCGCCGAGGCGGCTCCGATGGGAACAAAATGGGAACACGGCGTCATGATCGCGCCTCCCGAACCGGCTTCCGCTCCGGAATCAGCGCGACCACTTTCTCCGCCGCGTCGTCGAGTACGGCCTGGCGAACGTGCTGGTAGAGGTCCCGCGTGATCGTCGTTGTCGAGTGGCCGAGCTGCACCGAGACGACCTTCACATCCAGCCCAGCCTCCAGGCCGAGCGACGCCGCCGTGTGCCGCGCCTCATGCAGCTTGATCACCGGTAGCCCGGCGCCCTTCGCGAGCTGCTTGAATCGCTCCGTCACCCGGTCCGGAGGAAGCGGCCGGCCATCGGACCGGGGGAACATCAGCCCGTGGTCCTGGTACGTGTCGCCCGCCGCGAACCGCTCACGCCGTTGGGCGTTGTGGTGCGCCTTGAGCAGCGCCACAGTCTCCGCGTCCAAGGACACCACTCGGTTCCCGGCCTTGGACTTCGGGGTGTCGATGACGATCCGGCCGCCGAGCTGGAGAACCGTCTGTGCGACCTTCGCGTGTCCGGCCGCCAGGTCCAGGTCATCCCACCGCAGGCCGCACGCCTCACCGCGGCGCAGTCCCCGCAGGAGCACGATGCGGTACAGCAGGCCGAGCGGATCGTCCTCAGTTGCGTCCAGGAACGTCCCGACCTGCTCGGGTGACCACACTCGTGCCGGGTCACGCTCTTCCGGTGGGAGTTCGACTCCGAGGCACGGGTTGAACTCGACCATGCGCCGCTTCACCGCCCAGTTGTAGGCGTTCCGTAGCGTGGCGAAGATCCTGTGCTGCGTCGCGATCCCCGTGACCTTGTGCCGCTCACGGACATCGCCGGGCAGATGCGGTGCGCGCTTCTCCTCGGCGGCGGCTCGGATCTCGGCGTTCCACTCCTCGATCGTGTCGAACAGGCCGTCGATGTGGGCAGCGCGAAGACGGTCGAGAGGTATGTCCCCAAGCTGCGGAATGAGGTAGTGGTCCAGGTGCTGCCGCCAGCCGCGCCGCGTCGATTCCTTCTTCGCGCGCTTGGAGGCGTACCAGTCCTCCAGCAACTCGGCGACGGTGCCGATCGAGGCGGCCAGGTCCACGCCGAGCTTGAGCTTGCGCCGTACCTCTTCCACGTCGGGGAAGGGCTCGCCACGCTTGCACTCGAAGATCAGGTCACCGATCCTGCGGCGCATCGCCTCGTCGTCACGGGCAAGCTTGACCAGGTCACACACGTGGTCGAAGGCGTCCTTCGCGGCCTTCTGCGTCAGGAAGCCGAACCGCTTGAGCTGGCGGGCACGCTGGCCCGTGGTGTCCAGGCGCGTCGTGAACCCGTGAGTGCCGTGCCGGCGGCTGGAAAGCCGCGGGCACCGAGAACCGACCGGCTTACCCGTCTCGGGGTCGGTACAGCCGCACCGCTTGGAGTACGACGCCTTCATTCTGGGCCTCCTACTCGCCGCGGCTCGCCCGCCGCGCGCTGATCAGGTCAGCGATGGCGACTTCGGTCATGAAGATTCGCTCGTCCATCCCCGGCAGCGGTTCCTGGCCACGCACCCACGCGCGAACGGTGTCGGCGTCCTCGGTGCGGTTCGGGGTGACCTTGACCGGATTGTCGTTCAGCGGGACGAACAGGTGCACCAGGGCAACGTCCAGCACCGTCGCGAGCGCCAGGAGTTCGGTCAGGGTGACGTTCTGCCGCTTGCCGTTCTCCAGGTTCGACACTGTAAAGCGGTCCCAGGGCACCCCCTGTGCCGTGAGGGCTTCCCCTAGCTGAGCCGCTGTCCATCCCTTGCGGCGGCGGAGTTCCCGCACGCGGCGGGCTACCACTCGCACGGGGTCCTCAGGTGTCATGGTTTCACCTTAAAGAGAAGTTGCGACTCGCGCAATCATCGTGTATCAACGACTACAAACGGGACACCTGTATCTCGTTTACGTGAAACAGCTTCACCTAGAAGGGAATCCATGATGCCCCCCGCTGCACACGCAGCACCTTCTAAGAGCACCCTCGGGGACGCCTTCCTCACCACAGCCGAGGTTGCCCAGCGCTACCGCACCTCCCCCAGCACCATCCGCTACTGGCGCCACATCGGCTGCGGCCCGACAGGCGAGAAGTTCGGGCGCAAGGTGCTCTACCGCGAGTCCGAGCTGCTCCGCTGGGAGCAGGAGAAGGCGCGGGAGTCCGCGTGATCCCTTCTAAGACGCCGAAGGCCGAGCCTGGCGGGGCTCGGCCTTCGGATCAGATGTCCATGAGGGGCATCAACACTGCCCTCAGCATAGACGACGACAAGGCCGACACAACGACAAGGCGCAGGAACGCGGCGTGGCGCATGCTGCCGCTCCCCTGCGGTCACCGTGACCCGCTCGACTGCCTCGCCAGCGCGGGCGGGCCGAGCACGTTCGGCCTCACCCGACTGGAGCTGTACCTGGAGGTGCAGCGCCGCATCCGTGATGGCTGGCAAGCGTGGGAGCTCGAAGCCCGGTTCGAGGGGGTGGCCGCGTGATCGACCGTGAAGGTCTTCTCGCCGCTGCCCGTCTCGTCGACGACTTCGACGCCCAGCGCCGCCGCGAAACCCAGGCGTTCGCCGAGGGCTTCAACGTCGGCTACCAGGACGGATACGACGTCGGTTACCAGCGCGCCGTCGAGGAGATGGCCGCCGAGTGGCGGGGCATGGCCGAGCAGGTCCGCAGGACCACGACCCGTGCCGACCCTGCCCGGTGGGTTGCCGCCGACGCGGCCGGCCTGCCGTGCAGCACGAAGTGCGGGCGCTGCTCGATGTGCATCCGCGCCGACTCGGTCCGCCGTCGCGGCGGCGACTACCTGGGCCAGCAGGCGACGAGGGGGGCCGCGTGAGCGAGCACAAGCGCGTCCTGCGAATCATCGACGGTCAGGAGGCCGCCGACGAGGATGTTCCTTGGCCCGAAGAGGTGCCAGCCGATCAACCTCGGCGGGAACTGGTCCTCACGCCTGCATCGGCGATTCGGATCCGGCCCGTGTGGTGGCTGTGGGACACCACCCCAGAAGGTGCCCCGCCCACGTCACACGGGCGCATCCCCATGAACACACTCTCGATCGCGGCTGGTGGGCCTGGCCTGGGGAAGTCGCAGTTCGCCGTGTGGCTGGCCGCGCGTATCACACGCGGTGAACTGCACGGGGAGCTGTACGGCAAGCCGCGAGGGGTGATCTACGCGGCCACGGAAGACTCCTGGTCGCAGACCATCGCGCCGCGGCTTGTCGCGGCAGGTGCCGACCTCGACCTTGTGTTCCGCGTTGATGTGAAGGACGACGGACAGCCGCATGCGCGGCTCACGCTGCCGGTGGACACCTCGCTCCTTGGGCAGGCCGCTGAGGCTTACAGCATTGCGCTCCTTGTCGCTGACCCGCTCCTGTCGATGATCGACAAGGGCATCAACGACTACCGGGCCGCTGAGGTCCGTCAGGCTCTCGAACCGCTCGTTACCGCAGCGGACAAGCACCACTTCACGATCCTCGGCCTGGCCCACTTCACGAAAAGCGGGTCGGCCGACCCGCTCGCCCGTGTTGCAGGCTCCGGCGCCTTCGGCCAGCTCATCCGCTCCCTGATCGCGTTCGCCCAGCGGGACACCGAGGACGGCGGAACGGAGTTCGTCGTCTCCCAAGAGAAGAACAACCTGGGGCGTCTGGAGGTGCCGTCGTACACGTACACGATCCAGCCGGTCACGGTCGAGACCGAGGAAGGGCCGTCGCACGTCTCGCGGTTCGTTCTCGGCCCGGAGACAGACACGTCGGTCCGCGAGGTGATGCGCGGGGAAGCGATGCCGGACGCCAACCGGGAGGAGACCAACGAGACGGTGGTGTGGCTCCGCAGCTATCTGCTTGACCGAGGCGGATGCGATGAGTCTTCGGCCATTAAGGCGGCAGCACGCAAGGAGGGCATCAGTGCCTCCAGCCTTCACCGTGCGCGGGGCAAGCTCAAGGTCAAGATGCAGCAGACCGGGTTCGGGAAAGACCGCACCTCGTTCTGGTCCCTGCCTGGCACGCAACCGGATGACGATCAATGATCACGATCCCTCCTACGTGTCTGAGACGCATGGAACGTATGGAACGAATGGGCTTGACCTGGGCTTTTATCCATAGGGGAGCGTGAAACGTATGGAACGAATGGTGGAACACGAGGGCCGTCCATACGTTCCATACGTGCCCATGCGTTCCACCATACGTTCCACCGTAAAACCGCAGGTCAGAACCAATATTCCCAATTATTTCATCTCATCGTAATTACGCGAGGAGGAACGTATGGCAGACACCATGCCCAACGCGATCAACATGCTGTCGCAGCACCTCGGGATCACTGCCCAGCAGATGGCGCAGCGCCTGGCCAAGTTCATCGCGACCTTCGAGCGCCCCACTTGCCCCGGATGCGGCCGTGACATCGCCCGCCGGCTGGACAGCCTGATCAGGTACCACCGCGCCCCCAACGGGAAGCCCTGCCAGGCAAGCGGAACACCCCTCGAAGTCGTGACGGAACCTCAGCCGCCGGTGATGCTCCGACGCGATCTCGACCAGGCCCACGCCAAGGTGAGGATCACCCAATGAGCGACCACGACGACCGGCTACGAGCCCTCGAAACCCGGCTGATCCTGCTCGAAAACCACGTCAAAACACTCCGAAACGAGCTGGTTTCGTCCCGAAACAGCGCCACCCACGCCGACACCAACGCCGCCCTGGTCAAAGTCGCCCACCTCGGCATAGGCCACTGACCAGCACAAACACCACTCGACAGACAACCCACAAGACGAGCTAACGCCGAAACCGAAGGCATGTTCGGTCGGAAGGGCCGAAAAGAGAATGATCAAGGGGGAGAAGGATCTTGCCGTACGACACGTTGGACGCAGAGCTGACCCTGGCCGCCATCACCGGCAAGGCGACGCAGATCCGCCGCAAGCTGGTGCACGACCTGGGCGCGCTCAAGCGTGACCCGCGTTGGAACGCCGAGGAGAAGGAGCGCCAGGCCGCGAGGCTGCGTGAGGAGGCCCGCGCGCAGCTCGACCAGCTCGGGGCAGAGGCGACCCGCGCCCGTGACGAGATGAACGGGTGGATCGACGAGAAGTCGGCCGAGGTCGCGGACATGCAGACGCAGCTACTCGACGAGACCCGCAAGCAGGCCGCTTGGGAGCGCGCCCGTAAGCGGCTCGACCTCGGCGACGAGGTGGACGCGCTGATCACCGAGGCGAGGTCGAAGAAGGACCGGGCCGCGCTGAGGGCGCTCGCCGAGGAGTACGACACATGGGCGCGCGACCGGGGTGTGTCGCCGGCCACGATCCGCGGGGTGCTCGACGCGGCGCAGCGCGCGGCGGCCGACGTGACGCCCGGCACGGCCGGTGTCGCCCAGCGGATGCGCTACAAGCTGGCCGAGCAGTCCGAGGAGGTGTCGCGGGCGCTCAACGAGGGCCGCGCCCACATCACAGCCTTGGGGGACAGTCCGGCCCGGTTGCGTCGTGACGAGCTGCTGGCCGACATCGAGGCGAACGGCTCGGGCATCAGCGTCACGAACGGCGTGGTGGAGCGGCGGGTGCCGTCGCGGTCGGGTGGTGACTTCGGCGGCGCGGCGGCGTGATCTCCTCGTCGCTGCTTGCTGGGAAGCCCCGCACTGCAACGGTGCGGGGCTTTCTCGCGTTCTGACGTGCTGAAATGCCTCAGGAAGCGCCGAGAGCGTTTCTGACGCGCTTTGCTAGCGTCCTGGTGTCTTTACCTTTGCATGGTGCTAATCGTGTCTCTGCGTGGACCTGAGACGCTTGAGAGAGCGGATCATGATGTGACGCTAGTGATGGAGTGGCGAAAGCGTCCACTCCGGAGCGCTACGGGCTGTCGAAAAACGATCGTTTCTCGACAGGAGTGATCGTTTCGCGTTCCATGAGGTCAAGAACGTCGAAAACTCGCGTCGGAAAACTATGACGATAAACGGTCTTGGCTCGCTATTATCGACACATGTTGATCGGATATGCGCGCGTCTCGACCACGGACCAGAACCCCGACCACCAGACCGACGCCCTCACTCGCGCCGGAGTCGCCCCCGAGAACATCCATCTGGACAAGATCAGCGGGTCCAAGGCGAGCCGACCCAAGTTCGACCTCGTGATGCAGCTCCTCCGCGAAGGGGACACCCTCGTCGTCACCCGGCTGGACCGGCTCGGCCGCTCGATGGTCCACCTCGTCAATTTCGGCCACGAGCTGCGGGAGCGCGGCATCGACCTCCTCGTCACCGAGCAGGGCATCGACACCCGTACCCCCGAAGGCCGCGCCATGTACGGCATGTTCTCCGTGTTCGCCGAGTTCCAGCGGGAGCTCATCATCGCGAACACCCATGATGGGCTGGCCGCCGCGCGAGCCCGTGGGCGCAACGGGGGCCGGCCGAAGAAGCTCCGCGACCGTCAGGCCCAGCTCGCCCGGGAGATGTACGACGAGGTGGGCGAGGACGGCAAGCGGAAGTGGACGGTCCAGCAGATTGCCGACGAGCTTGGCGTGAAGCGCACGACCGTATACGGCTACCTCAAGCAGGACTGACGACCCGCGTATCCGGCCTGCTCGCCGGGCTGGCCGAGACGGCATGCTGATCGTGTGGCTATCAGGTTCGGCGACGGGGTGATCCGCAGCACCCTCGACGGCATGACCATCGCGTTGCAGCGGTTCGCCCTTGACGAGCGCGGCATGGTCGCCGCCATGTGGTGGACGGTGACCGGCATCCACGACGAGGCCGGCGAGGTGGCGCGGCTCGACCGGGATCAGTCGCTGGCGGTGGTGCGGCTGGCGGATCTGCGGGCCGATGGTGTGCCTGACGACGATCCGGCGGTCGTGGAGCTGGAGGAGCGGTTGGGCTGGCGGTGAGAACGCGACGGCCGTGCACCCCAGGCGGTGTGGGTGCACGGCCGTCGTTCGTCTCCGGGCCTGCCGAGGACGGTCCGTCATGCTCGACGGTTCGAGCCTAGCCGTGTGGACGGGCGTGCCCGCGTGTGCGGGCGGCGGATCACCGGCTGGCTACTGCCTTATCCGGCCGCAAGGAGCTTGCGCGCCTTGTCGAGGCGTTCGACCATCTTCGGATATGCCTGGCCGGGCAGGCAGTGGGACAGGTACCGCTCGATGACGGCGACCTCGGCGGCGTAGCTCTTCCTACGCCGGTAGATGATCGCGGCCCGCTCGTAGAAGCTCACCAAGGGATTGACATCGGTGTCCGTGGCAAGGGGCGCATCCCTCATGATCTGTGCGAATGCCTCGTTGGCTGGGAACAGCCGCTCCAGCAGTGCGAGGGTTTCGTCTTCCCGCTTCTGGGCTCGAAGCTGGTCGAGGATAGGAATCCAATCGGTGAGACGGCGGCCGTCCACCCGGCTTGCACGCTCGGCAGCCTCTCGGATGCGGCTGGTCTGGTCGAGCTGGGCCATGCGGGTCTCCAGCTCGCGTTCCGACATCTGCCGCTGACGTGGCTGCGGCTGTGGTGTCGCGATCTTACGCCTGCTGAACCAACCCATGACGACCTCCGTCGATCCATTCAAAGCAAGCCGATACTCCATCGGATTTGCCGGACTTGGAAGGCGTCTTGATCCATTCGTAACCGAGACCAGCATCGTGAGCCCTTGCCGCTCTGGCTGGGAATCCTGCTCCATGAGACTCCCAAGAGGTAGAGCAGACCGTCGACATAGTAGTGATATGAACTGTCGACCCAGCGTGTAGACGTGCTGGCTGCAGGGCCTCCCTGTCATAACGAGATGCAGGCCCAGAGCGCTCCTGCTCTCTCCTACGACTTATTCGCCGACTCGGACAACTATGGATGTCCCTGCCACGGGCCACCGTCATCTACCAGGAGAAAGAGGCCAAGGCGATCTTCCGCGTGCGCTAAATCCGTGAGTAGCAGAAAGGCGCTGAGCTGGGCATATAGACGCTCCCTGCCTTCGCGGGGACGTGAGTACGTGAAACAGCTCACGTACCGCCGCTCTATTGTTCGTGGAGGCCCGGAGGGTGTCGCTGGCAAGCGAACGGCCCTCCCGTTGCAGCGGAAGGGCCGTTCATTGCAGGTAGGACGACCTACGAAGGGTGCCGCCCTTGAAAACCACGGTACTACTCGACGCCACGCTGGCCGATTCGGGAAGGCGCATGCTCTCTATCGCCGCCGTGGCCGAGATCTCCGAACTGTCCACGCCCGTCGCCATCGTGGGTGTGGCCTTGGTCGCGTCGCTGATCTTTGGTGTGATCTATCCGGCTGTCTGGTCGAGGCGATCGACCCGTCGGGCGGCAGCGCTCGACGTGATCGACCGCCTGCTAAGAAGGCGACGCTAAGACCAATCACCTCCGCCCCCTCGGTGACCGGCGGCGGAGGTGATTCATGCTCAGGGCCAATGCAGTCCCGTTACGGGACCAGCAGGTTGATGAGCGCGCCAATCGGGATCGAGACCAGGGCACCGAGGGCGAAGAAGAACCACTGCTGACGCCGCTCGGCCCAGATCGTAGCTTTGGTTTCACCGAGCAGGATGTGCCGGATGTTCTCCGCTTGCTCTTGGTTCAGCGACAGTAGCCGCTGCTGTTCCTCTGCTTGAGCCAGGATCGCTTCGCGTGCAACTTGCTGGGCAGCAAGGTCACGTTGTAGGTCACCCATGAGTGCGGCTGCTTCGGCGAACGCCGCGCTGACCGCTTGGATCCGCTCCTCGAGTCGTTGTCGGGGGTCTTCGGCAGCTTTCTCCAGACGTTGCCGATATTCGCGCTTCGTGCCCTGCTCATAGAGCCATGCTCCGGCAAGCGCAACTACGCCACCCCCGTAGATAAGCAGTGTCTTCGAGAATGTCTCAAGTACAGACTGAATGCCAGCCTCTAGATCGACGCGGTTTGGCCACTCCGCATAGAGAAACCGAATGATCCCAAGGATCGCCACGACGACGCCCAGCGCGATGGTAGCTCTTGCGGCGCGGAGGAGATCAGGCTTCCGATGTTGGTGCTTGCTCACAGACGTATTCCAGCGCGACAGAGGTTGCACTGGAGGCTGATCCGGGTTGCTTCTGGCTAGGAGTCCCTGACCCGTAGGCGTGGGCCTGGGCGGCCTCGTGACAGATGGCGTTCCCGCTCCACCGTCAGAAGGTCCCGCAGCTTCACGTAGCGGCGGCCGAGGACTTCAGCGAACGGAAGCCGGCCGGAGGAGATCCACCGACTGATGGTCGAGCGGGACACGTCGGCCCGCTGAGCCGCTTCGTCGAGATCGACCCATCCACGCATGACGTGAGGGTACGCCAGCCCCGACTCGGCGGGTTTCCGGAGAGTACGGCGGGGCCGGTGGGCTCACCCGCGCTGGGCGTCGGCCCCGCCGCACGCTGAATCCCAGCCGCGCCCCTGACCGGACGTCCAGGGCACGGCCGGGGGCTCATTCGGCGGGCCGGGCCTGTTCTTCGCGCCAACGACGGGAGATCAGGTGCAGCACCTGGCGGGCACGCTCGGCGGTCTCGCGGAGATGGGTGCGCGCCTGGTCGGCGTCGGTGAGGTCGCGCACGGGGGCGGGGTTGCGCCAGGACTCGGCGATGCGGACGGCGCAGGCCCGCTGCTCCAGGCCGTCGAAGGTGGTGGCCTCGATGACGCGACAGGAGCGGGTGTGGATTGCCGACCACAGGCCCGTATGCGGATCCCGCTGCACGGCGTGGAACTCGGGGATGTCGTCTGGCTTGGCGGTCATGCCCACAGTGTGAACCACACTGCTACATACTGCTACCTCCTCATTGATAGTGCAGCATGCTGCTACCTGCTGGTAACCGCATCTGTGCAGCTCAGTAGCGTGCACCATATGGAAATCCCGCCCGACGTGTACGCCTGGAAGGCCGTTGCGGACGAGATCAAACGCCGGATAGCGGACGGCCGATACCAGCCCCGCATGCCGATCCCTGCCGAACGGCGGCTCGCCGAGGAACTTGGTGTGGCTGTCGGGACTGTCCGTCGCGCTGTCGCCCGCCTACGAGACGAAGGCGTGCTCGTCACCCTGCCGCAGAAGGGAACGTTCGTCGCGGCCACCGACGACAGCCAGCAGGAGGCCGAAAACGAGGGATCGCCCCGCCTCCCTCTACCTCCGTCTAACCCGTCTACATCGCAGGTCAACGAGGGTCTATGAGGGTAGGGCGGGTGTCTACTTGGTAGACCCTCCCGCCCTACTTGTAGACCCCGCATAGACGGGGTTAAGACCCGGTTCTAGGCCCTCTCCAACGCCCTGAGAACGTCCCCACGCCGGTACCCGTTGCGGTTCGTCCCGCCGATGTTCACCTGGCCGGGCGTCACGCCGTACGGCCGTAGCGCGTCCGCCAACTGGTCAGCGGTCCACCCCTCGAACCCCTGATGCGTGGTCAACTCGGAGAGCAGGTCAATCGTCCAACGCCGCTCCTCGTCGGCGAACGCCGCGAGCACCGCCTTCAGCAGCCGCACACCAGGCCGGGCATCCGATTTTGGCAAAGTGCCGGCCAACTCCCGGAACCGGTACGCCCGCCGCATCAACAACTTCACCTCGTCGTCGCCGATGAAGTAGGTCCGCATCGGCTGCGGCAGCGCACCCTCAGCGAGAAGGAAACCGGCGCCGCGCTGCGTCGAGTCGAGCAGGGCCGCGTTGAACCCGCGCCCCGCCCAGCCCTGGCCGAGGATCGTGTCCGAGGCTTGCGGGGTGGTGCAGCGCATCGCCCACCGGATCGACAGGATGTCCCGCAGCTTGGACGGCACCACCTCGGCGGCCGGACGCTGAGTAGCACCCGAGACGGTAATCCCCGACGCACGGCCGCGTGACACGAGGTCCCATAGCAGGTTGACGATGTTCTTGCCGTTCTTCTCGTCGGTGGTGAACACCTGCAACTCGTCGATGTGCAGCAGGATCGGGTGCATGTCCAGCTCTTCGGCGATCTCCGCTGTGACCTTCTTAGCGCCGACCTGCTTGAGCTTGCGGTACCGGTCGGTCATCTCCTCCTGGTAGTCGGTGAGCAGACCGAGCACGGCCTCAACGTCGGGCTCGTCGAGGAACCGTTCACAGATCGGCTCGTAGTCGAGCAGGTCAGCCCCGCCCTTGCCGTCCACCAGGGCCAGGCGCGTTCGTGGGTCGAGTCCCGCGGCGCACAGCAGGTTGTTGGACGCGACGGACTTGCCCGCACCCGGCTCGCCACCGGTCAGCAGTGACCGTTCGGGGAGTCGGAAGGCGATCGGTCGGCCGCGCACGTCCACGCCTGCGGCGACCTTGTCCGACCAGATGTTGAACGGCTCGGTCTGGGACACCAGCGGGGAAGCGATGGCGTCACCTGCGAGCGGGTCATCGTCAGCAACCCACAGCTCGAACCGTCCCGCGTGGCCCTTGACGGGGTCGATCGACACTTGGGCCAGGCCGACACCGACCGCCGCCGCGAGCTCCAGACGACGCCGTACGGCTTTGGCGGCGGTGACGCCGGGCGGAAGCTCGACCAGGGCCGACCATGCTCCGTCCAGGCGGACGACACCAGGCGACAGGACGCGGATGTCGTCAAACTTGCCCAGCTCTCCAGCGGCGGCCACCGCGCGCCGTACGGCCTTGCTGCCAGGGTTCGGGCCGAGCGCTTCCCTGCCCTGCTCGCGGGCGGCCTTGCGGGTGATGTGCTGCTCGACAGCAGACGCGACGCCGAGGGCCACCCCGGCGGCGAGGACCGGGCCCGGCCACCACACAAGCCACCCGGCGAACCCTCCGCCGAGGGTGAGCCCGGCCAGCGTGTAGGACGTGCGACGGCGGCGCCTGCGTACCGTCTCGACCAGGACGGGCGGCACGTCCTTCCGCCTGTCGTACTCCGCGGTGGTGACCCACCGCCACCACCGGCCCGCGCCACGAGACAACCCCTGCAGGCCGTACCCGGCATGCCGGAGGGTCGCGCGGACGGGCCGCCGTGGTGTCCGTACGGTCGCGAGACGGAGCGCGCCGGAGCGGGCACGTACCCGGACGGCGGTGAGCACCCGGTCACGCGGAGCAGGTTCGATCGGCTCGTCAAGCGCATCGGGTACGTCAGGTGCGTCACGCACGAGGGTTGCGGGACGGAACGGCAGGACGATGCCCTCGTGTTCTTCGGCGGGCTGAGACATGATGGGGCTTCCTCTCCAGGTGGGAGGTCGGCCCTCGGGTACGGCTTGCAGGCGTGGACCCGAGGGCCGGATACAGGGACGTGCTGGTCAGTAGCCGTGTCGCTTGAGCGCGTCGTAGGCGGCGTTGATCTCGGCCTGCGTGCTCCGGTTCAGCTCCGCATCCATGCGCGCCTTCGCCGCGTTGAACAGGGGGCTGTCGATCTCGTCGATGTCCCGGTCGGCCGCGTCGGTCTCCTCCATACCGAGCTTGATCAGACGGAGCACCTGGTCACGACGTACCGGAGGCTCAGGAGTCGGCTTCTTCTTGCTGAACAGACCCATGACGGTCTCCTCTCCTCATTGGGAAGGTCGGCCCTCAGGTACGGCTTGGCGGCTTGGACCCGAGGGCCGGGTACGGGGGTCAGGCGTTCGCGAGGGTGGTCAGGTACGCCCTGACCTGCTGCGCCTTGTCCTGGCCGATGCCGAGTTCGGCCTTGATACGGCGGACACCGGGCACGTCGCCCGTGATGACATCGGCGAGGAAGCGGCTCGCGGCCTGCGTCGCAAGCTCCTCGGGCAGGGCCTCAGGTACGTACCTGGGCGCGTCGTCGTCCGGCTCCGGGGCGGTCGGCGCTTCCTCGACGGACTGCTCGACCGGTTCGTCACCGGGCACGGCTTCCACCTCGACGACCGGGACCGAGACCGGCGCATCCTGCGCGGGGGCGGCTGCCGCGTCCCGGTGGAGCATGTGACCGAGTGCGGCGCCCATCCCGAGCACAAGGACCGGCAGGCACGACACGACCGTCACGATCCACCAGGGCGCGGGCTGCATCCCGGCTGTGACGAGCAGGTGGTAGGCGACCTGGCCGAGCATGCCCAGGGTGAGGGAGCCGATCGCCGACCACTTCGCGAACGTCCGCGTCGCCGCCGAGAGTTGGCGGCCGGACAGCCACGCGCCGAGGGCGTACGCGGCGTAGGTCTCGACACCGATGGGCAGCGTGATCGCCGTGTTGACCTCGAAGTCGGAGATGCCGGGCAGCGGCTTGACCGGGCCGAAGCCGGTCAGTTCGCCGAGGCCGACCCAGCCGGACCAGGTCGCGACGAACGCGGGCAGCGCGAGCAGGAGGAGGGGCCAGCGACGGGTCACAGCTCCACCCCCAGGAGGATCGCGGCGGCAGAGCATGCAGGGCAGGGGTTGGTACGGTCTTGCATGGGTCGGACCTCTGTTCCGATCAAGGCCCCGGCCGGTGCTTCCATCACCGCCTTCCGGGGCCGCCTTGTAGGGGGACGGCTTGCCTGATCGGGACCGGAGGTCCACGTGACCGGATGGGAACACGATGGGAACAACACGACCGAATACGGCCGTGATCAACCAACGCCAGCCAACGCATGAGAGCGGCTGTGACGTGCGCGTTTACTGCCAGCCAACGCCAGTCAACGCCACCTAACGTGAGCCGCCATACGGGGCAGGAGTCTTGAAAACCGCTAGGGTCGGTGACGGTCCTCGTGGGTTCGAATCCCACGCTCTCCGCTCACCCAGCTAAAACGGCGTCTGACCAGCGACTTCGCACCGGTCGGACGCCGTTGATCGTTTCTAGGCCGTGCAGCCATACGTCACCAAGAGCAGCCCTCGGCCGCGGTGGAGTGAGCACCGCATGGTCATCAACGGGGTGCTGTACCGGGCTCGTACCGGGGTGCCATGGCGGGACCTGCGGCCACTGGTCGGCCGACGGGACCTTGGAGCGTCTGCTCGCGCAGGTGCAGGCCACCCGGGATGCTGAGGGCGTCCCACGCTTCCTGGGAATGCCTCTCACTTCCTTCCCGGGAAGTCGTGCTCCTACTGATTGGAGTGTCAGCCAGTACACCAAGCAGCCTCCAAGCAGAAGGAACGCGATATGACCTCCGTCTCTCACTCGCAGTCCGCCGAGCCCACCCCCTCCGTCACCGGCACCGTCGACCGCCGGAAGCTGTACCGGTTCGCGGGTTGGGGGGCGGCGCTAAGCGGCGTCTGCTACTTCCTCCAGCCCATCCTGGTAGCCGTGATGGAGGCGACCAGTTCCGGCCCCGAGAACGTGTTCCTCTCGCCCACGGAGATCGCCGATGTTTTCTGGCAGGGCCCGGTGGAGGGGGCAGTCTTCACCGGTGTCGGCATCGGCCTCCTGGCCGCGGTGCTCGGAGTCGGCCGCCTCGTGCGCACCGGTGCCCGGGACGCTTCGCCGTGGTGGGGCGTGGCGCACGTCCTGGGGATCGTCGCCGCCTGCGGGTGGCTCCTGCTGGCAGGGCTCAGCATCGGCCTCTACAGCTCGGTGGCGCGCGCCATGGCCGAGATCGGGGCGGACGAGCCGACCATGCGGGTGGCACTTCATATGGGCAGCGTCGTGATCGCCGGGGTACTCGCTCTGACCGCTGTCGCGTCCGCCAGCTGGCTGATCGGCCTGGGGCGGACGGGACGCCGGGCGGGCGTGATCGGGCTGCCTGCGGCGGTGGTCGCCCTGATCGCCGCGGCGGTGTGCCTCGTGCCGATGCTTGCGCTGTCCCAGCCGTTCGGTGTCCTTGCGACGGCGCCCGCGTTCATCGTCGCCGGGGTGTCGATGCTGCGCCGGAGCCGGTGAGCCCATTGGCGGCCCCGCCCGGGCCTGGCAGGCTCATCTCATGAGGCCAGGGGAGATCGCCCTTCTGGTCACCCTGATCGCGTGGCACGGGGTCGTGTGGCCCATGGTCGTGATCCTGGGGGCCACCGCGGTGCGGCGCAGGAGGTCCGAGCCGAGGTTCGCCATCGTGGCGAGCGCCCTCGCGGTCGTGTCGGTCGCCTGGAGCCTTGTCTTTGTCTTCGACGTGTTGAACCCGGCGGCCCAGGGCGAGAGCATCACCCCGGTGGTGCTGGGCGCAAGCTTCGTCGCCCTGCCGGTGCTGCTCGGCACGTACCCCGATGGGAGGTTCACGCCACGCTGGCTCGCCGTACCGGCCCTGACACTCTCCGGGTTCGGGGTGGTGGCCATCGTCACCAAAGGCACGGTGATAGAGGAGCCGTGGTGGCGGGCGGTCGGCTGGGCGACTTTACTCCTGCTCGCCGGCCAGATCTACCGCTACCGGCGGCGGGCCACCACCGCCGAGCGGGAGAGCGTGCGCTGGGTGGTGCTGTCGATGCTCGTCGCGCTCAGCGGGTGCGTTGGTCTCCTCGTCGGCGTGGGAACGACCATCGAGGATGACAGCCCGGCTCTGGTGCACGCGGTTGGCAACCTGGTCGTGCTGGCCATCCCTGTCGGGCTCCTGATCGGACTCCTGCGGCCTCGGCTCCTCGATGTCGATGTCGCGTTGCGCGTCGTCGTTTCCGGCCTCGTGCTCCTCGCCGCGGTGGGCATCCCGTACTGGGCGACGACGACGGCGCTCGAAGCCTTGGGCACCGAGGCGCCGGCGGCCGGTCGGATCGGCGCGCTGGCGGGCGCTGCCGCGGCGGTCGCGGCCGCGCGGTTCGCGGGCGCCGCAGCGGACTGGTTGGTCTACCGGGGCCGGCCGGACCCGGGCCGTGCCGTACGAGACCTGGGCCGGGCGCTGGCCGAGGAGCCGGACGCGGCCCGGGTCCCCGCCGTGGTCCTGCGAGCCGTCGTCGACGCGCTCTCCCTCGACGGTGCCGAGCTGCGAGGGGACGGAGTCCTGCGGGCACGGGTACGGACGGTCGGCGACCCGGAGTTCGCGATTCCCGTGACCTACCAGGATGAGCGTCTGGCGACCCTGGTCGTTTCGCCCCGGCGCGGTGAGACGTCGCTCACCCGGCGCGACACCGCCGTGCTTCGGCGGCTGGCCCTGCATGCCGCCCCCGCGCTGCACGGTGCCCGGGCCCTCGCCGAACTCAGCGAAGCGCGCTCGCGGGTCGTCCGGCTGCGCGCCGAGGAGCGTAAGGCGCTGCGCCGCGACATCCACGACGACCTCGCCCCCACCCTCGCCGGCCTGGGCCTGTCGGCGGCGGCCGTCGCCGCCCTCGTCAGGGACGGCGACCCGGAGGCCGCCGCGGTGGCCGACACGCTGGTCAAGGACGTCAACTCGGCGATGGCACAGACCCGCGAGCTGACCCACGACCTTCGACCACCGATCCTCGACGACGAGGGCCTGGTCGCCACGGTGCGGGCGCGGGTGCAACGGGTGGGCGGCGGTCTGCGGGTCCGGATCGACGCGCCCGCAAACCGGCTCGTGCTGGCCGCCGCAGTCGAGATCGCCGCCCTGCGGATCGTCCAGGAGGCCGTCTCCAACGTACGGCGTCACGCCCGTGCCACCGAGTGCACCGTACGTCTCGCCCTTGTGGAGGAGGCCCTCGAGATCACGGTCACCGACGACGGAGTCGGCTTCCCCGCGGTGACAGGCCGCGGGAAGGGGATCGGGCTCGCGTCGATGCGGGAGCGCGCCCACGAGCTCGGCGGGACGGCGTTCTTCGGTGCCGCACCGGGGGGCGGCGCTCGAGTCCACGTGTCGTTGCCTTCCGGTCCGACCCCGCACGCCGCCCCGCCACCCCGGCCCGTCGAGGAGGTGACCTCATGACTCGCGTCGTCATCGTCGACGATCACCCCGTCTTCCGCCGCGGACTCGCTGCGCTCCTGAAGGCGTCCGGCCTGCAGGTCGCCGGGGAGGCCGCCAGCGCCGGGGAGGCGGTTGCCGTCGTCGACGCCGTGGCACCGGACGTCGTGCTCATGGATCTCGGACTCCCAGATATGTCGGGCATCACGGTCACCGCCCAGATCACCGCTCGGCACCCCGAGGTCCGTGTCGTGGTCATCACGATGTACAACGACGGTGTGACCGTGCACCGCGCACTCGAGGCCGGCGCCGCCGGGTTCGTCACCAAAGACGCGTTACCGGCACAGATCGTCGCGGCGATCCGGGCCGCCGAGTCCGGGGCGACGATGCTCGGGCCGGGGGTTCCGCTACCGAGTCTGGAGGCACCGGCCACGGACGACGAGCCGCCCGGCTACCAGTCGCTCACCGAGCGGGAACGGGCGATCGCCCACCTGCTCGCCCAGGGGCTGCCGAACCCGATCATCGCCGAACGTCTCGGGTTGTCAAGCAAGACGGTGGCCAACTACGTCTCCAACGTTGTGCTCAAGCTCCAGGCCGAGGACCGGCACGACGTCGCTCGGCTTATGCGCAGAGGAGACGAGCGCCGGCTTGGACGAACGAACGCACCCCAGATCGGCCTCCCCTGAGCCCTGCCGCGGCCTTCGGGTATCAGGCCTGGATAGATCTCCAGGACTCCACAGTCGCCTCGGCAATGGTCTCGATGCGGTATCCGTATGCCAGATGCCCATCAGACACGAAGCTGCCGTCCCTGAACGGCAACCCGCAGAACGTAGCGCGGAAGTGCCTGGGAGGTCCGCCCGGCGGAAGCGGCTCATATGCCGCCAATGGTGCCATGTCGTAGCTCGACCGTGCTCCGTGCCTGTTCCGCGCCACCTGATAAGCCGCTGCGCGAAGCAGCGCGTCAAGGCCCTTGTCCACATAGAGCTGCAGCTGGCGGAACTGACCATCAAGGTACTTCTCGTGAGCTCTGGAAGGATGCTGCAGAAGATAGGCACAGACCACAGGCGCGTGCCACCTGTACATCTGAGGATCGGCCTGCTCTTCAGAGAGGATTGCGTGGTAATAGTCCACGCACACGCCCAGCGGGCCGGCAGCTGCACCGCAGTCGCACTGACCCACAACGGGGTTATCTGCCATGATCTGCAACATAGGTGGCCAGGAGGAGCCTTGTCGACGGGATTTCCGCGCCACTACCTGTCCATACGAACCACCTGGCCTACCTTGCCGCCGCGTCCGGCGACACGCTAGAAGCGGCACCCGTAGACGGCGGCCCGTCCCTGCCGATCGGACTACCCGGCGCCAGTAGTCGGCGTCCGTTGACAGACACGACCGTCCCAGTGATCGACAAGCCGTTCTCCAGCGCCCGCCCATAGCGTCATTCGGAGCCTTCGCGCCGGGCGCGAAGCCAAAGCCGGCTCCAGGCATGCGAGCACCCCGAGGAGAGATAGCGGTGAAGTCCGGGAGATGAAGAGTGTAGGCGGGCGTCAGTGGAGCAGATGGCAGCGGGCGGTCACAGGGCTGGCAATCGGCGTTTTGGTCGTCGTCTCAGGGTTCGTGTGGCGGGCAGTGACGGCGACCGTGGCCATAACCCCCTCCTGGACCTACGACATCGGCTACGGGACCTCAGCGCCGGCGGTGGCCGACGGCGTGGTGTACGTCCTCGGCGGCGAGATCGGCGAGGACAGGATGTACGCCCTGGACGCGGCGACCGGCGAGCAACGCTGGACCCACCGACTTCCCAGAGTTCCTTCAGCGGTCGGCTATTCCGATCCTGTGGTGGCCGAGGGTGTCGTATACACCACCGATGACGGCAGGGTGTACGCCCTGGACGCGGCCACCGGCGAACAACGCTGGACCTATGACACCCGTAACCGCGCCAGGGTCGGCTTCAGCCCGGCGGTGACCGGCAACGCCGTGTACTTCAGCGACGAGACGGGCCGGGTGTACGCCCTGGACGCGGCCACGGGCGAACAACGCTGGACCCACGGAACCGGCGGCAGCGGCTTCAGGCCGGTGGTGGCCGGAGATGTCGTGTACGTCGGCAACAAAGCGGGCGGGGTGGTGCATGCCCTGGACGCGACCACCGGCGAGCAACGCTGGGCCCACGAGCTCCGTAACCGCGCCAGGGTCGACTTCAGCCCGGCGGTGACCGGCAACGCCGTGTACTTCAGCGACGAGACGGGCAAGGTGTACGCCCTGGACGCGACCACCGGCGAACAACGCTGGACCCACGAAATCGGCTACGGCCTCTACGTCCGTCCGGTGGTGGCCGACGGTGTCGTGTACGTCGGCAGTGCCAGGGTGTACGCCCTGGACGCGGCGACCGGCGAGCAACGCTGGATCTCCGAAACCAGCGGCCCCTACGTCAGCGTGACGCCGGCCGGCGGTGTCGTGTACGTCCGCAACATCGAGGGCGATATGTACGCCCTGGACGCGGCGACCGGCGAACAACGCTGGACCTACGAGGTTTCCGATGGCGACTACTACCCCGATGATTCGGTGGTGGCCGACGGTGTGGTGTATCTCGACGATGACGGCGAGAACATGGTGCACGCCCTGGACGCGGCGACCGGCGAACAACGCTGGACCTATGAAACCGGCAGCGGGATCTACAGGCCGGTGGTAGCCGACGGTGTCGTGTACATCTCCACCAGCGGCGACAAGGTACATGCCGTGAGAGCGGCGACGGGATAAGGCCGACCAGCCGTTTCTGTCCGCCGACCGGCGACATCTGCGACAGCGCCACCGCACGATCTACAACCCCTCAAGCAGACCATCAACGGGCTGTGCGTGGACGAAGGTGCCCTCCGGTGAGCGACCCGCACGTCAGCATCGTCAACGCTCGTCCTTCGTCAGGTCCCAGAAGGACCTGTGACGATGGGAACCCGGCCTGCCATCGACGCAATCAAACACGAACTCGGGTTGGAACACCCCTTGCCCGATGGTGCGGAGGTCCTCTACGACTACGCCGAGCATGCCGCGAGGGTGCCGGGCCATTTGATGCGATCGAGGAAGCCGAGCACCCGATGGGTGACCTGCGTTGCGGCGTGCTCGTCGTGCGACGGAAGACCGCTGTCGGTGAACAGGTGCCTGTCGCCCGGATAGAGGAACAGCTCGGCATCTGCCGCCGTGTCGACGAGTGCGCGGGCGGCGTCCACATCGCCCTCCCCGGAGAAGAACGGATCTGCGTCCATGCCGTGGACCTGGACCGGGACGTCCCGGGGCCAGGCACCGCCGAACTCCGAGACCGGGACGCATGCCTCGAGCAACAGCGCGCCCTTTGCACCGGGGCGGGTCTGGGCCAGCTTCTGCGCCGGCAGGACGCCCAGCGAGAACCCGAGGTAGACGAGCTCCGCAGGCAGCCCCTCGGCGGCGGCGGTTCCGCGCTCGATGATCGTGCCGAACCCGGTGCTCTCGGCGTAGCCGATGCCCTTCTCGAGGCTGTCGAAGACCTGCCCCTCGAACAGGTCCGGGACGTGGACGGTGTGTCCGGCCAGTCGCAGCTGCTCGACGAATTCGCGGACGCCCTGGGTCAGTCCGTGCCCGTGGTGGAAAACCAGCACCTCAGCCATGTCTCTCCCCTCGTGCCGCTGCACCCGGATAGCGCCCCTGCACGAGTATGACCCGCCGTCTTCAGGGCTGCCGACCTGGTCATGCTCGCGGACAGGGGTTCAGCGGGTGAGCCGGTCCGGGTGCCGTACGAGGGGCGGGGGAAACCGGTCGGGCAGAAGGTCGCCGGCTCCGCCCATGCCGAGCTCCGCGGTCCCGGCGACCTCCGGCAGGTGACGCGAGATCAGTAGCGGCGTACTTGTCCCCCGTGCGAGCTACCCGCGAATGTCCACCGCGCGGTGACGATTCCAGGCCGTCGAATCCCTAGCGTTCTCGACGTAGCCGCGGTGCTCGTGTCGCGGAATCTCGTAAAGGAGTCGTCATGCGACTGTTGAAGCAGCTCGTGGCCGTCGGGGTGGTCGCCTTCGTCGGCAGCATGGGCGTGGGTGCGGTGCAGGGGAACACGTTTCTCACCCTGGTCCTCGGTGTCGCGACAGCCGTACTTCTGGTGTTCGTGTACGCCCGGGTGGTGCGGTGGTCCGAGCGCCGCGCGCCGGTGGAGGTGGGCGGGAAAGGCGCCGTCGCCGCCGTCGGCCGGGGGCTACTGATCGGTATGGGGATGTTCGCGGCCGTCATCGTGAACATCGCCCTCCTGGGCGGCTACCGGATCGACGGCTTCGGCTCGGTGACGGGTGCGATCGGGCTGCTCGGCGTCATGGCCGCCGTCGCCGTGAGCGAGGAGCTGATCTTCCGCGGCATCCTGTTCCGGATCGTCGAGGAACGGACCGGCACCTGGCCGGCGCTGACGCTGACCGGCCTGGTGTTCGGCCTGATGCACCTGACCAACCAGCACGCCACTCTGTGGGGCGCGATCGCCATCGCGATCGAGGCCGGTGGCATGCTCGCCGCCGCCTACGCCGCCACCCGCACCCTGTGGGTGCCGATCGGCCTGCACTTCGGCTGGAACTTCGCCGCGGCCGGCATTTTCAGCACCGAGGTCTCCGGCAGCGGCGCGACGCAGGGGCTGCTGAACGGCGTGTCCTCGGGCCCGGCCCTGCTCACCGGCGGCGACTTCGGGCCGGAGGCGAGCCCGTACGCGGTCGTGTTCGGCCTGCTGCTGACGATCGTGTTCCTGTGGCTGGCACGCCGGCGCGGCAATCTGGTCCCCCGGCGGCGCGGCGCCCGGGCCGACGCGACCGCTACGCTCGCCCGGTGATCGACTTGCGGTGGGTCCCGGACCGGTGGCGGCGGTGTGACGTCGTGGTCCGGGATTTCCCGTTCGCGCTGCTGCTGGCCGTCGCTTCCTTCCTGCCGGCGTTGCGCGGCTACGGGACGCAGCTCGGCGACCTGCCGACCCGCCCCTTCGACGCACCGGCGGTTCTGGTGATCGCCCTCGAGTGCCTCCCGCTCGCCGTCCGCCGGCGGTGGCCGACCGTCTGTCTCGTCCTGGTGTCGCTCGGCTTCGCCCTCGACCAGCTCCGCGCCTACCACACGGTGGCGGGCACCGCACTGCCCATCGCGCTCGTGAGCACGGGTGCCTGTCTGGAGCGTCACCGGCGCGTCACCGTGGCCCTGCTCTCCGCGGCGTACCTGCCGCTGGCGGTCGCGCTCGACCGGGCCGGCTCGGTCGAGGGGCCGGAAGGATACGTGACGTTCTACCTGGTGCTGGTCCTCGCGTGGGGCATCGGGGCCTGGCTGCGCTCCACCCGGGCCGCCGAGGCCGAACGCCGCCGCCACATCGCCGAGGCCACCCGCACTGCCGAACGCACCCGCATCGCCCGCGAGCTCCATGACGTCGTGACCCACCACGTGACGGCGATGGTCGTGCAGGCCGAGGCGGCACGCTACCTGACCGCCGCACCCGATCGACTCGATGCGGCGCTGAGCGCCGTCACCGACACCGGCCGGCGGGCCATCACCGACCTTCGGCACCTGCTCGACCTGCTCAACCCCGACCATCACACCGACGTCAGGACGCCGTCCGTCCGGGAACTTCGGACACTGGTGGAGCAGACGCGCCGGGCCGGGCAGCCGGTGGAGTTCACCGAGGAGGGCGAGCCGGCGGAACCCGCCGGCAGCGCCGAGTACGTGGCCTATCGGGTCGTGCAAGAGTCTCTGACAAACGCCCTCAAATACGCCCATGGCAGCCGTACCGTGGTGCGCGTGCGCTATGGCGAGAGAGAGATCGCCGTGGAGGTCGACACCGATCGTTCCACCTCGCGGACCGGTTCCCCCGGCGGAAGCGGGCGGGGCCTGGCCGGGCTCCGCGAGCGGGTCGACGCCCTGGGCGGCGAGTTCAGCGCGGACCGGCGGGCGGACGGCGGCTTCGCCGTGCGTGCGTCCATCCCCGCCGGGAGGCCCTCGTGAACGCACCGATCCGTGTCGTGATCTGCGACGACCAGGCGCTGATCCGCACCGGGTTCGCCACGATCGTCGGCGCGCAGTCCGACCTGGAGGTGGTGGGCGAGTGCGGGGACGGCCGCGCCGCGGTCGACCTCGCCCGCCGGCTGAACCCGGACGTCGTGGTGATGGACGTACGGATGCCGGTGCTCGACGGCATCGAGGCGACCCGCCTGCTCGCCGGCGCCGGGGTGGCGCATCCGGTCAAGGTACTCGTGGTCACGACGTTCAACCTGGACGAGTACGTGTACGAGGCGCTGCGCGCGGGGGCGAGCGGGTTCCTGCTCAAGGACGCCCCACCGGCGCAACTCCTGCACGGCATCCGCACCGTCGCGACGGGTGCCGCGCTGCTGGCACCGGAGGTGACGCGGCAGCTCGTCGGCAGGTACGCGGCGCGGATCCGTCCCGCCGAGGGCACGCCGGGCGACGTCCCGCTGACGCCGCGCGAACTGGAGGTGCTGCGCCTCATCGCCGACGGCCTGTCCAACAGCGAGATCGCCGCGGTGTTGGTGATCAGCCAGGAAACCGTGAAGACGTACGTCTCACGCATTCTCACCAAGCTCGACCTGCGTGACCGCGTACAGGCCGTGGTCTACGCCTACCGCCGGGGCCTGGTGACCTGAGACCCATCGACCACGATCGGACACACATCCCGGTGTACGCAGGGGACGGACCGTCGTCCACGCGCTATGTGTGCGAACCCCGGGCGTGAACGCCCGGGGTTCCACCACGCTGAAGGATCATGGCCGCGCGAGGATGAACCACGGTGAGGGTGCTTACGTGGTGGAGGCATGAGACTGCGAATGATCCTGCTCGTGGCGGCGACGGCGCTGACCGCGGCCTGTGGAGGAGTGGAACCGGGCACGTCGGTGGCCGTGGCCGACGACGGACCGGCGAGGCCGGTCGCCTGGTGGGGCGCGGAAGGCGGGTTCGTGACCGCGACCATGAACGTGCTGCGTCCGCCGAGGGTGGTGCTGTACGGCGACGGCCTGGTGATCGTCGACGCGAGCAAGCGGATGACGCTCACCGATGCCGAGGCGGGCGAGGTGGTCGCGCGGATGGCGAAGCACCTGAGCGGGCAACCCCCGACCGCGGAGCCGAAGCCGGGCGCACCTTTGGTGACGGACGTGCCGGACACCGTCCTCGGCGTACGGGGGAAGGACGGAAAGATGCTGGAGGTCCGGGTCCCGGCCCTGGAGCAGCTCGCGGACTTCTATCCGAAGCAACTGGTGGACGCGGAGAAGCTGATGGACGGGCTCGCGACCCGGGCCGCCGCTGAGGGCACCGACTATGCCGCCGACCGCGTCAGGGTGGTCGCCGAAGGGGTCACGTCGGCGGAGGGCAGGCCATCGCCGTGGCCCGATGACGTTCCGGAGCCTTCCGGCGTGGTGGACCCGGTCTGGCAGAGGGACGTCGAGGGGGCGGCGGCCAGGGCGATCACCAAGGCGGTTCCCGCCGGGCGGACACATGACCGGTCGCTCTTCAGGACCGGCTCGGGGACGGTCTTCGTGCTCTCCTGGCGGTATCTGCTGCCGCACGAACAGTCACCGGCCTCCCCGGTGCCGGACCGAAAGGGCTAGGGTCCGCCGGCGGAAGTGCCGGTCACAGCATTCGCCGAGGACCGCGACCGGCACCGTCGCGTCGTACGTAGCGGACGGCAAGCTCGTCGTATCTCGCGGCCACGGCCGGGTGGCGCTTGAGGCGGTGAACTCGCCGATGGTCGCCCCGAGCGCGGCGGTTGTGCCGCCCTCGGGGCTTCATCGGGCGTCAGCGGCGGGTTTCGATCTTCAGGTCGCCTGAGGTCACCTTGCGGACGTGATCACTGGCGAGTCCGTCGTGCGGGAAGCCGAGTTCGAACGCGCTGGCCTCGTCGAGCCGGGCCGGTTGCGAGGTGGTGAAGTCGACCTCCAGGGCGCCCAGATCGTCCTCCAGCTGCGCGGGGTGCGTGCGCCGATGATCGATGCCGTCACGCTCGGATTGCGCACAGTCCAGGCCAGCCCGACCTGGGCGGGTGTGCGACCCATCTCAGCGGCGACCTCCCGCACGACATCGGCGATGGCGAGGTTACGCTCGGTGAGAAGGCCCAGGTTGGAGTTGAAGCTCTTGCGGGTGCCGTCGCCGGATGCGACGTTCGCCGCGGTCAGGTCGTCGCGGCTGTACTTGCCGGTGAGCACCCCGCCGGCCATGCTGATGAACCACCGCTACGACATCCTGGCCTGGAACCACGAAATGACGAGGCTGCTGCTGGATTTCGACACCCTGCCTCCGTCACAGCGCAATTCGACGTGGCTGTGCCTGATACATCCGGAGATACGCGAGTTCCACGTCGACCGGGAACGCCTCATGCGAGAGGGGATCACCCCACCAGCGGGTGGTGATCTTCCGTGCCGCGGACGATGAGAGCCGGTCGGCACTGGACCGGTTGTGCACGGTGATGTCGAATCAGCCTCGGGGGAACTCCGAGCAGTGGAACGATTCCGTCCGGCCGGTCCCGGACGGCTGGTACGGAAGATCACGGCTCGCGCCTCCCGATGGGCGATGCGTCGCCGGGGCCGGTCTGGGGCGGCCGCGGGTGGGTGTACGGCCGCCCTCTCGTCTGAGTCGACCAACCCCGTGTCAGTCCTCGGTATCGAGCGGGGTGCGCAGGAACGAGCGGATGGCGGGGACGAGGTCGGCGTGGGCGTCCTCCAGCAGGTAGTGACCGGCACCGGGATACAGGCGAGTCCGGGCGGCGGGAAAACGCCGTCGCCATTCGTCCAGCATGGCGCGGTCGAAGACCGGGTCGCCGAGTCCCCAGGCGATCAGCATGGGCCGGTCGGCGAACTGCGCCAGCGACGTGCCGATGTCCCGCAGCATGGGCCAGGAGGGGTCGCCGGGACGAAGTGGAATGTCCTGCACGAAACGCTGGATGGCCACGCGATGCTCGGGCCGGTCGTAGGGGGCCAGGAACGCCGAGCGCACCTGGGCGGGCATCCTGCGCCGGACTCCCAGCGGACGCCAGGTGGCGCCGCGGGCGAAGAGGTTGTGGCGCAGGAACAGGCGGGTCCCCAACCGGGTGTCGCGCAGCACCCGGAACGGCAGCCGCAGCAGCGGCCGTACGCGTTCGCCGTACGGATTGGGGAAGGCCGCGGTGTTGAGCAGGACCAGGCGGGCGACCCGGCCGGGGTGGCGGCAGGCCCAGGCCATGCCGATCGGCCCGCCCCAGTCGTGCAGCACGAGCGTCCAGCCGTGTTCGGGGGCACCGCCGCCGGTGATGAGGTGTTCGATCAGGGCGTCCAGATCGTCCACGCGGGCGGCCAGATCGTAGGGGTAACGGTCGGCTCCCGGCTTGTCCGACAGGCCCATGCCGATGTGGTCGGGGGCGATGCAGCGGAACTCCTCGCGCAGCGCGAGAATCGGCCGCCGCCACAGGTAACTCCAGGAGGGGTTCCCGTGCAGGAACAGCACCGGCTGTCCCGTCCCTTCGTCCAGGTAGTGCTGGCGCAGGCCGTCCCGGCAGGCGAACCAGCGGGAGGTGAACGGGTAGTCCGGGAATCCGGTCACCGGGCGTTCTCCGCGGCCAGGTGGGCGGTGAGCCGGCCCAGTCCCTCCGCCGTGCTCACCCGAGGCCGGTAGCCGAGATCGCGACGGGCCGCGGAGATGTCGAACCAGTGCGCCGTCGAGGCCTGCTCCACCAGGAACATCAACGGCGGCAGGTGCCGTGTCAACGGCAGCCGGCGCAGCCGCTCCAGCAGCCGGGCCGCCGACAGGACCGGTCCGACCGGTGCCCGGCGCGTCACCGGAGGCAGCCCGGCGGCACGCAGCAGCAGGTTGAGCCATTCCCCGAAGCCGCAGGGCTGGTCCTGGGTGATGAAGTAGGCCCGGCCGACCTGCGCTGAGCCGGGACGCAGCCGGTCGAGCGCGAGCAGGTGAGCGTCGGCGGCGTTGTCGATGTAGACGGTGTCGATGGTCTTGTCGGTCTCCCCCAGCAGCCACAGCAGGCGGCGATGGGCCACCAGCCTGGGCAGGAAGTGCGGATCTCCGGGCCCCCAGATGAGATGCGGACGCAGCGCGACCGCCGTCACCCGCCCGGCCGCCGCTGCGGTGAGGACGAGCCGCTCCGCCTCTGCCTTGGTACGCGGATAGGCGGCGGGAAAGTGACGGGCGTAGGGCACGGACTCGTCCACTCCCTCCAGGTCCCGCCCGTCGTGGACGACACTCGGCGAGGACGTGTGGACCAGGCGTGCCCCGTGGCGCTCGCACGCGTCCAGCACGTTCCGCGTTCCCGAAACGTTGATCTCCTCGTAGTCACGGTCCCGCCCGTGTACGCCGGCCTTCGCGGCGCAGTGCACGACCGCCTCGCATCCGGCGACGGCGGCGAGCACCGCCGCGCGATCGCGGACGTCGGCCAGGTGCTGGATGACCCCGAGTGCCGCCAGCGCGGGGCTGTGGCGGCGCTGAAGTGCGCGTACGGTGTCACCGCGTACGGCCAGCCGCCGGCAGACGGCCTCTCCCAGGAAGCCGCCGCCCCCGGTCACCAGGACCCTCATCGTCGGCCTCCCCGGAGGCGTCGCGCCGCCCACCGGGCGAGCTCGTGCCGACGGATCTTGCTGTTGTGCCGGGCGTCGACCGGGAACCCGGGGTGGACCAGCACCTCCCGAATCGCGGCTGTGTGTGGATGACGGGCCGCCATGTCCAAAATGTCGGTCTTCACCCGAGCCTTGGCGCGAGCGTCGTCGTCCCGAGATCCCGATTCGCACTCCACGACCAGGACCGGACGCCGGCCACCGATGGGACCGACGCCGACCAGTGCGGTGCGGCGGACCCCCGGGACGGCGGCGAAGACGGGTTCGACCTGGTCGGTGTACAGGTCGCCATCGATGGTGCGGACCCGTTCCGATTTGCGTCCGGCGAACCAGAGCCGCCCCTGCTCGTCGAGCCGCCCGAGGTCACCCATCCGGTGCCAGACGCGGTCCCCATCGCCGATCCGGGCCAGCGCGGTGGCCTCCGGATCGTCCAGGTAGGGGTCGCCGACGGTGGGGGCGGCCACGACGATCTCCCCGATGGCGCCGGGTGGCACGACCAGATCATCGCTCCACCGTTCGATGGGATCGTCGCCGACCGCGATGACGCGCACGTCGGTGCCCGGGAGCGGCGGCCCCAGGCAGGTGCCCGCCCCGGCGGCGGTGGCCGCGGCCTGCTCGGCGAGCAGGCGGCTCTCGATCGCGGCCACCGGCATGCATTCCGTGGCGCCGTACACCGACAGCACCCGCGCGTCGTCGCGCAGGCAGCCGCGCAGGCGGTCCATCACCGGCATCGGCAGCGGCGCCCCGGCGGACACCACGTCGCCGAGCGTGTCCAGCACCAGGCCATGGGCGGCGCAGTGCCGTGCGAGCCGGTCGAGCAGCGCGGGAGGGGCGAACATCCCGGCCACGCGATATCGCCGGATGTCGGCGACCAGGGCGGCCGGGTCGGCGCGCACCGGATGCCGCGGATCCATGTCCGGGATCACCACGGTCGCCCCGAACGCCGCCGCGCCCAAGGCGAACGGCGCGAACGTCGACAGCACCGGCGTTCCCGGCGCCACCGTGCCGAGCGGGCCCAACAGGTCGAGCTGCGCGGCCAGGTGCCGATGACGCAGTGGTACGCCCTTGGGCGGGCCGGTGGATCCGGAGGTGTAGGCGATCAGCGCCAGATCGTCGGGGCCGGCGGAGGCCCGTCGTCCCGGATCGCCGGGCCGAAGGCCGCGCCCGAGGTGCGGCCAGGCCGAGCCGCGGGGTCGCCGCGAGGGGACCGTGACGGACACTCTGAGGTCGGGGGTCCAGCCCAGCAGCCTCCTGGCCACCTGCGCGGCGGGGATCCCGATGAACGCCTCGGGCGCCGCCTGGCGCAGACAGCGCTTGATCGCGTTGAGCGGCAGTCCGGGATCGACCAGCACCGGCACCGCGCGGAGCCGCGCCAGGGCGACGACCAGCGCGCCCAGTTCCGGACCCGGTGGCACCAGCAGGCCGGTACGCATGCCCGGGCGGATCCCGGCATCGGCGAGAGTCGCGACGGTACGGTCCACCGATCGCGACAACTGCCCGTAGGTGGTGGCCATCGGGGTGCGACCACCGATCTGGCAGGCGATCACGTCGGGCTGCTCGCGAAACCAGCGCTCGGCACGGACGATCAGCTCGCTCACCGGCTCGGCCGAGCCGGAGTCGCTCGGAGGCGTCGCCTGCGTGGTCATCGGATCACCACCGCACGACGACGATTCCGGCACTGGCCCCGCTCGCCAGGCCGACCAGGGCGACCAGGTCGCCGCGCCGTACCCGTCCCGAGCCGACCACCCGCGCCAGTTGCACGGGCAGCGTCGCCGCGACGAGGTTTCCGTGCTGGGCGATGGTGACGACGACCTTCCCCTGCGGAATGCGCACGTGGTCGCAGAACCACCACAGCGCCGCCAGCGATGCCTGGTGCACGCAGATGGCCGCGAAGTCGTCCCAGGTCAGCCCGAGATCGGCGAGGGGTTTGTGGAAAACGGCGTTGTCGATGTTCTCGATGCCGCGCACCAACTCGACGGAGTCGACGATGAGCGGCCCGGCGGTGGGCCGGCCCGACCACGGATCGGTGGTGAGGTTGTCCACGGCGGAGACCGCCGCCTGCCATCCGGCGGAGTAAGCGGAGAACCGGTGGGCGAGCACCCCCGGTTCGGTGCCCGCCTCCAGCAGCAGCGCGGCGCCGGCGTCGGAGACGGTGTAGGAGGCGGCGACGGTGATGTACTCCTCGACGTCGGCCACGGTCCACGGCGTGCCCGCGGTGGGCAGTTCTCCGCAGCAGATGAGGACCCGCCGATGACGGCCGCCGGAGATCAGCGCGTCGGCCACCTCGATGGCGTTCAGCACGCTGTTGCAGGCGTTGCGTACGTCGAACACCGGGCAGCAGGCCCCGATCTTGGCGGCGACCATATGTCCGGTGGCCGGCTCGACGGCGTCGGACGACACCCCCGCGTAGATGAGCAGATCGAGGTCGGCGGCCTGCAGGTCGTTGTCCTCCAGGACCCGGCGGGCGGCGTACGCCGCCAGGTCGGACGGTTTCTCGTGTGGGAGGGCGATATGCCGCCGCCGCACCCCGCTGTGCTCGTGGATCAACCCTCGGGGCAGGTCCAGGGTGGGGTTGCGGTCGGCGAGCCGATCTTCCAGCTCGGCCGTGCTCAGCGTGGTCTTCGGCAGGTGGGCGGCCACCCCGGCGATCCGGGTGTGCGGCTGGGTCAATGCTGGCCTCTCTTCTGTGCCGGTCTCTACGCGCTCTTCTGTGCCCGTCTCTGTACGGCCTTCTGCGCCGGTCTCTGCGCGGTCTTCTGCGCCGGGCCTGGTCAGGCTCAGGCCGGCTCTCCGGTACGGCGACTCGCCTCGGCCGGCTGCCGTTCGCCGCGCAGGCCGAGGCGGACGAGGATGCTGTTGGTGATGTCGGTGACGGTGCCGCCGCCGCGCATCAGCTCCATCGGCGGGATGTCGACGCCGAACCGGCCGCGGATGGAGGTCAGCAGTTCTGTGGCCATCAGCGAGTCCAGTCCGTACTCGTCCAGCCGCCGGTCGTCGGCGATCTGGTCGGCCGGGATGAGCAGGACGGTGGACAGCAACCGGGTGATCTGCTCGGTGAGGTGCGCGTACGCCTGCTCGTGGCTCATCTCCGTCAGCAGCGACAGCGGGTCTGACTCCTGCTCGATGCCGGGCGGCAGCACCGGGGACAGCCACGGACGCTGCAGGCCGGGCAGGACCTGCCGCAGTCGGCCCCAGTCGCAGCGGCCCACCATGGCGACGTCGGCGTGCTCGCCGAGCATGGCCTCCACGGCGTCCAGCGCCTGTGCGGGAGTCATCGGCGGGATCCCGGCCTTGGCCAGCACCTCTCCCTGCCTGCCCCGGGTCAGCACCCCGGTCTCCGCGAGCGCGCCCAGGCAGGCCGTCAGTCCGGGCAGGCCCTGTCTGCTCCGCTGCCGGGCCAGCGCCTCAAGGAACAGGTTCGCGGCGACGTACGACGTCTGTCCGATGTTGCCTATGGGGGTGAGTGAGGAGTACATGACGAACAGGTCGAGGGGGCGATCCCGGGTCAGTTCGTCGAGCACCATCGCGCCGGCGACCTTGGGGTGCAGGACGGCTCGGATCCGGTCGTCGTCGAGGTCGGCGAGCGGGCCGTCGTCGAGGTGCATGGCCGCGTGTACGACGCCGCGTAGCGGATGGTCGCCGGCATCCAGGTCGTGCAGGATCCGCCGCATGGCGTCGCGGTCGGCCACGTCGGCCGCGTACGCGCGGACCTCCACCCCCGTTCTCTCCAGTTCCTCCAGCAGAGCGGGAGCCTCGGGCGTCGCGGCGCCCCGGCGGCCGACCAGGGCCAGGTGGCGGGCACCTCGCAGGGCGAGGCGGCGGGCCGTCGCCGCCCCGAACCCGCCCAGGCCGCCCGTGACCAGGTAGGTACCCTCCGGGTCCAGGCGCGGGGCCACCCGCTGGGGCCGGACTGTGACCGGTTCGTCGCGCGGATCGAAGGACACCACGACTTTTCCGATATGCCGGGAATGGCGCATCATGGCGAAGGCGTCGGCGACGCGGGCGGCCGGAAACACCGTGTGCGGCAGCGGCTGGAACAGCCGGGAGCGGTAGAGGTCCGCGATCTGCGAGGTGCTCTCGGCCACCAGCTCGGGCGCCTTCCACATGAGGGTCCCCACGTCCACGCCGTAGAACGCGATGTTGTCGGAGAACGGTCGCAGCAGCAGGGATCTGTTCTGGTAGATGTCCCGTTTGCCGAGCTCGATGAACCGGCCGCCGTGCCGCAGGCATTCCACGCCCCGGTTGATGGCCTCACCGGCCAGCGAGTTGAGCACGATGTCCACGCCCTGGCCCCCGGTCAGTTCCCTGACCTGCTCGGCGAAATGCAGGCTGCGCGAGTCCAGGACGTGGTCGGCTCCCATCGCGAACAGCAGGTCGCGTTTGGCGGCTGTGCCCGCGGTCGCGATCACGCGGGCCCCGTGTTCCCGGGCGTACTGCAGCGCGGCCAGGCCGACCCCACCTGCGCCGCCGTGGACCAGGATCGTCTCGCCCGCCCTGACACGTGCGCAGTGCCCCAGCGAATGGTGCACGGTGGAGAACGCCATCGGCATGGTGGCCGCTTCGGTGAAGGTCATCCCCTCGGGGAGGGAGACGGCCGCCCACGCCTTGACCCTCGCGTGGCTGGCGAATCCGACGGGCCCCACGGCCATGACCCGGTCACCGGGCCGCAACCCGGTGACGTCGGCACCGACGGCGGTGACGATCCCGGCGCATTCCAGGCCCAGCTCATGCCCGCCGAAGACCGCTTCGACGGCCTCGGTGGGCAGCAGGTCGACCGCGCACATCACGTCGCGGTAGTTCAGCCCGATCGCCCGTACCTCGACCACGACCTCGCCGGGCTCGGGCCGCGGCATCGGGATCTCCTCCCAGGCCAGCGTGTACGACAGCCCGGGATCGCACACCTTGAGCCGGTAGGCGCCGCCCGAGCCGACGGGCACGCTGCGTGCGTGCTCGTCCGACTCCAGCAGCCGCGGCACGAAACGTCCTCGGCGGGTGAGCAGGATCTCGTCCTCCTCACCCGGGGCGAGCAGTTCCGCCGCCAGGCGGCCGGCGTCCCGTACGGCGTCGCCGGTGGGGTGCAGGCAGATCCGGCGTATCGCCGGCCGCGGCTGCTCGTTGCTCAGCGAGCGTGTCGTCCCCCAGGTCGCCGCGTCCTCGGGGTGGAGCCGCACATCGGTGAGGTGGGGTTCCGGCAGCGCGGCGCAGGGGCGGGCCACCAGCCACAGCGTGGTCGCGACGGGCTCGGGCAGTTGCTCGCAGGCCAGCGCGATGGCCCGCAGCGCCGCGGCCCGCCGGGTGATCTGCTCGACGGTCGCCTTCGAATCCGTGTCGTCCGCTCCGCCCAGGATGACCGCGATGGTGATCGTCTGGGCGGTGGGCGGGAAGTGCGCGATCCAGTGGTCGGGATCGTCGCTGAGCGGTGTGTCGAGCACGTCGCCGCCACGGGTTCGCAGCAGCGCGCGCAACTCGGCGGTCAGCTCGTCGGTGCCGTCCTCACCGGCGAGGATCCACGTGCCGACGGCGTCCGGCACGGGATGCGCGGTGGCCGAATCCCCCTCGACCGTGGCCGGAACCCTCTCTGCGGCGGCCGAAGCCCCGGCGGCGGCCAGCATCACCGAGAAGTCGCCGGCCGCGCGTTCGTCGTCGTCTCCGGTCTGGACGACCTCGGTGAAGCCGGCCTCCGCCAGCACCTCCCGCCAGCTTTCCCGGGACAGCAGCGGCGAGCGCGGGCGCAGGTGCCCGTCGGTGAAGTCCCAGAACTCCTCCCGCATCCCGAGGAACGGCAGCAGGGTGCCCACCCGGTGCGGTTCTGCGATGAGCAACTGGCCGCCGGGAGCCAGGAGGGTGGCCAGATGACGCAGCGCGGCGGACAGGTCACGGGCCAGGTGCAGGGTGTTGGCCGCGACCACGAGATCGAATGCGCCCGCGGTCAGCCCCTGCTCGGCCGGGTCGGCGTCCAGGTCGAGGACGGAATGGTCGATGAAGTCGACATCCGCGAAACGCTGCCGCAGCCGGGTCGACGTGGCCTCGGCGAGGTCGGTGACCAGATAGCGGGTGCGGTCGGCGGGCAGGACGGGCAGCAGCATGGCGGTGGTGCCGCCGGTCCCCGCGCCCACCTCCAGGACACGCAGCGGCCGGTCGGCCGGCCACCGCCGGACGATCTGCTCGACGAGCGCCCGCGCGATCCGATTGGTGAACAGGTTGACCGGCCCGACGTCGTGAAACTGCTCCATCAGCTCATGACCGCCGCCGCAGCCCAGGACGTCGGATTCGGCACGTCTGCCCGCGAGCAGTTCGGGCAGACACCGGCCGACCAGGACGGATAGGGCGCTCTGGGCGGCGAAGGCGGCTCCCCCGGAGAGAAGATCACGGTGAAGGTCCCAGTGGACATGGTGCGGCTCACCCGGATCCGCCGCACCCGTCGGCTTCAGGCGAAGGCCGCCCTCGACCGGCCGCTCCAGCAGTCCGTACCGCTCCAGCAGCGGCAGGGCGGCGTGGAGCATGCGCCGGTGGTGCGCCATCGGGCACGCCTCGATCAGTTCCTCGACGTCGATCGACCGTCCGGCGGTCGACTCGCCGAGCGCGCCGGCCAGCGTGCGGGCGAAGACCTCTTCGAGCCGTGCCGCGTACCGCGGGTAGTCCAGCTCGTGCCACGCCGAGCGCAGCCGGTCGATCTGCTCGGCCGCGCCGGACAGGATCGGACCGGGGCCGGGAGCCGGCCACGGCTCGGCGGGCGTGCCGTACGTGCCGGGCGAGCCGGCTCGGGGCGCGGCACGTAAGGCCATCTCATAACGGGTGACCGGGGTGATGTGGACCCCGGGCATCCGGCGTAGCCGGCAGCCCTCCACCTCGGCGGCGATCCGACCGTCGGCATCGGCGACCACGATGTCCCAGCAGACCTCCTCGGCGCTGCTGGAACGTTCCCGTACGTGCACGAGCCCCTGTGCGGCGGGCGTGCCCCACAGGCGGACGGAGCCGATCGCGGCGGGCATGTAGCCGCGGCCCGAGTGCAGCGACTCCACCAGCCACAGCACGCCGGCCTGCAGCGCGCTGTCCAGCACGACCGGATGCATCTGGTAGCGCCCCTGCCCCTGCTCGGGACACGAGTAGGCGCCGAGCACCTCCCGCTCGCCCATCCACAACTCGGTCAGGACCTGGAACTCCGGCCCCCACACCATGTGGCCTTCCGCGGCCCGCGCGTAGTAGCCGGGCACGTCCACGCGGGTGCCGATGCGCGCGCGTAGCGCGGTCACGTCCAGCGGCGGCGGGATCCGGCGCAGCAGCGGCCGTACCCTGGCCCGGAAGTGCTCGCGGGGCTGCTCGGCCTGCCGCTCGGCACTGGCCACGGTGACCACCCCGGTCTCGGCGTGGAGCGACGTCTGCACGTACACCGGGTCGGCTGCGGCCTGTGACGGCACCACCATGGCCCGGCTGATGTCGACCCTGTCCACCTCCACCGCCTCGGCGGCGTCCGGCATGGCCAGCCGGGCGGCGGCGATGGCCATCTCCACGTATCCGGTGGCCGGCATGATCGCGGCGCCGCCGGCCCGGTGGTCGGCCACCCACGGCACCCGTACCCGGTCGATCTCCCCCTGCCAGGTGGGGTCCAGCACCGGCATCCGCCGTCCCAGCAGCGGATGCCGGATCGTCGTGTCCATGTGGGTGGGCACCCAGGTGTGCGGGCCTCCGATCCAGTGCCGTTCGCGCTGCCAGGGGTAGGCCGGCAGCGATCGCACCGCGCCGGGGCGGGGGAAGTAGCGATCCCAGTCGAGCCGTGCACCGGCCGCGACGAGTTCGGCGACAGCGGAGCGGACGCGCATCGGGCCCGGCTCGTCCCGGCGCAAGGTGGCCACGACGGCCGCGCGCACCCGCGCGGTGCCGCTCACGCGGCGCAGGTACGAGCGCAGCACCGGGTGCGGGCCGATCTCCAGCAGCACGTCGAAGCCGTCGCCGAGCACCCGCTCGACCGCCGCGGCGAACCGCACCGGTTCTCTGAGGTTCCGCCACCAGTGCGCCGCGTCCAGCTCCGGCCCCCGGACGAGGTCGCCCGTCACCGTTGACGCCATGGGGATGCGCGCCGGGCCGGGCCGCAGCCCGGCGAGTCCCTCGGCCAGACGCTGCCGCACCGGATCCATGGCGGCGCTGTGGAAGGCGTAGTCGAGGTCCAGCTCCCGGAAGAAGACGTCGCGCGAGGAGAGGTCCTCGCCCAGTGACTTCAGCGATCCGTCCGGTCCGGCGATCGTGACGTCGCGGTCGGAGTTGACCGCCGCGATCTCCAGTCGCGGGTGGCCGGCCAGGATCTGTCTGGCCGCGACCTCGGACAGCCCGAGCGCGGCCATCCGGCCCCACCCCCGGGTGACCGACTGCGCCATGCCGCGCTCGGCGATCACCTGTGCCGCCTGGGCCAGTGACAGGGCGCCGGCGGCGTAGGCGGCGGCGACCTCGCCCACGCTGTGGCCGAGCACCGCTCCCGGCCGTACGCCCGCCGCCCTGAGCATCTCCACCAGGCCGACCTGGACGGCGAACAGCAACGGCTGCGCCACCTCGGTCGCCGACAGCCGCGCCTGGTCGGCAGGCAGGGACAGTTCCTCGAGCACCGACCAGCCGAGCCGATCGGTCAGTTCGGCGTCGACCGCTGCCACGGCCGAGCGGAAGGTCTCGTCGGACAGCAGATCCGCGCCCATCCCGGCCCACTGCGAACCGTTGCCGGAGAACACGAACGCCACCCGCCCGTGCTCTACCGTCTCCGACTCGGCGACCGCCGCGTCCCCGGCCCCCGGTCTGTCCACATCGGATGGTCTGCCCGCATCGGACTCGCGGCCGGCCGACTCCGGGGTGTCCGCCAGGGTCGTCAGCGCCCGTGCCGCCGCGGCGGCGGTATCGGCCAGCACCACGGCGCGATGCCGGTGGCCGCCGCGCCGCCGAGTCGCGGTGTAGGCCACGTGGTAGAAATCCCGTTCGTCGAGTGACGTCAGGTGCGCTGCGGTCCGTTCCACGGCTTCCCGCAGCGCGGACCGGCTGCGCGCGGACACGACGACGGGCAGCGCCCCCGCGGGGGGTGCCGCCGATTCGTCCCCGGCCATCGTGGGGGCGGGCGGTGCGGCCAGCACCACATGCGCGTTGGCGCCCCCGAATCCGAAGGAGTTGACTCCCACCACGGGACGTCCGCCTGCCTCGTCCAGCGGTCGCGGCTCGACGGTGACGGTCAGCCCCAGGGCGTCGAAGTCGATACGGGGATTGAGCGTCGCGGCGTGCAACGAGGGCGGGATCACCCGATGCCGGAGCACCAGCAGGGCCTTGAACAGCCCCGGCATACCGGAGGCCGGCTCCAGGTGCCCCAGGTTGGACTTCACCGAGCCGATGGGCAGGACTCCGCGCGTGCGCCGGCTGCCCAGCGCCCGTCCCAACGCCTGGCATTCGGCCGGATCACCGGCCTGGGTGCCGGTGCCGTGCGCCTCCACGTACACGATCTCGTCGGGGCCGATGCCCGCCGTGGCGTACACCTGCCGTAACAGCGCTTCCTGCGCCTCGGCGTTCGGCAACGCCAGCCCCATGGTGCGGCCGTCGTTGTTGGCGGCGGCGCCGACGATGACGCCGTGGACGCGGTCCCCGGCGGCGATCGCGTCGGCCAGGCGCTTGAGCACCACCACACCGCCGCCCTCGGCGCGTACGAACCCGTCGGCGTCAGCGGAGAACGCCCGGCACCGGCCGGACGGCGACAACATCGACGCCTGACTGAAACCGACGAAGGGGTATGGGCTGAGCAGCAGGTTGACCCCGCCGGCCAGCGCCATCCGGCTGGATCCCTCCGCGAGAGACCGCCAGGCCCGCTCCACGGCCGTCAACGACGATGAGCACGCCGTGTCGATGCTCATGCTCGGCCCGCGCAGGTCGAAGAAGTGCGACAGCCGGTTGGCCGCGATGGACAGGGTCCCCCCGGACATCGAGTACGGGCCCATGCCGCCCGGCTCCAACGCCTGCATGGTGCCGTAGGCGGGATCCGAGATGCCGATGAACACTCCGGTGTCCGTGCCTGCCAGCGCCGCCGGATCGATGCCCGCGTCGTCCAGTGCCTCGACCGCGATCTCCAGGAGCAGCCGCTGCTGCGGGTCCATCGCGGCGGCCTCTTTGGGGGAGATGCCGAAGTAGGCGGCGTCGAAGGCGGTGATGTCCTCGTCGAGGAAGCCTCCGGCCCGGGTGTAACTCCTGTCCGGCCTCGGCATGGTGTCGTCGACGAACCGATCGGCCTCGAACCTGCTCGGCGGGATCTCACCGACCAGATCGGCGCCCTGCCGCAACGCCTGCCACAGCCCGTCCAGGTTCACGATCCCACCGGGCAGGCGGCATCCGACGCCTACCACCGCCACCGCGTGCTCCGGCCATGCCCGCTCTGCCAACGAGTCGTCCGCGCTCATCTCGCCCTTCCTGCTCAGGTCCACCACGACTCGGCTTCTCACCGGTCGGCTTGCTGTCCCGGCCAGGGGCCGCCTAGCGCACCTCGCGTAGGGCTAGACGGATCGGCACTATGTCATCACAACTCTTCGTATATGCCTAGGTACTCTATGTATTTGCCCAAGAGAAGGATGTTATGAGGAGTAATGGGAAAATCGGCGAGGGGCAGCCGAGGACACCCGGCTCCACCAGCGCGATTCCAGCCGCTCGATCCGAGACCCGAGATCTGAGATCCGGACCGGAGATTTGAGATCCGGACCTGAGATCCGAGACCTGCGACCTGAGATTTGAGACCTGCGACCTGATACCCGGGATCCGGGCCTGGGCGGATCAGGACGACGGGGCGGGGCCGGTCGAGTCACGGACGCTGAGGGTCGTCGCCAGTTGGAGGTGCCGGGAGGCGGGCTGGACGCCCTCCGCCATGCCGAGGACGGTCTCGACGGCCATCCGGCCCATGCCGACGAGAGGCTGCCGTACGGACGTGAGCCGGGGCGCGGTCCACTGGGTCTGCGGCGTGTCGTCGAACCCGGTGACCGACAGCTCATCCGGGACGGCGATCTGAAGCTCCTTGGCCGCGGCGAGGACCCCGACGGCGATCTCGTCATTGCCCGCGACGATCGCGGTCGGCCGCTCACCGAGTGAGAGGACGTCGCGGCCGTGCCGGAGCCCCGCCTCGACGGAGAACGCCTCGTGGCGGATCAGCGCGCGGTCCGGCGTGATGCCGGCCGAGTCGAGGGCGGCCTGGTACCCGTGGAAGCGTTCCACCGATGGGGCGGAGCCCAGCGGGCCGCCGATCCAGGCGATCCTGCGGTGGCCGAGGCCGATGACGTGCTCGGTCGCCGAACGACCGCCTGCCCAGTTGGTGGAGCCGATGCTGACGACGCGTGATTCGGTCGTATCGATCGGGTCGATCGTCACGACGGCCACCTCGAGATCCTCCGCGGCGAGGAGCACCGAGTCGGGTACGGCGACGGCGAGCGCGATGATGCCGACGACGCCGGACTCCTTCTGCTCCGCCATCCAGGCGCGGGCCGCCGTACGGCTCGTGCTGATCGGCTCGTCGGGCGGCAGACGGAGGAGGAGCTCGGCCTGCGCGGAGGTCGCGGCCACGAGTATCCCCTGAAGCACGGTCCCGGCGTAACGCGACTCCACGATGTCGAGCACGGTGACGAGGGAACGGTCCCGTGTCTGCTCGTGACGCGCCGTCGTCGGCCTGTAGCCGATCTCGGCCATGACTTCGAGGACACGCTCACGCGTTTTCGTCCCCACGTCGCTACGCCCGTTGAGGACCTTCGAGGCGGTCGTCGGCGAGACACCGGCCAGTCGGGCGACATCCGCCAGGGTGGCTCGCTCGGAACGACCTCGCCGTCGCATGAGGGCTCCTCTCGGGGCTACGAAATTATTTCGAACCTACCACGCTACCTTTCCCTTCGCCGCTATCCCGTTGTTGTCGGTGATTTCTGTCTTTCCTACCCGTTGACACAGGACAGAAGCGGCACCTACTGTCCTGGCAACACCGAATAAGTTGCGAAATAGTTTCGTAGCCAAGGACGAGAGGAGAGGCTCATGGGGCTCTCCCGGAAAGTAAGGCTCCTTTCCGCGGTACTCGTGCCGATGCTGGCGCTGGCCGCATGCTCCGGCGGCGGGGGCGGCTCGAGCGATGGCGATGCGGCCGGCGGCGGCGGTGAAGAACAGGTGAAGATCACGGTCTGGAGCTGGGACGGCACCGTCGCACAGGCCGTCCCCGGATTCGAGGCCGCGAACCCGAACATCAAGGTCGAGGTCGTCAACGCGGGCTCGTCGCAGGACGAGTACCAGGCGCTCGACAACGCCATCCAGGCCGGTTCCGGCGTACCCGACCTGGTGATGTTCGAGTACTTCGCGGTGCCCTACTTCGCCATTCCCGGCAAACTCGCCGATCTCGGAGAGTTCGGCGTCGAGAACTTCAAGCAGGACTACGTCGAGGCCGCATGGAACGACGTCACGGTCAACGGCAAGGTCTACGCGCTACCGTCCGATTACGGACCCTCGGCGATGTTCTACAACGCGGCCACGCTCAAGAAGGCCGGCATGAACAAGCCCCCCGCCACGTGGGACGAGTACTACGAGGCCGCCAAGAAGGTGCGCGCTCTCGGCGACGACCACTACATCGCGCAGGACACGGGAGACCTCTTCTTCCTGCTCTCGCTCATCTGGCAGGCAGGCGGTCGTCCGTTCAAGGTGGACGGCAACAAGGTGCACATCGACTTCACCGACGCCGGAACCACCAAGGCCGTGTCCTTCTGGCAGAAGATGCTCGACGAGGACCTGGTCAACACCAAGATCACAGGGTGGTCCGACGACTGGAACCGAGCGCTCAACGACGGAACCCTCGCCACCCAGACCATGGGCGGCTGGCTGACCTCGACGCTGCCCGAGCGTGCGCCGCAGGCCGCCGGTGACTTCAGGGTCGCGCTGATGCCGCAGTGGCAGCAGGGAGAGAAGGTCGGAGCGGCGAACGGCGGCAGCTCCTTCGGCATCCCCGCGGCGGCCGAGCACAAGGAGGCGGCCTTCAAGTTCCTCGAGCACTTCACGCACGGCGGCGGTCTCGCGTCCCGGGTGGCAGCGGGTGCCTTCGTGCCGAACATGTCGGTGTTGGAGAGCGAGGCGTTCCAGAGCAAGGCCAACGAGTATTTCGGCGACCAGAAGGTCGGCGCCGTGCTCGCCGAGGCCTCGGAGATCGTCGGGAGCGGCTGGCAGTACCCGCCGTTCTTCGAGTGGGCCCGCTCGATCTACGGCGACATCGCCTCGCCGTTCTACACCACGGGCAAGGGCTCGCTCGCCGAGATCCTCGAACAGTGGAGGCAGCGCTGCATCCAGTACGGCAACGAGCAGGGCTTCGAGGTGGACTAGCGCATCGGCCGAGTAATGACACCCCCGAGGAAACGTCGGTTCCCGATCGGCGGCTCCGGTCGCTGCGCCGGGAGGAAGCTCCGGTCCGCCGCCAGGCCCCACCGGGCGGGGCCCGGCATGCGGTCCTCACTCCCTCCCGCTCCGCTCCCCGCCACACCGGCCCACGATCACTGGACCGACTCTCCCAAGGAGTGTCCGGGCGGAGTGCGGTGGCGGCCGGCGCCGTACCGCGGCCGGCGCCGTACCGCGGCCGGTGAAGAGGCGAGCCGGGCACCGCGACGGATCGGAAGGAACACGGACATGGACCTGGCACGTCGGTTCGACGCCGACCCTCCGGCCACGGCGTCGCCGGACGCGAAGCGGCCTCAGACGGCGACCCGCAAGCACCGGAGGACACGGATCGCGCTGGCGTTCATCGCGCCCTTCGGGACGCTGTTCGCGCTCGTGTTCATCGTGCCCATCCTGTACGCCGCCTACCTCAGCCTCTTCCAGCAGAAGCTCATCGGGGGCGACACGTTCGTCGGATTCGCCAACTACGGCAAGCTGTTCCGGGACCCGCAGTTCTGGGACGGGGTGGGACGCGTCTTCCGGTTCACGCTCATCCAGGTGCCGATCATGCTGATCTTCGCCATGGCGCTGGCACTGGCCCTGGACGGCATGCGCGTGCACGGCGCCAAGTTCATGCGAATGACGATCTTCCTCCCCTACGCGGTGCCGGCGATCGTGTCGACCCTCATGTGGGGATTCCTGCTCGGCGTCAAGTACGGCCTGTTCGGCAGCCTCAACGACGCCCTGGGTACGGACCTCGACCCCTTCGCCCCCGGGACCACGCTCATTTCCATCGGCCTGATGGTGACGTGGGCGTTCACCGGCTTCAACATGCTCATCTTCTACGCCGCGCTCAAGGCCGTCCCGCGTGAGCTGTACGAGGCGGCCGCGATCGACGGGGCGAACGAGTTCCAGGTCGTCCGCGCGATCAAGGTGCCGGCACTTCGCGGATCCCTGGTCGTCACGACCATCTTCTCGATCATCGGCACGTTCCAGATGTTCAACGAGCCGCAGATCCTGCCCTCGATGGTCGCGGGCAGCGGCGTCACCACCTTCTACACACCCAACCTGTACGCGTACCACCTGGCGTTCACCGGGTCCCAGCAGGGCTATGCGGCAGCGCTCGCGCTCGTCATGGCGGCGATCACGATCGCGGTCGCCTACGCCGTCCAGATCAGAGGGTTGAGGAATGCATCCGATCAGTAGCCGGCGAGTCGAAGCCGGGAAGGCCTCCGGCACGCCGACCCGTCATTCCGGTCGCGCCCGCCGGCTCTACACGGTGGGAAATCCCAGGAAGAGCACGACTCTCACCGTGATGACGGCTCTGTTCACGCTGTACTGCCTGCTGCCGCTCGTGTGGCTGGTCATCAACGCGACCAAGTCGCAGGCCGACTTCGTGTCGTCGTTCGGGCTCGCGCCCGGTCGCGAGTTCGCCCTGTGGGACAACATCGTGGAGGTGTTCGGCTACCAGGACGGGATCTTCTCCCGGTGGCTTCTCAACACCGTTCTCTACGTCGTCGTGGGCGCGACCGTGTCGACCTTCCTGGCCGCCCTCGGCGGATACGCCCTGGCGAAGCTCGACTTCACCGGCAAACGGGTGTTCCTCTTCGTCGTGCTCGGATCCATCTCGGTCCCCGGCATCGCCCTGGCGATCCCACAGTTCCTGCTGTTCGCGCAGCTCGGCATGACCAACACCCCGTGGGCGATTCTCCTCCCGTCGTTCATCAACCCGTTCGGGCTGTATCTGATGTGGGTGTTCACGGCCGAGGCCGTACCGACCGGCCTGCTCGAGGCCGCGAAGATCGACGGCGCCGGGGAGTTCCGGACCTTTCTGCAGATCGCGCTCCCGCTGCTCGCGCCCGCAGGCGTGACGGTCCTGCTCTTCTCGTTCGTGTCGATCTGGAACAACTACTTCCTGCCGTTGATCATGCTCAAGGATCCCGCCTGGTATCCGCTGACCGTCGGAATCAGTCAGTGGAACAAGCTGGGCTCGACGGCCGGGAACGGCGCCCTCATCCAGAATCTCGTGATCACGTCATCGCTGCTGACGATCATCCCGATGGTCGTCGCGTTCCTCGGCCTGCAACGGTACTGGCGGTCCGGCCTGTCGCTGGGCGCCGTCAAGGGCTAGGGAGCGTCCGACCGCCTCCCGATCCGCAAACGATTCTGAGAAGAGAAGTGAGACCATCGTGAGCGAAAACGTATTCGAATCCCAAATCAGTATCGACGGTGAGCCATGCGGCGACAGTGCGTTCCCGCATGTTTGGAGCAGGTGTGTCGGCGCCGGACGGGCGAACGAAGCCCTGCGCGCGGACTGGCAGCAGCAGTTCGCCGAGGTCGTCGCCGCTTTCGGATTCCAGTACGTCCGCTTTCACGGCCTCTTTCACGACGACATGTTCGTGTATCGGGAGAGCTATGGCGGGGGTTTCGGCCAGAACACGCGCCTTGCCTCGCCCGTTTACACGTTCAGCTATGTGGACAAGGTGTTCGATTTCATCGTCGACCGCGGCGTCCGTCCCTTCGTCGAGCTGGGCTTCATGCCGCGCGAGCTGGCGACGGTGACCGAGACGCTGTTCTGGTGGGGCGCCCACTGCAGCCCGCCCAGGGACATGGCGCGCTGGGTCGAGCTGGTCACGAGGTCGGTCGAGCACTGGATCGACCGGTACGGCCTCGCCGAGGTGCGGGAGTGGCGATTCGAGGTGTGGAACGAGCCGAACCTGGTTCCCCACTTCTGGACCGGGACGAAAACCGAATACTTCGAGCTTTACGAGCAGACCGTGCGGGCGATCAAAAAGATCGATCCCGCGTTGAAGGTCGGCGGGCCCGCGACGAGCGTCTTCGTGCCCGACGACCGCTACCGGGGTGAGGTCGAGGACCGCTCCGCGACCCATGAGACGGCCGCCGCCGTCGACGTGGACGCGCTCGACTGGCGCCCGGTGTGGATCGAGGACTTCATCACCTGGTGCGCGGAGCGCGAACTCCCGATCGACTTCATCTCGACCCACCTCTACCCCACCGACTTCGCGTTCGACGCCAACGGCGAGGGCGTGCAGATCACCCGGTACGCCGATGCCACCTTCGACGACCTGACCCTCCTGCGCGAGCTCGTGAGGAACAGCGCGTATCCCGATGCGGAGATCCACATCACCGAGTGGTCGTCGTCGCCGTCGTCCCGCGACTTCATCCACGACACGCTGTTCGCCGCGACCTTCATCACACGGTCGTATCTGAAGTGCGCCGCCCTCGCCGACTCGATCTCCTACTGGACCTTCACGGACGTGTTCGAGGAGGGAGGCGCCGGGATCGGGCCGTTCCACGGCGGGTTCGGCCTCGTGAACGAGAACGGCGTCCACAAGCCCACGTTCCACGCGTTCGCGATGCTGGAACGGCTCGGCGACCGGCTGCTCCGCGCGACGTCCGACGGGGTCGTGACCCGTGACAGCCGGACGTCGGCCGTGTCAGCGGTGTTCTTCAACTACCCGGAGGAGATGGCCCTGAGGGGAGTCGGCTCGGCGAGTTCGTACGCCGCGGCACGCGTGTTGGCCGAGATGGGGCCGAGCCGGCGGATCCGCCACTCGATCGGCGGACTGGAGCCGGGCACCACGTTCCTCGTCGAGATCATGGACTGGGAGCACGGGAACGCCGCCGAGGCCTGGTATCGGCTCGGGTCTCCGCTCAACCCGTCGCGGGCCGAGAGCGAGCATCTGAGCAAGGTCGCCGACTCGCTCCGCAGGTTCACGCTCACCGTGGCCGACACCGGGGTGCTGGACCTCGACGTCGAACTCGCGCCGTGGGCGGTGATGTCGTTGCGGCCGTCGGCATGACCGTGTGACGGCACGCCGGGCGTCTCACCCTGCGCCGGGGAGGCGTAGTTCGTCCAGCGGCAGGGATCGTAGGAAGTCCTCCGCATCGAAGATCTCCCCGGCGGTGACGACGGATCCCGGCGCGCAGCGCGGCCTCGATCAGCGGCGGCGCGGTGTCGCCGAACGGCGGTTGATCACCGCGTCCGCGCCGGCGATCACGCGGTCGAGCGAGGCAGGGTCGTCGGCCGAGGCGAGCCGCCACTCCACGCCGGGGTGGGCCGCGGCCGCCGCCGCCGACTTTGTCGCGTCCCGGCCGGACAGCACCGGGGTCCACCCACGCTCCAGCAGCTCCGCCGTCACGAACCCGGCCGTGTGCCCGTACGCGCCGAACACCGCGATCACCGGCTTCGCGCGCCCATTCGAATCCAGATGATGACAACATCTGGATTGTCAGAGTATCCTGATTGCCGTACGTCGATGGAGGGAGCGGTGTGATGGCTCGGCTCACGCGGGCCCAGCAGCAGGCGCGCACCCGCGCATCGGTGCTGGCGGCGGCCAGGCGGGAGTTCGTCGAGTACGGCTACGGCCCGGCGAAGGTCGATCGGATCGCCGAGCGGGCGGAGCTGACCCGGGGCGCGGTGTACTCGAACTTCCCCAGCAAACGGGCGCTGTATCTGGCGGTGCTCACCGACCTGGTCGAGAGCGCCGACGCCGTCGAACCGCCTCGGCGGCCGGAGTCTACGCGCGACGCGCTCGGCGCGTTCGCCCGTGCCTGGCTGGAGCGGCTGCCGCTGGCCGGGGACACCGTGACGGAGGGCCGCCTGCACCTGCGCTCCCTGGTGAACGTGATCGACGACGAGCCCGGCCGGGCCGTGCTCGCCCAGGTCGCGCGGCTGGAGGCGCTGCTGCTCGCGGTCGCGTTGGAGGCGTGCGAGCGGGAGGGCGCCGAGCCGGAAGGAGCCGCGCCGGATGACGCGACGCCGGACGACGCCGCGCCGCGACGGGTGCGGCTGGCCGAGATCGTCCTCACGTTGCTGAGCGGTTCTGGCATGCTCGCCGAGCTCGCGCCGGGTTTCGGCGACCCCTTCGACCAGACCCGCGCCTGCGAGCACCTGGCCGGCCTGGACCTCGCCGACACCTGGGCGCCGCCGTACCTGCCCTACGTCCGGCCCGCCGCAGCATGCCACGATCCCTGGACACCGCCCCATGGCCTGTCCGACCAGATCACCGGCGCTCCGGTGGACGTCGGCGTCGACGGTCTGGTCACGGTGCTGGGCGCCCGGCGGGTGGGCGCCGCCGAGGAGGCGGTCCGGTCGGCACGCCCAGGCGAGCAGCTCACGATGGTGATCGTCACGAGCGACCCGGCCGAGACCGGCAACCTCATCCGCTTCAGGGTCGGCGATCTTGTCGCGTGCCTGCGGCGGGTGTTCCCCTCCCGGACCTGGCGGCACCTGCGGCTGGTCATCGACGACGCGGCCGCGGTGGCCTCGGCCGCCGGCCTGCCCGACGTCGACGACGAGACCGAAGCCGCCGTACGCGTCCGAGATGGCGCGATCATCGCCCGAGCCCATGGTCGAGGCGCCGCCCACGCCGTCTCGACCATCGACGCCGTACACGACACACGCTGACCGAAGGCCAGGACATGTCCCCTAGCGATTCCCCGCAGTACGGCGACCGACTTCTGGTGCTCCATGCCCTGCGCTGCGCCGGCTACTCCGGCATCGCCCGCGTCGCGGCGGCCACGGGACTGGACGAGTCCGACGTCGAGTCCGAGCTGATCGACCTCGCGCTCGACGGCCACGTCACGCGTCTCGGCGGCGAGTTCGGCGGTTGGGGCCTCACGGAGGCCGGCCGGGCCGCCGATGCCGAGCGCATCGGCCACGAATTGGACTCGGCCGGTGCCCGCCCGGCGGTGACCGCGTCCTACGAGCGCTTCATGGTGCTCAACCCGGAGCTGCTCGACCTCTGCACGGCCTGGCAGCTACGGTCCGTCGACGGTGTGACGACCATCAACGATCACGGTGATTCCGCCTACGACGCCCGGGTCCTCGACCGATTCACCGAGCTGCACGACCGGGTCGTACCCATATGTGGCGAACTGGCCACGGCACTGCCCCGGTTCGCCCGCTACCGAACCCGGCTCGCCGATGCCCTCGATCGCGCCCGCAAGGGCGAGCTGGAGTACGTCGCCGACAGCATCGGTTCATACCACACTGTGTGGGCCGAGCTGCACGAAGATCTGCTCGCCACCCTCGGGATCTCACGATGGTGAGATGGGTTCGCCCGCTGAGCGCGCGGCCGGACGAGACCGCCGAGGTGCTGGGCGCCAAAGCACACGGTCTGGTGACGCTCCACCGTCTGGGGCTGCCGGTGCCGCCCGGGTTCGTCGTCACCACCGAGGCGTGCCGGGCGTTCCTGCGCCGGGGCCGCCTCCCCGACGGGCTTCATGCGGAGCTGACCACCGCGATGGGCGGCCTGGAGACCGCGACGGGACGCCGGTTCGGCGGCACGCGCACTCCGCTGGCCGTTTCGGTCCGGTCCGGGGCGAGCGTGTCGATGCCCGGCATGATGGACACCATCCTCAACCTGGGCCTCACGACCGACGCCACGACGGCACTCGCCGCCGAGACCGGCGACGCGTGGTTCGCCCTGGAGTCGCGTTCGCGGCTCCTCTCGACCTTCGCCGCCGCGCTCACGGGCGGCGCCGCCGACTCCGGCGTTCTCGCCCGGCGGGACACCGCCGATGGACCGGCACGGCTGACGAGCGAGATCGCGGCGATCGAAGCGGTCATCGAGCGGCGCCACGGACGCGCGGTCCCGGACGACGCGCTCGCGCAGTTGGAACTGGCCGTCGAGACCGTCTTCTCCTCGTGGGACACACCACGCGCGCGGACCTACCGCGAGCTTCACGGCATCCCGCACGACCTGGGCACGGCCGTGATCGTCCAGGCGATGGTGTACGGAAACCGCGACGAGCACAGCGGCACCGGAGTGGCCTTCAGCCGCGACCCCAACACCGGGGAGAACGTCCCGTTCGGCGATGTCCTGTTCGGACACCAGGGCGACGACGTCGTCTCGGGCCGAACGCCGACCCGTCCCCTGCGTGAACTCGGCGCGCGAGAACCGGCCGTGTGGGCGGCGCTGGTCGATGCCCTGGCCCGGATCGAGCGGCACGACCGCGATGCGTGCTACGTCGAATTCACCTTCCAGTCGGGCGAGCTGTGGCTGCTGCAGGCGCGGCCCGGCCGCTTCGTCGGTGGCGCGACGGTCCGTGTCGCGACCGAGCTCGCCGACGAGGGCCTGATCACGCGACAGGAGGCGCTGCTCCGGGTCTCACCACAGCATCTGCGGCACGCCCGCACGCCCCGCATCGCGCCATCGGCGCAGGCCGACATCCTCGCCCGCGGCATCGGAGCCTGCCCCGGGACGGCCGTCGGCAAGATCGCGACCACGACCGACGCGGCGATCAGGATGGCCGTCGACGGCCCGGTCATCCTCGTGCGTCCCGAGACGTCCCCGCACGACATGGCCGGCCTGGCCGCGGCCGCCGGAATCGTCACCGCTCGCGGCGGGGCGGCCAGCCACGCCGCCGTCGTGGCACGGGCGATGGCGAAACCCGCCGTCGTCGGGATCGGCGACCTCGCCGTCGGCCCGACCGGGATCCGCGCCGACGGGCGCTTCATCGGCGCGGGAACGCTCGTGACCATCGACGGGACCAGCGGAGAGGTCGCGCTCGGCAGCCCCGGGATCGTCACGGACACCGCGGACGCGCACCTGCGCCGACTGCTCACCTGGGCGGACGAGGTGTCAGGCGATCACTCTGAGCATGAGGAGGCCGAGCGCCTGGCCGCCGCCCAGGCCGCGCTCCGTCAGGCCCGATCGTCTTGATCGAGCGGCGCCGACCGGCCTGCCTGCCCGCCTTCCTGCCAGGGCGAACGTGGGCCGAACACGGGCCGAACGCCTTCAGGGCCGAACGCCCGGCCCGAATCCGGTCCAGCGCAGGTCGGCAGGCAGATGACCCATGTCGTTGTACAGCAGCAGCGCCGGTTTCGAACCGTCGTAATAGTCGATCGCGGTGAGCGCCGCGTTCCCGCAGCTCAACCCCAGCCACCGCGCCGGGGGCGCGTCGAGCGCATGTCGCACCAGCCAGGCCACCTGGTAGGCGTGCGTGACCAGCACCTCATGGGTCTCGGTCTCGGCCGGGTGCGCGAACCGCTCGATCAGCGCCTCGGCAAGGCGGGCACCCGCCGCCGCTTCCGCCGGGTCGTATCCATCGAAGAACCCCCTCCAGGCCGGTGGCGGATCATCGGGAACATGCGGCACATGGTCCACCGCCTCGGGTGATTCCCGTACCGGAACACCGGGCAGGCGCGCACCGATGATCTCGGCGGCGCGCACCGCGCGGGGCAGGGGCGAGTGCCACACCGCGTCGACCGGCAGACGCGCGAGCCGATCCGCCAGGAGCTTCGACTGCCGCCGCCCGATGTCCGTCAGCTCGCCGAACGGGTCCGCGGCGCCGTGCCTCACCACGTACAGATGCCGCGTCGCCATCCCCATCCCCCTCCGAATGTTGCAAGAATCCAGATGCTAACATCATCCGGAAACGCCAGAAGGGGTCATGTCCACCTCAGATGGACGAGTTCGTACGGCGGATCGCGGGCTCGTCATCCGGCCGACCCGGGGACGGCGCGGACCGTGCCCTCATCCGAGCCACGTTCTCCTGGAGGTGGACGACCACGAGGAAGGCGACCAAACCGTTCAGGTAGGCGGCCACGACGAAGAGAATGTCCTCCCAGTAGACGTCGAGCTCGCGCAGCGAAAACGACGCGGAGTGAATCAGTGCGACGGCCGCCCCCGGCTGGATCGGCAGCATCGTGACCGCCACGAGCACGCGGTGGCGTGCCAGGACCCTCCTGACCCGGGGAAACGCGATGATCACCCATGTGATCGGGGTGAGCAGAAACCCGAGCAACGGTATTACGTTCACTGACGCTCTTCACCTTCCGCTCGGTCGGAAACGGGTCCGGCCACGGCGGCCCTCTTCCGTCGCGCCGCGAGGCGTACGGCGAGCAGCGCCGCCCCCAGAGCGACCCACAGCATGGTCGGGATCCAGAGGATCGGCGACCAGGGGTGGACCGGTGGCCGGTTGTAGTCGGAGTGCGCCACGATCAAGGTGGCCACTCCGACGATCACCTGTGCACCCGCCGCCAGGATGAAAGGCGCCGCCTTGGTCCGCCTGACCGGCCTGGTCCGCTCAACCCGCTCGGCCCGCTCAACCCTCTCGACCGGCTCGGCCCGCCCGGTCCGCCCGGCCTGGTCAGCCTGGTCGCCGGCTCGGTCCGCCCGGTCCGCTCGGGCTGCTTCGCCCGCTGGGCCTGCTTCGCCGGTGGTGGCAGCACCTCCAGGCCGGTGAAATGGCGCAGGAGCTCGTCGGCCCTCGGCCGCCGGGCGGGGTCCTTGCCGAGGCAGGCGGCCAGGGTGGCGGCCAAGGATTCGGGCACGCCGGACAGATCCGGTTCTCGGGTGAGAATCGCGTGCATCACGACCGGCGGCGTGTCCCCCGCGAAAGGGAGGCGTCCGCTCGCGGCGTACGCCATGGTCACCGCCCAGCTGAAGATGTCGCAGGCCGGATCGGCCATGCCCGAGCTGAACTGCTCGGGCGCCATGAAGGCGGGCGTTCCCAGCACCCCGGAATGAATGGTCGTCTGTTCAAGCACCCGGGCTATGCCGAAGTCGATCACTACCGGGCCTTCCGGCCCGAGGATGACGTTGGCCGGTTTGAAGTCACGGTGCACGATCCCCGCCCGGTGGATGGCGGCCAGAGCGGTCAGCGTGGTGACGGCCAGCCTTTCCAGGCTGCTCCCCGTGGAGGGCCCCGTGGTACGGAGGAACTCCTGCAGCGAGATGCCGGGAATGTATTCGCTCACCAGATAGGGGCGGTCTCCCTCGACGCCCACCTCCAGGACCCGAGCCGTACAGAAGGTGGCGACCTCGCGCGCGATCTCCGCTTCACGGAGAAAACGACGCTGGACAGCGGGATCTCTGGCGATGTGCCCGTGCAGGACCTTGATCGCGACGCTGGCCCCGTCCGGGGTTTCGGCGAAGTAGACGACGCCCTGCCCGCCCTCGCCGAGCACGCTGCGCACCGCATGCCCGCCTATCCGCTCGGGGTCTCCCATGCCGAGGGGCCGACCCGGATCCGACCGCATCGTTCCTCCGAATGTCAGTGGCAGCCGGCGAAAGATTCGAGAGTAATTGATCTATCGGTCCGCCGCTGCGCGAAGAGCCGTCGCCGAGGAGGCCACGATCGCACCCGCGGCAGCGGGTTTTCGGCGGCGCCCTTCATGGGTGGACGAGCAACCGAGGCGCATGCGCCGACGACCGGTTTGCGGGAAGGTACTGCCATGTCCCCTTATGGACACCCCGGGTGTCCCGACTGCGGCGCACCGCTCACCGCCCCGCACGCCGCCTGCCCGAGCTGCGCGCTGCCGCTGACCGGTCCCGTCGCCGCCGAACTGTGGCGGGTCGATGCGGAGCGCGCCGCGCTCAGACGGCGTGAGGCACAGCTGATGGCGAGGCGCGGCGAGCTTCTCACGATGCTGCGAGCGGCCCGTGCCGGGGCCGGCGCCGGGACGACAGGCGGGGCGACGGCCGGGACGACGGCCGGGACGACAGGCGGGACGACAGGCGGGACCGAAGTCGGGACAGAACAGGTGGGAGACGCCCCGGGCGTTCTCCCGCCGCCGATGCCCGGCACGGAACGGCCACGGGATCTGTCCGCGAGAGCCGTACAGAACCTCTTGCTGGCACTCGGCGGGATCCTGCTGGCCGTGGCGGCGGTCGTGTTCACGGCCGTGAACTGGGGACACCTCGGCATCGGCGGCCGCGCTGCGATCCTGCTCGGCTTCACCGGCCTGGTCCTCGCGGCCCCGCTCTGGCTGCGAAGCCGGGGTCTGGGCGCCACAGCGGAGACCCTCGCCATGCTCGGCCTGGCGCTGCTGCTCCTCGACGGGTACGCCGCCTGGCACCTGGGGCTGGCCGATCTCGACCGGATCCATCCCCAGCACTACACGGCCGGGCTGGTCGCGGTCGTCGCCGGGGTGTTCGCGGCCTATGGGCGGCTCGCCCGGCTCAGGTGGCCGGTTCCCGCAGCGGTCGTGCTCGCGCAGTTCCCGCTCACCGTGCCGGCGCTCGGCCAGGGCACGGTCTGGCTCGTCGCGGCGCTGCTCGCCACCGCCTGCGCCGATGCCGCGCTGTGGCTGGTGAAGCAGCGGATGGCGCTCGCCGTCTGCTTCGGCGCCACCTGGTCGCTCGGGGTGGCGATCGGAATCGTGGCATCCCTGGGAACGTACGAACCACGCGTCGCCTGGCGGCTGTCCGCCGCGCTGTTCGTCGCCGCGGTGGCAGGACTGGTCCTCGCCGTCCGCGCGAGCGGACCCATGAACCGGCCCGGGAGCGGGCCCATGAACGAGCCCGGGAGCGGACCCGGGAGCGGGCCCGGGAGCGGGCCCACAAGGAGATCATGGTCGGTCCTGCTCGCGGCGTCATCGGCGATCACCTTGATCATGGCGCTCGCGCTCCCCGGCCGCCTGCTCCTGGAGGGGCGTTGGGCGGTCGTCCCCGGCCCCGTCGCCGCGCTGCTCGTGACCATGCTCGCGGTTCTCGCCCTGCGTACGGCTTCCGCGACCGTCCAGGCACCCGTGACGGCCACCGCGATCACCGCCGCGATCATGACGGCACTGCTGTCAACGCCGGTGCTGCCGCCGGTGGCCGACGCCCTCGCCGGACCGTTGCACCGGGTCGGGGTCTGGGGTGGCGTCGATGCGACATCGAGCGCCCTGTGGTCCGTCGCCGGGCCCCCCGACCTGGTCGTACTCACCGTGCTCGCGCTCGCCTCCGTGGCGGCCGCACCGCTGCTCCGAAGATCTCGCAAGACGGACCGGGCCGAATCGCCGTACGGTCCGCGCCAGGTGCTCACCATGGTCACCATGGCGTTCTGCGCGGTGACCGTGGCCGTCTGTCCCGTCGCGCTCGATCTGCCCTATCCGGCGGTGATCGCCGTACAGCTCGCGCAGGCGATCGCGCTCGTGCTGCTCTCGGCGCGGATCCCTCTGGCCGGCCTGCCCGCGCTCGCGGCCGCGCTGGAGGTCTGCACATGGGCACTCGCCGCCGAGCCGGCAACGCTGATCACGCTGCCCGTTCTCGCCGTCGCGGCCGCCGTGACGGTCGTCGCCGCTCGCGCGCGTGCCGTACGCGTCGGCGCCGCAGCGGCCGCGACGCTGCTGGTCGGCGGCGAGGCGGTCGCGCTGTGGATCGCCGCCGGCCTCCAACCGCGGTTCATCACCTTCGTCCTCCTCGCCGTGGCCTGCGCGGCCGGGATCGTCGCGGCGCGGCTCAGGGCCGCCGGCCCGGGAACCGCGGTGGAAACCGCGGGATACGTGCTGGGGACGATCGGGCTGCTCCTGGCCGCCGATCTGCGGATGTTCAGCCTCGCGTGCGCCGTCGCGGGTGTCCTCGGGTTCGGTACGGCACTGCGCCCCGACCGGCGGATGGCGGGATACGCCGGGACCGCCTTCCTGCTGCTGGCCCACTGGACCCGGCTCCTCGCGGACGGGGTGGGAGCGGTGGAGGCCTACACCGTGCCGTTCTCCCTGGTGCTGCTGGCGATCGGCTGGTGGCGGGCACGACGGTCGTCGTCGTGGCTGGCGTACGGTCCGGGCCTGTCCTTCTCCCTGCTCCCGAGTCTGCTGGCGCTCTACATCCAGCCGGAGGGCTGGATCCGGCCGCTGGCGCTCGGCCTGGCCTCGATGACGGTCCTGCTGGCCGGAGCGAGATTCCGGCTTCAGGCACCCGCCATACTGGGCGGATTCACGCTGGCCGCCGTCGCCGTCCACGAGCTCGCGCCCTGGATCGCCCAGCTCATGACGCTCGTCCCGCGCTGGGTCCCGGTGGCCGTCGGCGGCCTGGCGCTGCTCCTGATCGGTGCGACCTACGAGGCCCGGCTGAGGGACGTCCGCCGGATACGCGACGGTCTTCGATCCCTTCGGTAGTCGAGGGATGGATCACCATAGATGCTGCGACCGCGCCTCCTGTGTTGGTCCGTCAGATGGGCCGCGGTTCCCAACCTCCCGCATCACCGGCCGCCCTCTGTGAGGATGTCGTACGGACGGCCCGCGACGAGCCCGACGATCGATGTGTTTGACTCCGTTCATGTGGAAGGCGAGCAGGGCCGCTGCGAAGATCGGTAACAGCAAACAGAAGGTTGGGATCTGGGAGGCGACCGAAACGCCCCGGGGCGGCTGTGCTGGGAGCGGTCGAATGGATCGATCTCCCGATCGGTATCAGACTGTGATGACAGCCGCAGCCGCTGTCCAGGTCGATGTCGCAATGGCAAGGGGGGTGCGATGAAGCAGCCGGCACCGGTCCTCAACCGGGTTCGAGTGACAAACTACAAAAGCATCGCTTCCTGCGAAGTCGTTTTCACGCCCTTGCTCATCCTGGTGGGCCCGAACGGTGCGGGGAAGAGCAACTTCATCGATGCGCTGCTGTTCGTCACCGACGTTCTGGAATCAACACCGGCCGACGCCGTGGCCAGGCGGGGTGGTCTGGATGCGGTCATCCGACGCGTTCCCGAAGCATTGGATGAGTTCAGCATCGAGCTCGAACTCTCGCTCGACGTACATGGACAGCTGATCCCGGTCCTGTACGGCTTCACCATCGGCCGGGATCTCACCAGCCGTGGGTCTCTGATCGTACGGCACGAGCGATGCCTTCTGCGAAACGGCGCGGACGAGACTTCGTGGACCGCATTCGAGGCGGAATCCGGCCGGGTCCTGCAAAGCGGGGAAACAAATCGAACTCGCCGCAATACACGCGGCCAGATCGAGCCTGATCGTCTCTACCTCCCACTGGCAGCCACACAGGGTGAGTTCAGTGAGGTCTACCAGGCACTGAGGGCCATGCTTTTCTACCACCTGGACACCGATCTCATGCGGCGAGTCGAGCCTGAACGGGTAAGCAGGCAGCTCGGCTATTCGGGGGAAGGCCTGGGAGAAGTACTCGGAGCGCTGAAGCAGGGTTTTCCCGTCTTCAAGGCTCGTCTGGACGACTACATGTCGGCGATCGTTCCGGGGGTCGCCGGCGTGGACCAGCGGCTCGCGGGCCCCTACTCGACAGTGGAGCTGCGGACTCGCGAAAGCGAGCGGGCCTTCGGCCCTGAGTCGATCTCCGAGGGGACGCTGCATGCGGCGGGAGTGCTCGCGGCGCTGTTTCAACCCATTGTTCTGGAGGGCAGGGCGACGCTACTCGCAATCGAAGAGCCGGAGACAGCGCTTCATCCGGCCGCGTCCGGGGCGCTGTTCGACGCGCTGACGGAGGCGAGCGAGCGCTGCCAGGTCATCGTCACGACCCAGAGCGCCGATCTACTTGAACGCGAGGACATCGATCCGGACTGGGTTCGCGTGGTGACGATCGACGGCGGTGTCACAGAAATCGGGGGCATCGACGGGATCAGTCGCGGTCTCGTCAAGGACAAGCTGGCCACGGTGGGCGAGTTGATGCGGGGTCGCCAACTCCGGCCGGAGGGCGACGGATGAGCGGACGGATCACAATCGCCTCGATCGTCGAAGGCTACGGCGAGGTGACCGCGCTGCCGGTTCTGCTGCGCCGGATCATGCAGGAGTGCGGAATATGGGATGCTCGGATTCCGGAACCCCACCGCATACCCCGCGGCAAACTGATCGCGGCGGGCGGAGTGGAGAACGCAGTCCTTCAGGCGTCCCGTCAAGTGACCGGCCTCGGGGGAATCCTGGTGCTGTTCGACGCGGACGATGACTGCCCCGCCGACTATGGGCCCGCTCTGCTCAAGCGGGCCCAGGCCGTACGGAGCGACAAAGCGATGTCGGTCGTGCTGGCGAACCGGGAGTTCGAGGGATGGTTCCTGGCCGCCGCCGCGTCGTTGGCCGGGCATCGGGGGCTCGCCGACCCGTTACCACCCCCGTCGAACCCCGAAGGAATCCGAGATGCCAAGGGATGGCTCACACACCATAAGATCGATGGCAGTCCGTACAAGGAGACCATCGACCAGGCACCGCTCGCGGCCGTCTTCGACATGGCATAGGCCCGGAAGCACGCGGCCTCCTTCGACAAGTTCTGGCGAGACGTGGAACGCCTGATCCGGTGAGCGAATCACCGGCCGTCACGGAACATCCGATCGCGGAGCAGTAGAACATGGAACGTGCCGCCGACCCAGAGTCCGAACAGCCAGACGGCGGCGGCGACGGACCAGCGCCAGTCACCGGTCGGCACTCCGGCGAGGGTGGCGCGGAAGCCGAGCACACCCGCCCAAACCGCGCAGTAGACGGCCACCGCGATCGCCTGCGCCCGGCTGCGCAGCCGGTACGCGGCGTGCGCCAGCAGGAACGGTACGGCCAGGCCGAACGTCAGGAAGGCGAGGGACGCCCACACCAGGCCCAGTAGCGTACGCCGGCCTTCGGAGGCTCGTGGACCGGGGGATGTCGACGGCTTGAAAGTCACGGGCGCGAGCATAACCGTCCGCTTCGCGGCGCCCCGACCGTCGCAGCCGCCTCGGTCGTCCCGGCACACCGGCCGGCGACGGACGGGCGAGGCCGAAACGCTACCGGGAAGTAACCCGCTTTACACGGCCGCCCACCAGGCTGGGCCATGGCCGCATGTGCTGTGGCTACATGTCATGAAAGGTCGCCCGTGGTCAGGATCGCTCCCTTCGCTCGTCTGCCGCGTCCGCTTCGCTGGCTCGCCCGCTTCCTGACCACGATCCTGGTCCTGGTCCTCGTGGCGGCGCTCGCCGGGACCGGCGTGGTGATCTGGACGGTGCGGCAGTCGTTCCCCCAGCTCGACGGTGAGATCGAACTGCCGGGCCTGACCTCGCCGGTGACCGTCCATCGGGACGCGTACGGCATCCCGCAGATCTACGCGGACAGCTCGGCCGACCTGTTCAAGGCACAGGGGTACGTCCACGCTCAGGACCGATTCTGGGAGATGGACTTCCGCCGCAAGACCACCGCCGGCCGCCTGTCAGAGGTCTTCGGCACGAGCACCCTCGAAATCGACAAGGTCGTACGCACGCTCGGCTGGCGTCGGGTCGCCGAGCAGGAGATCGCGCTGCTCACGCCCGAGACCCGTCAGGTCCTGGAGGACTACGCGGCGGGCGTGAACGCCTGGCTCGACCAGCACACGGACGCGGCGGACCGGAGCCTCGAGTACGCCGTGCTCAAGCTGACCAACGGCGACTACACCCCCGAGCCGTGGACCCCGGCCGACTCGCTGGCCTGGCTCAAGGCGATGGCCTGGGACCTGCGCTCCAACATGGGCGAAGAGCTGGACCGGGCGCTGACCGCCGCCTCCGTCCCGGTCGACCGGGCCGAGCAGTTGTTCCCCGGCTACCCGTTCGACCGGCACCGGCCGATCGTCACGGGTGACGGCGACACCGAGAAGGCAGCGGACGACATGACGCGGGTCGTACGGCGGACCGGGCTCGAGCAACGGGAAACGCGGGCTCTCGCACGGACGGCCGAGGCGCTGCGCGCCGTACCCGCCCTGCTGGGCACCGGTGGCGACCTCGCCGGCATCGGATCCAACTCGTGGGTGGTGAGCGGGGCGCACACCACGACCGGCAAGCCGCTGCTCGCCAACGACCCGCATCTCGGCCCGCGTATGCCCTCGATCTGGTATCAGGCGGGGCTGCACTGCCGGCAGCGCGGCCCGGCCTGTCCCTTCGACCTGACCGGCTACACCTTCGCCGGCCTGCCCGGCGTGGTGATCGGCCACAACCACCGCATCGCCTGGGGCTTCACCAACCTCGGCCCGGACGTCACCGACCTCTACCTCGAGCGGACCAAGGGCGACACCTACCGGTTCAAGGGCGAATGGCAGCCCATGGAGACCCGCGTCGAGCAGATCAAGGTCGCCGGTGGCGAGACGGTGGACCTCACCATGCGTACCACCGGGCACGGCCCGATCATCTCCGGGGTGCTCGGCGACGCTGAGGCGGCCGTACCGGGCGCCGCGGCCAAGCTGGGCGAGCCGTCGCCGGACGCGTCGCAGCGGCTGGAGGTCGCGCTGCGGTGGACCGCGCTGGACCCGGGCCGCACCGCCGACGCGATCCTCCTGCTGAACAAGGCCGAGAACTTCGAGCAGTTCCGCGCGGCCGCGGCGACCTTCGAGGTCCCGGCGCAGAACCTGATCTACGCGGACGTGGACGGCAACATCGGATATCAGGCCCCGGGCCGGATCCCGATCCGCGCCAAGGGCGACGGCCGCTGGCCCGCGCCGGGCTGGACCGGTGAGCACGAGTGGCGCGGCTTCATCCCGTTCGAGAAGCTGCCGAGTGTCTACAATCCGCGGGAGGGCTATATCGTCACCGCGAACAACGCGGTGATCCGCCAGGAGGACGGCGGTCCGTTCCTGACCGACGACTGGTCGTACGGCTATCGCTCCCAGCGCATCGTCGAGCGGCTGGAGCAGGCACTCGCCGGGGGCAAGGTCTCGGTCGAGAGCATGCAGGACATCCAGCGCGACACCCACAACGGTCTCGCCCCCCTGCTCGTGCCGCACCTGCTGCGCGTCGGGGCGGGCGATCCGCTGCGCGGCTGGGACTTCGGCCAGGACCGCGAGTCGGCCGGGGCGGCCTACTTCAACGCGGTGTGGCGGCACCTGCTGCGGCGGACGTTCGAGGACGAGCTGACCGGCGCTGCCCGGCCCGGTGGCGGCGACCGCTGGTATGAGGTGATCCGCGCCCTGCTGGAGCGGCCGGACGACCCGTGGTGGGACGACGTACGCACCAAGGACAGGACCGAGACCAGGGACGACATGCTCACCGCCGCCCTGTCGGACGCGAAGGCCGAGCTCACCGAGCTGCTCGGCGACGACCCGTCCGGCTGGCGGTGGGGTGATCTGCACACGCTGGAGCTCACCCACGAGACGTTCGGCACCTCCGGCATCGCCCCGATCGAGTGGCTGTTCAACCGGGGCCCGCTGCGTACCCAGGGCGGCAAGGACACCGTGGACGCGACCGGCTGGGACGCCCCGGACGGCTACGAGGTGAGCTGGGTGCCGTCGATGCGCATGGTCGTCGACCTGGCCGACTTCGACCGTTCGCGCTGGATCAACCTCACCGGCGCATCAGGCCACGCCTTCCACGCCAACTACGACGACCAGGCCGAGCTGTGGGCCGACGGGAAGAGCACCCCGATGCGCTCCTCGGAGCGGGCGGCCCGCGCCGACGCCGCGGACACGCTCACGCTCACACCTTAGCGAGACGCCTCAGCAAGACGCCTGGGCAAGACGCCTCAGCGAGACGCCTTGGCGAGACGGTCCGGGGATCGGATGCAGCAGGTTGAGCAGGGGTCGGCGGACTCGACGGTGATCCACAGACAGCAGGTGCGGCGGCGGAAGGAATCGCCCTCGGGCACGACCAGCCCGGCCACGGGCGCCCCGATCGCGTCCAGCAGCCGCGCCGCCTCGCCGTGGGCGTCGGCCGCCCCGCCGTCCGTACCGTCCGCGCCGAGGCGGGTGATCGGGTAGACGATCGCCTCCGCTGTGGAGCCCCACAGCGTGCGCTCGCCCACCTTGGTCAGGTCGTTCAACGCCTTGATCACCGGGAGCTGGCCGTCCATGAGCGACCCGCGGATGGCCGCCGCCAGGTCGGGCACGACGAGTGTGCCGGGGGCGCCGGCCAGCGGATCGTCGGGAAGGACGGCGACGGTCACCTCGGTGGCGGCGACGGTCACCCCCGCCGGTGACGATTTGACCAGCGTGTCGTCGAGGCGCATCAGCGGCACCCGGCGTTCGAGCGCCCAGCCGAGCACCATCGGAAGCGTGTGCCAGTAGCCGTACGTCTTCCACAGCAGCGCCGCCCCCACGTGGGGCGCCGCGCCCCACCGGCCCGCCGTTTCCTCCACGAGCGCGAGCAGCCCGTCGTACGGCTTCCGCAGCAGGTCGGTGGCGCGGACCCAGTCCGGGGAGTCGTCCGCGACCAGCTCCGGCGGCACTCCCAGCACGCCGCCCTGCGCGGCGGCGAGGTTCTCCAGGTGCTTGGAAAGGGTGTCGAGCAGCGGCACTGGTCTCTCCTGTCGGGATGGTGCGGAATCTCCCGGAAGCCCTCGGCGTACGGCGACGCTCACGCCATCGCGCCTTCCGCCACGACGCCCTCCGCCACCCGTCCGGCGCTCCGCCGGGCGGCGGGGACGACGAGCGGGGTGCCGGTCTCCGGGTCGTCGATCACCCGGCAGGGAAGCCGGAAGACCTCGTGCATCAGGTCGGCGGTCACGATCTCCTTCGGCGTCCCGGAGGCCACCACCCGGCCGTCGCGCATCGCGATCAGGTGGGTGGCGTAGCGGGCGGCGTGGTTCAGGTCGTGGAGCACGGCCACCAGCGTCCGTCCCTCCTCCTCGTGCAGCCGCGCGCACAGGTCGAGGATCTCGATCTGGTGCGCGATGTCGAGATAGGTCGTCGGCTCGTCGAGCAGGAGCAGCGGCGTCTCCTGCGCGAGGGCCATCGCGATCCACACGCGTTGACGCTGGCCGCCCGACAGCTCGTCGACCGGGCGGGCGGCGAGATCGGCCACCCCGGTCGCCGCCATCGACTCCCGCACGACGCGTTCGTCCTCCCTCGACCACTGGCGCAGCAGCGACTGGTGTGGATAGCGTCCGCGGCCGACCAGGTCGGCGACCGTGATGCCGTCGGGCGCGATGGAGGTCTGGGGCAGCAGGCCCAGAACGCGGGCGATCTTCTTGGCTGGCAGCGCCGCGATGTCCCGCCCGTCGAGCAGCACGGATCCGGCCGCCGGCTTGAGCGTCCGCGACAGCGCACGCAGCAGCGTGGACTTGCCGCAGGCGTTGGGTCCGACGATCACGGTGAAGGACCGGTCCGGGATGGCCACGGTCAGGTCTTCGGCGATGACCCGCCTGTCGTAGGCGAGGGTCAGCCCGCTGCCGCCCAGCCGTGACGGTGCTCCTTCGTGTCCCATTCCCTCAACCTTCCGGCTACCCGATTCCTTCATATCCGTCCCGCCCTGCGTTCCACGGCGAGCAGCCAGACGAGATAACCGCCGCCGAGCACGCCGGTCAGCACGCCGACCGGGAGCAGGTGGTCGCCGAACAGCCGCTGCGCGGCCCAGTCGGCCGTCACCAGCAGGCCGGCGCCCGTGCACATCGAGGCGACCAGGTTCGGCCCGGGCGCGCCGGTCATCCGCTTGGCGACCTGGGGCGCGACCAGCGCCACGAACGCCACCGGTCCGGCGGCGGCCGCCGCGAGCGCGGCGAGCAGCACGGCCGCGGCCAGCATGACCAGGCGGACGCGTGCGACCCGGATGCCGAGGCCGCCCGCCAGGTCGTCGCCCATCTCGATCACGTGCAGGGCCCGTCCGCAGCCGAGGAGCACCACCGGGACGAGCACGGCCATCGCGGCCAGCAGCGGGAGTGCGTCGTCCCAGCCCCGGCCGTCGAGGCTGCCGGTGAGCCACAGCACGGCACGCGCCGCCTCCATGTGCTGGGCCCTGGTCAGCAGATAGCCGTTCACGCCGGTGAGGATGGCCGCCGCGCCGATGCCGATCAGCACGAGCCGCTGACCGTGGAGGCCGCCCCGCCAGGCCAGGGCGTAGATCACGACGCCGGTGAGGACACCGCCGAGCACCGCGCCGGCGGACAGCGCCAGGCTGCCGCCGCCCGCGACGACCACGACGAGGGCACCGGTCGCCGCGCCCTGGGTGAAGCCCAGGATGTCGGGGCTGCCCAGCGGGTTGCGTACGAGCGACTGGAACAGCGCGCCCGCCAGGGCCAGGGCCGAGCCGACGAGCAGCGCGGTGACCACCCGGGGCAGCCTGAGCTCGTTGACGATGAAGTCCTGGGCCGGGGTGCCCGCGCCGGCGATGGTACGCAGCACCTCGGCCGGGCTCATCGGATAGTCCCCGTCGCCGACCGTCAGCACGCCGACGGCGAGCGCCAGCAGCACGCAGCCCGTCACGACGGCCAGCGCCCGCGGGTGCACCCGTACGGAACGATCGCCGGGAAGGCGTATGACGCTCATACCCGCACCATCCGGACCCGGCGCACGAAGTAGAGGAAGAACGGGCCGCCCAGCACCGCCGTCACGATCCCCACCTGCAGCTCGCCGGGACTGCCGAGCAGCCGGCCGAGCACGTCGGCGCCGAGCAGGAGCACGGGTGCGAGCACCGCGCAGTAGGGGAGCATCCAGCGCAGGTCGGGGCCGGTCAGTGAGCGGACGAGATGGGGCACCATCAGACCCACGAAGACGATCGGGCCGCAGGCCGCGGTGGCGGCCCCGCACAGCAGCGTCACGGCGAGGAGCGCGAGGGCCCGCACCTGGGCGGGCCGGGCGCCGAGCGCGCGTGCGGAGTCGTCGCCGAGCGCGAGGGCGTTGAGCGGCCGGGCCAGCGCCAGCGCGACCAGCAGGCCCGCCGCCACGAACGGCAGCATCCCGGCCCACGTCGCGGTCTGCGCGCTCGCCAGCGAGCCCACGGTCCAAAAGCGCATCTTCTCCAGCGAATCGCCGTCGAGCAGCATCATCGCGCTGACGTAGGAGTAGAACGCGGCGTTGAGCGCGGCGCCGGCCAGGGTCAGCCGGGCCGGGGTCGCGCCGCGCCCGCCGCCCACGACGTAGACCAGCACCGAGACGGCGGCGGCGCCGCCCATGGCGAACCACACGTAGCTTTCGAACGCCGCCATCCCGAGGACAGCGGTGGCCGTGGCCACGGCGGCCGAGGCGCCCGCATTGATGCCCAGCAGGCCCGGATCGGCGAGCGGGTTGCGGGTCAGGGCCTGCATCACGCAGCCCGCCACGCCCAGCGCCATCCCGGCGAGCAGCCCGAGCAGCGTGCGCGGCAGTCGCATGTCCAGCACCACGGTCGAGGCGGCCGAGCCCTCGTCGAAGAGCCCCTGCCAGACCTCGCCGACGGACAGCTGCCTGGCTCCGAATCCGATGCTGAGCACGAGTACGGCGAGGAGCACGAGCACCGCGCCCAGCAGACCGGCCGCACGCGGCGCGTGCCGTGTCCCCGGCGTCCCCTCGGCAGGTACGGCCTCCTCCGAGGACGGCTGCGCCGACACGAAGGATCGTGACACCTCGGAGGACTGTGTGACGACCATGGGAGTCTCCGGGAGGGGCGGGGCGCCGCGCTGGCTGGACAATTTAGGTTAGGTTACCCTAAAAATATGTTCACCATTAGGTAAGCCTAACCAAAAACCTCGTCACGAAAGAAGGGCGGATCCGCCCCATGTCGCAACTTCCGTCATACTCGGCGGCCCCCGCCAGGCCATCCCGCCGTCGCCTGCTGGCCCTGGGCGCCGCCGCCGCGGCCGGTGTCCTGCTCGCCGGATGTGGGGCGAGCGGCTCGGGCACGGCGTCCGAGTCGTCCGCCCCGGCGACACAGGAGAGCGCCGCCGGGCCGTGGTCGTTCAAGGACGACCGCGGGGAGACCGTCACCGCCGACACCGCCCCGTCACGCGTCGTCGCCTTCACCGGCACGGCGGCGGCCCTCATCGACTTCGGTCTCGATGACAAGATCGTCGGGGTCTTCGGCGAGACCGTGCGGGACGACGGCACCCTCGACCCCATGGCGGGCGACCTGAACGTCGACAAGGTGACGATCGTCGGCAACGTGTGGGGCGAGTTCAACATCGAGAAGTACGCCACCCTGCGGCCCGACCTCCTCGTCACCCACATGTACGACCCCGGCGCGCTGTGGTACGTCCCGGACGAGAGCAAGGACAAGATCCTGAAGCTGGCCCCCAGCATCGCGATCAACGTCGCCCGGGTGCCGATCACCGAGCCGATCGAGCGGTACGCCGAGCTGGCCGCCTCCCTCGGCGCCGACCTCAACGCACCCAAGGTGGCCGAGGCCAAGGCCCGGTTCGAGGCGGCCTCCGAGTCGGTGCGCCAGGCCGTGGCCGCCAAGCCCGGCATCAAGGTCATGGCCGCTTCCGGCAGCCCCGACCTGCTGTACGTGTCGAACCCGAAGACCCTCACCGACCTGATCTACCTGGCCGAGCTCGGGGTCGACTTCGTGCAGCCGGACAAGCTCGACACCGGCGGCTACTACGAGAGCCTGAGCTGGGAGAACTCCGACAAGTACCAGGCCGACGTGATCATGCTCGACAACCGCAGCAGCGCCCTCCAGCCCGACGCCCTCGCGGCCAAGCCCGCCTGGACGCGGCTCCCCGCCGTCAAGGCGGGCCAGGTGGAGCCGTGGGACGGCGGGGTGCCCCGCCTTTCGTACGCCGGCGCCGCCCCCATGCTGGAGAACCTCGCCAAGGCCATCCAGAACGCCAAGAAGGTCGGCTGACCCATCCGGAGAACGCTCGGGCCTGGGGCCTCGGGCGCGTCAGCCGAGCGGCGACGGTGCTGAGGTCGTCTCGGGGACCGTGCCGGGTTTCGCGTAGCCCCGGCACTTGGCGTCCCATTCGGGGACGCGCAGCAGCGCCGGATTGGCGACGCCGCTCTCACCGCGCTTCCCACTCGACGTGCTGACGAAGGCCAGACCCTCGACGCAGATTCGGGCGATGTTGGGGAAACTGTCCGCGTTGCGGAAGACCTCGATGTGGTCGACGTCGCCGACCTTGTCCGGCGGTGCGCCTTCCTTGCCACCGCGGTCGCCCAACTGATCGGAGGAGCACCCGGCCAGCAGGAGAACAGCGAGAATCGCGCCCGCCCAACCGGCGACCACCGAACGTGCCATGAAGCCCCTCCTCATAACCGGCAAGGAGCTTCATATGCGGCCAAGCAGCATCCTTCCCGGCATGGGGCAGCATACAGGTGAGCGAGGCATCGGCCACGGAGTCGAGAGCGAGCCGCGGCGACGAAGCCAGGGGGCCAGGACCTCCGCCCCTGGCCGCCGGGGTCCTTCCGCCCCGATCAGAAGGGGAACTCGCGGTCCTGGTCGCGTACGGTGACCCATTGGAGCTCGCAGAACTCCTCGGCGGCGAAACCGAGGCCGAACCGCCCCCAGCCGCTGTCCTTGACCCCGCCGAACGGCATCTGCGGCTCGTCGTTGACGGGCTGGTCGTTCACGTGGACGATGCCGGCCTCAAGCCTCGACGCGAGCCGCAGGCCACGGCGGACGTCGTCGGTGATGATCGATGCGGCCAGGCCGAGGTCCGACTCGTTGGCCCGGGCGACCGCCTCCTCGGCCGAGTCGACGGCCTCCACGATCACGACCGGCCCGAAGGTCTCACCCTGCGCGATCTCGGCCTCGTCCGGGACGTCGACGAGAACGGTGGCCGGATAGCAGGGCGGCGCCGGGACGCCACCGGCCAGGACGCGGGCGCCGAGCTCGACCGCCTCGTTGACCCGGCGATCCAGGAGGGCGAGGGCCCATTCGTTGATCACCGGGCCCACCACGGTCGCCGGATCCGAGGGATCGCCGGTCGGCAGCGTCGCCACCTTCGCCGCGAATCGGGTGGTGAACTCCTCGGCCAGTGGCCGTTCGACATAGATGCGCCGCGCGCACATGCACACCTGGCCCTGGTGGACGAAGGCGCCGTACGCCGCCGCGTCCACGGCGTACCCGACATCGGCGTCGTCCGTGACGATCAGCGGGTTCTGGCCGCTGAGCTGGAGCACGACGCGCTTCAGGTACGTCCCGGCCTTCTCGGCCAGCCGCCTGCCCGTCGGCGTCGACCCGGTGAAGTTGATCCGCTTGACGAGGCGGCTCACGAGCAGCGCGTCGCCCACCGCTCCGGCCTCACCCGGGGCATGGGTGACGACGTTGAACGCGCCCGGCGGCAGACCGGCCTCCTGGAGGATCTCCGCCCAGAGCGCGCCCCCCGTGTACGGAGACTCCTCCGAGGGCTTCAGTACGACCGTGTTACCGAGGGCGAGCGGCCCGATGACCGCCCGGCCGGCCAGCGTGAGCGAGGCGTTCCACGGCGCTATCGCACCGACCACGCCCACCGGCCGCCGGATCGCCGCCGCCCTGCCGCCCGCCACGTCCGACGGCAGCAGCTCCCCGATCGGGCGATAGCCCAGCTGGGCGGCCTGCCGGAGGAGCTTGAGCGCGAAGTCGACCTGGACCTCGCCGAAGACGCGGCCGCACCCGGTCTCGACGGCGAGGGAGTCGAGCACCTCGTCGCGGCGGCGTTCGAGGACGTCGGCCGCGCGCAGGAAGATCTGCTGCCGCCGCCAGGGCTGCGCCCCGGCCCAGCTCTCGAATGCCTCATGGGCGACGGCGATCGCCCGCCGCGCGTCCTCGCCGTCGCCGGCCGCCACGTCGGCGACGACCTCACCGGACCAGGGGGAGCGTTTCCGGTACGACCTGGCCGACTCGGCGGGCACCCACTCGCCTCCGATGAAGTGCCCGATGAAGCCTCCATCGGAGCGCCCGATGAAGTCTCCAATGGAGTGCCCGATGCGTTCCCCCGGCGCCATCCGTCTCGATCTCCTCGCTCGCGTCCACTCGCACCAGCTCACATCAGCCCCTGCCGACTGACCGAGAAGCGTTCACGTGATCGGCCCGATGGTCAAGGCATCGTTCGAGTGGGTAAAACGCTCTGTCCGTATTCTGACGCTTGTGACCGCCGAGAAATCCCCACGCCCCCGCGGCCGTACCGAGCCCTCCGCATCCTTCTCCGTGTCGCTGGAGCGCGGCCTGCGCATCCTGTCCGCGTTCACCGGCGACCGCTCCACCCTCGGGATCGCCGACATCTCGCGAGCCGTCGGCCTCAACAAGAGCACCACCCACCGGTACGTCGCCACGCTGGCCAAGCTGGAGTACGTCCAGCAGGACCCGGAGACCAAGAAGTACCACCTCGGGCCCAAGGTGGTGGACCTCGGCTTCGCGGCGATCGACTCGATGGAGCTCACCCGGATCGCCGCGCCGCTGTTGCAGGCGCTCGCCGACGAGACCGGATACACCGTCAGCATGGGCCTGTGCGACGGGCCGGACGTCGTCTACGTGGACCGCCGGCGCAGCAACCGCCGTACGTCCCTGGCCATGGACCTCAATCTGCACGCGGGCTCCCGGCTGCCCGCCTACTGCACGTCGATGGGCAAGGTCCTGCTGGCGTACAAGGACCAGACGACGCTGCGGCAGATCCTCGACCGCGTCGACATGGCGCGCAGAGGACCCAAGACGATCACCAACCGGGAGCAGCTGATGGCGACCCTCGCCAAGGTGCGCCAGAACGGCGTCGCGGTCAACGACGAGGAGCTCGCCCCGGGGCTGCGGTCGTTCGCCGCGCCGGTCAGGGACCGTACCGGCGAGGTCGTCGCCGCGGTGAACATCGCCGTCCACCTGACCATCGCACCGTCCTCCGTCGACTCTCTGGCGGGACGCGTCGAGCCGGCCCTGCGGCGTACCGCCGCCGAGATCTCCCGCCGACTCGGCTACCGCCCCACCCCCTGACGCCACCCCCCACCGTGATCTTGCAGTTTCTCGCATACAACGCGCCCCACCTGGCCTTCTTCCCTTCGTGATCTTGCAGAAACCAGCAGCCAAGGGGACTGTCCAGGCAATGCTCCTTTCGGGATCTTGCAGCGGTGGCCGAGGGCGGACCGCAAGATCACGAATGCTGTTTTCGCAGGTAGACGCCCATAGGTGCGAGAAACTGCAAGATCATGAAGTGGATTTCCGCAGGTGGCGGAGCAGGTCTGCGAGCAACTACAAGATCACGGCCAAGGATGCCCGCAAGGGGGCCCTCACGAGGGTGCTCTCAAGGGTGGTTCCAGGGGTGTTTTCCGGGGTGGCTCCAGGGGTGTTCTGAAGAGGCAATTCGCGTTCGAACCCTTGGAACGGGCTGTTGCCCCTGCTCTGGGGTGCTCGTACGGTCAGGGCAACTTCCCCGATAGCCGAAGGTCCAGGTCGTTCCCGGCCGCCGGCCGGTCGAGCGATCTCGGGCGATTCGCCTGATCCCTCATAGAGCAACCCCCGGTGTTCCATGCGTCTCCGCGCGCGGACACCGTTTACGCAAGGAGCCTTGGCGTGAGCGACGCTTCCATCGGCGGGATGGGCCGCCGTTCCTTCCTCAGTGCGGTCGGTCTCGGCGCCGCCGCCCTCGGCGGCGGCTCCCTGCTGAGCGCCTGCGGCGGGCTGAAGGGCACGGGCGGCTCGTCGTCGGACGTGCTCAAAATCGGGTACGTCAGCCCGCAGACGGGCCCGCTGGCCGGCTTCGCCACCGCGGACAACTTCGTGGTCAAGCAGATCCAGGAGGCCGTGCGCAGCGGTTTCACCGCAGGCGGCAAGAAGCGCACCATCGAGATCATCGTCAAGGACACGCAGTCGAACTCGAACCGCGCCACCGAGGTCACCCGGCAGCTCATCAACAGCGACAAGGTGGATCTGATCGTCGGCTCCTCCACGCCCGACACCACCAACCCGGTCGCCGACCAGTGCGAGGCCAACGGCATCCCGAACGTCACCACGATCGCCCCCTGGGAGGCGTGGTTCCACGGCCGGAACGGCAAGTCGGGTGAGGGCTTCAAGTACACGACGCTGTTCTTCTTCGGCATGCGGGAGTTCGCCGACTGCTTCTTCCCGATGTGGGAGCGCATGGACGTCTCCAACAAGAACGTGGCGGCGCTGTGGCCCAACGACACCGACGCCAACGCGTTCCGCGAGGGCCTCGGCCCGATGATGAAGGAGGCCGGCTACACCCCGATCGACGGCGGCGCCTACCAGAACGGCACGACCGACTTCAGCGCGCAGATCGCGAAGTTCAAGGAGTCGGACGCCGAGCTGTTCACCTGCACCCCGATCCCCCCGGACTTCCAGACCTTCTGGAAGCAGGCCCAGCAGCAGGGGTTCCGGCCCAAGCTGGCCACGGTCGCGAAGGTCATGCTGTTCCCGTCGGAGGCCGAGGCGCTCGGCACGCTCACCGACAACATCGCCACCGACTTCTGGTGGAGCCCGGCACATCCGTACAAGTCGATCCTGGACGGCAAGAGCGCCCAGCAGCTCGCCGACGACTTCGCCGCCGAGACCGGCAAGCAGTGGACCCAGGCCCTGGGCTCGGTCTACTCGCTGTTCGAGATCGCGATCCAGGCGTTCAAGGAGGCGGGCGACCCCAAGGACCGGGACGAGGTCGCGGCCAAGCTGCGCGGCATGAAGATCAGCTGCATGAGCGGCGACCTGGACTTCACGGCCGGCCCCGAGCCGGGCATCGCGATCCAGCACCCGGTCGGCGGCCAGTGGCGCAAGGGGGAGAAGTTCCCCTGGGACGTCGTGATCGTGGACAACACGCCGAACAAGGCCGTGCCGATCGGCGGCGACCTGCGGCCCACCAACGGCTGATGGAGCGGCATCAGGATGCCCTGCTGCACCTCGACGAGATCACCAAGAGGTTCGGCAGGGTGACGGTCGCCAAGGACCTGACGCTGACGGTCCGGCCCGGTGAGGCACTCGGCATCGTGGGCCCGAACGGAGCCGGCAAGTCCAGCCTGTTCGCGATGATCTCCGGTGACCTGCGCCCCGACGGCGGCGCGGTGTGGTTCGGGGGGCGGAAGGTCACCGACGTCCCGCCGCACGCCCGCACCCGCGCCGGGATCGGCCGCACCTATCAGGTGCCCCGGCCCTTCGAGCACCTGACCGTGTTCGAGAACGTGCTGGTCTGCGCGCACCAGGGCGCCGCGCTCAAGGGCAGGCAGGCCTGGACGCACGCGATGGAGACGCTCGAGCGTACGGGCCTGGCCGACCTGGCCAACATCCCCGCGGGGCGGCTCGCGCTGCTCCAGCGCAAGCGTCTCGAGATGGCCCGGGCGCTCGGCACCGGCCCCCGGCTGCTGCTCCTTGACGAGGTGGCCGGCGGCCTGACCGAGCCGGAGGTGCTCGAGCTCGTCGAGGTCGTGAAGCGGCTGCACGCCGAGGGCCTCGGCATCGTCTGGATCGAGCACGTCGTGCACGCGCTGGTCAAGACCGTCGGCCGGATGGTCTGCCTGGCCGGCGGCGACGTGATCGCGGACGACGAGCCGATGCGCGTGCTCGCCGACCAGAAGGTGCGCGAGCTCTATCTGGGCGGCGGCCCGGAGACCGGCCTGACCGACGAGGAGGGCACGTGACGCTGCTGTCGATCCGCGACCTCACCGTGCACCACGGCCAGCTGTGCGCGGTGGACGGCCTCAGCCTGGAGCTGCGCAAGGGCGAGGTGCTCGCGATCATCGGTGCCAACGGCGCCGGCAAGTCCACGCTGCTGCGCGCCCTGGCCGGGCTGAACGCCCCGACGTCGGGATCCATCCAACTCAACGACCGCGACATCACCCGGCTACCCGCGCACCGGCGGGTGTCGGAGGGCATCGCCCTCGTGCCGGAGGGACGGCGGCTGTTCCGTTCCCTCACGGTCGAGGAGAACCTGCTGACCGGCGCCTACCGCGGACGCCCCGGCCCCTGGACCGTCGCCCGCGTCTACGAGCTGTTCCCGTGGATGCCGGAACGGCGCAGGCAGAACGCCTCGCAGCTGTCGGGCGGTGAGCAGCAGTCGGTGGCGATCGGCCGGGCGCTGCTGGCCAACCCCGATCTGCTGCTCATCGACGAGCTGTCCCTGGGCCTCGCCCCGGTGATCGTGCGCCGCATCTACGAGATCCTCCCCGGCATCGTCGGCGCCGGCACCACCGCGTTGATCGTCGAGCAGGACGTCTCCCAGGCCATGCGGGTGGCCGACCGCGTGCACTGCCTGCTGGAGGGACGGTCCGTACTCGAAGGGCGGCCGCGGGACCTGACCGCCGAGCAGGTCGAGCACGCGTACTTCGGCATCGGAGAGGCACTCCCCGCCGGGAGCGCCCGAGAGGGACACGACTGACATGGGCTGGCTCAACGCCGTCATCCAAGGACTGCTGCTCGGCGGCCTGTACGCGCTGTTCGCGACCGGGTTGTCGCTGATGTTCGGCGTCATGAGAATCGTCAACCTGGCGCACGGCGACCTCGCCGTGGTGGCGTCGTTCCTGGCGCTCGCCCTGGTCAGCGGGACCGGGCTGCCGCTGTGGGTGGTGCTGGTGGTGACCGTGCCGCTGTTCGCCGTGCTCGGCTACCTGACTCAGCGGGTGCTGCTGCAGCGCAGCCTGTCCTCCGGGCCGCTGGCCACCCTGCTGGTCACCTTCGGGCTGTCGATCGTGCTGCAGAACGTGCTGCTCGAGGTCTTCTCGGCGGACACCCGCACCCTCGACGGGGGCTCGTTCGCCACCGGATCGTTCGAGCTCAACGGCTCGATCTCGATCGGCTATCTGTCGCTCGCGACGTTCGTGCTGGCCTGTGCCGTACTGGTCGGCATCCAGCTGTTCCTGTCCCGCACCGGCCTCGGCCGGATGCTGCGCGCGTCCTCGGACGACCGCGAGACCGCCAACCTGGTCGGCGCCGACAGCCGGCACGTGTACGGCATCGCGACCGCCATCGCGTTCGCGACCGTGGCGCTCGCCGGCCTGATGTTCGCGATGCGCTCGTCGTTCGACCCCGCGACCGGCCCCTCGCGGCTGATCTTCGCCTTCGAGGCGGTCGTCATCGGCGGGCTGGGCTCGCTGTGGGGGACGCTGATCGGCGGCATCGTCCTCGGCGTGACCCAGTCGCTGGGCTCGCAGATCGACCCCGCGCTGACCCTGCTCGCGGGCCACCTCGTCTTCCTCGCCGTGCTGGCCTTCCGGCCGCAGGGCCTGATCGCAGGACGGACCGCATGACGGACCGCATGACACTCTCCGGGATGCTGACCTCCCGTGCGGCCGCCGCGCTGGACGTGAGCCGCGCGGCCCGGTCGTCGAAGCCGTCGGCCGCCGCCATGCTCGCGGTCGTCGCGCTCCTCGCCGCGCTGCCGTTCATGGTGTTCAGCAACGTCACCGACACGCTGGTCAACCTGTTCGTGCTGATCGCGCTGGCGAGCATGTGGAACGTGCTGGCCGGCTTCGGCGGCCTGGTCTCGGTGGGCCAGCAGGCCTACATCGGCATCGGCGCCTACAGCGTGATCGCCCTGGCCGACCAGGGCGTGCAGCCGTACCTGGCGGTCCCGCTCGCGGCCGTCACCTGCGTGATCTTCGCGGTGCCCACCTCGTGGCTCGCGTTCCGGCTGCGCGGCGACTACTTCGCGGTCGGGACCTGGGTGATCGCCGAGGTCTACCGGCTCCTGGTCGTACGGATCGACGCCGTCGGCGGCGGCAGCGGCAAGGGTCTGGCCGGGCTGTCCGGCCTCGACCAGACCATGCGCGGCGCGCTGACCTACTGGGTGGCTCTCGCGCTGGCGCTGGCCACGATCGTCGCGTGCTACCTGCTGCTGCGCGGCCGGCTCGGTCTGTCGCTCATGGCGGTGCGCGACGAGGAGACCGCCGCGAGTTCGGCCGGGATCGACGTGCGGTGGGCCAAGCTCGTGGTCTATCTCGTGTCCGCGGCCGGATGCGGCGCGGCCGGCGGGGTCATCACCGTGAGCTCGCTCAGCGTCAACCCCGACGCCATCTTCAGCGTGCAGTGGTCCGCTTACATGATCTTCATCGTGGTGATCGGCGGCATCGGCCACATCGAGGGCCCGCTGCTCGGTGCGCTGATCTTCTTCGGGCTGCAGCAGCTGCTCGCCGACTACGGGTCGTGGTATCTCGTGCTCCTCGGCGCCATCGGCATCGCGACCGCGCTCTGGCTGCCCGGCGGGCTGTGGGGCCTGGTGCGGGACCGGACCGGGCTGAGCCTCTTCCCCGTCGGCTATTTCGTACGGGGGCGAGGCGCGTGAGCACCACACCAGTCGAGACGGCCACGGCCGCCGCTGCCGCCATCGCGAGCGGCGAGCTGTCACCGGTGGAGCTGGTCGAGCCGATGCTGGCCAGGATCGAGGCCACCGAGCCGCGGCTGAACGCCTACGCCACGGTGACCGCCGACGCGGCCAGGGAGCGGGCCGCCGCGCTCGCCGGTGACGTACGGCGCGGCCCGCTCCACGGCATCCCGATCGGGATCAAGGATCTGATCGACACGGCGGGGGTCCGTACGACCTACGGGTCGCCCAGGTTCACCGACCACGTTCCCGTACGGGACGCCGGCGCGGTGAGCCGGTTGCGGGAAGCGGGGGCCGTGATCCTCGGCAAGCACGCCACGCACGAGCTCGCGTGGGGCGGCCGCACGGACAGCGCGTTCTTCGGGCCCACCCACAACCCCTATCGCCACGGGCATATCCCCGGGGGCTCCTCCGGCGGCTCGGCGGCCTCCGTCGCCGCCGGGAGCTGCCTGGGCGCGTTCGGCTCCGACACCGCCGGTAGCGTCCGCATTCCGGCCGCGCTCAGCGGCTGCGTCGGGTTCAAGCCGACCCGCGGCCTGATCCCGCTCGACGGCGTGCTGCCGCTGGCCCCGTCGCTCGACCACCTCGGCGTGCTGGCCCGCACGGTGGACGACGCGGCGCTGCTGATGTCCGGACTCGTCGCATCCGTGCCCGGTGCCGTACCACCCCGGTCGCCGCGGGTCGGCTGGCTCGGCGGCTGGTACGACGCG